>JBBDWM010000001.1:0-9183 GCA_040902845.1 Acidimicrobiia bacterium
GCAAGGGCTTCAAGTTCTCCACCTACGCCACCTGGTGGATCCGTCAGGCGATCACGAGAGGATTGGGCAACAACGGCCGGACCATCCGGCTCCCGGTGCACATGGTCGACGTGGTCCGCACCGTCCAGGACACCAAACAGAGTCTTCACGACAGGTATCACCGGGCGCCCACCCTCGAGGAGATCTCCGAGGCATCGGGCTTGGACACCGAGAGGGTTCTCGCCGCATTGGAGGCCCCGGCAGAAACTGTCTCCCTCGACCGCCCCGTGGGGGAAGACGGGGACGCCTCACTTCAGGACTTCGTCGAGGACACCGGGGCTGCCAATCCGGAGGACCGGGCGGCCTCAGCCTGGCGACGGGATCGTTTGATCAAGGCCCTCCAGATCCTCGATCTGGAGGAGCAACAGGTGCTCTGGCTTCGTTTCGGGCTCGACGGTGACGAGCCCTGGACCCTGTCCGATGTGGGCAAGGTGATCAATTCGACCCGGGAGCGAGTCCGTCAGATCGAAGCCCGAGGCCTGGCCAAGCTCCGTCACCCCAGCTGCGATATCGATTTGCAAGCCCTGCTCTAGAGCGGCCTGCGGCCGCCCCGTTCACCGTTCACCGTTCGGGTCGGAAACGGGTTACGGATTACGGATTACGGAAAACGGGCCACGGAACGTGGCCAGAGCGCCTGGTCTGGAGCCACCTCCGCCACAACCAACTTGGTGTCAGATTCCGAAGACAGCACCCGATCGGCCCCTACATCGCGGACTTCACTTGCCTGAGCCACAGGATCGTGGTCGAGGTCGACGGATCCCAACATGGACGGCCTGCGGCCGCCCCGTTCACCGTTCACCGTTGACCGTTTACCGTTCGGGTCGGAAACGGGTTACGGATTACGATTACGGAAAACGGGCCACGGGACGTGGCCTCTTGTCAGATCCGCCGGAGCGCTCGCTCGAGTCTGGCGAAACCCTCGTCTGCCTCTTCCTCGGTCAATGACAGCGCCGGCGCGATGCGCAACGAGTTCCCGTACATCCCACCCTTGCCGATCAACAAGCCTTCCTCACGCGCCGCTTCCAGGGCTGCAGCCGCCTTTTTCGGGGCGGGCTCACCGCTGGGCCCCACCAACTCGACGCCGATCATCAGACCCTTGCCCCGGACCTCTCCGATCATCTCCAACTCCTCGGAGAGGGGGATGAGATTCTGCATCAGGCGGTTCCCAACCTTGAGAGCGTTGGTCTGCAGGTCGTGGTCGAGGAGAACTTCGAGATTGGCCAGGGCCCCCGCGGTTGCAAGAGGGTTCCCTCCAAACGTCGAGATCCCGAGTGCGGGATAGGACTCCATGATCTCGGCCGGGGCCACCACCCCTCCGATGCTCAAGCCATTGCCCAACCCCTTGGCGAAAGTGAGCAGGTCCGGGGTGATCCCGTGGGCCTGGTACCCCCAGAAATGCTCGCCGGTCCGTCCCCAGCCGGTCTGGACCTCGTCGGAGATGAAGAGGATCCCGTGGGCGTCGAGAACCTTCTTCATCGCGCCAAAGAACCCGTCCGGTGGCGTGACGAAGCCAGCGACGCCCTGGATCGGCTCGGCAATCATCACCGCCGGCTCACCGGCGCTGGCCACCCGCAACAGGTCCTCGAGATCGGCCACGCAGGCGGCGATGAAGTCTTGGTCGGAGAGATGGCCGAAAGGGCTGCGCAACTTGTAACCGCCGTGGACATAAGTCACCTGGAAGGGGGAGAAACTGGTCCCCGACCACGCCTTGAGACCGGTGATGGCGATAGTCGAGTGTGACTTTCCGTGATAGCTGCCACGAATGGCCAGCACCTGGTTGGATTTGCGGTAGGTGGTGGCCAGCATCAGTGCGGCGTCGTTGGCCTCGGTCCCGGAGTTGGTGAAGAAGACCTTGGCGTCCGGGATGCCGGAGAGTTCGGCCACCTTCTCGGCCAGTTCGATCTGGGATTCGATCAGGTAAAGGGTCGACGTGTGCAGCATCCGATCGGCTTGCCGCTTGATGGCGTCTACCACCTCCGGGACCCGATACCCGGTCATCGTGACCAGGATCCCCCCGAAGAAGTCGAGATAGCGATTGCCCTCGGCATCCACCACATGGCGGCCATCGCCATCGACGATCGAGATCGGCTGCTCGTAGTAGAGGGGCGCCCACCCGGGTAGGACCTTCAGGTGCCTCTCGTAGAGATCGGCGTGCTTTCCCATCAGCCCAACGTTACCGAGGTGCCGGCCGAGAAATGGTGCCCCACCGACCGAACATCGCCTAGTTGGGACCGATCTGCCTCAGATAACGGAAGAAAAGAGAGCGGTCGCCTGCCACGATCCGATCGAGTTCCAATTTCGATGGCGGATCAGCCACGGAACCTTGAACGATTCGCTTCGAAACGCCCCCAGCGATGAGGGGTGCCACCGTCAGGTTGACCTCGTCGATCACCCCCGCGGCCGCCAATTGGGAATTGAGGTGTGGGCCTCCCTCGCAGAGGATCACCTCTGCCTGGCCCAGATGTCTCAGCACCGTCTCGACGCTGAGATCCTCGAGGACGACCACCTCTGCCACCATTCCGAGGGACTTTCGCCGCTCCGGGTCCGCCATCGGCCCAGTCAGGATGATTGGCGGCGTCTCGGGTCTCGAGAACAGTCTCGACTCGGGATCCAGATCGAGCCGGCCGGAGACGACCGCCAGTCTCGGTAGGTCCGCCTTGCCCAGCGCCCTCCTCCGTTCCAGACGTTGTTGATCGAGGCGGACCGGCCCGTAATCCTCGGCCCGAACCGTGCCCGCGCCCACCAGGATCACGTCAGGGACAGCCCGAAGCGCCTTGAACATCGCAAGGTCGTCCTCGTCGCCCAGCCCGGTTGACCGCCCGTGGATGGTGATGGCGCCATCGACCGAAGCCACCATGTTGAGCAGCACCCAGGGACGACCGGAGATGGACCGATCCGACCCCAACACCAGTCCCAGGAGGTCGTCGACAACGCCGGCCTGCGGATAGAGGAAGTTGAACATCGGCTGCGAAAGGTAGCGATCACTCCTCGACGATCCATGCGGTGACCATGCCGAACATGCCTGCATCGCTTTCCACATGGTTCAAGATATGGCAGTGCCAGACCCAGACCCCGGGGTCTTCGAGCATGAACAGCACCGAGTATCTCTCTCCGGGAGCAATGCTGACGGTGTCGGCCCAGTAAGGATGATCCAATGGGATCCCGTCCTTGGCGAAGACGAGTTGGGGGAATTGATGCTGGTGCATCGGGTGGATCTGCATCCCTTCGTTGAAGTAGTGGACCACCACCCAATCACCGACCTTGCCGGTGTAGGGCTCAGTGGCGGGAAACGACTTGGCATTGAGACTCAGCCCGATCACCCCGGCGTCGTTTAGCACCATCGGGATCTCCTGGGCAATCTCCAGATCATCAGGGATCTCAACACCGGAAACGGTCTGGCCCCCCGGAACTGGGGTGTCCCCCACGATGAATGTGCCAAAGAGCCCGTTGGGCACTTGCATCTGCGCGTGGTGATGGGCGTGGTACATGGCGATCGCCGGTTCCCGGGCAGTGAACTCATAGACAAAGGTCTCACCAGACTCCACCAACGGTTGGGTGATCGGCGCCACCCCATCCATGCTGTTCGGGACCTTGACCCCGTGCCAATGGATGTCGGTTCCCATGGGCAGCTGGTTGTCCAGCACGACCCGGACCCGGTCGCCGACATCCACTCGGATCATTGGCGCGGGGACCATCCCGTTGTAGGTCCACGCATCGACCACCTTCCCCGGTGAAACCTCCCATCTGGTGATGGCCGCGGTGAGATGAAACTCCTTCGTGCCGTCCGCAAGGATCTGGGGCTGAAGCAGTTGATTGCCTCGGCCTTCGGTTTCGGCCGGAAACGCCATGATCGACTCGGTCATCACCTGGTCCAGCGCGGCCCAATCGGCAGCCGTGCGCTCAGGGCCTTCACCCTGGTCCATGGTGGCTCCCTCCCCAACAACCAGAGCCGCTTCCATGCCGGCTGCGCGATGACCCGGGATCGAGCAAAAGACGATGTAGGACCCTGCGGTGAGGCTGCCCAGGTCCAACCCTGCCGAATCTCCGATGCTCAGATCAGGAGTCGACGGTCCCCCTTCGAGATTCAGGTTGTGCACCTGCGAGCCTGAGTTGGTCACCTCCAGTCGGAGGGACCCTTCTTGGAACTGCAAGTCTCCCTCGATGACGAACTCACTGAGGGTGAGATGACCTGTCTGCTGTTCGCCCTGAGCGTCTCCCGCAGCGGAAGGGCCCCGGATGGCAACCACCGCTGCCAGGACCGCCACGGCCGCTCCCATCACAGCCACAAGGATCAGCAACTTGTCGAACATGGCCGCGGGCGATGAGTCATCCGTTTCAGTACGTCTTGAGGTCATCGGACCACCATAAGGGGAGGCACCGGTCGGGCTTAGACGCATTGGTCCCTAGATCTAGGGACTTATGCCGCTCCCCGATTCAGCCAGGAAATCTGATGATGGAGAACGACGAGGAAAGGAAACCAATGACGGTTCGAGAGCTGATAGGTGGAGATGTGATCTGGGTGGCACCTAACGCAACCATTCGCACCGCCGCCTCCGAGATGAAGTCCAACCGAGTCGGGTCGGTGGCAGTCGAGGTTGACGGGGCTCTCGAAGGCATCCTCACCGAACGCGACGTCCTCGATGCAGTAGCCGAGGGCGCCGACCTGGATCTGGCGCGTGTGGACGAATGGATGACGGCTTACCCCGACTCCATCGACCCCAACATGTCGGTGCAGGAAGCAGCGGATTGGATGCTCGGCAGCGGATATCGCCACATCCCGGTCGTCGACGGCGCTCGGGTGCTCGGGATGATCTCGATCAAAGATGTGCTCTGGGCGATGAGCGAGCCGACTCGAGCGTGAACCATGGATTCGATTTCAGAAGAAGAGGCGCGGCAATTCCTGGGCGAGGCCATGGTGGCCCACATAGGCGTCGTGTCCGACGGCGATCCCTATGTGAGCCCGATGTCGTTCGTGCTCGACGGCAGTCGCATCCTTTTCAGGACCAAACCCGGCAAGCGATTCGATGCCATGGCCGTCAACCCCAAGGTCTCGATCGAGGTTTCCCGCTTCGATGACGAGACGGGTGACTGGATGAGCGTGATCGTGCAAGGACACGCTGCAGAGCGAACCGATCCAGCGACCACCACCCGCGCCGTTGAGTTGTTGATGGAGAAGTACGAGAGGGTCCTGGGCTCTCCGCTGAATCGAGACGGGTTTCAGGCAATGGCCAGCTTCCCGCACGTGGTGGAGGTATCGATCGACGAGATCACCGGGATGGTGTCGGGGCGCGGGTTCTCGTTCCGAACCCGGCCGGGTCGTCTCTAGATGTTCGTTCACTACGAGACGCTGGTTCGGGTGCCCCTTGGAGTGGTCGAGCAACGGCTCAACGCCATCAACGACGACCTCGACGAGTGGGCAGGAATCGCCTATCGAAAAGGTGAGTCGCTGCGGGCCAGGGTCGGGCCGCATGTCGACGGTCTTGCCAAAGAAGTCAGGTTGGAGATCGGTGCCCACGAGATCCACCGCAAGGGGTTGGTCTATCCCATCAGGTGGGTCGCCACCGGAGCCAGCTCGCTATTCCCAACGATGACGGCCGACTTGGTTCTCTCCCATGTTGGCCTCACCCAGACCAAGCTCACCTTCGAGGGAACCTATGAGCCGCCAATGGGGCCGTTGGGCAAGATGATCGACCGGATCGCCTTTCGCAAGCTCGCCGACGCAACGGTTAAGACCTGGGTCGATCGCATCGCCCAGGCTCTGGACGCCGAATCGGTCAACTGACCGGGATCTCGATTTCCACCAGGGTCCCCACGCCGGGACTGCTGGTGATGCTGGTGGTTCCACCCAGGCGGGCGGTCCGGGAGTTGAGATTGCTGAGACCCATGCCCGGGCTCGCCAGATCTGTGTCGAATCCTCGCCCATCATCTTGGACTCTCAACCGCCAGCCATCGGCACCCGATTCGACCAACACGTCCACATGTGCCGCTCCGGAGTGTCGGAGTGCGTTGCTCAAAGCCTCGGTCACCAGCTTGAAGATCTCGTCATCGAACGGCCCCTCCCCCCGTTCCGTGACCGCCAGGTCGAGACGCACATCGCTTGGATACGCCGCTCCCATCCGCGACACCAACTCCTGGAGGCGATCCTCGAGTTGGAGCGGATGCTGCGGGCCGGCACGCAGCTGGAACACATAACTGCGGAGTGTCTCGACGGCTGTATCAAGTCGATCAACCGAGTTTTCCAGTGTGGCCGCCGCGGTCTCATCGGTGACCCTTGCCGAGACTCCCTGAAGCCCCAATCCCACCGCGAACAGGTCCTGGATCACCGAGTCGTGAAGGTCCCGGGCGATTCGCTCCCGATCCTCGACGACCGCCAGGCTACGCAGGCGCTCGTGGAGACGTGCCGTGGTGAGGGCCGAGCCGGCGATTCGACTCAGGGCCTCGATCGTGACCACGTCGGAGTCGGTGAATCCACCTTTCTTGTCCGAGAGGTAGAGATTGCCGAATGCTCTCCCGCCGGCCATGACTGGCACACCGAGGAACGACCTCATCGACGGGTGATTCGGGGGGAAACCGTACGAGTCGGGATGGTCCTCGATGGAATCGAGGCGGATGGTCTTCTTCTCCCGTACCACCGTGCCGAGCACTCCAAGTCCCTTCGGCGGCATTCCGATCCGGGCAACGGTCTCCGGCGACATCCCTTCGTGGATGAACTCGACGAGCACACCGTGATCCCCGATGACACCCAGTGCGACATACAAGGCACCGGTGGCGAGACGGGCCTCGGAGACGAGCCGTCGCAGCAACTGTTGGAGGTCCCCGGCCTCTATGACCGAGGCGGCGGCCTCGATCAAGGCCGGAAGTCGGGAGATGAACTCAGGCTGCGACATCGTTCAAGACGTTAACCAATGGCTAGCGTCGGGTTCATGTCGAAGCTGCGTGTGCTGTTGGTCGATGACCACGAGGTAGTCCGAGCCGGGCTCAAGGGGCTCATCGACGCCCAGGACGACATGGAAGTTGTCGGCGAGGCAGGCAATGCCGAGGAAGGACTGCGACGGGTCGGCTTCGACCAGCCAGAGGTCGTCGTCCTCGACGTGCGTCTTCCGGACCGCAGCGGGGTGGAGGCATGCCGTGACATGCGGTCGCGATTCCCTGAGGTGCGGGTGCTGATGCTCACATCGTTCGCCGACGAGGAGGCGTTGATGGCGGCGATCCTGGCCGGGGCTTCCGGCTACGTCCTGAAACGTGTGAAGGCAACGGACCTGGTTGAGAGCATCCGCAAGGTGGGAGCCGGAGAATCGCTTCTCGACCCGGAGATGACAGAGCGACTCTTCGAGCGTCTCCGAACCGGGCCCAAGGACGACCCCGTCCTGTCGAAGCTCTCCAAGCAGGAGCGAACCATTGTCCAGTACATCGCGCACGGGATGACGAATCGACAGATCGCCGAGGAGATGTTTCTTGCTGAGAAGACGGTCAAGAACTACGTGTCGAACCTCCTCGCCAAAATGGGCATGAGCCGCCGTAGCGAGGCAGCCGCCTATGTCGCCCGAATCGAAGGTGAACACGAGAGTGCAGACCCAGCCGAGAGTTGGGACGAGGTTTAGACGAGCCCTTAGGGGATCGTGCGATTGGCTCGTGCCTGAACGATCGGCGGTCTAAACCCCAAGCCGCTCCCGGATCGTCGCAACGTCGCCCTGCCAGATGTGGTTCATCAGTATCCGCTTGAACCCCAGAGCAAGATTGATGTTCAACATCGGCTCGTTGGAACCGGCGTTGTCGGTGTCGATCCGCTCCACCAAAGGGAAATCGGACCGAATCTTCTGCAACATGGCGGCCTTGAGCCAGCGGCCGAGACCCTTTTCACGATGAACAGGGTCGACCGCGGTGTCGACCTGCCAGGCCTGAGGAGGATTCAGTTTCTGATAGACGGCCTCGGTCAGGCCGACGAACGAACCGGTTGGCTTGTGACGAGCCACATAGACGAGAAAGTCGGTATGACGGTTCCGGTCGAGGGCTTCCAGGCCACGCCACATCTCTGGAGTCATCACTTCGGGATCCCTTTCGAAGTCCTCCAGCGGTGCGGAGTTCATGACGTCCTTGAGCCGGCAATAGGCGGCCAGGTGCTCTTCCGGGATAGGGCCCGACAGGAAGAGCAATTCGTAATCGAACGCCCATTGTTTCGCCTTCGCCACCCATTCGCTCACGAGACTCCAGTCGACTTCGGCGAGGGTGAGCCGGCTTCGCTGGGCGTGGAAGGCGTTCTTCATCCCGGCCCGCTCCGCAATGGCTGCCGATGCGGAGCCCTGGGGAATGGCGCAGGCGAATCGAGTCCGATCTTGTTCTTGGATCAGGTCGAACACGGGAGTGGCGATCATCCGACCGAGCCCACGGCCTCGGTCATCGCGACTGACATGTACCCATCCAAAGGCGTTCTCCAGGTTCTGCTCGAGATTTATCGACGCTCCCGAGGTTGCAACCAATCGCTCGCCTTCCCATAGAACCCAATGGGGGTTCATCTCGTAATCAAAGGTGTGACGCCAATCGACGAGTCGCTGTTGGTAGGGCTTGGGTGGGTCTCCCGGCAGCCCCTCCTCGTCGATTTCAAGGTAGAGCTCATGCATCGCGGCCAGGATGCTCTCGGGCGCGGTGCTGGTATCGACCTGTTCGACACGGGTAACCATGACCAGTCGAGGCTAGGAATGTGGTCAGTCGGGCTGCGGCTGATTTAGAAGGGCAGCAGCTGGGCGGAGGTCTCGTCGCCGGCGCCAACGAGGCTGTCGATGCTCGAGGTAGCCCAGAGGGCAACGAGAACGATAAAGAGAACCACGAGAACGGCCATCACCCGCTTCGAAGAAGCTGCTGTCTCGGCTTCGTTGGTCACGTTGCTCCCGGGTCGGTCGACGCTGGAGCAGGCTAACTGGCCAGGGTTTCTTCGTTGTGCAGAGTTGTCCCCCTGCGAAGCGGCGGCGACCGTCCGATCAAAGGTCGGGCCAAGGGACAAGCAGTTGTCCCCCTGCGAAGCGGAGGGACCGTCCGACCAAAGGTCGGACGAGGGGGGCAAGCCTGGAAGCGCAGAACCCCCCTCGGCGCAGCCGTTCACTCCCTCACCCCTTGTCCCCCTGCGAAGCGGGGGGACCCCCCCCCCCC
>JBBDWM010000001.1:9193-10082 GCA_040902845.1 Acidimicrobiia bacterium
GGGGGGGGGGGGGTGGGGGGGCAGCCTGGTCAGCGACCTCGAGTTTTCTTGGAAACCTCTTCGATCTTCTCGACGGCCTCGTCGACGGCATCCCCGATGGCGTCGGTAGCCGTGTCCGCTAGATCGACCACCGTATCGGCGGCCTTGTCGCCGACCTCTTTGGCCGTCTTGGTCGCCTTCCGTGCCGTGCCCTTCGCCGCGTCGGCAGTCTTGCCGGCTGCGTCTTTGACGTTGTCCATCGCCTTCTCAGCGGCGTCGGGCTCGAGAAGCCCCGCATCCTTGAGTTTTGGGACGACCTGATTGGCCACCTCGGCAGCCTTGTCGGTTCCGATCCAAGGACCGAGTTTCTCCTCGAACTTGGCCCTTGCCTCCGAGTCGCTGAGACCGGCGAATTCCGCCTTCTTGGAAGCCATCACCCTTGCGATCGCGGCCAGCAATCCAGCAAAGAGAAGGAACTTCAAGAGGAAACGGAACGGATGTCGCTCTTGTTCTCCGTTGGTCACTGCTTCACCTCCTGGGGCAACCCTACACATGGGTCAAAACCAGAGGTTTTCGCGCTCCGAGCCAAACCCCTTCACGGAGGGTGGTCGAAGGCGTAAGTTCGGATTCCGATGATCCGTCGGCTGATTGCCGGTCTGGTGGTGGTCGGTCTGGCGATAGGTGTGTGGGCGTTATGGCCCCGGGGTGAGCCCGACCCGTCTCCGACCACAACGGTCAACGCCGTCGGCAGCAGCACCACCTCGATCAGGGTCGCCAGTCGAACCACCGGCTCGACCGCAGCCCAGACCCATGTGGTGACCACGGTGGAGGAGGCGGAGGAGATCCTCCGGGCACTCTGGTTTGGCTGGTTCGAGGGGATCTACAACCAGGACGAGGAACGGATCAAGGA
>JBBDWM010000002.1:0-8838 GCA_040902845.1 Acidimicrobiia bacterium
CGGACCTGTAGATCTCAATTACGGGCGGGTACCCTCGTCCGGCAGTGATCAAGATGTTCACCCGAGCAGGTCGAGCCAGCCTCCTGGACCGAAAACCGTTCACCGAGGCGTTCTTTGACGGGGACGCGCCGGCGGATTCGGCGATCCTCGTCTCGGTGGTGGCCGCCGTCGTCTATGTCGGGACATTGGCACGGCTCGGGGTACTGGGCGCCTTCTCGGTCACCGACCTGTTCCGGGTGGTCATTGCCGGCGTCGCCTCCTGGCTGATCCTGGGCTTTGCCACCTGGTTCGTTGCCAACCGGTTGTTTGGGGCCTCCTCACGGCCGCAGACGATGATCGGCCTGCAAGGCCTGGCCGTTCTCCCGCTTCTCTTGGAGATCTTCGGCTCGGCCATCGGCGGGGTCGGGCTGGTCTGGTATCTGGTGATCCTGGTTGTCGGGACCCGTGAGGCGACAGATCTCAAGCTGCGTGACGCCGCGGTGTCGGTCTTGATCGGGTTTGCCGTCGCCGCCGTGTTCAGGGCTTTGCTGAGCGTGCCGTTTGCCGCGCTCGGCGCCCTGTTCTGATGCCCTCCTACCGGCTCGACCTCGCCTACGACGGCACCGGGTTTCGGGGTTATGCCCGCCAGGAGGGCCAGCGCACGATCCAGGGCGAGCTCGAAAGTGCCTTGGGGACCGTGCTCGGGACCACGCCTGCGACGGCGGTGGCTGGAAGGACCGATGCCGGGGTTCACGCCCGCGGTCAGGTTGTCTCCTTTGGGATCGAGGACGACATCGACGGGCCCCAACTGGCTCGGTCTCTCAACGGGATCCTAGGCCCCGAGTTCTCGGTTTCGGGGGTGATGCGAGTTGAAGACGATTTCAGCGCCCGATTCTCGGCGACCTATCGACGCTACCGGTACTTGATGTCCCTGGCTCCGGCCGGAGATCCTCTCACTCGCCATCAGGTATGGCAGGTGGGCCGTGCGTTGGACGTCGACGCGATGCAAGCTGTGGCCGCGGCGGTGATAGGCGAGCACGACTTCGGGGCCTTCTGCAGATCGATGCACGGCAAGAGCAATGTCCGAAGGGTGGATGAGGCTTTGTGGGATCCGGGCGAAGAGCTGTTGACCTTCTGGATCCAGGCCAACGCGTTCTGTCACCAAATGGTTCGGTCACTAGTGGGTCTCGCCTACGACGTGGGACGGGGGTTCACGCCGGTCGATTCGATCACCGAGATCATCGAGTCCGGGGAGCGGGGCCGGGTAGTCACCGTGGCCCCGGCTCATGGACTGACGTTGTGGGAGGTTGGCTATTGACCGGCGTCAGGTCCCCCGTCCGTCCTCCGCTGCGAGCGTCTAACCGGTCAGATCCGACCTGGGTCGAACCCACGTGGGCTTGCCTTCTGACCCAGGGTCATCAGCCCCCGGCCGATAGCATCGAACACCAAGTTGCGGGGCGGCTCGGCATCGGTCGAGAGTTGGCGAATTCGTCCCCGGTCGATAAAGAACCTGGGGTCCTCGGACCTCCCGGCAGCTCTCTTGGCAGACTTTCGTGACATCTTGTCCCCCTCGTCATACGGCCGCCGTGACGGTCGGCCGTAGACGCAATAGGACAACTTGGGGCGTCATACGGGTATGGGGACCCTTCCCCTGGGGAATCTCCCCCATGGGGTCAGCTGGGCGCGGAAACGAGGGCGCTGGCGATGCGGGCGGCGTGATCGGCGTCCCTGGTCTCGACCGAGAGCTCGATCTCGACGGTTCCAAACGGAAGGCGGAACCCTTCCCGGTGGTGCTCGACATGCACGAGGTTGCCACCGTTCTCCGCGATCACCCCGAGGATCCGGAACAGGTTGCCGGGCTGGTCGGGCACCAGGACCTTGAACTTGGCGAAACGACCAGAGGCTTCGAGGCCATGTCGCACGGCCTTGCCCAAGAACATCAGATCGATGTTGCCTCCTGAGAGCACGATGCAGATCGGATCGAGGGCGTCGTCGGGTATCAGCTTCTCCATGAGGGCTGCCACCCCGACGGCCCCCGCCGCCTCCACCATCAGCTTGGACCTCTCCAGGATCAGGGTCAATGCGGCCGTTGTCTGAGCGTCGTTCACCACCAGAAACTCGTCAACATACTGCTGGGCGATCTCCCAAACCAGGTCCGATGGGACTGAGACCGCGATGCCGTCTGCCACCGTGGGCAGTCCTCTTGGAAAGTCCCGAACCACCTCCCCCTTGCGCCGGCTCGCGGCATAGACCGCGGCAGCCTCGATCTCCACGCCAATCACCTTGACCGCCGGCTTCAGGGATCGGATGCCCACAGCCGTGCCCGTCAGCAGCCCCCCGCCTCCCGTAGGGACGACGACCGTGCCCACCTCCGGCAGCTGTTCGAGTATCTCAGGCCCTATCGTCCCCTGGCCGGCGATGATCAACGGGTCGTCATACGGATGAACCAGGCGGGCGCCGGTGGTGGCGGCGTAGGTGGTGGCGACCTCAATGGCATCAGCCAATGAGTTTCCGGTGAGTTCGACTACGGCGCCGTAATCCTGAGTTGCCTTGATCTTGGGGATGGCGGCGCCCTCGGGCATGAAGACGGTGCACTTGGAGCCGGAAAAGGCAGCGGCGAGGGCGACCCCCTGGGCGTGGTTGCCGGCAGAGGCGGCGACAACTGCCTGGCCTCCCAACCTCGTGACGACATTCAACGCCCCACGGATCTTGAACGACCCGGCACGTTGCATGCATTCAGCCTTGAGATACACATCACGGCCCGTGAGACGGCTGAACGATTGTGACCACACGAGTGGGGTCTTGGTGACCCGACCTTCGAATCTCGAACGGGCCTCTTCTATGTCTTGCAGGGTGATCATCGCGATTGGCCTAGTTGGTGGCTCCGTCGTAGCATATGGCCCGCTCCCCACGCGGGAGCCGTTTCCTAACGTCCTCGGTATCTTTCGACCTGCCGAGGCGCAATTCACATGACAATGAACAAGACCTATTCGCCCAAACCCGGTGATATCAACCGTGTTTGGCATGTCGTCGATGCCACCGACCTGCCCCTGGGTCGTCTCGCCTCTGAAGTGGCCACCATCCTTCGCGGAAAGCACAAGCCCACATATGCCCCCCACGTCGACGGCGGCGATTTCGTGATAGTCGTCAATGCCGAGAAGGTTGCTGTCACCTCAAATAAGAGCCAGACCAAGATCTACTACCGCCACTCGGGATATCCGGGAGGGATCAGGGCCGAGACCTTCGAGAACCTCCGTGAGCGTCGGCCGGAGGCCATCATCGAGCGGGCGGTGACCGGGATGCTCCCCAAGAACAAACTGGGCCGGCAGATGGCCCGCAAACTCAAGGTCTATGCAGGACCGAATCATCCACATGTCGCCCAGAGCCCGCAGGCTCTGGAGTTGGACATTCGAAAGGTGGAACTCTGATGCCGAAGCCACTCGTCCAGGCGACAGGTCGCCGCAAGGCCTCGGTCGCCAGGGTTCGACTTCGCGACGGATCGGGTCAGGTCACCCTCAATGGGCGTCAGCTCGAGGACTACTTCCCCACGATGGCCTCCAGGTTGCGGGTCATGGAGCCGTTGCAGATCACCACGACCCAAGGTCGCTACGACGTCGATGCCACGCTCGAAGGTGGTGGGATCTCGGGTCAGGTCGACGCCCTTCGGTTGGGCATCGCCCGCGCCCTCATCGTGCTCGACCCGGAGCTTCGGCCGATGCTGAAGAAGGCCGGAATGCTCACTCGTGATGCGAGGGTGGTCGAGCGTAAGAAGTACGGCCTCCGCAAAGCGCGTCGGGCCCCGCAGTACACGAAGCGCTGAAGTTGGCGGACCTCCGTCGTCTCCTCGACGATGGGAAGCCCATCTTCGGAACCGACGGTGTTCGAGGTGTCGCCGGTTCTGAGCTGACACCCGAACTGGCGCTGGCTGTGGGACGGGCGGCTGGCTCCTATCTTCGGGGCGGGCCGGTGGTGGTGGGCAGGGACACCCGGCGATCTGGTGAGATGCTGTCTTCGGCACTCCAGGCCGGCTTTCACGCGGTGGGGATCGACACGGTTGACGTCGGGGTGCTCCCGAGCGGTGGCATCAGCAATCTGACGGCAACGTCGGGCGCAACAATGGGCGCTGTTGTCTCTGCCTCTCACAACCCGGCCAAGGACAACGGCATCAAGTTGCTTGCAGCCAGGGGCACGAAATTGCCCGACGAGGTTGAGCGTGAGATCGAGGACAGGTTGCGATCGTCCGGGTTCCGATCTGCTCTCGGCCCCGGCATCGGCACCCGTTTCCAAGACGCCGATGCGCTCGAGTCGTATGTCGCCCATCTCCTTGTCATCGCCCGTTACAAGTTGAGCGGGCTCCGGCTTGCTCTCGACTGCGCCAACGGGGCGGCATTCAGGGCGGCCCCGCTGCTGTTCGAAGGGCTCAAGGCCGATGTGGCGGTGTTCGGCGACGCACCCGATGGGAACAACATCAACGACGGTTGCGGGGCGACCCACCCCGAGTTCCTTGCTGAGCATGCAATGGGCCGAATCGGGCTCTCCTTCGATGGCGATGCCGATCGTCTCATCGCTGTGGACGAGGACGGTCGTGTCGCGAACGGCGATGTGATCATGGCGATCATCGCCCGCCATCTGAAGGCACAGGGAAAACTGGTCAAGAACCTGGTCGTGGCCACCGTGATGTCCAACCTCGGTTTTCGCAAGTCCATGGCTGAGGCGGAAATCGAGATCATCGAGACCAGGGTGGGCGACCGCTATGTGATGGAAGCCTTGATCGAGAGCGAGGGGTTGTTGGGTGGGGAGCAGTCGGGTCACGTCATCTTTCTCGACCAGGGTCGGACTGGCGACGGCCTTCTTACGGCGGTGCGGCTTCTCGATGTCGTGGCGGGCACCGGCAAGGAGCTGCGAGAGCTGCGAGCCGAGGCGATAGTCGAATACCCACAGATACTGACCAGCGTCAGGGTCGATCGCACTGTGGATCTCGACGCCGTCCCCGAGTTTTGGGAGCAGGTGCGGTCCTTGGAGGAAGAGCTTGGTGTGGAGGGGCGGGTGCTGGTACGGGCTTCGGGGACCGAGCCCGTCATCCGGATCATGGTGGAAGCCCCTTCCGAAGAGACGGCGAGGCATTACGCTGATCGTTTGTCGGCAGTAACCGAAACCTCGTTTGGAAAGGGGGGATGACAGGCAAACCACCAACAGCGTGCGACATCGACGAAGCGCCAGGCCTCGCGTAGCGAGGTGACGAGGAGGAAGGTCATCGAATTTTTCGGCGGATGCCTTCCCGGCCAGCTCAGGTCGAAAGGGATGAGACAAAAAAACCGGGAGCAATCTCGGAACAAAGACTCACCCATGAGCGCCGGTCACCGGCTTCCCCGCACGCCATCCACCACACCCGTAATTGGGTTGCTCAGGTCCGTATATGACCCCTGAGCGTCTCAATTTCGTCGATTGAAGGAAGAGATATGTGCGGAATTGTCGGTTATGTCGGTCCACGCCCGGTGCTCGATGTCTTGATGCCGGGTCTGGCCCGCTTGGAATATCGGGGTTACGACTCGGCCGGGGTGGCCCTCAATTATGGGGACTCGATAACGGTCCTGAAACAGGCCGGGAGGATTGCCGATCTCCAGCGTCTGGTCGATCGGGAACAACCCACCGATGCCCACACCGGTATCGGTCACACCAGGTGGGCAACTCACGGGGCGCCCAACACCGGCAACGCCCATCCTCATCTCGACTGTCGCCGCGAGGTGGTGGTGGTGCACAATGGCATCATCGAGAACTGGATGGACCTCAAGGAGAAATTGGTCCAGGATGGCCACGTCTTCGAAAGCGACACCGACACCGAGGTGGTCGCACACATGATCGAGGACATGTCCGAGCTCTCGCTGGCCGATGCGGTCCGTCATGTCATGAACCAGGCCGACGGGGCGCTTGCCCTTGTGGTGATGCGGCGTTCCGAGCCGGACCTCCTGGTTGGTGGGAGACGTGGGTCACCGCTGGTTGTGGGCCACGGAGTCGGGGAGAACTTTCTCGCGTCTGACATCCCTGCCTTTCTCGAGCACACCCGAGAGATGGTGGTGATAGACGATGACCGAATCGTCGAGATCCGCCCCGGTTCGATTGTGCTCTCCGACCTCCAAGGCAACGAGCTCGAGTTGGATCAACGGACCGTCGAGTGGGATATGGAAGCCGCCGAAAAGGGCGGCTACGCGACCTTCATGCTCAAGGAGATCTTCGAACAGCCACATGCCATCATCGACACCCTTGCAGGCCGGATCGTGGCGCCGGGGAGGGTCGCGCTCGACGAGCTGAGAATCGAGAGTCGACGGCTTCGTGAGATCGACAAGGTGTTCGTCATTGCCTGCGGGACGTCATATCACGCGGCGATGATGGCCAAGTACGCCATCGAACGGTGGACCCGGCTTCCGGTGGAGATCGACATCGCTTCGGAGTTCCGGTACCGGGACCCGGTTCTCGATCACAACTCTCTCGTGATCGGGATCAGTCAATCGGGCGAGACGATCGACACTTTGGCTGCGATTCGATATGCGAAGGCTCAGGGCTCGACTGTGATCGCGGTGTCGAATGTCGTCGAATCGGCTCTGGCCCGAGAGGCCGATGCAGTGCTCTACACCAGGGCCGGTCCCGAAATCGGGGTGGCCGCCACCAAGACCTTCACCACCCAACTCGTTGCCATGCAACTGCTCGGCCTGCACCTGGCCCAGGTGCGAGGAACACTCGATCCGGGTGCAATCGAGTTGCTGGTAAGAGAAATGTTGCGGCTGCCCGAGCAGGTTGAAAAAGTGTTGTCATGTGCCGACGACATCGCCCAGCTGACCGAGATGTGGGCTGAAACCGAGCATTTCTTCTTCCTCGGGCGCTCCGGCGATTTCCCGGTCGCGATGGAAGGGGCGTTGAAGCTCAAGGAGATCGCCTACGTGCGGGCCGAGGGCTACGCCGCCGGAGAGATGAAGCACGGGCCGATCGCTCTCATCGAGCCAGGTGTAGTTGTGGTGGGTGTGGTCACGGACAGTCATGTCCAAACCAAGACTCTCTCCAATATGGAGGAGATGAAGGCCCGTGGGGCGACCATTGTCCTCGTCGCCGAGGAGGGTTACGACGTTGGCCATGTCGCCGATCATGTGATCCGGGTGCCGGCCGGACCGGACCTCTTGTGCACGGTGACCGCGGTGGTTCCACTCCAACTCCTCGCCTACCACCTGGCCACTGCACGGGGGATGGATGTGGACAAGCCACGCAACCTTGCCAAGACAGTGACGGTGGAATGACGCGGGTTGTCCCCCATTCTGGCGCGGAGTTCTCGACCTCCAGGTCGAGAACTCCGCGCCAAAACGACTGCCGCTGCTGGCGAAGCCGGCCGGCAATCGATCGGTAGCCTGACCTCGTGCGCATCCTCGGGTTGGGAGTAGATCTCGCCGATATCGATCGTGTCGAAACGGTGCTGGCCCGGTATCCGAGATTCGCCGAACGGTGCTTCACCGACCATGAGCGCGAGTACGCCTTTCGTTTCTCAAATCCGGCGCGCCGCTTTGCCGCTCGTTTTGCCGGCAAGGAGGCGGTGATGAAGTCCCTGGGCACCGGGTGGCGTCGTGTCCGCTGGCAGGACATCGAAATCACCGGCGGTGGAAAGCCCACGGTCCGGTTGATCGGGACCGCGGCGAAGCGCGCCCAGCAGCTCGGCGTCACGGAGGTCCTGGTGACCATCACCCATACCAACACCTCGGCATTGGTGATGGCCGTCGCCGTGTCCGAGCAAGGCTGAAATGCAGCCCCGCTCGCCGAACGACGGGGATGCGCCTCGCGTGTTGATCGTGACCGCCACTGATCGCAGACGGGGAGCGGAGGTGTTCACCGAAAGGCTTGGGGAAGGACTCACGAGTCACGGCTGGGTGGTGCAAGCAGTGAGTCTCACCAGATCGGGCGATGCCCGCCGGGTGGAGGTCGAGTGCCTCACCGACGTTGACTCGGCCCGCCCCGGTCGGCTCAATTTCCGCATCTCTCGCGCTTTGACCGCCCGCATCAGGGAATTCCGACCGGACATCGTCCTGGCCAACGGAGGGTCGACCCTGCGTTACGGCGCGCTGGCGACTCTTCGGTCTGAAGCGCCTTTGGTCTACATCGCCATAGGCGAACCCCGGTACTGGATAGGTTCGGCCCTGTCGCGGATGGCCAATCGATGGATGCTCCGACGGGCGAGCAGCATCCTGGTGGTCTGTGAGGCCACAAGGCGACAATTGCTCGACGTCGATCCGTCACTTGCACCAAGGCTCCACGTCACCTACACCGGTGTTCCCGACGCGATGTTTGCAGTCCGGGCCGGCGAACACGAGGGCCCACTTCGGGTGGTGATGGTGGGCAGTCTCTCCGACGAGAAAGATCCAATCCTCGGCTTGCGGAGCATTGCCCGGATCCCGGGGGCATTGCTGCGGTTGGTCGGAGCAGGGCCTCTGATGGAGCAACTTCGCCACGAGGCCCAGGTCCTCGGCATCGAGGACAGGGTGCACCTGGTCGGGGCGGTCGACGATGTCATCCCACACCTGGAGTGGGCAAACGTCCTGCTCCTGACGTCGCGCACGGAAGGCCTGCCCGGTGCTGTTCTGGAGGCGGGGGCTGCGTCCGTCGCAGCCGTTGCCCTCGATGTTGGTGGGGTCAGAGAGGCCGTGAGGGATGGGGTAAGTGGGATCGTGGTCGATCGCAACGAAGATGACGGCCTGGTCCGCGCCCTTTCACTGATGGCAGCCGATCCGGAGTTGGCCCGCCGCATGGGCCGGGCGGCGCGACTTCATATCAAGGAGCGGTTTGCGATGGATCTCATCATCTCTGGATATGCCGCCCGTCTCG
>JBBDWM010000003.1:0-8677 GCA_040902845.1 Acidimicrobiia bacterium
ACCGGCTTCGCGTTGACCGATTCGTCGTGGTCGTTTGCTTTCGCCCTCGAGGCGGATGACCCCTGCCCCGAGAGGGTGACTCCGGTGGATCCGGTGGTGACGGTTTCGGAGGTTTGTGGTGTCGCGGACTCCCTGGTGGTGCCGAACACGCCCGGCGTCGACTATCTGTTAGGTCAGCAGGTGGTGAACGGCCAGACGATCACCGGTGCCGCCTCGGGCACGATCACTGCCCAGGCGCAGACCGGCTTCGCGTTGACCGATTCGTCGTGGTCGTTTGCTTTCGCCCTCGAGGCGGATGACCCCTGCCCCGAGAGGGTGACTCCGGTGGATCCGGTGGTGACGGTTTCGGAGGTTTGTGGTGTCGCGGACTCCCTGGTGGTGCCGAACACGCCCGGCGTCGACTATCTGTTAGGTCAGCAGGTGGTGAACGGCCAGACGATCACCGGTGCCGCCTCGGGCACGATCACTGCCCAGGCGCAGACCGGCTTCGCGTTGACCGATTCGTCGTGGTCGTTTGCTTTCGCCCTCGAGGCGGGTAGTCCTTGCCCCGAGGTAGTGACACCGGCCAACCCGACGATCGTCCAGAGTTCGACCTGTGCGGTGCAAGGATCGGTGACCTTCCCCCGGACTCCAGGCATCAGGTACCTCCTCGGTGAGGTCGACGTCAGCGGTCAGACTCTGACCGGTCCGGTCTCCGGAACGGTCACGGTTGGGGTGCTCCCCGGCTTTGTCCTTTCCGTAGGTGCACCGACCCAGCTGACGTTCGTGGTCGCACCAGCCGCGATGTGCGACGAAGTGCTCGCCGAAGAGATCGAACCTGATGAGGTCGACGACGTCGTGACACTGCCCTTTACCGGAATCGACAGCGAAAAGCTCCTTGGCACCTCGATCCTGCTGCTGGCGATCGGGATCTACCTGATCCAGTTCGCCCGTCGTGGGGAGGAAGGCTGAATCGCCCTGGCCTTCTGAGAGGTGGAAGGGCCTCGGGATTAACCTCCCGAGGCCCTTCTCGTTTATGGACTACACCGAAGCCCTCGCCTATCTCGACCGTCACATCTCCCTTGGCGTGAAGCCAGGGCTCGACCGCATGCGCGGGCTTCTCAAAGCCATGGGCCGACCCGACGAGGGATATCCGATCATCCACGTGGCAGGTACCAACGGGAAAACCTCGACGTCACGTCTTGCCACCCTGCTTCTGGTGACCCATGGCTTGACCACTGGCACCTACATCTCTCCCCACCTGCAGCGGGTGGAAGAAAGGCTGGCGGTCAACGGGAGGTACGCCACGGAAGAGGACTTCGCCCTCGCGGTCTCGGATGTCGAGGCATTCGCCATCGTGCGGGATCTGCAAGGCGCCGACCCGAACACCTATTTCGAATTGACCACGGCCGCAGCGTTTGCCTTCTTCGCCAACCAGCCGGTCGATGCGGCCGTGCTCGAGGTTGGCCTCGGCGGACGTCTCGATGCCACCAACGTCGTCGATGCTGAGGTCTGCGTAGTGACCAGCATTGGCATCGAGCACACCGAGTATCTCGGCTCGGATCTCGCCACAATCGCCGGCGAGAAGGTTGCGATCACCGGTCTCAACTCGATTCTCGTAACCGGGCCGTTGCCCGAGCCGGCGTTGGCGGTGGCCGAAGCTCGGGCCCGCGAGTTGGGGATTCATCATCGGCATTTCGGCAAGGACTTCTCGATACTTTCCGCCAAACGTGGTGTGGGCGGGTGGTTGGTGACGATTGATGGCGCCGAGGACACCTACGAGGATTTGTTCCTTCCCCTGCACGGCCGGCATCAGGTGGTCAACCTGGCGAATGCGATAGCCGCGACAGAGGCACTCCTGGGTCGGAAGCTCGACGCCGAGGCGGTCCACGACGCAACAAGTTCGGCGACCATGCCCGGACGAATGGAGCCGCTGGGCACGGAGCCTCTGCTGATGGTGGATGGGGCGCACAACACCGACGGAGTCGACGTGTTGGTCGAGTCGTTGTTCGAGGAGTTTCCCTCCAGACGCTGGCATGTCGTGTTCGGGGTGATGGGTGACAAGAACGTTGAAGCCATGGTGGAGCGTCTCGCCGATGTCGCCCACGACTTCGTCGTGACCGCCCCGAAGTCCGAGCGGGCGGTCACTCCCCATGAGCTTGCCGGAAGAATGGCCGCGATCACCGACCTGCCGATACACGTAGCGGCGACCGTGAGCGAGGCGATTGACATGGCGAAGGCGAGAGCCGGGCCCAACGGGTCGGTCCTGGTGGCGGGCTCGCTGTATTTGGTCGGCGAGGCTCGCAGTTTGCTCACTTGATTGCCGGCCGACTTCGCCCCTCGGCAACCTCGGTCGCAATGACGGAGCACGCTCATGGATACTCACCCCTCGGGGCGAACAGACGCCGGTCGGCCGGGTGGTTGGCAATACAATCGCTCTCATGGCGATCGAGCACACCTTCATCATGGTCAAACCCGATGGTGTCGCCCGCGGTCTGGTTGGGGAGATCATCACCCGATTCGAGCGGAAGGGCCTGACCCTCGAGAAGATCCGAAGGCTCACCATCGACGAGGCCCTGGCACGCCGTCACTACGCCGAGCACGTGGAGCGACCCTTCTTTTCCGAATTGCTGGAATTCATCATCTCTGGCCCGGTGGTGGCCATGGAATGGTCCGGGGACTCGGCGATTACGGTGGCGCGGGCGTTGATAGGGGCGACCGATCCCACCAAAGCCGACCCGGGGACCATCCGCGGTGATCTCGGTCTTCTCGTCACCCACAACCTGGTTCATGGCTCGGATGGCCCGGAGAGCGCGGTTCGTGAGTTGGAGATCTTCTTCGGTTCGCCCTGAGGCAACCATTGGCGTGAGCCTGTGGATAACCGATAGGCTTGTCCGGCCTATGACACAGTATCGGGAGCTCACCTACACTTCGATGGCCGACCGCGGAGTCTCCAGCCATGGCTGAAACCCTTTTATCCTTTGCCGGCCAGGATATGGCCATAGATCTCGGCACCGCCAACACCTTGGTGTATGTGCGGGGCCAAGGCATTGTCCTCAACGAGCCATCCGTGGTCGCCATCAACTCTCAGAACGGCCGCGCCCTGGCCGTAGGGATGGAGGCGAAGCGGATGATCGGCCGAACCCCCGCCCATATCACCGCGATCCGGCCCCTCAGAGATGGCGTCATCGCCGACTTCGACATCACCGAGAAGATGCTGCGTTACTTCATCCAGAAGGTCCATCGTCGGAAGTGGGCCCGGCCCAGGATCGTCATCTGTGTTCCCTCAGGGATCACCCCGGTCGAGCGCCGAGCAGTCGAAGAGGCCGCCTATCACGCCGGGGCTCGGCGGGCCTACACCATCGAAGAGCCGATGGCTGCCGCCATCGGGTCGGGGCTGCCGATTGGTGAGCCGGCCGGCTCGATGGTCGTCGACATCGGCGGTGGGACGACCGAAGTGGCCGTCATCTCCCTGGGGGGAATAGTGGTTTCCCGTTCGATTCGGATCGGGGGAGACGAGCTCGACACCGCGATCATCGACTGGGTCAAGAAGGAATACAACGTCCTGATCGGGGAACGAACAGCAGAGCAGCTCAAGCTGGCTGTCGGCTCGGCTTGGCCGTATGCCGATGAGCCCTCGGCGGAAGTCCGCGGCCGTGACCTGGTGAGCGGGCTCCCTAAGACCATTCTCCTCTCGAGCCCCGAGATCCGTGAGGCCATCGAGGAGCCAACCCAGGCCGTCGTGGATGCAGTCAAGTTCACCCTCGACAAGACCCCACCGGAGTTGGCGGCAGATATCATCGAACGAGGGATCGTTATCACGGGTGGAGGGGCTCTTTTGGTGGGGCTGGATCATCGTCTGGCCCATGAGACGGGGATGCCCATCGTCACTGCAGCCAAGCCGCTGCAGTCGGTGGTGATCGGATCGGGGAAGTGCCTGGAGGACTTCGACACATTGCAGAACGTTCTCGTGTCGTCGTCTCGGCCGTGATCGCCCCGACTCGTCTCTTTCGATGTTGAACCGAGATTCCTCCGACCGCCTCGTCCCTGCCTTCATCACACTGCTTGTGATCGGGGTGCTCCTGATGACGATCGATGTGCGTCTGGAGGGCAAAGGAGTAGTCGGAGTTCTCCGCACCGGCACTCAAGCCATCGTCGCACCCCTGCAGGAAGCCGCCTCGCTGGTGGTGAACCCGGTGGCTGACATGTTCGACAGCCTGACCCACGTCGCATCGCTCCGGGAGCAGAACATCGCCCTCAGGGCGGAGCTCGCCGAGGCAGAAGCCGAGCTCGTTGGCGTTCAGGACCAGCTCGCCGTGCTGGCCTTGTTGAAGGAGCTCTATGGGCTGGACGTTGCCGACCCGAGCCTGGGTCAAACCGTCGCCGATGTCATCGGGACGGTGGAGGCTGCCTTCGTGGTCGACAAGGGGTCCAGCGACGGGGTGGTGGTGGGACAACCCGTGATCGATACCAATGGCTATGTGGTGGGCACCGTGCAGACGGTCACCTCGGGCTCGGCCACCATCGTTCCGATAACTGTCGGTCGGAGCGGGCTCACCGTGCTGGTCAATGCCCAAGTTGGCAGCCTCACTCCGCAGGTCAACACGTCGGAGATGAGGCTCTTGATCGGGGATGCCCGGGAACCCGTGATTGCCGGTGATCGGGTTGTCACCTCAGCCGGCAGTGGGGCGTATCCCCCAGGTCTCCCGGTGGGTGTAGTCCTGAAGGATGCGGCGCCCGAGTCCAACTCCCTCACCAGCACCGTTGAGCCGTACCTAAACACCGACACCCTGCGCATCGTGGTGATCCTTGCCTGGCCTCCGGACCCGGTGACCGCGGCCACCGACGACGAGGCGGATATCGCGGAGCAAACCACGACAACGTCCCCTGACACAACCACCACCACCCCGCCGGAGAATGAGGGCTGATGCGTGGGAGGACGGTCCTCATCGTGGTCCTGCTTCTGATCGTGGCGGTGGTGATCCAGACGACTCTTTTCGGTCGCATCCGCCTGGTGACGCCAGACCTGGTGCTGCTGCTCGTGATCATCCTCTGTCTGACCCGGATTCGACCCGAAGTGATTCTCGCAATCGCCTTCACCTCCGGTCTTGTTGTCGATCTGCTCGGTTCGTCGGTCCTCGGGCTGCGAGCCGTCGTATTCACCACCGTTGCCTACCTCGGCATTCGCACCAAGGAGCGAGCCGAGATCGGTCGGGTGGCTGTCGCTTTGTGGGCTGGATTCTTGACCATGGTCGGGGTTGTCCTTCTGATGTTGATCGGAACCCTGTTCGGACAAGCCACCCTTCTCGGCGATAACACACTTAGCCGTGTGATCTTCGTACCGTTGACCAACCTCGCCATCGCGGCCGCCGTCGCTCCGCTGGTGGTCCGTCTGGTGGATCGGGACAAGACGGCTTTCAGATATCCATGAAATTCGCTCTCAGGCTCACGACACTCGGCATCGTCTTCGCGTCGATGCTGGCGGTGATCGGTCTTCGCCTCTGGTATGTTCAGGTGGCCGAGGGCCCGCAGACCGCACAAGCGGCGGAAGAACTGGCCTGGCTCGAGAAGACCTCGTATGGCCCTAGAGGGGATATCTTCGACCGTAACGGGACATTGCTCGCAACGAGTCGTCTGGTCCCTGCGGTCTTGGTCGATCGCACCTTCGTCCAGCCCGAGCAACGGGATTCCCTGATCCAATCCTTGTCGTCGATCACTGGATTCGATCCGATCGAATTGGGAATCCTGTACGACGACGCCGGGATCAATGGACGATTTCAGGTGGTGACCGTTTCCAACGAGATCGCCTATGTGATCAACGAGAACCTGGACCACCTTCCCGGGGTGGAGATCGCCATGATCCCGGAAAGGGTCTATTTGTCAGGTCCGACCCTGGCCCACGTCATCGGGCACCTCGGTCTTCCCGATGCCAACGACAAGGAAGAGCGACCGGATCTCGACCTAAGTCTTCGGATTGGAAAATTGGGGGTGGAGAGGGTTTACGACGAATATCTCCAAGGGGTGTCGGGCCTCGTCGAGTATCAGGTGCAGCGGGGCCAGATCGTCGACCAGCAGCCTCCGGTCGAGCCTGAGCCGGGCAACTCGGTGGTGCTCAACATCGATCTGGAACTCCAGGAACTGGCCGAATTGGCCCTGGAGGAAGGGGTGGCTCTGTCCAACGCGGTCAAGGACGATGCTCGTGCCAATGGGGAAGATGTCTTCAGCGAGACACAGCGCGCCGCGGCAGTCGTTCTCGACGCCAAGACCTTCGATGTCCTGGCCCTTGCTTCGTTCCCCGACTTCGATCCTCAGTCGTTCGTCGCCGGAATCGATGCCGAGACGTTCGAGGGTCTGACCGACACCAACGCGTTCAACAACCTGGCGATCAGCGGTCTCTATCCGCCTTCGTCAACATTCAAGGCCATCACCTACACGGCGAAACTGGAAGAGGACCTCCCGCTTGCCGCGGACCTCGAAGGTGTGGATGTCGCCAATCAGACCGTTCACTGTGACGGCACCCTGGTCCTCTCCAAGCTCGAGGACGGGTCGCAGCCACCAAAGACCGACTGGTACTTCCCCAGGGACCTGGGTTGGCTTGACATTCACGGTGCATTGGAGAACTCGTGCAACATCTACTTCTGGTCGGTGGCCATGGGCACCTGGCGAAAGTTCAAGGACACGCCACAGGAGAACATCCTCCAGGATTGGGCGAAGTCCGTCGGATACGGCTCGACGACTGGGATCGACCTCACCGCCGAGGCCGAGGGAACCGTCCCCACCCGGGAGCTGTTCGAACAATGGGCCGAGTACCAGTTGGAGAACCCCGATAAGCCTCCGCTGCTCGAGCCGAACCGTCTCGAGCTCGCCAGCCCATGGCTTGGCGGTGACCTGGTCGACATGGCCATCGGTCAGGGTGCCTTCACCGCAACTCCCCTCCAGGTGGCGGTCTCCTATGCGGCCCTGGTCAACGGGGGCCGGATCATGGAGCCCCGGGTCGTCAAAGAGGTCGTCGATGCCGACGGAAACGTCGTGTTCGAGCCGGAATCGAGGCTGGTGGGCACCGTGGACATCGACCCAGCCACCCGCGCGTCGCTGCTCACAGATCTCAACCGGGTGGTCACGCGAGGCACTGCGGCCAGTGCATTTGCCGATTTCGGGCCCGGTTTGGAGAACATCGGGGGCAAGACCGGGACTGGCCAGACCTCGAAGAACCGGGACAACCACGCGTGGTTCGTCGGAGTGGCGCCTATAGACAAACCTCAGTACATCGTCGTGATCCTCATCGACGAGGGTGGTTCCGGTGGCCGGGTGGCCGCTCCAGTCGGACGCCGCATCATGCAATACCTGATGGGCAACGAGCTGACCCCGATCGTCGAAGGCGCCCAGGCCGACTGATGACTGTGCTCAACCGACTCCGTGACGTGGCCGTCGATCGTCGCAACAACCGCTCCGATCAGGTTCTGTTCGGGACGATGCTGGCTCTGTCAGGCTTCGGGCTCCTGATGATCTATTCCGCCACCCGCAGTGCCGGGTCGGTCTCGATGGAGCGGCAGATGATCTTCGTGGCCGCCGGGCTCACCATTTACCTGATTGCGTCCAACATCGACTATCGGGAGTACCGGGGAATCATTCCCTGGGTCTCGGTGGCGGTACTGCTCGCCTTGTTCGCCGTCTTTCTCTTCGAACCGGTGAACGGGGCACGACGTTGGCTCCCGCTCGGTTTCTTCAAGCTGCAGCCGGCGGAATTCGCAAAGGTCGTCGTGATCGTGTTGCTCGCTTCGCTCCTGTCACCACACACCCGCGACGAGATCGGGCGGCGCAACCTCCGCTGGACCCACATCTTTCAGGCGCTGGCGGTCGTGGCGGTCCCGGCCGCCCTCATCTATGTGGAACCGGATCTGGGGACGACTGTGGTGTTCGGGTTCATCCTGTTTGTGATGCTGTTCGTGGCGGGTGCCACCTGGCGCCAGATGGTGGCGTTGGCCTCCGCCACAATGCTCGGAATATTCGTCACCTGGCAGCAGGGATGGCTCGCGAAATTCCAGCTCGACCGGATTCGGGTCCTCGCAGACCCCACTGTCGACCCCCAGGGGATCGGGTACAACCTGCGACAGTCGAAGATGGCGGTGGGCTCGGGACAGCTCTTTGGTCGTGGCCTATTTCAGGGTACGCAAACCAACTTCGAGTACGTCCCGGAACAGGAGACCGACTTCATCTTCACCGCCGTGGGAGAACAACTCGGATTCATCGGCGCCATCCTGGTGGTGGCTGCCTTCTCGGTGATCATTTGGAGGTTGTTGGTGATCGCAGCCAACGCCCGCGACCGGTTTGGCGCCCTCATCGCAGTCGGCATCGCGGCGATGGTCGTCTTTCACGTGTTCATCAACGTCGGGATGACCATCGGCATCATGCCGGTGACCGGGATCCCACTTCCGTTCCTTTCCGCGGGCGGGTCGTTCTACATGGCGACGACCCTGGCCTTGGGGATCGCCAATTCGATCTGGCTTTTGCGAACCCCGGTTCCCGGAGAGAATCAGCTGAGCTGATTCTCCGCAATACGCAAATCGCAATACGCAATACGTTTTGCGGTATGCGTACTGCGTATTGCGTGCATGGCTGGCGAGCTACGCTCGCCAGCGATGCACCGACGCAGTCATGGCGGTTGGGTCGAGGTCATCTGCGGGCCGATGTTCTCCGG
>JBBDWM010000004.1:0-35804 GCA_040902845.1 Acidimicrobiia bacterium
CAACCCACCGCACGAATACGAGGCCGCCAACCACGGTTCATCGCGTAGAGCCCCTTTAGGCCCGAAACCGGCCCCAATCGAATGGATGCGGGCCGGTCAGCAGTCACCCCGACTGGTAAGTCCCTGGGACTCCAAAGGCGTCTTTCGCGAGGCGGTGGCGAGGCCACGCCGAATGCCTACGGCGCAGGTGTTGTGAGACGGTGTCAGAAAAGCTGACGGATTCGCCTGGTTCGGGGCAGGCCCGCGCTCGATGGAGCCCTCCCGTTGCTGGTGCTGATTTGCAGGACAAATCCCTCATCAGGACTCTGCCGACGATTAGGTAGGGTATTTCCGTGCACTTTGTTTCTAACAGACCTCGCACCATTTCAGATTTGGCCAACTCAGGCCTCTCGATCGATCATGACGGCGCTTTGGTCATCGGTCTCGCCCAGGAAGCCTCTGTCATATACCAGGACTCGGTGTTGTGAAAGAACCCCCCAAGCTCGACCAAAAGAAGGGTGTGACGGACCGGCCGAGCGTTACCAGACGCCTGCGAACCGAAGTGAGAAGCGTCGGCATCTTGGGGACACTCGCGATGGTTTGGTCATACATCCGATGGCGCATCGCCGGTGCACCGATCGAGGGCCCCCCGAGGTGGGATGAATGGACCGCAGCTTACGGCGGTCTTACTCCGCAACATGCTGCACCGATGACATTCTCGGTGATCTGCCCGGTGTATAACACTCGCCCCGCATTCCTGCAGGAGTGCGTCAAGTCGGTGACCTCGCAAACACTATCGACCTGGGAATTGATCCTTGTTGATGATGCATCGACGCAGCCGGACACACGAACGGCGCTAGCCCTCCTGGCCTCCAGCGACGAACGCATCCAAGTGATCCGACTCGGCGAGAACGTCGGCATCGCCGGCGCGACCAATGCCGGGGCCAGAGTGGCCGATGGCCAGTATCTGGTGTTTCTCGATCACGACGACGTTTTGGCCCCCACTGCTCTCGAATGGCTGTCCTCGTGCACCGAGGCCGATCTTATCTACACCGACGAGGACAAGATCTACGAAGACGGGACATTGGATCAGCCTTTCTTCAAGCCTTCGTGGTCCCCACGCCTCCTTCTGGGCGTCAACTACATAAACCACATCACTTGCATCCGAAAGGCCTTGTTCGACGAGGTCGGGGGTCTCCGAACCGGGATTGACGGAGCCCAGGACCACGATCTCCTGCTGCGGATCTCTGAGCTACCAATCTCAGTAGCGCACGTCCCAAACGTGCTGTATCACTGGCGCGTCTGGAGCGAGTCAGCGGCGGGGCGCCCTTCATCGAAGATCCACATCGAAGAGATCGGGCTTCGGGTTATCGCTGAGGCGATCGCCCGAAGAGGCTGGAACGCACATGCAGCGTTGGGCAACGGTCGGCCGTTCAACTACCGGGTCATCTGGGAGGCCGAGCCTGAGCCGCCCTTCGTCAAGGTGATCATGCCTACGCGCGACCACATGAAGATGTTGCGCAGGGCTGTCAACGGTGTACTCGAACGCACCGACGGTGTTCGAACCCATCTTGTGATAGTGGACAACGGCTCGCGCCACGAGAAAACCTTGTCCTACCTTGCGGAGCTCGATCAGCGAGATGATGTAACGGTGCACCGGATCGACGACGCCTTCAACTACTCGAGGCTCTGCAACGAGGGGGTAAATGCGGGGCCATCCGCGCCGCTGATCCTGTTGCTCAACAACGATATTGAGGTGCTGCACCGGAACTGGCTTCTTCAGCTCTCGGGGTGGCTGCGCGACCCGACGGTCGCCGGAGTCGGCGTCAAGCTGCTTTTCCCCAATCGAACCATTCAGCATGCCGGCGTGATCGTCGGACTCGGCGGGTTGGCCGGGCACTACGCCGGTGAGCAGCCTGACGAGCCACAGCTCAGCAACCTCCACGACCAGGCACGCGAAGTGTCGTGTCTCACGGCCGCCTGTCTCCTTCTGCGTACTGACGACTACCTCAAGATTGGAGGTATGAACGAGGATCTCGCCCTCGACTTCCAAGATGTCGATTTTTGCCTCCGGCTACATCGCGACCTCGGTGGATCGTTTGTATATGACCCGACCTACCCACTGATCCACCTGCAGTCCGCCAGCCGGGGAAAACTTGGGGCGGCCAGTGGATACACCGTGTCCAGGATGGAGTTTCTCTGGCAGCAGGAACTCGAAAGACCCGACCCTTATTACAGCCCTCACCTAACCCTGGCGAAACACGACTTCCGATTGGCGGCGATTCCTCCCTCCACCGCGGCTCGACTGGCCCGTCTCGAGCCTCGGTTCATCGGTGAGTCGATCATCGAATGAGCAGCGGCTCGATCGGCCGAATGGCTCCCCAAAAGGGATAGAGCCCAGAGAGCGAAACTGGTTCATTCGCTTCGAGCCAACCAAGCTGGCCGATGACGCCGCGGGCGTCCTACAAGACCACCCACTTCCACGCACCGGCCTCGAGAGGTCGGCCGGCCGGGATGACTACTATCGGTATCGATTGGCCCCTCGACTGCAAAACCCCGACCGTTTCACCCAAGGATCAACGCGCTTCTACCGTTACCGAACTGAAGTATTCGAGTAGGGGTCTCTTGATATGGCTCGTAAGTACCTGGTGACCGGTGGTGCCGGATTCATCGGATCCAACTTCATTCGGTACGTCCTGAATCGAGAACCCGAGGCCTGGATCACCAACCTCGACCTTATGACTTATGCCGGGGTGCCCGCCACCGTCGCCGAGCTGGATGAACACCCGAATCACGAGTTCGTAAAGGGCGATATCACGGACGTTGACCTGCTCGATGAGTTGATGCCCGGGCACGACATCATTGTTCACTTTGCCGCTGAGAGTCATGTTGACCGCTCGATTGCGGGCCCATCACCGTTTCTGACGACCAATGTCGTAGGAACTGGAGTGCTCCTCGACGCCGCCCTCAGACATGGCATACCGCGGTTCATCCACATCTCGACCGACGAGGTCTACGGGTCGGTCGACGACGGGTATGCGACCGAGGAAGGTCTTCTGGATCCGTCATCGCCCTACTCGTCGTCGAAGGCGGGTTCCGACTTGTTGGCCCTGTCCTACTTCACAACATATGGGTATCCCGTACTGGTCACGCGATGCACGAACAACTATGGGCCGTACCAGTTTCCGGAGAAGGTGATCCCGCTCTTTGTGACCAATCTGCTGGATGGAATGAAGGTGCCCCTCTACGGCGATGGGCTCAATGAGCGTGATTGGCTCTATGTTGAAGACCACTGTTCGGCGATTCATCTGTTGGTGGAGCGCGGCAGCCCTGGCGAGATCTACAACATCGGTGCCAATGCCCAATTACCCAACATCGAGCTGACTTGGGCAATCCTGAACGCACTGGACCTCGACGAATCGTGGATCGAACCAGTGCCTGACCGCCTCGGACATGATTTCCGCTACGCGGTCGACTCCCAGAAGATCCGATCCATGGGCTGGAAACCCGCTCACGACCTCGAAGAGCGACTCATCGACACGATCGGCTGGTATCGAGAGCGCGAGGATTGGTGGCGACCGCTGAAGGGAAATCGTTCGTGAAGGGCATCGTTCTTGCCGGCGGTGCAGGCAGCCGCCTCGATCCAATCACCCGGGTAGCCAGCAAGCAGTTACAGCCGGTCTACGACAAACCAATGGTCTACTACCCGCTGGCCACACTGATGGAGGCCTCGATCAGGGACGTGCTCCTCATCTCTTCCCCCGAAGACACGCCCCGATTCGAGGCGCTCCTCGGAAATGGAGCGCAGTGGGGCGTCTCGATCGAGTACGCGGTTCAACCAAGGCCGGAGGGCATTGCCCAAGCTCTGCTGATTGGCGAGACCTTCATCAATGGTGAGGGGGTCGCGTTGATCCTCGGGGACAACATCTTCCATGGGAACCTGGGCCTTGATGCAGTGGTGTCAGACTTCGATGGGGGTGCAATCATCTTTGGCTATCCGGTCTCCGACCCAGAGCGCTACGGAGTGGTCGAGATCGATGCCAATGGGATGGCAGTCTCTCTCGAGGAGAAGCCTTCCTCTCCGAGATCCAATCTGGCCGTACCCGGCTTTTACCTATACGACGCGCATGTGGTCGACATCGTCAAGAACCTCACACCCTCCGCACGGGGAGAACTCGAGATCACCGACGTCAACCGTGAATACCTGGCGCGCGGAGCCCTCCGCACTATCCGATTGGGGCGGGGAATCGCCTGGCTCGACAGTGGTACCCATGACAGCCTGCTCGAAGCCGCCAACTTCATCGCCACCATCGAGCACCGTCAAGGCCTCAAGATCGCCTGTCTCGAGGAGATCGCCTACCAGCGAGGCTATGTCGACCACAACCACATGACGACCCTCGTATCCGAGATGCCCCAGTCGGGCTATCGGGGATACTTGGAACGGCTTCTCGCTGACACCTCGATTCCGTCGTGATCGCTGTCCTCGGAGCGGGAGGCCAGCTCGGTACCGCATTCATTCGTCTTCTCGGTGGTGATGCAGTCCCTCTGACCCGAGCCGACATCGACATGACGAGGCCCGAGGAGATCGAGCCCTGGATCGCCTCCAACCGACCCGAGTTGGTGATCAATTGCGCCGCCTACACCGCGGTGGATGACGCCGAAGCCAACAGCTCGGTCGCACGCTCGGTTAACGCCACTTCGGTCGGGGAACTAGCCGCCTCGGCCGCCAGACACGGTGCCGGTTTGGTGACCTTCTCCACCGACTATGTCTTCGACGGCTCCAAGGACTCGGGCTATGTCGAGAGGGATCGCCCTCACCCGCTGAGTGTCTACGGCGAGACAAAGCTCGAGGGGGAGCGGCTGGCGATGAGCATCCATCCCGGGTCCCTCGTGATCAGAACGTCCTGGGTTCTCTCCGGAACTCACCGCAACTTCGCCATGACGATGCTGCAGTTGATAGCGAAGGGGCAGGTGCGCGTTGTCGACGATCAGCGGGGCAGGCCAACGTTGGTCGATGATCTGGCCGAGGCCACCATGGCTGCAGTCGAGAAAGGCGCCACTGGCTTGCTTCACTTGACGAACACGGGCGAAACGACCTGGTTCAGACTCGCTCGTGAAATCGCCGAGCTAGGCGGACTCGACACGTCACGGATCATCCCTGTAACAACGGATGAGTTCCCAACGCCCGCTGTGCGACCGCGAAACTCGGTGCTTGACAGCGAACGTCTCTTGGACCTCGGCCTAAGCCCGCTCCCGGCCTACAGGGAGGGCTTGAGTCGAGCAGTCGATCAGCTGATGGCTCGGACAAGCCCGTCATGACATTTCATGTCGTTCATCACGTAGAGCGAAGGGCCGAGAGCAGCCTCGCCTACGTGATTCGATTGCTAGGGCTCGAACCCAAGTCGATTGCTCTGCCTGACTCGCCGACACTGCACGGTGAGCTCGATCGCATCCAGAAAGGATTCAGGCATACTCCAGAGCCGCTACTCGCCGCTTGGCGAGCCGCCCGCCATCTCGCTGATGTCACTGAGCCCGGTGACGTCGTGGTCATGAGCGACCTCGGTGGCTTGGGCGGGATTTTTGCTCTCGAGCAGGCCGCCGCCGAGCCCGGGCAGCGACGCAGCTTGTGGACTGTGGCCGCCGATTCGGCGTTCCTCGAGCTTCGCTTCGTGGCCGGAACCCACCTCGGCCCTCCGATGCCCCTCGACTCGCAGATCGATTGGGAAATCGTCCAGTACAACTGGTCCGATCGGGTGATGGCGACATCAACCCTCGCTATCGCCGAACTCGCACAAATCGGGGCCGAATCAGAGTTGATCGGAGTTCCAGCACCGCTGGGAACAAATGGCGGTCGACGCGACCCTCGTCACGTCTGGATTCCGGGGCCAGTGAGTCGGCGCAACCAGGTCGGCGAGATCCTGCGCGCACTCACGTCACTTCCGGGTTCACAGATCTCGCTGTCCGATGACGACACCGAAGATCAGATATGGACCGGGTCTGCCTGGGAGGCCCTTAGGCACTCTCGCGAGGTGTTGGGGGCCCGAGTCGAGCGTGGTCCGCAACCGACCGACCCCAGCACGATCGTCATCGGGGACCCCTTTGCCATTCCAGACTCAGTGCTCGAGAGCTACCGGGCTGACGGAGTTCCGGTGGTGGTGCCCGCAGACAGCGCGGCCAGCCTGATCTGGCCAGACGCTCCCACCTGGGTCGGCGCCGACGATTTGGTCCGGCTGTTCGAGGAGAGCGGCTACATCGATACGGAGAAGATCCCGACGATGACTACGGCGCATCGACCATCTGGCCGGACCGGTCAGTCGCCCCTACGGGCCCGCGCCGTTTCGGTAGGTATCCCAGTATTTCGCGAGGTCAGGTTTCTCACGGAGACCGTCCAATCGGTGCTCGACCAGGAACATGCGGCAGTTGAACTGCTGCTCATCGACGACGGGTCACACTCAGGAATCGTGGATCAGGTCTTCGGCAACCTCGTTGGCCTCGACTCGAGAGTGCGAACGCTCCGTACCGAACACCGAGGAGTCTGCGCCGCCCGAAATGTGTTGCTGGAGACGATGAAGGGGGACAGTTTTCTGCTGATCGACTCCGACGACATCTTGCTCCCGACTTTCTTGAGCCGTTGCGCGTCCGCGCTCAACTCCCGTGACGACGTTTGGGCGGTGGCAACCTGGACCGAGTTTTTCGGTGTGTATGAAGCCATCGAAGCCAAACCGCCGTTCGACGCGCGAGTGGGAAGACGCGAGAACCCAATCATCTCCACACCCGTCTTGGCGGACAGGAAGGTTCTGGACGAAGGCATCCGATTCGCCCCGGACCTGGCCTTTCTCTACTGCGAGGATTGGCATTTCTGGTCCCAGATCGTTGCCGCAGGAGGGAGATTCGGGCTGGTTCCGGAGCCATTGGTCCGTCATCGCGTTCACCAAGCCTCGGGAGGCTTCATGCGCACCGAGCTGGCCTACGCTCTCGGACGGTCGAGGGCTACCGAGCCGCTGCCCGATTGACGAACCGGTCCCATATCTGAGCGGCCCGGCGATCGTGTTCTGTCATCCAGATCCGGGCCCGCTCCACGGCCTCATCTTTGACGGTGAGCAGTTCGCGGGCGCCCGCAGCAATAGCCGATGGGTTGTCAGCAAGATCGGTCGTGGTGATCTCCCACAACCTTGGATCATCCTCGAACACCCCTGAGACGCGAGACAACAAACAGGGGACCCCGGCGAGATAGGACTCCTGTGGTGTCGATGGGTGGCACTCGGACAGGGTGACGTAGAGGTTGATGTCCACCGAGCCTTGGAGAGCCACGAATTGCTCCCATGGCAGCTCACCGTGCTCGACCACTGCGATGCCGTCCAGATAGGACACCTCCGGTTTCTGCATCACATGGGCCACGGCACCGTCGATCAGCGCTACGGCCAGCAGTTGAGTGACGACGTTCTTTCTCCAGAACGGCTCGGCGAAGACCCCGACATGCAGTCCGGGGCCGAGGTCGACACGATTCATTGCAGGCATCAGCGGCACCCGGTTGGGCACATAGGTGACGGGATACCCCGCGGCAGTGAACCCTTCGGGCACCCCCACCTTGGCCATGCCCACCTCGGTGAGCAGCCCACTCCTACCTAAGGAGAGAACCTCGTCGATGACGGCGGCCTCCCCCGCCTCTGCACCATGCTGAGCGGGCGAGGAGTGGAGCACGCATTTGACCTCGACGCCGACCTCCGCCAGCCGGGCGGCGAGACCCCCCGCTCCTGGTGGCCAACCCTGGATCACGACCACCTCGACACTCGCGCTGGTGATGTGATTCATCAGATAGTCGGACCAGAGAGTGAGGTTGTCACATTCCACCAGTGGCGAACGGAACGAATAGGCAACGGTGCGCACCCCGCGCCAGTCCGGATGACAGATCTGGATGACTCGCTCGGTGGACTTGAGCTCATCCCAGGTCCCGAAGGACAACACCGGTGTTCGCGGTGCCACGTCTGAGCCTCTCAACATTGTGCGGGCTCGATCACGAAGCGACAATCAGATCCCCGATCTCCTCAACGATCCGGGCCGATGCCGTCCCGTCTCCGTAGGGCGAAGGGATCGAGGCCAGGCGCTGATGAAGACCCGGGATGTCCGCAGCCCAGCGCCCGGCGATGTCCGATATCCCGGGCCCGGGCTCGACCAGCTCGGCGAAGGTGCCCAGCACCTCGGGACGCTCGGTGCTGCGACGCACCACGATCACCGAGCGTTTGTAAACCGAAACCTCCTCCTGGACCCCGCCGGAGTCCGAGACGAGGAAGGCGGATTCGGCACCCAGACCAAGGAACTCGTGATAACCGATGGGCTCGATGACTCTGATCGCCTTGAGCAAATCCCCCAGACCGTGCTCCTCAGCCCGGGCCATCGAGCGGGGGTGAAGGGGCAGCAGCACGGGAAGGTCCAACGAGGCGAGCTCGGCGAGCAACGTGCGAAACCGCTCTGGGTCGTCGACGTTCTCGGGACGGTGAAACGTTGACAGGACAAAGCCCCCGGGTTTGAGATCGTTGTGGTCGAGCAGCCGGGCTCGCTCCGAGGGGTCGGGCATCAGCTCGTGCACTGCTTCGACGATGGTGTTTCCGGTGACCCGGATCCGAGACTCAGGGATCCCCTCTTCGAGCAGGTTCTTCCTCGACACGTCGGTTGGCGCGCAGAGGAGGTCGCCGACGTGATCAATCAGCACCCGATTGTGCTCCTCGGGCATCCGTCGGTCGTAGCTGCGGAGACCCGCCTCCACGTGCACCAACATTGCCTCCGCGGCGTTCGCCGCGAGGCCACCGGCCAGGGCGGTGTTGGTGTCGCCTTGAACCACCACCGCAGCAGGGTTCAAGTCGGAGAATTGTTCATCGAGCGCCCTGACCGCCGTGCCGATCTGTTGGCCCCGGGTCTGTCCTCCCACCCCGAGAAAGGCATGAGGCTCACCCAGGCCGAAGGCGTCGAGAAAAGTCCCGGACAATCCGCGATCGTAGTGCTGCCCGGTGTGGAGGACAACGGCGACCGGACCAAGGAGGCGGATGACATGGGCCAGTTTGATGATCTCCGGCCGGGTGCCCAAGACCACTGCCACCGAGCGCGGTAATAGGTGGGCTTTTGACGGGGATGACATCGTTTCCTGGGGGCCGCGGATGGTCCAATGTTAAGGGTTGGCGGTGGCCATGTATGGAACGTCCGAATCGTCGGCCCTAACCTCGCTCACCAATGCTCCGCGCTGTTTCTCTGATTGCCCAGTCGCTGTTGCTTTGGCTCGCGGGCTACAACGCGGTTACCGCACTCTGGGGATGGCGAAATCGCGTGCCCGCGCCGAAGGGCGTCAGACAACGAAAGCTCAGGGTGGTCATCCCCGCCCACGACGAGGAGGCGGTGATCGGCCGAGTCCTTGGAGATCTGGCCGCCTCCGATTATCCCCTCGAGAAGGTGAGCCTCTGGGTATTGGCGGATCGATGCACGGACATGACGATCGACGTCGCGTCGGGAGCTGGCGCGCATGTAGCCGATCGGCATGACGGAGCCTCGGGGAAGGGAGCGGCTCTCGCCTGGTACCTGGGACGGCACCCCCTTGCCCCCGACGAGAGTCTGGTGGTGTTCGACGCCGACAACCGGGTCGGCCCGGATGTGCTGGGCAGGGTCGCCGACGAGCTCGACGCCGGCCACGGCGCGGTCCAGTGCTACCTCGACGTCGTCAACCCGGATGACTCGCTGCTTGCCGAGGCATCGGCCCTTTCCTACTGGGCCGGAAACCGGATGGTGCAACTGGCTCGTTCCAATCTCGGTTGGTCCGCCGATCTGGGTGGCACCGGGATGGCGTTCTCAGCGGACCTGGTCGAGGAGGTTGGCGGTTTCGGGGATTCGCTGACCGAGGATCAAGAGTTCGGGGCCCGAGTGGTCCTAGCGGGTCGGCGGGTCGAGTGGCTGCACGACGTGAAGGTCCATGACGAGAAGCCGACCTCTCTGGGGGTGACGGTGCGCCAGCGCGCTCGCTGGATGTCAGGGAGGCGAGCCGCCGGCCGGGCTCACTTCGCCAACCTGCTGCGGGCCGGCAACCCCGCCGCCCTCGACCAGGCACTCCGTCTCGTTCAGCCGGGAAGGATGTTTGTCGCCCTCATCTCAGGCATACTCACCGCGGTGTCGGCCTTCACCGGATCCTCCTTTCTCCTCCCCTGGCCGGTGTGGGGCACCGCGACGGTTATCCAGGTTCTGGAGCCACTGCCTTTCCTGGCTCGGGACGGGGTACCTGCACGAAGGCTGTTTCGCTATCCGCTTCTCGTTGTGTTGGCAGCGCTGTGGCTACCGATCCGGGTGCTCTCCCAAAGGGTGGACGACTGGTACCACACACCCCGCAAAGAGATGGGTTGAAGATCTCGCTCCTGAGTTCAATCGTCAGTCGCGGGTAGGGCGTTCGGACCCAGGCCCGCTGATCAGGCCCCCCAACTCCCCCACCCCGTAGGCCAGGTGCATGATCGCTGCCGCCAGGATCACACCGGGCGCGGCCTCGTCGGCCCTCACCGCCACCCATATCACGAGGAGAAGCCAGAGAGCTGCCACGACGAGCAGCGGGAGCCACACCTGCGTCACCACGCCGACCAGGGTCAGGAGGATGAGTCCGAGCACGAGAGCGAGCGGTGCCAACGGTCGCCACGAGGGAAGCGAGCCGTTCCGCCACAACATCTCGGCCTTGCCCAACCCGTAACGGAAGTACTGACGCCAGAGGGCACCGGGATGGTCACGTGGGGTGTACTCGGAGACGATCGAAGGATCGACATAGACCTTTTGCCCGCCTCGACGCCAGCGGAAGTAGAAGTCGGCGTCCTCCGAGGTCCCCGAAGGAAAGGGGCGAAACCCCCCAAGGGCCTGGAACGACTCCCGCCGCATCGCTCCGAGATAGACGGTGTCCACTTCTTCTCGGGTCACCGAATGATGGAAGCGTCCCGGGCCCATGGTCAGCGGGCTTTTCATGGCGGCGGCCACCGCCCGCCCGAAGTTGGTCCTGCCTACCGGGTACATCCGCCCGCCCACGGCACCCCCGGTCTCCTTGAGAACATCGACCGAGGCGCGTACATAGTCGGGGGCGTAGGAAGTGTGTCCGTCAGCCCTGATCAGGACCTCTCCGGTGGCCTTCTCCGCGGCGAGGTTCAATCCGTGGGCCTGACGCCGCCCCGGGTTGGGGACGACGATGAGACGTCCGTCCTTGGCCGCCCACTGCTCCAGCTTCTCCACGGTCCCGTCGTCGGAGCCGCCATCGGCGACGACGACTTCGATCGGGCCGGTGTAATCCTGGCTCAACAGGTCGAAGACAACCCGATCGATGAACTCGACCTCGTTGAGAACGGCCAGGATGACTGATACCGACGGCGGTTCAGGCGGGACGGGCATAGGCGTCCACGACTTCGTCGGGATCCCCCACCATCACCATACGTCCGTGGTCGAGCCACAGCACCCGATCCGACATCTCCTTCACCGTCGGCATGGTGTGAGAGACGAAGAGGACTGCCGCACCGGAATCGATCAGACCCCTGATCCTCGCCTTTGACTTCTCCTGAAACGCGGTGTCACCCACCGACAGGACCTCGTCCACCACCAAGACGTCGGGTTCGATGTCGGTGGCAACCGCAAATCCGAGACGAGCCATCATCCCCGACGAGTAGCTGCGGATCGGAACGTCGATGAAGTCAGTGAGCTCGGCCCACTCCGAGATGGCATCGACCCGGTCGCGCATATGTGATGGAGTCCGGCCGAGCAGGGTGCCATAGAGAACGATGTTGTCAAAAGCGCTCATTTCCTGATTGAAGCCGGCCCCCAGCTCGATCATGGGGGCGACCACACCGCGCACCACTATCCGGCCCTCGGTCGGTGGCAACACCCGCGCCACCATCTTCATCAGAGTGCTCTTGCCGGCGCCATTGGGACCGATCACCCCCAGCACCTCCCCCGGGCTCAGAGAGAAGCTGACGTCTCTCACGGCCCAGAAATCCTCGCGCGTCACTTTGCGCTTAACCATGTTGATGGCGAACTCCTTCATCGTGCCCGCCCGGTCCCGGGTCAGCCGGTAGGCCAACGAGACACCGGCTGCCTGTACGGCGACGGTCACAGCACGACCACCAGGTTCTTCCAAGACTTGGTGAAGACCCACACGCCGACCAGGAGGATGACCACTGAGCTGCCGACCATCACCACGAAAGTCCAGGTAGGGGCGAAGGCACCCTCGTAAATGAACCCACGGAAGATGGTGAGATAGGAGTAGAGGGGGTTGGCATAGATGAGAGGCAGGAACTTCTCGGGGATGAACGAGATCGGGTAGAAGGTGGGGGTGAGATAGCCGATGAGCTGGGTCAATACGGCGGTCAGATCGAGGACGTCGTAGAAGTAGACCGCAGCAGAGGCCACCAGGAGACCGAGCCCGGCGACCATCAGCAGCATGAAGAAGGCCGGTATCGGAACCAGGAGCACCGTCCAGGGGATGCCCACACCGGTGATCAACTGGATGACGAGCAACGGGATCAGGCTGATCCCAAAGTTGACCAATGCGGCCACCGACGCCGCCATCGAGAACACCTCGGCTGGGACGTACACCTTGGAGAGGACCGAGGCGCTGTTGACGATGGAGGAACCGGTGGCGATCACTCCTTGCGAGAAGAAGGTGATGAACAGGATCCCGGAGAGAAGATAGGCGATATAGGGGACGTCACCCTCCATTTCGAAACGAAAGAACTGACTGAAGACGATCCAGAGGACGGTTGTCGTGAGCAGCGGGTTGAGCAGGGTCCACCACACCCCGAGAGTCGACCTCTTGTAGCGCACCGTCAGATCGCGGGTGACGAGCAGCTTCAACAGACCCCGGTACGCCCAGAGATTGGTCAGCTCTGTCGCAATCGGGCGGCGGGGTTGATCTGAGTCGTAGAGGTAGGTCGAGGTCATGTCGAGCCGGGGAGATCAGGAGATTCCTGTGGATCGCCCCGACGGAGCAGGGTAGTAGCAAGGGGGCCGCTTCCATGATTTCCCGAATGGCTACCGGGCCAAACGACGGAAGTTGACACGCCGCTCATCTACGGTTCGAACCGATGAGCGCCGATCGCGACTACACCGCCCGTCTCGAGCAGGAAACGGGCAAGCGCTGGAAGCGGCTGCTCGGGGTCCAGGCGCCCTACAGCCGTCACATCAGAAGGGTGGTCGAAGGCCGGGTGCTCGACATCGGCTGTGGGATCGGGCGCAACCTCCAGCATCTCGACGGTCATGGCGTGGGAGTCGACATCAACCCGTATTCGATCGAGGTGGCCCGTCAGCAGGGTCTCACCGCGTACACCAACGAAGAGTTCGAATCCAGCCCCGACGCAATACCGAGCGCCTACGACAGCCTGCTCATCGCCCACGTCCTCGAGCACATGATCCCCGCAGCGGCCTCTGATCTCCTCGGCTCGTACCTGCCCTACCTCCGCCCAGGGGGTCGGGTGGTGATCATCGTCCCCCAAGAAGCCGGGTTCAGGTCGGATGCGACCCACGTGACCTTTCTCGACCTTGCGGACATCGCCGCATTCGAGGCTGCACATGGGCTGTCCCGGGAGCGTGGCTACTCATTTCCCCTCCCCCGATTCACCGGTCGTGTCTTCACCCACAACGAGACGGTGGCCCTTTCCCGAAAGCCATGAGCCGCTGACCACTTGCAAATCGACAGTGACACATGCAGAATGCATGGGGTGGCGGTTTCGATGACTATCAGAGACATTCCAGATGAAACAAGAGATGAGCTGGCCGCGCGTGCTAGACGAAGTGGCCGCTCCCTCCAGGAGTATCTCCGCGGAGAGTTGATCGCGCTGGCCCGCAAACCCGACATGAAAACCGTGCTCGCCCGGGTCGAGGCACGCCTTCAGGCGACCGGATCGACTCTCTCGGCAGAAAAGATCCTGGAGTATCGCGACGCCGACCGTCGGTGACGCTCGTCGTCGACGCATCTGTTGTGGCAGCCGCGCTGGTCGATTCGACGTCTCGAGGAATATGGGCCAGGGATCGCTTACGAGAAGGCGAGTTGGCCGCGCCCCATCTGATGCCTGCTGAGGTGTCCAGCGTGCTCCGTCGAACCGAGCGGTCGGGAGAGTTGTCCACGAACATCGTTGCTGTCGCCCATGCCGACCTCCTCGATCTGTCGGTGGAGCTCTTCTCCTTCGAGCCCTATGCCGATCGGGTCTGGCAACTGCGAGACAACGTCACCGTCTACGACGCCTGGTATGTCGCCCTGGCCGAGACATTGGGTACGAGCCTGGCCACCCTGGACCGACGGCTTGCAACCGCAGCCGGTCCGACCTGCGGTTTCGAGACCCCACCCTGACCTGCTGACCGGAGGGCACCCCTCCCAGTATCCGCTTCACCCTTATCCTCCCGCTGTGCGTCTCCCCCGCCCTGCGCTCCCACCCTGGCTGCTCGCCGGCACGGCCGTCCTGCCCGTCTTCGTCTGGTGGCTCGGCTGGCATCCCGGGTTCGCCTCGAGCGACACCATCGACCAGTTCGGGCAGGTGGCGAGCGGCGTCTATTTCGACCATCACCCGGCCATCCACAGCCTCTATCTCAACATCCTCAGCCTGGGTGGGGCCCAACCAGGGCTGGTCACCCTTTTCCAGCTCCTCGTGCTCGGGGTCCTGCTCGGCTATGCCGCACGGTGGCTGGTCGAAGCCGGGGTGCCCGTCTGGCTCGCAGTCGGCGCCGCCTGGCTCCTTGGGCTCTCCCCCGCCGTCGCCCCGACCACTCTCGCCCTGTGGAAGGACGTCCCGTTCGCCCTGCTGATGCTTTGGGCGTGGGTGGAGCTGCTCGCCCTCGCCGTCGACCCCGAACGGGCAAACCGACCCTGGCCGGCGGTGCGGCTCGGGCTCGCCCTGGCCGGGGTGTGGATGCTCCGGGGCAATGGGCCGATCACGGTGCTACCGGTGCTCCTGGTCCTGGCCTGGGTCTACCGTCGTCACCTGCGCCTGATCGGGATCACGCTGAGCACCACGGTCATGACCGTGGTCCTCATCGTCTGGCCCTTGTATTCGATCGTCGACGTCCAGGGCTCCGCCATCGACCCGGCCCAGGTCTTCCTCCCCGATGTGGCCGCCTCGTTCAACGATGAGCCGGAGACTTTCAGCCCGGCTGATATCGATCTGATGGAGGCAGTGGCCCCGCTCAGGATCTGGACCGATCGCTACGACTGCTCCGACAGCACTCCGCTGCTCTTCGACCCGGAGTTCAACCAGGCACCGGTTCGGGAATCACCCAGGAAGTACCTGCGTCTCGAGATCAATGTCCTGTTCCGCGACTTCGACTCGGTGCTGGCGCACCGCCTCTGTGTCGCCAACTTCGTCTACGCCCCGGCCCAGCCCGCCAACGCCTACTTCCATCGTCCGCCCTACGACATCCCACCCAACACGGTCGGGCTGGCCCGCGATCCCCTAGCCGGATGGGCCTTCGACCTGACAGACCGGATATGGCGCTGGGCTGAGATCGACAGCCGGCTCTGGCTCACCTGGCGCCCAGCCATCCTCCTGCTAACGGCGCTGTCCGCCGTGGTCGTCTTCGCCTTCCGAGCCCGACGATTTCTCCTCCCCTCCACCGTGCTGGTGGCGCACACCCTGAACATCGCCGCCACCTCACCGGCCCAAGAATTCAGATACGCATACCCGGTCTATCTGATCGCCGCTCTCACCCTCACCCTGCTCTGGCCTGTGGTCCGGCGCAGCGCAGAGCTCGCCGAAGAACAATGACCAGGTGGGGTGTCCGTCTTCGAGGTATGTGCCTCGTCCGATTTGGGCATTAACGTCCTGCGCGCGCTCCGTGGTGACAGACCGCAATAGGACTGGCACCGTGCCAACGAGGAGAGATCAGCTGGCGACTAGAAGTTTTTCAGCGGCGACCCGAGGTCGCTTGCATCCGGCACGGGTGCTACGGGAGCGACGTCTGCTGCTTGCCCTGATTGCATTGATGGTGATCCTCGCCGTAGTGGTTGGTATCTCCAACCGGGCTGAGGCCGCCGATCAGACGCTGAACTCAGGCAACTACCCCGCCGGATTCACCGTGCCAGCCGGTCAAACTTGGGCCCTAAACCCCGGCGCCAACACCACCATCACCTCAGGTGGCAACATCATCGTCCTGGGGACCCTCGAGTTGAAACCGGCCAACGGCAACGTCGAGCACCTCATTCAGTTCACCGGGATCAACGAGTCCAACTTCGTTGGGGGTGGCATGGATGTCCTCAGTTCCGACGTCGGGCTTTGGGTGATGGGAGGCGGTCGAATCGTCCTCGAAGGGGAGTCGAAGCCCGCCTGGTCCTACACGTGGCAATCATCGTGGGCAGGCGACGAAGTCCGTGCCGCGCCCAACACGCCCGGCAACTACTCGAACTTTCCACTCGTCACCTCGACGCCGCCAAACAACGCCCTGGGCTACAGCACCGAGCTTCTGAACCTCACCCGCAACGTCCGGATCGAGGGAACTCCCGGCGGCTACAGCCATGTCTTCATCAGGTCGACGCAACCATCATCGATAAGGAACGCCGCCTTTAGATACATGGCGCCGGATCCTGCCAATCTTCCAGGAAGCGACGACTCCACCGGGCGCTACGGGCTGCATATCCACATGTCGATGGACGGAAGTCGGGGCACCGTCGTCGATGGGTTGGTGATCCGCGACACCAAGGGCCACGCCTTCGTTCCCCACGCCTCTCACGGGGTGACCTTCCGCAACACCATCGCCTACAACGTCAAAGGCGAGGCCTACTGGTGGGACGACCCGGCGCAGGGGATGATGAACGAAACCGATGACGTGGTGTTCGACCATGTCGTCGCCGCCCTGGTCACCCAGGCCAGTGGTGGCAACAACCAACGGCTAACCGGGTTCTATCTCGGAGCCGGGGGCAATCCGGTAATCACCAATTCGGTGGCAGTCGGTATCCAGAACGAGGGAGGGGCCAACCGCTCCGGGTATCTCTGGCCGGAAGACTCCGAGGGAACCTGGCTCTTCAACAACAATCGGGCCCACAACAACGACTCCAACGGGATTTTCGTCTGGCAGAACAACGAACTGCCCCACATGATCGACGGCTTCATCGCCTACTACAACCGTCAAGCAGGTGTCGAGCACGGGGCATATACCAACTCATACGTCTACAAGAACCTGGTCCTGTTGGGCAACGGCTTGGCGGTTCACTCCCATGCCTTGGGAGAGCCTGGAGATGACTCGTTCACCGACACCCAGATCTGGTCCAAACTCCAGACCGGCGGCGGCACGCTCCTCATCGACGAGCATGCCCGTCCGCCGGAGAGACCGGTTCGGTTCGTCGACTGTGACTTTGGCGAGGTGGTTGTCGGAGACAGCGGGGGGCCGGAGCGCAGTCTCTACGACTTCATCCGTTGCGGTCTGGAGCCATCCGACTTCAACCTGAGCGGTGCCCGCTCCGACTCGGTGTTCAGGGTGCAGCGGAGCAATGGAACCGCCTACGAATTGCGCGGCAATGGTTCGGTGACCTCCATCGGCCCGTTCTACAGCGGCACCGTACCTGGCGACTTCTCGGGCGAGGTCGGGTTGGTCGACCCGAGCACCGGGGAGTGGCGGCTGAGGAACAAAGCCGGTCAAGTGACACTGTTTTACTACGGCGTTCCGGGTGACTTCCCGTTCATGGGCGACTGGAACTGCGACGGGGTGGATACCCCAGGCCTCTATCGCCGCTCCGACGCTTTCGCCTACCTGCGGAATTCGAACAGTCAGGGAAATGCTGATAGGAGGTTCTTCTTCGGTAACCCCTCCGACATCCCTCTCGCCGGAGACTTCAATGGCGACGGATGCGACACCGTCTCGATCTACCGTCCCTCAGAGCAACGCTTCTACATCATCAACCAGCTCGGAGCCAACAACGGGGGCCTGGGAGCAGCCGAATACTCGTTCCTGTTCGGCAACCCGGGGGACAAACCGTTCGTCGGTGACTTCGACGGGGACGGCATCGACGAGGTGGGATTGCACCGCGAATCAACCGGGCTCGTCTACTACCGCAACACGCTGACCACCGGCATCGCCGACAACCAGTTCTTCTTCGGAAACCCCGGAGACCGACTCATCGCCGGAGACTGGGGACAGATCGACGGGACCGACACCCCCGGACTGTTCCGGCCCTCCAACACCACCCTGTACTTCCGACATTCCAACACCCAAGGCAACGCCGACAGTCAATTCACCTGGGGCCAACCCAACTGGCTACCCGTCTCAGGAGACTTCGGTCTCGGCTGACCCTTCAACCCTGGTCAAATCCCGACCAGATGGTCAGTCGGCCCCGCCCGGCCGCCACCACCGGTCTGGCGGGCGGGAGGGTATATACGACTCAGAGCCAACCATATATACTGGGTGGACATGACCAAGCGGTTGATCGAAATTGATGACGACCTTCTCTCCAAGGCCTCTGACCTCCTCGGGACGCGCACCATGAAGGACACCGTCAACCACGCCCTGGCCGACGTCGTGCGTACCGCCACACGCCGCCGCCACTCCGACCGTCTTGCAACGATGAACGGCCTGGACCTGGATCGCGAGGATGTGATGGCAAAGGCATGGCGCTGAAAGCCGTCTACCTCGCCGACAAGAGCGCACTATCCCGATTCACAGTTCCTACCGTCGAACGCCGTTTACGTCCTCTCATGGAAGACGGGTTGATTGCGACCTGCGCGATCATTGACCTAGAAGTGCTTTACAGCGCCCGCAGCCTGTCCGACTACGAAGCCGTCCAGGCAGAACGTCGAGCATTCGACGACGTTCCGCTTACCCCTGATGTAATGGCCCGTGCCCTCGCCATACAACATGCTCTCGCCCGGACTGGACACCACCGAGTCGCAATTCCGGACCTGATCATCGCCGCGGCAGCCGAGTCGGCATCCCTGACAATGCTCCACTACGACTCCGACTTCGAGCGCATCGCAAACCTCACCGGCCAAGCCCAGGAATGGGTGGTCCCACGGGGATCGCTATAGCCCGAGAGAGCCCGCCGCGGGCTCAGGGCACAGTACGTAGCGCTGATTGCTCCAACCGATCCAGAAGGGGAGCAATCCTCCGCTCCCAGGCAGCAGTTTCGGCGTGCGCACGCAGATCGAGCCGCTGCCCAGGGGTCATCTCGAGAGCGGCGTCGATAGCGGCGGCAAACATGCCCTCATATGAGGCGGTCGCCACTGCAGGGTGTTGCACACACGCCGGGAGTGGGGTCGCCACGACTGGCACCCCGCAAGCCAGGTACTCGTACATCTTGAGCGGAGTCACCGCCTCCGTCATCTCGTCGATGACGAACGGCAGGATCCCAACGCTGAACCCCCGCACGAACTCGGCGATCCTCACCGATGGCTGGGCGGGGAGGAACCTCACATTGGCCAACTCCCCCAGAGTCCGCGCCCTCTCCTCAACCTCAGGGTCGACCGGGCCCACCATCACGAAGGTCAGCTCCGGTCTCAGGTCGGCGATCGAGCTGACCAGGTCGAAGTCGAACCAGGGAGCGACTGCGCCATGAAACCCGATGATGGTGCCTTCTGGAATCGATTCAGCCACCGGGCCCCCAACCGAGAAACGGTCGAGATCGACCCCGTTCTCGATCAGGATCAGATCCGGCCGCTCGAACCGGTGACGCTCGAGAAGGATGGGATTGGAAACGAGGACAACATCCGCCTCCTCCACCAATGGTCGATGATGATGCTTTACGGTGCGCTCGACCGGCATGCCGTGCTCATTCGCATCGTAGATGGTCAGATCATCGAGCAGGTCGTAGATGACAACCGCATCCTGGTAGCGGTCGACCAGGGTCTGGGTCGGGGCGAAATGCATGTAGAGGATGACACCCGATCTCGGCGTCGACCGGATCGAGGTGACCAGATGGATACGGTCCCCCACTGTCTTCGCCTCACCGAGACGGGGATCGACGAACCACACCTCGTGCCCGGCGTCGGCAAAAGCCTCCAGGAGGTACTGCGGGCGTTGTTTCATCACCTCCCACTCCAACCACGTGGGGAGATAGACCACCGGACGCAACGACCCCGGGCTCGGCGCAGGGCCCGACGGGTGCCCATACAGCCGGTCCCTGAGTTGCGAAGCCCCGGGAATCCGCTTGAGCAGGTTTCTGAGCCCCGCAGGGAAACGGGACAGGAGACGATGTAGCAAGGTCAGCCCCTCAGTCGGTCTCCGACGGTAGGAGATCGGTGTCGCCCGGCACGGTTTCGACACCTGACTGCGGCGAGAACACTGAGAAGAACCCGTTACGCCCGACCACCGGGAGGAGATCGCGATCGGCCAGGCCGAACGGGATGACGTGGTCGGCGATCCCCTGGGTGTTGGAGAGCCGAAGGTACCAGTTCCCGTCCGAGGGCCGGAAGATGGCTGGGGTGTCGACACCGTCTCCCTCCCAGTCCCCGGCGACCAGAAAGTCACCTGGATCCCCGTAGATGAAGTCACGATCGGCGGTGCCGGTGCTCAGGCTGAAACGGAAGTAGACCCGTCCCGTCGACTCACGGTGCAGCCCCACTTCGTCGATCCCGTTGCCATCGAAGTCACCGACGAACGGCTTGTCCCCCGGGTTGCCGAACAGGAACGAGAAGTCGGCCGCGCCGAGCCCGGCATCGCTCGAGCCGAGACGGTTGATCACATAGAAGCGTTGCTCGGCGGGCCGGTAGATCGAGACGGTATCGCACCCGTCCCCGTCGAAGTCGCCGGGGATTGGGATGTCGCTCGGGTTGCCGAAGAAGAACTTGATGTCGGCCACACCCTGGGTGTTCGAGTTGCGGAGATAAACAAAGCCGTCGGAGCGGCGATACAGACCTGGGGTGTCCACCCCGTCGCAGTTCCAATCCCCCATGAACGGACTGTCGCTCGGGTTGCCATAGAAAAAGCTGGATTCGAACGGCGCCCACGCCACCTCGTGGGCCAGACGCCACGAGCCACCCTCGTCGACATATCCAAGCTGGTCGCACTCCCCCACACACACCGGGCCGGCGTCGAACGTATTCGGCCCAGGCGTGGTGAACCAGACCCCCAGGTCGGCGACAGCCCGGTCGGGGACCCCGCCCAGCCATACCGAGACCCGAGCGCCGGCCACCACATAAAGATCAACCCGGCCGTCTCCGTCATAGTCACCGGGGAGGACCGAGGTGCCTGAGGGCACCGACATCGAGGTGTTGATGGTCTCCGGGGTGCCCCCATATCCATCCGACCACAGGACGACATCGACCCGAGCCGGGTTGCCGGAGCCCACCAGCCAGATGTCGGTGCTCCCATCGACGTTGCGATCGGCGAGCACTATCCGTGAGCTTCCCACCGGGGTGGAGAGGTTGGACGTGTGGACCATCTGCTGATACCCCGACGCCGAGGAGTAGACCTCGACCGTGCCCGTGTTACGCCGGATCACGTAGAGGTCGGGGACCCAATCGGTGGTGTCGAACAACGCGAGCCCGAGCTCGGCATCGGCCGACCAGACAGCCCCAGTCGTGACTTGTTTCCCAACACTGCGGAACCGCGACGAGTCGAAGTAAACGTCGGCGGTGACGGTGGCACCGCCGGTGTTGAACCGCCACAGATCGGCCCGGCCGTCCCCGTTGGCGTCGGCCAGCAGGGGGATGCCTCCGGTGGGGGCGCCGGTGGCCCATCTCACCCCGAGAATGCCGAAGCGAGCGCCGGCGCCGGCCACCTGCATCTGCCAATGCCCGTTGCTCGGGACCAGACCATAGAGGTCGTCGCCTCCGTCCCGACGCTTGCCGGACATGGCGTACAGATCCGCCCCAGCCACGGCCGAAGGAGCATCGAGGGCGAGGGTGGTGAAGCCGGCCGAGGCGGAGAGAGGGGCATAGGGGGTGATCCGGCTGGTCAGACCGGCCACTGCTGCCGGGCCCCTCCAGGCGTAGTGCATGCTGTCCTTGCTGAACCGCCAGGAGCCGCCCCAACAAAACCCGGCCCCGGTCCACGCCTGGCGATAGGCGGGAGGCATGTCGGTGATCAGCGCCCCGTTGGTGACCGGATTCTGTGGGGGGTTGATGTCGATGGCGTTGCCCACGGCGTGATGTGACATCTGGTTGCTCGCCGCGATGTTGCGCCAGTTGAAGGCGGCCCCGGTCCTGACCGTGTAGCCGGCACCGGAGGCGTTGATGTTCTGAGCGGCGCTCTGGAAAGCGGCGAGAGCCCTGGTGTGCACCCGGAAGAGGCGCCCTGACGGCTCGACCCAGTCCACGATCGAGGATGACACCTGACTCCTCGATCGCCCGAAATAGTCAGCGAACGGACCGTAAATCCGGTCGCCAATGGTAAAGGTCGGGCTCTGCGGGCCGGCCATCCCGTAGACCCCACAGCTACCGGACTCCGTGAAGTTGGGGGTTGCGTCACCGGCGGTCGAGGAGGCGGCAAAGACCGGTATCGGTATGGCCAGGGTGATGGCAAGGCCCACGATGACTGCGAATCTCGCCACCCTCTGTGGCCCCAAGTGACTCGCCCGCATCAGCGAGACCCTATCCATCTATCCGGAGTACGCCCAGAATCTCATTGACCAGGGGCGCCATCTCGTGCCGGAACAGATGCGAGCCAAGGGCCACGTAGAGACAGAAGGCGCGCCCTCCGACGCTGAAGAAATACTGAGCGCCCGACTGACCTGGCAAGGGGCGCTGCATTGCATTGGGATCGAAGTCCGCAGCGGAGACCGTGGGCACCCCCTGTGCCGAGAAGAGGGGAGATCCGGCCGACTCGGGCCCGTACTCGAACAACACCACCAACATGTCGTCCGATCTCATCAACTCGACCGCACCCGAGCCGAAGTCGCCTCGTTCGGAGGGCAGCGGGAAATTGGCCATGTGCATCACCGGCCGACTGTCGTCCCCCGGGCCCGACAGCGCGGTGATCCCCGACGAGCGGCGATAGATCTCGCCGTCCCATCCCTGCGGGACCTCCACCTCGATCCCCTCAGACCGCATCCTCATCCGTCACCTCGAATAGCGTCTGCAACGAGGTCTGCGACCGATACGACCTCCGGTGTCATACGCTCATTCGCTCATCGGGGGGCGGTCCGGATAGAGGCTGGGATCACCTGGTCCGATCCCGGCCTTGCGCAGCTCGGCATCGGCCCGGAGCTCCCCATCCGGCATGCGGTCAGTCCTGGTCATTGAGGCATCAGCCAGCGCCTGGCCGAGCAGCGACCGAACCTGTTCCCAGGAGGTCGCCGAGCCCTCCCCGACGATGTCGCCCTTAGACCCGTCGACCAGCACGAAATAGGGAGAAACCGGCACCCCGTAGGTGTCCCACGCCTCGCTCGACTGGACCAGGGTTACGCCGGTCGGCGCCAACTGCGCGAGACGAGACGGGCTCTCGGCCTCCGCCCCCTTGGTCACCACCACCAAACGGGCGCCGCCGACGGTGATCGGCCGGCCGTTGTCCTGCAGCCCCTCCCAGAGCCCAATGCAAGCCGAGCATCCCGTAGAGAGGAATGCCAAGAGGGTCTGGCCTTCGTGACCGGTCACACCGACCTGCACCGCCGAGCCCTGGAGCGACTGGCCCATGATGTCCTCTGCGCTGCCCGATGTGAGGCGGGGCATGGGACGGGGAGTGCCGGTCACCGATCCAGCGTGGTCGGAGATGCCCAACTGATGGAGGCTGCGGGTGATCTCGGCGTTGCTCCGGAGAAGACCAACCACCAGGAGGCCGAGGAGCAGGATCGCCAAGCCTTCGATAACGAGAATTGCAGTGATCATCAGATGAATATGTCGTGGGGTCCGCTGGAGTTTTCGTTTCGAAGGTACCACCCACGATTGCGATAGACACCGGGGCCGTCAACTCCGTTCCCGTCCCAGTCCCCGGCCAGCGGCCGATCACCCGGGTTGCCGAACGTGTATGAGAAGTCGGCTGCGCCGAGCCCCCCATCGTTGGACCCAAGGCGGTTGATGATGTAGAAACGCTGCTCGGAGGGTCGGTAAAGGGAGACAGCATCTCTCCCGTTCCCGCCAAAGTCCCCGGCGACCGGCAGGTCGCCCGGGTTGCCGAAGAAGAACCTGATATCGGCGATCCCCTGGGTAAGGGAGTTGCGCAGGTGGACGAACCCGTCGGAGCGCCGGTAGAGACCGGGCTTGTCGATGCCGTCGCCTGTCCAATCTCCGGCGAACGGCAAGTCGCCCGGGTTCCCAAACCAAAACGACCGGTCGGCGGAACCCGTGCTGTTGGAATCGCGCAGGAACCATTGCCCATCGCGCACGACGCCAGGGGTGTCCACGCCATCCCCGTTCCAGTCGCCGACCACCGGCCGATCAGTCGAGGACCCGAAATCGAAGACTATGTCGGGACCTCCATCCGCCCTTTTCAGGTACCAGCGGCCGTTGGCGAACACGCCCGGCGTATCCCGCCCGCTTCCGGTCCAGTCGCCAACGACCGGAGCACCGGCGGGCCACGCTCCCGTCTGATTCAGACAGGGGGCGTTGTGGAACCTGGTGTTGTTGTCGGTGGCCGACGTGGTGGTGCAGCTCGCATCCCAGACCCATGGAGGGGTGCAGGTCACCACGCGACAGGCGATCGGCCCAACACATGCGGTGCCCTGGTTGCACTGCCCGTAGCGGAACTGGGTACAGCCTGCTTTGCGCAGACCACAGTTGCCGTTGGCACACCCGCACCCGAAGATGTGGGTGCTCTGGCAGGCGCCGCTGCACACCCCGGAGCCGCCGCAACCGCACGACCCGCAGTCGGTGAGGTTGCAGTCGATGTAGTAGCGGGGCTGTGGGCCCGCCGCGGCGTCACAGACACCGGAACCATCGGCCTTCCACCACCCAGCGGGGATCGTTCCGGCGGGGCAGGCGTTCACGCCATATATCGAGCAACAGAACTCGGTGTAGCCGTCGCAGCAGGTCGAGCCACAGTCGCAGCTCTGACCGGAGCAGGAACAGATAGCGGCGTATGCGGTTCCCGGACGGAGGAGATATGTGAGCGGGGCCACGCTCAAGGCGGTGGCGGCCAAGGTGAAACGTCTGAGGAACCCCCGTCGAGAGACAGGCCGATCCACCAACTCGGCCGCTCTTTGCACCAACACTCGACTCATACAGGAGAAGCCTTGGGACGAGGAGTCGGGACCCTCACCACGCTATCCACCGGCTGTCTCCCTTGGGGCAGGACGGCGATCAGGGCATAAAAGAGGTAGACGGTCACACCGACGAAAACGGCAAACGGCAACGCTTGTTCCCAAGACACTCCATCCATACCCCCCCACGGGCCGATGGGAAACATGGCGCAGGCGATTAGGGAGACCGCAGCCCCAAGGTTGAAGACCAGGTGCACCACGGATGGAGGTGTGTCCGAGGTGCCGAGGCAGCCACAGCTCGATATCGGCAACCGGTGACGAAGAGCATGTGCGACGAACCAGGCGAAGCCTCCAAAGAAGATCGCCCCGGCAACAGCAGCAACCGAAGAACCCAGAACCATCCCTGCCGCACCAACCGCGATTTCGGCGACACCCAGGACGCGAACTGTCAGCATCGAACTTGGTAGTCGAGTCGCCCGGAGGGCGCCGGCGGTCGCTCCCGGACTCACGAGCTTGAAGATCCCTGCGATGGCCAGCAGCCCGAAAAGGGCGAGAGCGGGACCGGCGTGGACTGGCATGGGGCGGGCATGGTACCTCCGTCACCCTCGTCTCCCTTGCGCCCCACCCGGCACAAGACCGAAAGGGGTCAGGCGCTCAGAGCACCGTCCGACGGATCAGGCCACGACCACCAATCCTCGATCCGCCTGATTCAAGACGTCGACTCCATCGCTGGTGCAGACCACTATGTCCTCTATCCGCACCCCGAATCTTCCCGGGAGATAGATCCCCGGTTCCACCGAGAAAGCCATCCCCGGTTCCAGGAGAAGATCGTTGCCCTCCACCATGTACGGGTGCTCGTGGACCTCGAGACCGATGCCATGACCTGTGCGGTGGATGAAGTACCGGCCGTATCCGGCGCCTGCGATCACGGTGCGGGCCCAACGGTCAACTTCCTGACAGGGAACACCCGGTCCCACTACCGACCGGCTCACACGATTGGCCTCTTCGACCAGCCCATGGATCTCTACCTCCTCCCCGCCCGGCTCTCCGACCGAGAAGGTCCGAGTCACATCCGAGCAATAACCACTCACCCGGCCGCCGAAATCACAGACAACCAGGTCACCCTCCCTGATCAACCTCAACCCCGGCTCATGATGGGGTGAGGCACTGTTGGGGCCGGAGCCGATGATGGTGAACGAAACTACCTCGTGGCCCTCCTCCACAGTCAAGAGGGCGAAGTCACGAGCCACCTGTCTCTCTGATCTCCCCGCAAACCGCACCTCAGACCGTGCTCTCGATAACACACGGTCCACGCCTTCGGCCGCGGTCCGCAAGGTCGCGATCTCTTCGGGATCCTTCTTCACTCGAAGCTTCTTGGTCAATTCCGATGCGATCCCCCATTCGACGCCAGTTAGTTGGCTCTGGAGGGCCACCAGGAATGCCGACCAGGTGTGGTCACCCACCGCCACCCGGATTGGATGGCCGACAGCCCGCGCAACGACCCCGATCGGATCGTCGGTGTCGCTCCACGCCACCATCTCGAATGGACCGGGCCCGACTCGGGGAGCCTCGAGCTGAGGGACGAGCAGCATCGGGTCCCCCTTCTGCTTAACAACCAACATTGTGAGCCGTTCAGAGGCCGTCGCCTCGTAGCCCGTGAAATAGGGGAGGTCAGATCCTGCGGAGAGCATCACCACATCAATCTCTGACTCAGACATCATCTGGCGAAGCCGCCCGATTCGACCGGCGTGGTCGAATCGGCGCCCGACAGAAGGGGTAGTCGTTTTGGCCTCCAGCACAGCCAGATGACGTTAACCAGCAAGCGGTCTTCGCCCGCGTCACCGGATTCGCCCCCCCGCCCGTAATTGGGACGCTCAGGGGTCACATGCGGCCCTGTGGCTCCCAATTAGAGGAAGATCCAACTACCGGGCCGTGGTCCCGATCGTCACCGGGACCGCTTCGCGACTCTCCCTGGCGTGGTAGCTGGAACGAACCAACGGCCCCGACTCCACGTGGGGGATGCCACGACCCTCGCCGAAGACCTTGTACTCGCTGAACTCGTCGGGGTGGACATAACGGTGTATCGGCCGATGTCTCGAAGTCGGTCGCAGGTACTGCCCGATGGTGATGATGTCGATGCCGACCGCCCTCATGTCAGCCAGGGTGGCGAGCACCTCCTCCCGGGTCTCACCCATGCCCACGATCAGCCCGGACTTCACCAGGCCGCCGGGGTTCATCTGCTTGGCGCGCCAGAGCAGGGCCAGCGACCGACCGTAGTTGGCCGAGGTCCTGATGTCCCTCTGCAGCCGAAGCACGGTTTCGGTGTTGTGGTTGAGCACCGCGGGAACCGCATCCATAACCGTCTGCAAGGCCTCCCGATCACCCTTGAAGTCGGGGATCAGCACCTCGATCTCGGTGCCCGGTGATTGACGACGGGTCTCGGTGATGGTGTGGGCGAAGATGCCCGACCCCCCGTCGTCTAGATCGTCCCGGTTCACCGAGGTGATCACCGCATGCTTGAGACCCATCTTCCGGACCGCCTCCGCCGCCCGATAGGGCTCGAAGACATCGAACTCCGTCGGCTTCCCGGTGGTGACATTGCAGAACGAGCAGGCCCTGGTGCATTTGTCACCGAGAATCATCAGGGTGGCGGTGCCCATCCCCCAGCATTCGTAGATGTTGGGGCAGTTGGCCTCCTCACAGACCGTGTTCAGCTCCAAGCCCCGCATCAACTTCTTCAGTTCCAGGTACTCGCCATCCATGCGGGCGGTCACCCGCATCCAACTCGGGCGCACGGGCTCCCCTGGCAGGCGGCCATTGATCAAGACCGTTTCCAAGGCCCGCTTCTCCGAGCTGAAGGTCCCATTGGCCAGCAGCCGGTCGACCTCGAACTCGCTGCTCCGGCCCTGCCCGCGCACAAAGGCGGCCAATTGGGCATCGGTCTCGGTGTGCCCGAAGACTTCGGCGAAAGCGGGGATCAGAGCCTCAACCGCCTCCTCGATGGTCACCTTGCGGCCGACCAAGTCGGAAACACTTGTCACCGCTCGATCACTGATCCCACACGGGTTCATCATCCCGAAGAAGCTCATCTCGGGGTGGAGGTTGAGGGCGAATCCATGCATGGTCACCCGTCTCGCCACCTTGACCCCGATCGCCGCCACCTTGCCCTTTGCGGTCCAGACCCCGGTGAAACCCGGCTCAGCCCAAGCTTCGACTCCGAACCCGGCGAGAGTGCGGATCAGAGTTTCCTCGAGACGGCGGACGTAAGGGACGATCTGCTTCGGGTCGTCCAAGGAGAGGATGGGATAGCCGACAAGCTGACCCGGGCCGTGGAACGTGATGTCCCCTCCCCTATCGACATGATGGATCTCGGCGCCCGCCTCGACGACCGCGTTCTGGTCTGCCAACAGATTGGTGAGGGTCCCGTTGCGCCCGATCGTGAACACCGGAGGGTGTTCGAGCAACAACAGATAGTCATCGGGGGTGCGGCCTAACACCTTCCCCTCGTGAAAGGCCCGCTGCAGATCCCAGGCCTCGGTGTACGGCAGCCGCCCCAGCCACCGCACGCGGAGCAGGGGCTGCTTGTCCCCATGCGAAGCGGGGGGGTCAAAAAAGGGGGGCTCAGGCAAGTTCCTGCTCCCAGTCCCAGGTCTCCAGGTTCTGCTTGATCCGCTGCAAGAAGAGCACCGCCGTGGAGCCGTCGAAAGCGCGGTGGTCCCATGAGAAGCCGAGATAGCCGATGTGGCGGATGGCGATCATGTCCTGACCGTCAGAGGTTGTGATCACCGTCGGTCTCTTGGTCACGGTCTCGGTGGAGAGGATGGCGACGTTGGGCACGTTGATGATCGGCGCCGACATGAACGACCCGAACGGGCCCGGATTGGTGATGGTGAAGGTGGAGCCGGTCAGGTCATCCACGCCCAACTTCCCATCACGGCCCCGGTCGGCCAGTTCGCGGATGGATCTGGCGATCCCGACCAGACGAAGACCGTCGGCATTGCGAACCCGCGCCACCACCAGGCCGCTCTGATTGAGATCGATGGCGATCCCAAGGTCGACCTTCTTGTGCAGGACCGACTTCTTCTCTTCGAGGTAGAAGGAGCTGTTCACGATCGGGAAGGCCTTCAGGGCGTCGATCGTCGCCCTCGAGATGAACGGGAGGTAGGTCAACGAGAACCCCTCGTCCTTCTTGAACTGCTCCTTATGTGCCTGACGCACCCGCTCGACCCGCTCGTAGTCGACCTCCACGGAAGTCCACACATGAGCCGCCGTCTGCTTGGCGCGGATCAAGTTCTCCGCGGTCCGCACCCGGAGACGATCCAGTTCCACCTCCTCGGAGCCTTCGCTGGCCGCCACCGGGGCCGGTGTGGTCGCCGCCTCCGGTGCCGCCGCCATCGGCTCGCTCGGGGGCGTGGCGGCAACAGGTTGTGGTTCGGCAACCGGCGCCGGCCCTGCGGCGACCGCCAGCGCACCGGCGCCGGCGAGATAGGTCTCGACATCCTTGCGGGTGATCCGTCCACCCTGTCCGCTCCCGGACAGTCTGGAGACGTCGATCTCGTTCTCACGGATCAGTTTGCGAACGACTGGTGACAGCAGATTCGGCTGCTTCTCGGTCTCATCGGGCTCGGCAAAGAAGGCGTCGACCTCCTCCGCCGTCGGGACGCGCGGGACTTCTTCGACAGGGGCGCTTGCGGGGGGAGTCGTGGGTGCAGGCGCCGGTGCCTCCGGGGCTGGAGCGGGTTCTGGCTCGGGGATCGGTTGCGGTTCAGGTTCCGGCGCGGGAGCCGAACTGACGGTCTCGCCCGCCTCACCGATCACGACCAGCGGAGTCCCCACCTCCACCGTGTCACCTTCGGCCACCAGGATCTCGAGCACCGTTCCCGACGCGGGGGAGGGGACTTCGGTGTCGACCTTGTCGGTCGATATCTCAACCAGGACCTCGTCCTCGACAATCGAGTCTCCGACCTTTTTCGCCCACCGCAGGATGGTTCCCTCGGTGACGGTCTCCCCGAGTTGGGGCATCGTTACGGTGGTCGGCAAGGCTGGCTCCTCTCAGTGAAGACTGCGACCGGCGGCGGACATCAGTGTCTCGCCGATGGCTTCGGACAACGTCGGGTGGGCATGGATGAAGGCGGCTGCCTCGTCTGGCAAGGCCTCCCAACCCACTGCGTACATCAACTCGTGGATCAATTCTCCGGCCTGGGGACCGACCACGGTGGCCCCCACGATGGGCCCTCCCTTGACCGAAACCACCTTGGCGAACCCCTGATTGTCGCCGATGATGATGGCCCGGCCGATTCCTGTGAAACTGTGTTTGGCCGATGTCACATCCAAGCCGTGTTCGACGGCCTCGGCTTCGGTGAGACCGACCTCGGCCACCTCGGGGTGGGTGTAGGTCACCCGTGGAATCGCCTGGTAGTTCACCGGCTGGGCCCTCCCGGTCGCGATATGGGTCACCGCCGCGATCCCCTCGGCGAAACCGACGTGAGCGAGTTGCGCGGTGCCGGCGACCAGGTCGCCAACGGCGTAGAGACCTGGCTGATCGGTCTCCATCGTTGCCGGGTCGACCTTGACGAATCCGCGATCGAGAACCGCCGAAGTGGTTTCCAGTCCCACACCATCGGTGTTGGGGCCCCGTCCCACCGAGACCAGGACTACGTCGACCTCGACTGACTCGCCGCCGAAAGGCACCTTCACCGACTGTCCCAACGTTGGCGCCTCGACGGCGACGCCGATGTGGAACTTCACCCCACGTTTCTGTAGTTGGCGCTGCAATTGACTGGCGGCTTCGGCGTCCGAACCGGGGAGGATCTGATCCATCACCTCGAAAACATGCACGTCGGTCCCGACATCGACGAGGAAGGAGGCGAACTCGCATCCGATGACTCCGCCACCGATGATCGCCACCGACCCTGGCCGGTCCTCCCAGTCGAGAGCATGATCCGAGGTCACGATCCTCTTGCCGTCGATCTCATAACCGGGGATGGTTCGGGCGAAGGAACCGGTGGCCAGGATGACGGCCCGACCTTCGAGAACCTTCTTCTCCCCGCTGCCGATCACCTCGACCTTGCCCGGCCCGGCCAGCCTGCCGACACCGGTGATCACCTCGACTCCCTTATGTTTGAGAAGGCCGGCGAGACCGCGGACCAAACCCTCCACTGTCTGATTCTTGCGGGCCAGGGCGGCGGGCCAATCGAGGCTCGGCTGCTCGGTGATGACCCCGAATTCGGCTGCGTTGGCAACGGTGCTGAAGACATCGGCGACGTGAAGCCATTGTTTGGCCGGGATGCACCCCCTGATCAGACAGGTGCCACCGGGGCGATCCTTCTCGACCAGGGCGACCGAGAGCCCGAAGTTGTGGGCGTAAAGAGCGGAGGCGTATCCCCCCGGACCGCCGCCCACTATGACGATGTCGTACAACACTGACCTTTCGGCGGGACTGTCGGCCCGAGCCTAGTTGTGCCAGGGGTTAGCCTCCCCAACCCAATGCCCACCCGCTGGCTCCTTGTTGCATCCGCGGTGCTCGCCTTCCTGATCATCGGGGCCGCCGCCGTGTGGTTCTTCGTTGTATTGAGATGAGTGACAGGATCGAGCTGTCGACTTCGGATGGCCAGACCCTCGAGGCTCGCTGGGATCACGCCTCGGCCCCGATTGGTGTAACCGTCTTCTGTCACCCCCACCCAATGGACGGCGGGTCGATGAATGCACCTCTCATGATCGGGGTGACGCTCCGTCTCGTGGAACGCGGCTTCTCCGTGCTCCGGTTCAATTTCAGAGGCACCGGATCGAGCACGGGGAGTCACGACCAGGGAAGGTCCGAGACACTCGACGTCGCCGCGGCGGTCGAAGTTGCCCGTAGAACGGGTCTTCCGCTGGGGATTGCAGGTTGGTCGTTTGGGGCGGCGGTCGCCCTGGGCTGGTTGGCGGGGGATCCGGATCCCCCTCCATACGCCGGGATCGCCCCTCCACCTGAGGAGCTTCCCGACTCGCTACCACAGGGGGCGAAGCGGATCATCGTGGGAACCAGGGACCAGGTGGTCGACATCCAGGCCCTGATCGCATACGCCGAGCGGTTGTCGATCGACCTCGTGCTCACCCCTGGCGACCATTTCTTCCACGGTCGGAGTAAGAAGATCGGGGACCTGGTGGCTCAGGGGCTGACCGGCTAGCCGTTCGGTTCCGACTCGGGCTCATTTCGCCTTGGCACCGGGCTGTACCCCCGGTTGGCCGCTTCCTCGGGAGTATCGGGAGCGAACCCTTGCAGCCGGTTCCTCCCCACCAGGTCTTCGTTCTCGACCCAAGTCTTCAACTCGTCGAACTGTTCCTCGTCGTCGCAGTCGTAGAACGACATCGTGTCTCTGGCCCCTATGTACCGGTAGTGCTCAAAGCGACCGAGACGGCTCATTCCTCTTCCGTGAGCACAGGGTCTTCCTCGTCCGTGGTATCGCTGGTGGGGGCGGGTTCCGGGGAAGCCATTGGGACGCCTCGTCCAGTTTGCACCTCAGTGGCGCAATTAGGACAGGTGGCGACTGCGATGTCACCCACGATGAAGGTGAATGCGCACTCCGGGCAACTGATCCGTGTCGAGGGACGGTCGGGCGCAGGCGAAGGAGGGGGTGCGGGGGCGCCAGGGGCGGCGGGATAGGCGCCGGCGGAGGCGGGGCCGGTCGCTGTCTGATCGCGAACGACGTTCACCGAGCCACAGGCGGGACACGAGAACCGGCCCGCGCCGGCAACCTCGAACTGCGTCCGGCAAGAGCCACAACGGACAATCATTCCTCTTCATCTCCTTCGAACTCGACTGCTTCTCCGACGGCGCCGATCTGAAACAGATAGTCGGCTTCCAGTCGAAGCACATTCTCCACGTCTTCGCGAGCGTAGGAGACACCGTGTTTAGTCGCGATCTGGTCGATGATGTAGTCGACAGACGCCTCGTGCCCACCGGCGACGGTCTCCACCGGATTGGATCGGTCGTCCTGGGCGAGACCCTGGAGATAGAAGACCTCCCATTCCAGGACCCTTCTGATGTCGGCACGCGACAGATGGCTGTTGCCCTCGTTGACGAGACCGGACTCCACGTGTCTCACCGCATCCTCGACGACGTATGTCAGCGGCTCGTAGCTGGGACGACGACGCGCCTCCTGCCATACCACCAACGCCACGACGATCAAGAGGATGCCGATGAGGAGGGCCACGAAAGCAAAGACCGCGGGACCGGACATCCTGAAACGCTATACGCAATACGCAATACGCAATACGTACTGCGTGATGCGTATTACGGGTCGAGGCCTAGAAGGCCTCGACCGGAAGGGTCATCAACGAGCCGTCCTCGGTAACGGCGGCCTCCCGCCGACCAGCGACCTGGGGGGCGGTCTGACGAAGAAACCACCGGGCCGACGCCACCTTGCCCGCATAGAAGGGATCCTCGTCGATCTTGGTGATGGCGATCTCGGCATGTCGGAGCAGCAGCCAGGCAATGATCACCTCGGCGAGGGACTCGAGCAATGCATTGGTATGAAGACCCACCTTGTAGATCTCGGTCGACTCCACGGTGAACGACGCCAACAAATTCTCGACCATCGACCCGAGCTGGGTTTGGACATCGTCGAGCATCGACCCCAATCGCTCCCGCTCGACGGCCAGCGGATCGTCCCCGAGGCCGCCCTTTACGAACTCGGTGATCTCCGAAGCCAGAGCAGCCAGGGTGTTTCCCTGATCTTTGGCGATCTTTCGGAAGAAGAGGTCGAGAGCCTGGATGCCGGTGGTCCCCTCGTAGATCGTGTCGATCTTGGTGTCCCGGATGTATTGCTCGAGTGGAAAGTCCTGGGTGAAGCCGGACCCACCAAGCACCTGGAGTGCATCGCCGAGCTGGTGGTAGGCGGTCTCGGAGGCGTATCCCTTCACCAGCGGCAGTAGGAAGTCCGAACGCCGCTCCCATCGGTCGTCATCGGGATGGAGCCGGGCCTGGTCCTGTACCCATGCGGTGTACATCACCAGGGCTCGCAGCCCCTCGGAGTCGGCCTTGAGCGTCATCAACATCCGACGAACGTCGGGATGGTCGATGATGGGGACTCTGGGCGCCGTCTTGTCCCGGGCCTTGGTGAGATCCGCACCCTGACGACGCTCCTTGGCGTATTCGAGGGCATTGAGATAGCCGGTGCTCAGAGTCCCCATCGCCTTGGTGCCGATCATCATCCGCGCCCCCTCGATGACCCGGAACATCTGCCGAATGCCCTCATGGACATTCCCGACCAGGGTCCCGATAGCGGGCCGATCCCCGCCGAATGTCATCTCGCAGGTGGTGGATCCCTTGAGACCCATCTTCTTCTCGAGGTTGGTAGCCACGACGCCGTTGCGCTCCCCGAGACTCCCGTCCACGTTGATCAGGAACTTGGGCACGATGAACAGCGAAAGACCTTTGGTCCCCGCGATGGCGCCCTCGGGTCGGGCCAGCACGAGATGGATGATGTTCTCGGTGGCATCATGCTCGCCTCCGGTGATGAATCGTTTCACGCCCTCGAGGTGCCAGGTGCCGTCACCCATATCGATGGCCTTGGTGCTGCCAGCGCCAACATCGGAGCCGGCATCGGGCTCGGTGAGAATCATGCTCCCCGACCACTGCTTGTCCATCCACAACCGGGCCAGCTCCTTCTGTTCCTCGGTCCCCTCCTCGAAGAGGACTCTGGCGAACAGCGACCCTCCGGCGTACCAGGTGACCGTGGTGTTGGCTGCGAGCAGCATCTCCTGAGTCGCCCACAACAACGCAGCCGGAACTGGCATCCCGCCCAGCTCGGCCGGAGCCCCGAAACGATCCCAGCCCCCTTCCTTGAAGGCCCGCACCCCAGCCTTCACCGAGTCGGGAAGGACGACGTCGCCGTCCTTCAACTCGAGCGGGATGCGGTCCTGGTCGACGTATGAGGCGGCGAAATCTTCACGGGCGAGCCGTTCGATTTCCTGAAGGACGTCGCGGGCGGTGTCAACGTCGAGGTCGGACCATTCCCCCATTCCGAAATAGTCCTGGACGCGAAGAACCTCGAAGAGATTGAACTCGATGTCACGAAGGTTCGATCTGTAATGGCTCACCGAGCAACGTCTCCCATATTTGAGTGTTAACTCTAATTTGTGTGAACGCTCAATGAAAGCGGGAGTGGCTACCGTTTCGGCGATGCGTTACAAGGCGGGTCTCGAGACCAAGGATCGGATCCTGGACGCCACCAGATCACTGATCGCGGCCAAGGGTCTCGAGGGGACCACGATCAAGGCGATCTGTGACGAAGCGGGTGTCCTGCCCGGCAGTTTCTACAACCTCTTTGCCTCGAAAGAGCAAGCGATCCTGACCGTCGTGCGCGAGGCAATCGATGCCGTCGACCCCGACCCTCGCGGTCAGGGCACCGACACTCTCGACGAGCTGGTCCTCGCCTACGAGCGATTCCTCGAGGAGCAACCGGCGCTGGCCAGGGTCTACATCCGGATCGCGGTCTCGGGCGCAGCCACCAACCCCGAATTGCGTGGCCGTCTCCTGAGACATCACGAGGGAAGGGTCCGCCGCTTCGGATCCGCCATCCAGCGCCATGCCCCCGAGATGGCCGAGGAGCACGCCACCCGCCGGGCCGAAACCCTGGTTCTAGCCCTCAACGGGATCGCCCTCCACCGCGTCCTCGATCCCCATTTCGATGTGGCGGCACACGCCCGCGCCCTTCTCGAGGTTGCTGCCACCGTCGGCTGAGGCTCGCTCATCCGTTTTGGCGCCCTTCCCCCCGTTTTGGGGGGGGGGGGGGGG
>JBBDWM010000004.1:35814-41928 GCA_040902845.1 Acidimicrobiia bacterium
GATAGGCGCAGATCCCCGCGCGAGAAGCCCGAGGCGAACCTCTAATCTCGCCTTCGATGGAGTTCGCCATACAAACTCGGGGATCCTGGGAGCTGATCCATGCCACCGCCCGATGGGCGGAGGAGCGTGGTCTGGGCGCGATCGCCCTTCCCGACCATTACCTGGAGCGGGGAGACGATCCCGACCACCCTGCGTACGACCATCTCATTCATCATGCGGCATTGGCCCGGGAGACCACGAGCCTCGAGCTGGTCTCGCTGCTGTCCCCGGTCACCTTCCGTCACCCGGCCGTCCTCTACAAGATGGGAGTCACCCTCGACGAAGTCTCCGAGGGTCGATTCACGATGGGTGTCGGCGTCGGATGGATGGACGAGGAGTTCGAGCTGTTTGGGATCGGCTATCCCGAGCGCAAGGTCCGATTCGAGATGCTCGACGAATGCCTCGCCTACCTGACGGCGGCGCTGGCGCCTGAAGCCAGAACCTTCAAGGGGACCCACTATCAGTTGGGGGACTTCGACCCCCATCCCCATCCGACCAATCTCCGGATCCTGGTCGGAGGTTTCGGTCCGGTGAAGACCACAAGGCTTGCCGGGCTCTACGCCGACGAGTTCAGCATCTATGTCTGCCACCCATCCGAGTATGCCGAGCGGGTCGCCACCGCTCGCGGAGCGGCAACGGATGCAGGACGAGACCCGGACTCGATCTTCCTGTCGACAGCCGGTCCTGCGGTGGCGGCACGAAAAGAGAGCGACTATCGACGCCTCCTCGAGAAGTACGCCTCAAAGACCAAATCGACACCCGAGAGAATCGAGACCGTCTACGAGGAACGGGGGTATCCCCACGGGTCGGGAGCCAAGCCTGCCGAAATGGTTGCTGCCCTCGGCGAGGTCGGCTGTCAACGTTTCTACATGCAGATGTTCCTCGGCGACACCGAGGCTCTCGACACCGTCCTCGACGCGTACCGCGGATGATCGCCGAGATGCCACAGGCAGCAATTATCGGAACCGGGTTGATCGGAGCGTCGATTGGCCTTGCCCTGCGCGAGCAGGGATGGGCAACCAGGGGATGGGACCCCGCTTCCGAAGCGATGGACGTTGCCGTCGAACGGGGGGCGGTTGAGCCAGCTGACTCGATCCGCCAGGCGATCGAGGGCGTCGATCTCGTGGTCCTCGCCGGCCCGCTGTCAGCCAACGTCGAGACGTTGGGAGCCCTCGACACCGATGCCCTGATCACCGACGTCACCAGCGTCAAGCAACCTCTGATCACCCAAGCTCCGGCCCGGCTCAGGTTTGTCGGCGGTCACCCGATGGCAGGGCGGGAGCATGCCGGCGCCGGGGCGGCCTCGGGCTCGTTGTTCCGTGGTGCCGCCTGGATCCTCTGTGACGACACGGCAAGACCCGAGGATCTGGCCCGGATGCAGGAGATCGTGGCGTCGGTCGGCGCCAACCCGGTGATCATGTCAGCCGAACACCACGACCGGGTAGTCGCCGCGATCTCCCATCTCCCCCATCTCCTTGCGGTGGCGCTGGTCGAGCTGGTGGCCGAGAACCCCGACACCGTCGACCTCGTTTCCGGCAGCTTCCGTGACCTCACCCGGGTCGCCTCTGCCGAGTCGGCATGGTGGCCCGAGGTGCTTACGGCCAATTCGTCGTCGGTGGGTGATGCCCTGGACGGTCTTATCGGTCATCTTCAGACATTGCGCCGCGACATCGACAGCGGAGATCTCGACTCCGTCGCCGGCAGTCTTGATCGGGCTCGCCTGCGAAGGGCCGAGATGGCTCCACCGGTGGCCGGCATCGAGGTGATCCTCGCCGACCGCCCGGGCGAGATCGGGAGGGTTGGTCACGCTCTTCAGACGAGCCGGGTCGATGTGCGCGACCTCCAACTCCGTCATGCGGTGCATGGTGGCGGGGGAATACTCACCATCTCGGTGCGGCCCGGTGAGGTGGAGACCCTGAAGGCCGCCCTCACCCGCGAGGGTTTCGAAGTCGAGGAACAGACTTGAGATTCTCGATCATGACGGAGCCCCATTTCGGGGGCACCTATGAGCAGATGCTGGCCGCGGCCCAACTCGCCGAGCGCAAAGGGCTCGTCTCATTCGCCCGTTGCGACCACTACCTGTCGGATCGTGACCCCACCCCTGACGCGACCGACGCCTTCGCCACCCTCGCCGGGCTCGCCCGCGACACCTCCACTCTTCGACTCTGTGTGCTGGTGACCCCGATCACGTTCCGTCATCCGGCTGTCATCGCCAAGAACGCGGTGACTATCGACCAAATGTCCGGAGGTCGGTTCGACCTCGGTGTCGGCACCGGGTGGATGGACTACGAGCATCAGGCGTTCGGTCTCCCCTTCCCGGGACCGGTCGAGCGTTGGGCACGATTCGAGGAAGCCCTCGACTACCTGGGGGCGGCCTTCGGCCCGGGTCGATCCCGCTTTGAGGGCAGGTACTACCACCTGGACGCCGAGGTGAAGCCCAAGCCGACAGGTCTTCGGATCGTGATCGGCGGAAGTGGGGCGAGCCGGACCCCGCGACTCGCCGGCACCCGGGCCGATGAGTACAACTTCTTCTTCTGTTCACCTGAGGAGACCAAGGCGAGAATCGCCACCATGCGTGAAGCCGCCGGGGATCGCCAGGTCGAGGCAACGGTCATGGGCCCGGTGGTGGTGGGGCACACCGAAGCCGAGTACCGCCGCCGACTTTCCGACTTCGCAGAGCGCTTCGGGAACGGGCGGGGGCCCGACGAGCTCGAGGGGCGATGGAAGGAATCAGGGATGATCTTCGGCACCGCCGAACAAGCCGCGGAGGCGGTCGGGGCCCTTGAAACGGCGGGTGTCGACCGGATCTACCTGCAATGGCTCGACCTGGCGAACTTCGAAGGCTTGGCCTCAACGGTCGACGTCGTGTGTGGCTGATGGAGCTTCCCGAGGCGAGCAGACGTCTGATGACGCGCACGCCTGGGTTTGTCATGGAAATCCGAGTCTTCCCGGAGGGCACCAAGACTGCCGAAGATGCCGCCGCCGCCATCGAGTGCCCGGTTGCGGCAATCGTGAAGTCCCTGGTGTTCGTAGTCACCGACGATCAAGGCACGGAGGAGGCGGTCGTCGCCCTGGTACCAGGGGACCTGAGACTGGATCCCGAGGCCCTGGCGGCGGCCGCCGGTGCCATCGACTCCCGAAGGGCAAAGCTGGAGGAGGTGCGAGAGGCCACCGGCTACTCGGCGGGGGGGACCCCTCCGTTCGGGCATCTCAATCCCCTGCGGGTGTTCGCCGATCCGGCCCTGCGCCGTCACGACCCGGTGTGGGCCGCAGCCGGCACCCCCACCACGGTGTTCCCGATCTCCATTGATGACCTGGAACGACTGGCCAAGCCGGTGTGGATAGAGATCATTGACCGCAAAACGCATAACGCATAACGCAGATGCAAAACCCATTGCGTTTGGCGGATTGCGATTTGCGTATTGCGTATTGCGGCGCAGCCCATCCCGTTTTCGCGCGGGGATCGCGGCCTATGGGCCGCGATCCCCGCGCGAAAACGAGGAGAGGGCCGCCCATTTCCCCTACAGCTGTAGTGCAAATACCATTGACCCCGTGAGCGACCCCACCCCCCTCCTTCAAATCGAGAACCTGCATGCCTCGGCCAAGGACGTCAAGATCCTGCGCGGGGTCGATTTGGCCGTCAATAGAGGCGAGATCCATGCCCTGATGGGGCCCAACGGCTCAGGGAAATCCACATTGGCATCGGTGTTGATGGGTCATCCCGGGTACAAGGTCACCAAGGGCAGGATTCTCTACCGCGGTGACGACATCACCGCCGCTCCCTCCTATCAGCGGGGCGCCGCCGGGATGTTTCTCGCCTTCCAGCACCCCGAGGCGATACCTGGGGTCTCGGTCATCCAATTCCTCCGTCAGGCGTTGTCCAATCGAACCGGCGTCGATCTCACTGTGTTGGAACTGCGCCTCAAGGTGATGGATGCGATGAAGGAATTGGGCATGGAGTCCTCCTTCGCCGATCGCTATCTGAACGAGGGCTTCTCCGGCGGAGAGCGGAAGCGCAACGAAGTCCTACAGATGGCCGTGCTCGAACCGGAACTGGCGATCATGGACGAAACCGACTCCGGTCTCGACATCGACGCCCTCCGCACCGTTGCCGACGGCGTCAACAAGCTCACCGGGCCAGAGCGCGGGTTTCTCATAATCACCCACTATCAGCGACTTCTCGATTACGTGACACCGGACCGGGTCCATATCTTCATGGATGGCCAGATCCTCGAAAGCGGTGGGCCCGAACTAGCCGCCCGGCTCGAGGAAGAGGGATACGATTCGTTCCGGAGTGTGTTGACTCAACCGTGATCGATCTATCACATCTGAAGGCTGATTTCCCCGTCCTCGGTGACGGAGTTCATTTCCTCGACTCGAGTGCCTCCTCGCAGAAGCCCATCCCGGTGCTCGAAGCGATGGATCGGTTCGCCCGTACCTCATACGCCAACGTCCATCGGGGCGCCTACAAGCTCTCCGTGGCTTCCACCGACGCTTATGAAGCCGCCCGCAACCGGGTCGCCGAGTTCCTCGGCGCCACCGACTCCAGGGAGATCATCTTCACTCGGGGCGCCACGACCTCACTCAACACGGTCGCTTTCGGGTGGGGCCTCGAGAACCTGCATGAGGGGGACCGCATCCTCTCCACCGAGATGGAGCATCACGCCAACCTCGTTCCCTGGCAGATGGTGGCCAAACGCACCGGGGCGATCCTCGATCACATCCCCGTGACCGACGACTTCCGCCTCGACCTCGACGCCTATCGTCAGAAACTCGGCCCGGATGTCAAGGTCGTGGCCGTCACCGGGATGTCGAACGTGTTGGGCACGATGCCACCGGTCCGCCAGATCGCAGATCTGGCACACGCCCACGGGGCTCGAGTGGTCGTGGACGCCGCCCAACTAGTTCCCCACGCCCCCGTCAATGTGGTCGACCTAGGCGCCGACTTCGTCGCCTTCTCCGCTCACAAGATGCTGGGCCCGACCGGGATCGGGATCCTGTGGGGGAAGATGGAAGCCCTCCAGGAAACCGAGCCTTTCGAAGGTGGGGGCGAGATGATCTCCGATGTCACCCTTCAGGACGCCACCTGGGCCGAAATCCCCACCCGGTTCGAAGCGGGGACCCCGCCGATCATCGAAGCCATCGGCCTTCATGCCGCAATCGACTATCTCGACTCGATCGGGATGGACAAGATCTTCGAACATGACCGCGAGCTCACCGAGATCGCACTCGACCGTCTCGGCGACGTCCCAGGGCTCAGGATCCAGGGCCCACCGAACACCATCGACCGTGGAGGAGTGCTGTCGATGACGATGGATGAGGTCCACGCCCACGACCTGGCGACGATTCTCGACGAGCAAGGGGTATCGGTACGTTCCGGTCATCACTGCGCCCGACCGCTGATGCGCAAGCTCGGAGTGACCGCCACCGCCCGGGCCAGCTTCTACGTCTACAACACCGAGGAAGACATCGACGCCCTGGTGCTCGGCCTACGTCGGGCCGGAGATCTGTTCGGAGTGGGCAGATGAGCCTTGAAGACCTCTACCGCGAGGTGATCCTCGACCACTACCGAAGCCCTCGCAACAGAGGCCACCTCGATGCGCCGGATGCCAAGGCACAGGGGGTGAACCCGCTGTGTGGCGACGACATCACCATCGAACTCGGCTTCGACGACGACAAGGTGGCTTCGGTGGCCATCGACGGCCAGGGGTGTTCTATCAGCCTGTCGTCGGCCTCGATGATGAGCGAAGCGATCAAAGGCAAGAGTCGTGCCGAGATCGAGGAGCTGACCGCAAGATTCCGCGGTCTGATGTCACTCGAGGACGGGACCGACCCGGGTCTCGACCCTGACCGCCCCGGCGCCTCCCTGGGCGACCTCGAAGCCCTCCAGGGGGTGCGTCAGTACCCGGTCCGGATCAAATGCGCCAGCCTGGCCTGGACGGTGCTCGCGGAAGCGCTGGCGAGCTGAAGACCCCCCTCGGCCCTTCGGGCCACTCCCCCCGCTCGCTGCGCTCGCAAGGGGAGAACTGCCTCGCAGTGCCCTCGCCCGACCGAAGGTCGGGGGCGGGGGGCCCC
>JBBDWM010000004.1:41938-48915 GCA_040902845.1 Acidimicrobiia bacterium
CCCCCGCCCCCCCCCCCCCCCCCCCTGGGGGGCACCTCTCCCTCCCTCAGGCGATCCCGCCTTCGGTCAGCTTTTTGAAGTCGAGGGCCCTGTCCAACTCGTCGGCCGTCATCAGACCTGATTCCAACACCAGATCGCGGATGGAGCGGCCGGTGGCCAACGCTTCTTTGGCGATTCTCGCCCCGTTGTCGTAACCGATATGGGGATTGAGGGCGGTGACGATGATCGCATTCCTCTCCAGCAGAGCTCGAGCCCGATCCCGGTCAGCCTCGATGCCATCTACGCATTTAGCCCGGAAGGTGTCAGCGGCGCTAGCGAGAATCTCGATCGACTCCAGCAGGTTGTGGGCAATCAGCGGCATCATCAGATTGAGCTCGAAGTTTCCGTTGGCCCCGCCCCAGGTGATGCTGGCGTCGTTCCCGATGACCTGGGCAGCAACCTGCATCACCATCTCGGACATCACCGGGTTCACCTTTCCCGGCATGATCGAAGAGCCTGGCTGCAGCTCGGGAATCCGGATCTCGGCCAAACCCGAGCTGGGGCCCGAGCCGAGAAAACGGATGTCGTTGGCGATCTTGAACAGCGAGACGGCGACCGTTTTCAGCGCACCTGAGGCCATCACGGTTGCGTCCTTGGCACCCTGCGCCTCGAAATGGTCTTCAGCCTCCCGGAACGGGTAGCCGGTGCGATCGGCCATCAAGGCGATCACCGCCGGGGCAAACCCGGATGGGGCATTTATCCCCGTCCCGACCGCAGTGCCCCCCAGGGCCAGCTCCTCCAACTCGGGAAGGACCTTGGCCAGACGCTCCGAGCCCTTGCGGATCTGAGTGGCCCAGCCTCCAAACTCCTGGCCGAGCGTCACCGGGGTTGCATCCATGAGATGGGTCCTGCCCGACTTGACCACATCGGCGAACTCTCTGGCCTTGGCCCCGAGCGAGGCGCTCAGTCGATCCAACGCCGGAATCAGTTGCTCGCGAAGGGCGGCGACGGCCGAGATGTGAAGCGCCGTCGGAATCACGTCGTTCGACGATTGGCCGAAGTTCACCTGATCGTTGGGATGCACCGGATCAGCGCCGGGTGCCAACAACTCAGTGGCCCGGGTGGCGATCACCTCGTTGGCATTGGTGTTGGTGGATGTCCCCGATCCGGTCTGGAAGATGTCGAGCACGAAATGCTGGTCGAGGGCTCCGTCCATGACCTCGTCAGCCGCCTTGCGGATGGCCGCGCCCTGTTCGGCATCGAGGTGCCCGAGTTGGGATGCCACCGTGGCCGCTGATCCCTTGAGAAGTCCGAGGGCCCAGATGAAGCGTCGTCCGAATCGAAGCCCGGATATGGGGAAATTGTCCACGGCACGCTGGGTAGAGGCTCCGTAGTATGCCTCCTGGGGGACCTCGACTTCACCCATCGAGTCACGTTCGATCCTGTGTTCCACGCCTGTCCTTGCTCCCTTTCGAGCGTTCGACCTTACGGTACCGGTCTCCGCTTCAGGAGGTGATGGGTGTCCTCGTAGAGCCGATCGAGCCGAGATTTCAAATCACCCTCACCGTCCACCGCTTCTGCCGCCAACAAGAGCAGGTCGACAAGGGCGTGGAAGTCGTCGAGGGCGATCGCCTCCAGCATCGGGGTTGCCTTTTCCGATCCGGACTCGACCTGGTCCAGGTTGCCCATGTTGTGATAGTTGCCAAGCGGGAGACACAGTCCGGCCGCCCGATATCCGTAGACCCCGAAAGCTGTCGCCTCACACGATCCGCCCGCCATCAGCTGGCGTTGATGGGGCAGACCTCGCGCCACGGCGGCCCAACTGATCAGATTGGTCATCTCCTGGTCGAAGACGCTCGATGCGTCTCCCACCCTGATCACCGGGCCCGATCCAATTGGAGTCTGTGTGGAGGCCCGTGAAGCCTCGATCGAAAGGAGACGGGTGTCCTCAGCGACGGTCCCGACCTTGGCGGCGTGAATCGCCCCCACGAAACCGATCTCCTCTGCTCTGGTGAGAAGAACCCCAAAATGCCGAAGCCCAGCCCTGCCCCGAGCCCGGTCGAGCGCCGCCAGCGCCGCGGCAGCACCGGCGAGGTCGTCACAGGCGGGTGCCGAGAATTCGCCTGACCTGGGTGGATGCCTTGGGAACGCCCAGCGGGCTACGTCTCCGGATCGAACTACACCAGCACCGGCGACCCGAATCACACCAGTCGCGGCGTCGGGGTCGTGAGCCACCACCGAGCCCCTGACAGGATCCTGGGTCGTGACGAACTCCACCCTGGCCCGCTCGAAGTACTCGGGCCGGACACCGCCTCGGAATTCGTAGGTGGCATCGCGACCCTCGACCGAAGTGACCACAAAGGCCGGGTGATCCATGTGCGCCACCGCCACCACCGCAGGTCTGGTCCGGCGGCCTTGCTGTGTGATCAGAAGATTTCCTCCTGAGTCAGTGGTGACCCTGAGATCGCTGCGTCGTTTTGCCCAAGCTCGGACCCAGCTGATCACCGCATCCTCACGCCCTGACGCGGTAGGCAGATTGGTGAGGGAAGACAGCCAACTCTCAGTAGTTGACCGGTTGGCCATACCCGTTCACACGTCGAAGGGGGTGTCGGTGAAGAAGTCGGCAGCCTTGCGCACCGGTTCGCCGGTGGCCCGCTGGATGCCGAGACGGTCCCGCACCGACTCGTAACCGCCGCTGTCCAGTTCCTCGGCCAGTTCGGCCCCACCGGAGGCGACGATGCGACCGTCGATCATCACGTGGATTCGATCGGGCATCAGATAACGGAGGATTCGGCTGTAGTGGGTGATCATCACCACTCCCAGGTCGGGGGAACGCATCTGTTCAACTGCCTCGGACACTTGCCGGACGGCGTCGATGTCCAAGCCCGAGTCGATCTCGTCGAGCAGGGCAAGCTTGGGGCGAAGCACCGCCATTTGGAATATCTCCGACCGCTTCTTCTCCCCACCCGACAGGTCGTTGTTGAGGGAACGGTCGAGGAATCGGGTGGTGTCGAACCGCTCTGCCTCGTCCTGGATCCGCTTTGCGGCTTCCTCGGGGTCGACTCCACGCTCGTCGGACGCCTCCAGCAGGAATTCCCTCAGGCGGACGCCGGGCACCTCGGTGGGGTACTGGAAGCTCTGAAGCAGACCGAGTCGGGACCGCTCGTCGACACTCAATGAGAACAGGTCGACATCATCCAAAGTCGCCGAGCCGGCCACCTCGTACCCGGACTTCCCCGTCAGCACATGGCACAACGTCGATTTGCCCGACCCGTTGGGGCCCATGATGGCGTGGATCTCCCCATACGGAACCTCGAGATCGAGGTCCTCGAGGATCTTCTTGCCGGCCACCGCAGCCGATAGCCCCTTGATGCGCAACGCCGAGGTCATTCGTCCTCCACGAACAAATACACGTTCCCGTCCTCGATCTTGACCTCATAGACCGGAACCGGCCTCGTGGCCGGCAGTGACAACGGCTCGCCGGTCCTTAGGTCGAACTCGGAGCCATGACGGGGGCACTCCACATCCGTGCCGTAGACCTCGCCCTCCGCCAACGACGCCTCGGCATGCGAGCAACGATCGGCGATGGCGAACACTTCGTCGGCCACCCGGAACACGGCGATTCTGGTTTCTCCGACCGTCACCCTTGTCCCCCGGTCCCGGGGAAGGGTGTCAAGGGCGCCGAGCTCGACCTTCATGCCACTCGACCCTCCTCCTGGGCCGAAACGAACCTTCGGAAAACCTCTTCGGACACCGGGCCGCCAACTGCCTCAATGGGGAGCCGGTCGATCACTTCCTGGAAGAACCCTCTGATCAGCAATCTCTCGGCTCGGATTCGGGTCAGCCCGCGGCTTTGTAGGTAGTAGAGATGCTCCTGCTCGAGTGGCCCCACCGACGAGGCGTGACCGCAGACCACGTCATTGCAGAGGATCTCGAGGTTGGGCACCGATTGGGCCTTGGCGTTCTCGGAGAGCACCAGGTTTCGATTGGTCTCGAACGTCGACGTGCCCCTTGCGTCTTTCTCGATGCGAAGGAGGCCGGTGAAGACACTCTGGGCGTCGTCCTCGACCGCTCCCTTGAGAAACACATCGGAGGTCGTGCTCTTTCCCTCGTGGGTGATGACCATCCGATAGTCGAGGGTCTGCTCGCCTTCCCCAAAGTAGAGCCCGACCACCTCCGAAGAGGAGCCGTCCCCAATCAGTCTCACCCCGAGGTCGAGCCGCGCCAGCTTGGCGCCCAGCCCGACCTCGCCGATCCGGGCGGTGGCGTCACGGCCCAGTGTCACCCGCTGGTGGACGACGGAGGTGGCGGCGTGATCCAGACCTTGGACTGCCAGATATCGAAGCCGGCCACCCGCGGCAACATCCAGATCGATCTCGGGCGCCATGAGCAATCTGGCGCTCTCCGCAGACCGGTAGACCACAAGGACACTGGCCTCGGCGTTCTCACCAACCCGAACTACGACATGGGGAAACGAGGCCGATCCCTCGGTAGCGCCCTGGATCTCGACGACCAAAGGGTCTGACATCACCGATCCCCTCGGGATCTCGATCAGGACGCCGTCGGTTGAGAAGGCGGCGTGGGCTGCGGTCAGCTTGTTGTGATCGACCGGGACAAACCCTCCGAGACCGGGGTCGTCATCCATCTCGCCGAATCGCCGAACCAGGTCAGCTTCCGACGATGCTTCGATGACGGCGCCGTCAACGATTAGCACCCGCCCCGAGGTCTGACCGACCGAGGTGAGAAAGGGGCCGGCCCCAAGCGGGGCGCCCGGCTCGTCGACTGCGGCCAGGCTGGAAAAGGGCGTGTCGAACTCGACGTAGCGCCAGTCTTCTTCGGCGCCGGTCGGCTCCTCCAGTGCATTGAAAACGAGATGGGCGGCCAGCATCTGGTCCCGCCGCCACGGCGGGGCGACGGCGATCAGCTTCTCGAGATTGTCGGAGTCGAACGAAGGCAAGGACCTCTCCGGGTGGGACCCTGCGGATCGTATTTCACCTATGGCGCTAGTGCCAATTATTCAGCGGGCCCAAGTGCGTCGGTGGTCACGTTCGACGCCGCATTCCACAGCATCCAGCCCAACCCGTACTGCTCTGCGGAGTCGATCTGCGCCCTCACCTGATCGGAGGTGTACCCGAAGTCCTGTAGCCAGGGGCGAACTACGACATTTCGCGGCATCCGCTCGAGACCGTCCCCGAGGGCGTTGGTCACCATCGGGCCGGGATGGTCGTTGGGAACATCGAATCCGTACCAACCCGGGTCGTAATGCGACGGGTAAACCATCGGTGAGGCGACGTCGACGATCTGGAGGATGTCCGGCCAACGTTGGCCGATGCCACCGTCGTCCTCGGCTCCGGTCGTGAACCCGAAGACGTCGGCTCCGACCGCACAACCCATCGGGTGGAGCAGGGCGATCGCCTCCTCGAAGAAGGAGGTGATCGTGGCGATTCTCACTTCTTGGGTCACACCCCCATCGAACACCGCCGTGTCCGATCGCTGGTCGGGGAAACGGACGTAGTCGAACTGGATTTCGTCGACTCCCATGGCGCAGGCCTCTTCGGCGAGGCCCAGGGCATAGGCGCGGGCTTCGAGGTCGGTCGGATCGAGAAAGTACTGGCCCCGTGACTCGAAAGGGGAGTCGGTTGCCGAATCCCACACCGCCATCGAAGGCTTCAGTATGGCGGCGGTCGGATCGTTGAAGATCACCAAACGCCCGATCAGATAGAGCCCGGCCTCCTCGGCCCGCCTCGACACCTCATTAAGGTCGTAGAGGTTCCTGATTGCGCCGACCTCATTTGCAGTCGGGTTCTGGCTGTTGTACGAGACCAGGCCGGTTTCGTCTTTGAGGTCGAGCATGAGGGCGTTGAGCTCGGTGGTCTCCGCCATCTCGATGTAGGTGTCGAGATTCTCGGCGGCTGCCTCGCCCGTGATGTGCACGGCGCGGGCCGTGAACGGCAAAAGCTCCACGCTGGCCTCACCCGGACCACCGTCCCAGACAAAGCTGGTGTCGATCCAGGCCGGACGGGTCACCAGAATCGGCCCCGGTTCAGCGCCACGGATGGTGAATTCCCCTTCGTCGTCGCTCACACCGCTCGCTGGGCCGGCGACCACATGCGCCGACTCAACAGGCACTCCGGCAGCGTCGACAACCATCCCCCTGAGAATCCTTGCCTTGAGAACGGCGTCGACCATCCCCTCGGGACGCTCGGCGACGGTTAGCTGGAATGAGACGTGGCCGGGAGCGCTCACCCCGAGGACAGTTTTCGACGAATTCCACTCCATCTCGATCAAACCGTCGGCGGCACTGGTGCCGACCTGACTCCCGTCGACTTCGACAAATGCAGACGCCACCGGCGCACCGGCATCGTCGAGTACACGCAACGTGTAGGGAGTGGCTCGACCGAGCAGTGACCATCCAGCCCACACTGCCCAGACGATTGTGAACGCCACCAGCAAACGGAACTGGGTTCGGCGAGACACTGAGAAGCGGAGGTTACCCAGGGCAAATCGGTAAGCCGCGATTTTGGTTTGCCAGATTCAGCCAGGAGGGTTAGTTTTCAACAGGGGTTGTTGAGGAGGTCAGATTGGGGAAGCCCATAAGGGCCAGTGATGCAAGACCGGAGCGGGGCTCAGGCCCCGGTGACACCGTGGGCCTGTATCTAGATGAGGTATCCGCACACCTCCTTCTGACTGCCGAGGATGAGGTCCATCTCGCCCGTTCCATGGAGCGGGGCAAGAAAGCAAGATCCCTGCTCGAATCTGGCGATTATCAGCCTTCGGAGCGACCCCAACTGATGCGGCTCATCGCCGAGGGCGAAGAGGCCAAGATGACTTTCATCCGCTCCAATCTGCGGCTGGTCATCTCCATTGCCAAGCGCTACACCGGACGCGGTCTGGATCTCCTCGACCTCATCCAGGAGGGCAATCTCGGACTGATTCGTGCTGTGGAGAAGTTCGACTGGCGCAAGGGCTTCAAGTTCTCCACCTACGCCACCTGGTGG
>JBBDWM010000005.1:0-9585 GCA_040902845.1 Acidimicrobiia bacterium
CAAGGAGTGCCCGCAAATGGCGGTGCCCAAGAAGAAGATGTCGCGCTCGCGGACCCGCCAACGCAAGGCCGTTTGGAAGGTGTCCCGTCCGACAGCCGTCGCCTGTGAGCAGTGCGGCAAGCCCAAGTTGCCCCATCGTGCATGTCGTGAGTGCGGCACCTACAAGGGCCGTGAGGTTGTAAAGGCAGACTGAGGCTTGGCACGCATCGCCCTCGACGCAATGGGGGGCGACAACGCCCCAACCGAGACCGTCGCCGGCGCGGTCGAAGCTTCCCGTCGAGGTGTCGACGTGGTGCTGGTCGGTGAGCACCACGCCCTCGAGGCCGAGCTGGCCAAACACGAATCCCGTCTTCCCATCGTCGACGCTCCCGAAGTCATCACGATGTCCGACGACCCGGCGCGTTCTCTGCGCGAGAAGCCTGGCGCCTCGATCACCGTGGCGGCCAAGCTGGTCGCCGAGGGCTCGGCGGCAGGTTTGGTGTCGGCAGGATCAACCGGCGCGGCCATGGCGGCCGCCGCGATCATCATCGGGAGGATCAAAGGCGTTTCCCGGCCTTCGATAGCCTCGCTCTTCCCCACCCCCGGGTCACCGACCCTGGTTCTGGACTCTGGCGCCAACCCCGATGTCAAGCCGGACCAGCTTGCCCAGTTCGGGATCATGGGCTCGGTGGCCGCGCAGGTCATGCTTGGCCTTGCCGAGCCCCGGGTGGGCCTCCTCTCCAACGGTGAGGAGAAGGGCAAGGGACGCGACCTGGAGCGGGCGGCTTACGACCTCCTCGACAGCGCCCCAATCAACTTCATCGGGAATGTCGAGGGGCGTGACGTTGCCACCGACCGTGCCGATGTCATCGTCACCGACGGGTTCACTGGAAACATCGTTGTGAAGACCACGGAGGGAGCGATCCAGATGGTCGCCTTGTACCTCCTCGAGGAGTTGTCATTGCTCGAGCCGGCGATTCAGGAAGCGGCCATGCCCGCTCTGAATCGGGTACGTGAGCGGCTCGACTGGGAGACATACGGTGGGGCGCAGCTCCTCGGGATCAAAGGTGTGGTCGTCATCGCCCACGGGGCTTCGAGCAGAGTGGCCGTAGCCAATGCTCTCGTCCTGGCCAGGGACAGTGCCGATCGCGATCTTCCCGGGCGTCTCGCCCTCGAGCTTGGCTTGTGACGTCACTCGACGACGAACTCGGCTATCTATTCGCCAATCCCGGGCTCCTCAGCCTGTCCCTCACTCACCGCTCGGTCAGCGCCGACGATCCCAACCGCCACGACAACGAAAGACTCGAGTTCCTCGGTGACGCCGTTCTCCAATTGGTGATCACCGACCGGCTTTACCGCGACTATCCCGGCCTGGCCGAGGGGCAGATGGCCAAGATCCGGGCGGCATTGGTGAGCCGCCCGACACTGGCCGATGTGGCACGGACGATCGACCTCGGGCGCCACATCGAGTTGGCTCAGGCCGAAGAGCGGAACGGGGGTAGGGGCAAGGACTCGATACTCGCCGACGCCATGGAGGCGGTCATTGGAGCCGTGTACCTCGACGGGGGCATCGCAAAGGCAGGCGACCTCATCGAAAGACTCTGGGGAGATCGGGTCGGAGATAGGGCCAAGAGCCCCGGGGTCAAGGACTACAAGACCAGGCTCCAAGAAGCCCTGGCCAAGGATGGTCGAAAGCCCGAATACGGCAACGAGGGAACCGGTCCCGACCATGAGCGGATGTTCACCGCGTGGGTGGCCGTGACCGGCACCGAGGTGGGGCGGGGCACCGGGCGCTCCAAGAAGGAGGCGGAGCAGGAGGCCGCCCGTGAGGCTCTGGAAGCCCTCAGCGCGGGCTCTCGCTGATCGCTTTTCTTTCCATACGGGCCGCCAGATCGAAATACCACATCGTGTTCATCACCGCGATCGCAGCGACCACCAGGCTTTGAAAGATGAGCCCGGCGACAAACACCAGCGCCAGACTGGTCGAGACGTCGCCGAGAGCAACCAGGGGGATTGCCACGAACTGCAGCAACGACCCGGCGACCGATCCCATCAGGCCAACCAGGAGCAGATAGCCGAGGGTGGGCCACCACCGACCCCGAACGAGTCTGATGCTCCGTACCAGGGACCCGATGATGCCTCGATCCTCCAGCGCCACGACATGGGGGACCATCGTGACCGACACGGACAGCCAGATGCCCGGGATGACGAGCAGCACCAGGCCGAGCGATATCCCCGTCGCGGCTACCAGCCCGGCCGCCACCAGGGTCAACATCCGGCTCAGCGCGAAGCGACTGGCGGTGCCCCCGGTGATCGGCTCATCATCGATCTCCGCGGCGACGACTCGGCTGGTAGCCAGGCTGATGAACGCCGAAGCCATGGTCTGCAGGAGCACTGCGATGAGGAGGGCGTTGAGAAATGGGGCGGCCAACTCCAAGAACTCCTCTCGGGTCATCGCCTGCAACGCCTCCGGGTCATTGAAGGAGAGGCTCAAGAACTCATTGGCCCCGGTTGTCTGAAACGTGAGCAGGGTCAAGGCGCCGAGTGGTATGAAGGCACCGATGGAAGGAGCTACCAGGCTCCGCCACACCCTGGCCAGCATGCTGATACCCGCGGTCAGGATCTCGCCGGAGCTGCGTGGTCTTATCACCATGGGGCGGGGTACGGTAACCCGCCCTCTTTGTGGAGTACATGAGTGCCCGAGCTCCCCGAAGTCGAGATGACCCGGCGTCACCTGGACGACGCCATGTCCGGTCACGCCTTTTCAACTGTGACAGTCACACATGCCCGGACCTCCCGACACAATGGAGCTCCTTTCGAGGTCGAACAGCGGCTCATCGGGCGCCGGGTCGAGTCAGTCGGGCGCAAGGGCAAATTCCTGTTGGCTCCCCTCGACGACGGCCAGACCCTGGTCGCCCACCTCGGGATGTCGGGGCGATTCACCGTGGAGACCGAGGATGTCCCGTTGGCGCCACATACTCATTTCCGGGCGCAGCTCGATGACGGGACCGAGATCCGATTCGTCGATCCCCGCACCTTCGGTTTCGTGGCCGTCTTCACAGACGAGGAACTGGAGATGTCGGGTGTGGCCCGACTCGGGCCCGATGCCTGGCTGGACCTTCCGACAACCGACGAGTTGACAGCGGCTCTGGCCCGGCGAACCGCAGCGATCAAGGCGCTTCTCCTCGATCAGGGCCCGATCTCGGGCCTGGGCAACATCTATGCCGACGAGGCCCTCCATAGCGCCGGGATCCACCCACTCCGGCCGGGCAACTCGCTTTCGCCCGCCGAGTTGGAGCGTTTGCTGTCGTCAGTCGGTGAGGTGCTGGCAACAGCCATCGAGAATGGCGGGACCAGTCTCGATGACCTGGCCTATCTTCTCCCAGACGGGCGCGCGGGGGAGAACCTCGACCGTCTCCTGGTTTATGGCCGAACCGACCTCCCCTGTGGCCGATGTGGGACACCTATCGAACGCCTTCTCGTGCGTGGTCGATCGAGCCACTTCTGCCCTTCCTGCCAGCCAGTTGCCACATGAGTCAGAAGACAGTCCGTGCTGTCGTCAGCGGCAACGTCCAGCAGGTGGGTTTTCGTCAAGGTTGTCGGCAGATGGCGCGCTCACTTGGTTTGGTGGGATGGGTGCAGAACCTGGCAGACGGACGGGTCGAGGTCCTCGCCCAGGGTGACTCCGAACAGCTCGACCGGCTGGTGAGCTGGCTGTGGACCGGCCCGGCGGGGGCATGGGTCACGGGGGTCGAGTCGGAGCCGGTGTCGGGAGACCAGACACTGCGGGACTTCTTCATCCACGCCGATCCCAGTAAGAACCGCTGAACCCCGCTCCGCTGTTAGCCTGAGCCGATAATCACAGTCGTGTCATTTGCCAGGAAATCACTGTGTATTTGAAGTCACTCAAGCTCGTTGGTTTCAAGTCCTTCGCCGACCGGACTCGCCTCGAGTTCCGCCCCGGGGTCACCGTGATCGTCGGGCCGAACGGCTCCGGTAAGTCGAATCTGGTCGACGCGCTCTCCTGGGTGCTGGGGACGCAGTCCACCAAGACCCTGCGCACCGGGAAGATGGAAGACGTGGTGTTCGCCGGGACCGCGACCCGGCCGGCGCTGAATCGCGCCGAGGCGGTGCTCGTGATCGACAACGCCGAGCGGCGTCTTCCCCTGGATCTCGACGAGGTCGCCATTGCCCGGCGTCTCTACCGGGACGGATCGAGTGACTACGAGATAAACGGCGTCAACTGCCGGCTCCTCGACATCCAGGAGCTTCTCAGCGACTCGGGAGTGGGCCGTCATCAGCACGTGATCATCGGGCAGGGTCAAATCGATTCGGTCCTCAGCGCCTCTCCCGAGGATCACCGGGCGGTCATCGAGGAAGCCGCAGGAATTCTCAAACACCGCAGACGCAAAGAGAAGGCCGAACGGAGGCTGGAGCGCACCGATGAGGATGTCCTTCGCCTTCAGGACCTCCTGGGGGAGATCGAGCGTCAGCTGCGCCCGCTACGCCGACAGGCTCGTGCCGCCGCCAGCTACGACGGGCTGCGGGACGAGGTCCGATCGCTCCGTCTCTACCTGTCGGGCGCGGCATTGCGGACGCTCGACGATGAGATGTCGAAGGCGGATGACGAGCACCAACTTCTCGTCGCCGCGGTCACCGGGGACGAAAGCGAGGTAGTCGCCACCGGTGCGCGGGTCAGCGGCCTCAGCGCCGATGCCTCTGCGCTGGGAGCCGAGCTGGAACGTGACACCGGTGCAGCGGCGCTGCTCGAGACGACCACCGAGCGCCTGCGTCGGATGGCCTCGGTGGCTCATGAGCGGAGTCGAGCGGCCTCGGGGCGCCTTCAGGCCACCGTCGAGCGCCGGACAGACCAAGAAACCGAGCTGAGCGCAATCCGCGAGGAGTTGGGCGGGATGGAATCGGCGTCTGTGGAGGCCACCAGCGAGGCCGATGCCCGCGAGGCGCGGTTCCGGCGGTTGGAGGACGAAGAGCGTGTCATTGCCACCCAGAATGCGTTGTCGGCGGAAGGGGCGGTGGCGGCGGTCCGCGGTGAGCTGAGTGTTCTCGAGGCGGCAGGGCTCCGCGACGACCGGGAGTTGGAGGCGATCTCGCACCGGCTCGACGTGGTGGACGGTCAGCTTCGTGACGAATCCTCCGAAATATCGAGCCTCAATGATGAGGTGCGCTCCATCGACGAGAAGGTCGTCAAGCTGCAGACGGTCTTCGATCTGGCGACTCGCCGACGAGGGACCGATCAAGAGGTTTGGTCGAAAGCCGAGGCAGGTTTGGTCGACGCCCGTCTGGGGGTCGCGGCCGGCCAGGCCCGGGTCGAGGCCGTGCGTGCCGCCCTAGCCGGGCGTTTCGACCTGGAAGCGCGACGGTCGATCGAAGCCGCCGAAGGGGCGAAAGGGAGTCTGGTCTCCCTCCTCGACATCCCTCCCGGCCTGGAACACGCAGTGGATGCTGCTCTCGGGCGATGGGCCGACTCGGTTGCGTTCGACGGTATGGAATCACTGCAGGGGGCGGTCGAGACCGTGAAGACATCCGGTGGCGGTGGGGTGTCGGTCGTTGCCTCCACGAGCCCGGCGGCCGGGCCGGCGCGATCAGTCGCTCGGACCTCCGGGGTGGAAGCTCTCATCGACCGGCTCGGGCCGGATGCCGATCGAGAGCTCGCAGATCGCCTGCTGGGCGATGTCCTCTTGGTCGAAGGGTGGACTGCGGCCTGGTCCCTGGTCTCACGGCACCCGGGTTTGCGTGCTGTCACCCCAGAGGGTGACCTGGTCTCCCGGGACGGGATGCAGATCGTCTCCCCGGATGGAGAGGGCCCGGCGATGCTCGAGGCCGCCGAAGTAGCTCTCGAGTCTGCCGAGACGGCCTTGTCGAGGGCGGTGTCGATTCACACTGCTGCGAAACGAGATTTCGAGAAGAGTCGTGAGTTCGAGCGCCACGGTCTCGAAGAGTTGGAGTCCGCCGAGACCGGGCTATCGGGGCGCACCGAAGCCATGGCCCGTCTTCAGAAGTCGGTTGACGTGCTCGAGGGCGAGCGCTCTCGTCTGGCCCAACGACGAAACTCAGTGGTCGAAGGGGTAAGCGACCGCGAGCGGCAGATCGTCGATCTTCAGCAGCGTCTCCAGTCGCTCGAGGGTGAGGAAGCCGAGCGGATGATGGTTTGGGAGGAACTTGAGGCTCGCCGGATCCAGCTTGCGGTGGACAAAGAGCTCGCCCGGGGGGAATGGCAGGAGGCTGCAACGACAGTTCAGGCGATCATCGAGCGTGGGCGTCTCCTTCAGGAGCGAGTCACCCGCATTGAGTCGGACATGGAGCGTGTCGAGACGGGACCGGACGGTACGGAAAGCGCCGGGAGCCTTGATGTGGTCGAGAGATACGCCAGACGCGGTGTCGAGGTCCTGCAGGCACGTCTCGACGAGCTGCGACATCGTCAAGCCGATCTCCGGGCATCGCATCAGGCGACTGTCACCGACCTGGACGGCACCCGCGCCGATCATGAGTCGTTGAGAGACCGAATCGCCGAGTCACGGGAGCGTCTCAGCGACCTTCAGGTGCGTCTCACCGAATTGCGCCTCCGCCGAGAGAATGTTGTGGAAGGTGTCCGGCGCGATGCCGACGCTGATGTGGATCTGGCACTCGAGGCCGAACGGCCGGACCTTCCCGAGGACGCCGACCTCGAAGGGCTCCTCGAGGAGAGGATTGCCCAGCTCCGTCGTCTCGGCCCCATCAACCCGCTGGCGGGGGTGGAGTTCAAGGAACTCGACGAGCGTCATAGATTCCTCGCCGAACAACTCGCCGACGTCGAGTCATCGCGTGCCGAGCTGCGAAAGGTGATTCGGGCCCTCGACGACGAGATCGAGCATCGTTTCCAGGAGGCTTTCCACGAGGTGGCCGAGGCTTACCAGCGCTACTTCATGGTCCTGTTCCCCGGTGGCCGGGGTCGGATCAGGCTGACCGATGGGACCGATCTCCAAGCCGGGATCGTCATCGAGGCTCAGCCTCTCGGTAAGAAGGTCAGCCAGCTCACCTTGTTGTCGGGTGGCGAGCGGAGCCTGGCCGCCCTTGCCTTCTTGTTCTCGGTGTTCGAGGCCCGTCCCAGCCCGTTCTACGTCCTCGACGAGGTGGAGGCCGCCCTCGACGACGCCAATCTCCGACGTTTCCTCCGAATCGTCGACGAGTTTCGGCAGCGCGCCCAGCTTCTCATCGTGACCCATCAGCAACAGACGATGGAAGCGGCCGATGTCCTCTACGGCGTCACCATGGAGCCGGGTGGATCGTCGCAAGCGGTGCGCAAGGACATGACGATGGTCGGCGCCGACCAGCTGGCCTAGCGGTAGCTTCACCGTTCCCCATGGACACCACAACCATCGTTGTCGTCATCGCGGTGGCGGCGATCATCGCGGTCGTCGTTGTGATGTTGGTGCTCCGAGGCCGTGGCGGATCTGCATCTTCGCCAGCTGCCGGCCCGACTCCGCGGGCTGGCCGGGCGCAGGGCTCGTTGGGGGCATCGCTGCGACAGGTCCTGGGATCCGGCGGTGTTAGTGAGCAAACCTGGGCCAGCCTCGAAGAGGTGTTGCTTGCTGCCGATGTTGGTGTTGAGGCGACCAGCGCGATCGTAAAAGGGGTCCGCTCGGCACGCCCGGAGACTGCCGATCAGGCGCGGGAGCAGTTGGCCCGCCAGCTCCGCGCCGAGTTGGGGGACAAGGAGCGGGAGCTCGATCTCGAGGGGAGCCCGTCGGTGATCCTGGTGGTGGGGGTCAATGGGACCGGCAAGACCACGAGCATCGCCAAGCTGGCTGCTCGTCTCGGGGGTGAGGGCAAAAAGGTGATCCTGGCCGCGGCCGACACTTTCCGGGCCGCAGCGGGTGCTCAACTCCAGACCTGGGGTGATCGTCTGGGTGTCGAGGTGGTCGGTGGCCAGGACGGGGGTGACCCGGCGTCAGTCGCCTACGACGCCATCAGCTCAGCTCGGGCGAAAGGAGCCGACGTGGTGATCGTTGACACCGCCGGCCGTCTTCACGCCAAGAAGAACCTGATGGCCGAGATGAGCAAGATCCACCGGGTTGCGGCAGGGGAGAAGGGGACGGTTGACGAGGTGCTGCTGGTGCTCGACGCTACTGCAGGTCAAAACGGGATCGCCCAGGTGAAAGAGTTCTCCGAAGCGGTCCCGGTAAGCGGGATCGTCCTCACGAAACTTGACGGGACGGCCAAGGGTGGGATCGTGATTGCGATCGAACGTCAGCTTGGTGTCCCGGTGAAGCTGGTCGGCGTCGGTGAGGGTGTCGGGGACCTCGTCCCTTTCGATCCGGATAGTTTCGTCGAAGAGCTCTTGGAGGACTGATGAACACAGACGATCTGGCAGCCGCAGCAAGGGCGGCAGCTGAAGGCTCCTACTCGCCATATTCAAACTTTCGGGTGGGGGCGGTGGTGGTCGGCGAGCACGGCGAGGTGTTCATCGGGGCCAACGTCGAGAATGCCGCTTACCCCGCCTCGTCCTGCGCCGAGGCAACGGCCATCAGCACCGCGGTGAGCCATGGGGTGCGGAAGATCGACACCGTGGCGGGCGCCTGTGTCGACGCCATGGATGTCGAGGGGGCCTATCCCTGTGGGCGTTGCCGTCAGATCATGTCCGAGTTCGGCGTGAAGAAGGTCATCGTCACCGCCGGGCCGGGGTCCGAGATCCGCGAGCACACCCTCGACGAGCTCTTGCCGCATCGCTTCAAGCTCTGATCGTTGAGGACGGCCAGGTGGCCCGGTTCTCCTTGCGCACCACGAAACGGAGACCCGACCAGATGTTGTCGATGGCGCACACCTTGTTGTCCACCATGCCGGATGGCAGGAATAGGTCCCGGATGGTGTCCTCGGTGACGTCGGTTTCGACCCCGGAGCTTCGCTTGGGCCAGGCCACCCATATCGCCCCGTCCGAGGGAAGTTGGGCCGCCGCATTGTGGAAGGCCTTGTCGAGCTCATCAGCCCACTGGCCGAAGACGATGAAGATGTCGGAGGGGGCCAGGTCGTGATGGATCGTCACATCGGCGGGTAGGCGTCCCAAGGTCGGCTCGAAACTGTCGGGTGCGCCGAGAATCCCAAGAGTCATTCCCCCTTTGATTCCGAGTTTCTGTGGAAGCGGGGTCCCGCTGTATCCGGTCAAGTCTCAGCCTTCGGTGCTCAGGTCTTTGAGGTGATTTAACTGTGCCGCTTCTTCACCGGAGATGACTCGGGCGGTCCCGGTGCAAGAGGCCCAGCCAGAAGCCACCGAGACGAAGACCGTCACTGTGGGTCTCGCCAGCACGTTCTTCGCCTTCCTGGTGGCGTGCGGCGTCGGGAGCAGTATCCGATCCTCGTCGTCGACATAGAAGAGCAATTCGGTGAGATGTGGCGAGCCATCAGAGTTGATGGTGGCGAGCACGGCGTTGCTTCTGGCGAGCAGCTGTTTACGGAGGTCGGCGTCAAGCTCGTGCGGTGTGCGGTAGACGGGTGGGATCTCGCTCATTGGCCGAGAACCCTAGGGGTGGAACCGGCGGGCGAGATGCCCCCCTCCCGGCTTCGCCGGTGGAAAAGCAGAGTTGTCCCCCTGCGCAGCGGGGGGACCGCCCG
>JBBDWM010000005.1:9595-48206 GCA_040902845.1 Acidimicrobiia bacterium
CGCCCGACCGAAGGTCGGGCGAGGGGGGTGCGTTTCCTCCCCCAGGAGCGGAGCGACGTTGGGGGCGGTGGATCGGCCGAAGGCCGAGACGGAGGGGGTACTTAGCGCGTTTTCAGCGCCTCGATCAGTTTGGGGAGCACTTTGTGCACGTCACCGACCACGCCGAGGTCGGCGATGGAGAAGATGGGTGCGTCGGGGTCTTTGTTGATGGCGATGATCGTCTTGGAGTCCTTCATCCCCACCAGGTGCTGCATGGCGCCCGAGATGCCACAGGCGATGTAGACGTCGGGTTTGACCGTCTTCCCGGTCTGGCCGACCTGTTTGGCATAAGGGACCCAGCCGGCGTCGACGATGGCCCGCGTGGCCCCGGTGGCGGCGCCGAGCTGCTTTCCCAACTTCTCCACGAGGTCGTAGGCCTCCGGCGAGCCCAGACCACGGCCTCCCGACACCACGATGGCCGCCTCGGAAAGCTGGGGGCCCTCACGCTCTTCGACATGGGACTCGACGACGGTGGCCTGCGATCGACCGACCTCGGGTAGGTCCAGCTTGTCCACCGAGGGGGCTGGCCCGCCCATCGCCTCTGCCACGAATGACTTGGGTCTGACCAAGACGATGAACGGTCCCTGGGTCATCGTGGCGGTTGCCACCTGGGCGCCACCCAGGATCTCGTGGTCGGTCTCCACCGCACCGTTGGGCAGCCGGACCGCGATGGCGTTGGAGAGAACCCCGACTCCCAGACGTGCCGCTAGTCGCCCGGCAATATCCCGATCGGTGTAGGCCTGGCCGAAGAGGATCAGGTCGGGTGCTCCCGAGGCGATCCGTTCGGCCAATGCAGCCGCCACCGGACCTGAAGGGAGGCGATTCTCGGCATCGAGATGAAGCACCGAACTCGCACCATGGTCGCCGAGGGTGGCGAATGCGGACTCGGGGCCGGCGCCGAGATAGACCGCGGTGACCTCACCGAGCCGACGTCCGGCGGCGAGAAGCTCGAGACCAATGGTGGTTGGGCTGCCTGCTTCCTCCTGGACAAACACCCAGATGTCGGCCATCTCAGATCACCTTCCGCTGTTCGAGAAGGGCGACGATGGCCAGATGAGACTCCCCATCGTCCTCGATCTTCTGGCCGGCGTTGCGCTCCGGGGCGTCTGTGATCGAGGCCACCTTCTGGCCAGGGCCCGGGTCGACGCCCAGATCGGAGACGCTGAAGTTCTCCACGGTCTTCTTCTTGGCCTCCATGATTCCCTTGAAGGTCGGATATCGGGGCTCGACGGCCCCGGCCGTCACGGAGACCACTGCAGGAAGGCTCGCCTCGACCACGTCGTAGCCGACTGCAGTCTGACGATGGATCTTGACCTTGCCGTCACCGGCTTCCACCTTGGTGGCATAGGTGAGCGCGGGTACCTCCAGAAGTTCGGAGAGCATCTGGGGGAGGACGCCTGAGTAACCGTCGGTGGACTCGGTGCCGGCGATCACGAGGTCGAATTCCCCTCTCCTGATCGCCGCCGCCAGGGTCCGGGCCGTGGCCAGGGCATCGGAGCCGCGTAGTGAGTCGTCCTCGATCAGAATCGCCTGATCGGCGCCCATCGCCAGAGCCTGACGAATCCCCTGCCCGTTACCCGCAGGGCCCATGCTCACCAGGGTCACTGTTCCCCCGCTGGCCTGGGCTATCTGGAGACCCATCTCCACGCCATACCGGTCGGTGTCATCCAGGACCTGGTCGTCAGGGCGAAGCAGCCAGTTGGTCCCAGCCTCAAGACGGTATGGGGTGGCCGGATCGGGTATCTGCTTGACGCAGACGACGACCTTCATTCCGTTCGACTCCTCAATGGATTGGGTCGGGGATGGTAACGACGGCCCGACCCTCCGCTAATTGGGACCCACAGGGCCGTATGTGACCCCTCTGGGTCCCAATTACGTGAGGGTGTCCACCCGCTCGACGATCAGGGGCCCGATCTCGGGAGCGGTGTCCCCAATGATCCACGCCTTCGCCAGCACGTCACGCTGGACTTCCCAGCGGGCCGGGTCGGAGAACCGAACTCGCGCCAAAAGCTGGCCCTTCTGGACCTTCTTCCCGAGCTTGGCCTCAACAGTGATGCCGACCCCGGGGTCCACCACATCCTCCTTGCGCTCCCGGCCCGCTCCGAGACGGGTGGCGGCAGTCCCGATCATCAGGGCATCGCATCGGGCGACGTAGCCGTCGCGGTCGGCCTCGATCACCGCCTCATGCGGAGCCGTCGCCAACAGCGACGGGTCGTGGATCACCGACGAGTCCCCACCCTGCGCCTCGACCACATCGATCAGCTTTTGCAGGCCCGCGCCGGTTGCGATGGCTTCCAGGAGCCGGTCACGGCCCCCGTCGACGCCGGCGAGGTCGAGCATGACCTCTCCGAATGCCATCGTTAGCTCCACGATGTCCTCGGGCCCGCCACCGTTGAGCACGTCGATCGACTCCCGCATCTCGTTGGCGTTCCCCACCTCCCGACCGAGGGGCTGGTCCATGCGGGTGATCAATGCAACGGTTTCCACGCCGTGACGGGTGCCGATTCCCACCATCGTCCTGGCCAGTTCCCGCGACCTGTCCAGGTCCTTCATGAAAGCCCCGGATCCGGTCTTCACGTCCAGGAGCAGCCCGTTCAACCCTTCGGCGAGCTTTTTGGACATGATCGATGAGGCGATCAGCGGGATCGAGGGCACCGTGGCAGTGGCGTCGCGTAGGGCGTAGAGCTTGCGGTCGGCGGGGACCAGGGTCTCCGATTGCCCGGCCAGCACCAGACCCTGCCCGGTGAGCACCTCCCGGAACCGGTGCGGATCGAGGCCGGTGGTGAAGCCGGGGATGGTCTCCAGCTTGTCGAGGGTGCCCCCGGTGTGGCCCAGCCCACGCCCCGAAATCATCGGGACGGCGACACCGCAGGCCGCGACCAAAGGTTGCAGCGGAATCGAGATCTTGTCACCGACCCCGCCCGTCGAGTGTTTGTCCACCTTTGGTGTCGCGATGTCTGAGAAATCGAGTACCTCGCCGGAGTGGAGCATCGCCGAGGTCCAGGCTGCCAGCTCGTCGGGGTCGAGCCCGTTGAGGAAGATGGCCATGGCCATCGCCGACATCTGATAGTCGGTGACCGAACCTTCGGTGTAGGCCTGGATCAGCCAATCGATCGCCTCGGGGCTGAGGGTGCCCCGGTCGCGTTTGATCTCGATCAGCTCCACCGCGGTGAACGACATCAGGAGACGATATCTCGCACCGCTGACGGCTAAAGGATCCCGTCGAGCTCTGACAGCCCGAGGGCCAGGTTCACGTTCTGCAGAGCTTGGACCGCAGCCCCCTTCAGGAGGTTGTCGAGGGCGGCGACCACGACGACGTTGAGCCCGTCAGCGCTGGTGTCGAAGCCACCAATCAGAGCACCCAATCGGCCGCTGCCATCCTTCAACTCCGGGATCTCGTCCTGGATCTCGATCAACGACTCGGAGCCGTACCACTTGTCGAAGCGCGCCGCGACCTCTTCATTGGTGATCGCCTCGGCTAGAGGGATGTGGGCGGTGACGATCACGCCCCGGAAGGCGGGGTGGACGTGGGGCATGAAGCGAACCGGGATCCCAAGATGGCGTACCGCCTCCTTCTCGTGGTTGTGCCCTACGAGTTTGTAGGGCATCAGGTTGTCACGGAGCCGTTCTGTGTCATTGCGTGGGCCCGGGGTGGCGCCGGCCCCCGAGTAACCGGAGACACCGAACACCGCGGGCACGCCTGAGGTGATGTCGACCAGCGGAGCCAGGGCAAGTTGCATCGCCGTGGCGTAACAGCCCGGGTTGGCGATTCGGGTCGCACCCTTCAGCCGGTCCCGTTGCAGCTCGGGCAACCCGTATGCCCAGTCGTCGTCGAGACGATGATCGAAAGAGATGTCCACGATGACGGTGTCGGTGCTGACGGTCTCGACATATGGGCCGCCCGCTCCGTCGGGAAGGGCCAGGATCACCACGTCCGTCTGGCGGTTCGACAACTCGTCAGGGCCAATCGCCTCGAACCTCAGGTCGTCGAGGCCGGGGACGGGTTGACCGGCCATCTCGCGGGAGCCGGCAAAGATGAGATCGAGTGAGGGGTGGTTGCCGACGAGGCGAACGACCTCGGCGCCGGTGTGACCACGGGCCCCAATCAGGCCGACAGTGAATCGATCACTCATCGTGGTCGCCGACGAAAGAGGCGGGGAGCGAGGCAATCGCCTTCACCCGTTCTGCGATGCGCGTGAATTCAGGCTCGCCCCTCCAGAAGATGGTCCACGGACCGCGCTTCACCGATCCATCGGCTTCCTCGGCGTAGAAGGCGTTGAACCCGTTCTCGGTCCGCGAGCGCCAGTAGAGGACCGGGTAGTCGGCCGCGACGTGAGCCCAAACGGTTCTTGCCAGCCCTTCCCCCCGGGCGTCCTCGAGAATGGCGAACTTGTCGAGATAGGCGAAGTCTCTGATGCGGGCGATCAAGGCCCCGGCCCGGAAACTCTCGGAGAGATAGGCGGTCTCGAGGTCGAGAGCTTCCCACCAGGTCGGCTCCAACGTCCTCCCGAAGGCCTCCTCGACCAGCTTCTCCACCTGGCCACGGTCGAGTGCATCCTTGTCGGGCTCCTTCTCGATCAGCTCCCCGCGCCGGACCATCGTCCCTGAACCGCCGTGAGTGAACAACTCCTTGACCAGACCCGATGGTGTCGTGATCGAAACCGAGGTCGAGAGCGAGGTGTCTTCGAGCAAGCGCTTGATCTCAGCCAGTTTCATCCTCATCCCTGAGTGCACCCACTCCTGACTCATCAGATGGTCGTAATCGGAGGCCAGGTTGATCGATTCGATCAACCGATCCTCGGCGTCCAGGAGCCCGCCAACGGCGGCAAGGAATATGATCTTCATCGGCTGCACGGCGTGGACCAGAGCCCTGGTGGCGGAGTCGGCGTTCATGTTCACTAATTGGCCGCCGGGAGCAACCCCGAGACAGGTGAGGATCGGGATCGCGCCGGAAGCCACGATCGAGCGGATCAGGGGCAAGTGGACCTCGGTCGGCTCTCCGACCAATCCGTACTTCTCACGGTCGACGTAGTCGGCGTCGAAGGCGCCCTCGGTGAGGCCATGGGCGGCCACGCCCTGGTTCCTCACCGCTTCGACCAGGAGGATGTTCTGCTCGATGAAGGTATCCCGTGCCGCATCGAGCACATCGGGGCCGGTCACCCGCAACCCATCGATCTTCTCGGCTGTGATCCCCCGCCTCTCCAGGGTGTCGTCGAGTTGGGGTCCTCCACCATGGATGACGATCGGGGTGAGTCCGACCGTGTGGAGAAAGGCGAGGGCGGCTGCCGTCTCGTCGAGGGAGTCGCGGAGGATGGCGCCTCCGATCTTTATCACGGCAAAACGCGATTGGTCCACCTCCGAGAAACGCTGCAGATAGGAGCGGATCTCCTTGCCGTCGCTCATGTTGCTGAGCAGATGGACGATGGTCTGTCGTACGTCGCGGTTGTTTGCCATGGGCGGTTCCGTCACATCAATTGTTGTCGGATACCAGAGTCTTCATGATCGCCTTCTGGACATGAAGTCTGTTTTCGGCCTCTTCGTAGGCGAAGCAGTTGGGCCCGTCGAAGACGGCGTCGGTCATGATCACGTTGCGTCGCATGGGGAGACAATGGCTGATCAGGGCGCCGTTGGTCTTGGCCATCTTCTCCTCGTCCACGATGAAATGCCGGTACTGGTCCCGAAGCGGCTTCTCGGCCTCCCAATTGCCGAAGTAGGGCAGAGCGCCCCAGCTCTTGGCGTACACGACGTCGGCGCCCGCGTAAGCCTCGTCTACGTCGTGGCTGATGGTCACCTTGTGCCCTTGGGCCGTTGCATCGGCCTGGGCCTGATCGAGGTATCTCTCGTCGAGGATGTAGTCCTCGGTGGGGCAGAGCAGGGTCACCTCCATCCCGAACTTGGCGGCGATCATCAGCGCCGAGTTGGCCACCGCGGTGTTGAGGGGCTTGGGGTGATAGCTCCAGGTGAGCAGGTATTTCTTGCCGTCGAGCGGTCCGAGTTGCTCCTGGAGGGTCATGACATGCGCCAGCTCCTGACAGGGATGCACGATGGTCTCCATGTTGATGACAGGAACATCCGAGTACTTCGTGAATGAGTTGAGAATCAGGTCTTTGCGATCCTCTTCCCAGTCCTGGAACTTGGGGAAAGCTCTGATCCCGATCAGGTCGCAGTAACGGGAGAGGACCTTGGCCGCTTCTTTGACGTGCTCCTCGGCGTCACCGTCCATGACAACGCCATCTTCGAACTCGAGCGGCCACATCCCCCCCGAAGGGGAGAGGACGACGGCATGACCTCCGAGCTGGTTGATACCGACGTCGAAGGAAGTCCGGGTGCGGAGGGAGTTGTTGAGAAAGAGAAGGGCAATGGTCTTGCCGGCGAGGGAGTCCTCGAGCGGCCTCTCTTTCAGCGCCCGGGCATCATCGAGAAGCGCTTGAAGTTCGGGTCTGGCCCAGTCGGCGGTGGTGAGGAAATGCCTCATTGCTGTTGTTTACAAGGCGGAGTCGCGAAATCCAAACAGCCCTCTATTGGGATCACTTTGCCTGCTCGGAGTATTGACCCTCCCATGGTCGGGGGCCATACTCGTCAACGACCTGCGTTGACCGGGGGTTGACCGGATGAGTATGACCTATCAGGAGTTGGTGTCGGCGGCCAAGAGCCAGATCCGTGAGATCCAACCTGAGGAACTGGAACCGCGTCTGGGAGAGGTGACAGTGCTCGATGTCCGGGAGGCCGACGAGTTCGACCAGGGGTCCATCGAAGGGTCGATTCATGTGGCCCGGGGCCTGCTCGAGGGCTCGATCCGGAATCGCGTTCCCGATCTCGACCGCGAGGTTGTCCTCTACTGCGCCGTTGGAGCGCGCTCGGCGCTGGCAGCACTGTCCCTTCAGCAGCTGGGCTACACCCGGGTTTCCTCTCTGGCCGGTGGCTTCGGGAGATGGAAGACCGAGGGCTATCCGTGGGGGACACCGAGGGGCTTGACGACGGATCAACGCGGGCGTTACAGCCGGCACACCCTCCTGCCCGAGGTGGGGGAGGCCGGTCAGATCAAGCTTCTCGAATCGAAGGTGGTTGTCATCGGTGCCGGCGGCTTGGGTTCGCCGGCGGCGCTCTATCTGGCCGCAGCAGGGGTCGGAACCCTGGGAATCGTCGATTTCGACGTCGTCGATGTCTCGAATCTGCAACGACAAATCCTGCACAACGTGGATCGGCTCGGTCAGTCGAAGGTGGATTCGGCTCGAGAGACGCTGAGTGCTCTCAACCCCGACGTCAAGATCGTGACCTACAACGAGCGGCTCTCAGCCGACAACGTGCTCCGGATCCTGTCCGGCTACGACGTGATCGTCGACGGCGGTGACAATTTTCCGACCCGTTACCTGGTCAACGACGCGTCGCTGCATCTGCGGGTGCCGGTGGTGCACGGGTCCATCTTCCGGTTTGAGGGTCAGGTCACGGTGTACGACCCCTACAACGGGCCGTGCTACCGATGTCAGTTCGCCCAGCCACCTCCACCGGAGCTCGCTCTTTCTTGTGCCGAAGCCGGTGTGCTCGGCGTGCTCCCGGGAATCATCGGGTCGTTGCAGGCGATGGAGGCGATCAAGATCGTGCTCGAGCTCGGCGACACCCTTGCCGGACGGCTTCTCACCTATGACGGGCTGAGTCAGGAGTTCCTGACCCTGAATATCCGCCGCAACCCGGAGTGCCCGGCCTGTGCCGACGAGGACCATCCTCCAAAGCTGGTCGGGTACGACCAGTTCTGCATTCCTGCGGGAGTCGTGGCCCGAGGCATCACGTAGGGCACCTCGTCCGCGTCATGGTCGCCCCCCTCCCCGGCTACGCCGGTGCTCCCCCCAACGCTTCGCTGGGGGGAGAAATTAGCCCCCGAGGGCGAAATTGACCGACAGGCTGATCGTGACCGCAGAGGTGCCGGGCTCGATCGGGGTCTCCCTCGCAGCATCAGCCGCCGCGGCTTCGTAGAAAACGGGTGGCGGCGCGCTGCTCACGGTTTCATTGATCGAGATCGCCTGTCCCAGCTCTTGTCCGGACAACTCGGCGAGTTGGGTGGCCTTGGCGAGCGCGTCGTTCCAGGCGGCGGCGCGGGCGGCTTCGACCAGCTCCGCATCGTCGTCGATGCTGAACTGAAGCCCGCTGACCCGGACATCGTCACCTCCGGCCGCGGTTGCTGCGTCGATGAGGGATCCGGTGTCGTCCACATTGCGAATCTTGACCCGGACCGTGTTGCTCACCCGGTAGCCGACGAGCAGCTCTTTGTTGGTCGAGTAGTCGTATTCGGGATAGATCGAGTAGTCGGTGGTGGTGATGTCCTTGCGGTCCACCCCACCGTCGGTGAGGGCGGAAATGAGGGCGTCGGCCTTCTGGGCAGCGGTCGTGGTGGCTTCCTGAACAGTCTCGGCGAGCACGGCAACCCCGAGACTCACTTCGACGGTGTCCGGTGTCCCGGTCACCTCTCCGGTGCCGGTCACGGTGATCCCGGTCATACCTACTCCTGATCCGTTCACGTTGACCACAGGGACCCCGCTGCCGGTGGCCTGGCAGGCCGCGAGAACGAGGGCTGAGATTGCGACCAATGCCAATGTCGAGCGACGCATTTGTACTCCATTCGGGTGTCTGTCAGTTGGACGGAAATCGAGGATTCAATGGTTCCGGGCAACGAGGACCATTCCATTCACGAGGTGCACGCCTTCCCTTTCCAGAAGGCGTTTCTGACGTATGGGATGTGGCGATCGGAGCTGGCCGCCGGCCCCCACCACTCGCCACCAGGGAATCTCGGCGTCCGAAGTGCGGAGGATCGAACCCACGGCCCGGGCCGCCCCCGGGAACCCTGCTGCTGCCGCGACCTCTCCGTAGGTGACGACTTCACCCGGCCGGAGAGAACCGATCACTTCGAGCACGGCCTCCTCGAATGCGCTCACAACGTTCCGAAGAGACGATCCCCCATGTCGCCGAGACCAGGGCGAATGTAGAAGTTGTCGTCGAGCTCACGATCGAGGACGGCGGCAACGATCCGGACCTCGGGGTGGTTCTTCTCCATCCGTGCCACCCCGGGTGGCGCGGTGACGACGCAAACCGCAGTGATGTCGCGGGCACCGTTCTCTTTAACCTTGTCGATGGCCCAGCTCAGAGAGCCGCCGGTGGCAAGCATCGGCTCGAGGATCAGCACCCGGGCCCGGTCCAGTGGGGGGAACCGCGTGTAGTACTCCATGGGCTCGGCTGTTTGCTCGTTGCGCTGGACACCGGCGAACCCGATCGCGGCGTCAGGGATCAGGGTCAGCACCGACTGAAGTAGCCCGAGACCAGCGCGGAGCACGGCAACTGCCACCACCGGTCGATGAAGTTGGTTGCCCTTCATGTCCTCGAGTGGAGTTCTGATGTCGACTTCGTCGGCCGGCATGTCCGAGAGGGCTTCTGCCACGAGGAGGTAGCCGAGGCGCTCGGCGGTTTGACGGAACTCGGGCGGCTCGGTCTCGGCCCGACGCAGGACGGTGAGCAGATCGGCGGCGAGAGGGTGGTCGAGGATGGTGAGAGGCATGGCGGCCAAGGTTACGCGAACGCCCACCTCCCGGCTGCGCCGGCACTCCCCCTTGTCTCCTCCCCCAGGAGCGAAGCGACGTTGGGGGAGGTGTCGCCATAGGCGACGGAGGGGGCACATCCTGATGCGTGGCGGGAAGCCCCCCTCCCGGCTGCGCCGTTTCTCCCCCCTGCGGGGGGAGAAACGGGCTACCCGGTGTTACGCATGCCGGTTGCGATCCCGTTGACGGTGAGCAGCAGGGCACGACTCAGGTCGGGGCCGTTCTCGCCCGAGCGGCTGCGGGCGAGTAGCGACACCTGGAGATAGTTGATCGGATCGAGATATAGGTCGCGCACCGCAAGGGTTCTTCGTAATACGGGAAGGTCTTCGATCAACGCCTCCTGTTTGCGCACCCCGAGGATCTCCCCGGTGGTCAACTCGGCTTCTGACTTGAGACGATCCAAAAGCCCCTGGTGCTCGGAGGGAACCAGGGCGTCGACGTAGCGCTCGGCGATATCGAGATCTGTTTTGGCTAGGGTCATCTCTACGTTGGAGAGGAAGGTCTGGAAGAAGCTCCAGGCTTCGGCCATCTCGTCGATCACTTCGCCGTACCCGGCCTTGCGGGCCGCCTCGAGCCCACTGCCAACCCCGTACCAACCAGGAACGATTTGACGGGTCTGGGTCCAGCCGAACACCCAAGGGATGGCCCGCAGGTCCTCGACCCCTCCGACCCCGCCGGGGCGGCGCGAGGGCCGGCTGCCCAGGTTGAGCCGCCCCAGCTCCTCGACGGGAGTCGAGGTCAGGAAATAAGGAACGAGGCTGGGGTGTTCCACCAACTCCCGGTAGGCGGTGTGGGCTTCATTGGAAAAGCACTCCATGGCCTCGGTCCAGCGATCGAGGAGCTCCTTGGGGCGTCGGGAACGCCGGTGGAGAAGAGACGACTCGAGTACCGACGCCAGCAACAGCTCGAGGTTGCGGGCGGCGATATCGGGGTGGCCGTACTTCTCCGAGATCACCTCACCCTGTTCTGTCACCTTCAGGTCGCCGTCGACCGTCCCGTAAGGTTGGGCGAGGATGGCGGCGTGGGTGGGGCCGCCACCCCTTCCGACGGTCCCGCCGCGGCCGTGGAACAGCCGGAGATGGACTCCGTGCTCGGCGGCGATATTGCGCATCACCCGTTGTGCCTTGTAGATCTCCCACTGGCTGGTGGTGATTCCCCCGACCTTGTTGGAGTCCGAGTACCCCAGCATCACCTCCTGGGTGTCCCCCCGGATCGCGACGATGCGCCGGTACTGAGGGTCGGCGAACAAACCTTCCAGAAGCGGCCCGGCATTGGCCAGGTCGTCGATGGTCTCGACGAGTGGGACGATGCCGATCGAGGCCACTTCCCGTCGCAGGTCGATCAGGCCTGCTTCGCGGGCGAGAACCGCCACCTCGAGGACGTCGGTGGGAGTCTCGGTCATGGAGACGACATAGCTCTCAATGACCTGATCGCCATATCGGGCCTTCGCTTCGGCAATGGCGTGGAACGTGCGAAGCGTGTTTCCGGCCTCCTCCCCAATGACCGTGTTGGGTCCCGTGAGCGGGCGGGAGCCGGCCAATTCGGACCCGAGGAGACTCTGTCGTCCCTTCGCGTCGAGACCGTCGTATGCGGTGTCGACCAAGTTGTAGAGCTCGACGAGAGCAGAGCGGTGCTTGGAGGCGTGCTCCCTGATGTCGAGCGTTGCCATTTGAAACCCGAAGGTCATCGCCGCCCGACGCACCCTGGCCAGGGCGCCTTCTGCGATCAGCTGGCCCCGCGCCGCCCGCAGCGAGGCGTCCATTATGTCGAGGTCGGCGATCAGCTCACCGGGATCGGGGTAGTCGTGACCGGGCCGATAGGGAAGCCCTTGTTGGATTCGGAGGTTGGTGTTGATCAGTCGGGCATGGATGTAGGAGCACTTGAGCCGGTAGGGCTCGGCGGCGGTCCGTCGATGCTCCCGCTGCCAGATCTCGGGCAGATGCTCGCGGTCATCGGCCAGCGAGCTCTCCAGGTGCTCGCTGATCGGAGACAGTCGCTGAGACATCGACAGCTCGTCCGCCAGGTCCTCAACCAATGAGATCAGATGGCGAAGCCCCCGGTCGTGTTGCAGGACCAGGGTCTCCAGGGTCGTGGCCGGGGTCACCTCCGGGTTGCCGTCACGGTCGCCACCGACCCAGGACCCGAATCTGATCGGAGCGGTGACCGGCGGTCCCAAACGCTCCAGTTGGAAGGCAACATGATCTGCGAGTCGTGGCATCACTTCATCCGCTACCTGAACCAGGTAGTAGAGGGCGGAACGGGCCTCCTCGACGGGGCTCGGCCTTTCGAGCCGCAGTTCATCGGTCTGCCAGATCTGGTCGATCAGTTCCGCCGAGCGGCGGTCGATCATCGAGCGGGTGTCGTCCTCCTGGACTTCGAGACGTTGTTCGATCAGATCGGCAAGTTGACGTGTCTTGCTGAGGATCGAACGCCGGGCAGCTTCGGTGGGGTGGGCGGTGAAGACGGGTCGCACCTCGAGACGGGCGAGGACCTCGCTCAGCTCTTTCTTGTCGACATCGGCTTCGAGGATTCGGTCCACGGTTGCCTTCAAATAGCGATCGTCGGTTGCGAGTTGGTCGACTCGATGCACCTGCTCGGCCACATTGGCCAAATAGAAATAGGTGGTGAACGCCCGCACCAGGGCGATCACATCGCCGACACTCAGAGCCGACAGAAGACCATCGAGCTCGTCGGAGGCTTCGGCGCTTCCTCCACGGCGCACCGATTTGCCCAGTGCACGGACCTTCTCGACGAGGTCCAACAACTCCGAGCCGTGTTGGCGAACCAGGGCGTCACCAAGCTGGTTGCCCAGCCGGCGGATGTCGGCGCGGAGCTGCTCGTCGGAACTTCTTGTCACCGGGACAGGGTATTCGCTCGTGTGCTGACGTTGGAACTGGCAGGCTGTGGACGGGTTTGGTGAACAATCTGAGGGGGACTTCGAGAGGTTTCGCGCAGACCTCGACCGCCTGATGGATTCCAGGCTGTTTCGCTGAGTTGCCGTCAGGCGTCCTCAGGGCGTTGTTTGTGGACCCGTCCTTCGACGCCGTGAAGTGAGAGCCCGGTCCCGTGCCCGTATCGAACCAGTGTCATCTCGGCAAGTATCGAGACGGCAACTTCCTGTGGGCTCTCGGCGCCGATATCGAGACCGACCGGGCCTCGTACCCGGGCGATGTCCTCCTCTGAAAACCCCATCTCCCGCAGCCGCCCCTCGCGTAGGTCCTGGGTGCGTCGGCTCCCCATGGTCCCGATGTAACGCACCTGGCTCTTCAGGGCCGCCTCTAGGACCGGGTCCTCATGGGGCGGAGCATGGGAAAGGATCACCACCCAGGTTCGACGGTCGAGCGCAACCTGCCCGATCACGCTTTGGGGCCACCCGACGATGATCCGTGCGTTGGGAAACCGCTCCGGAGTGGCGAATGCGCCACGAGAGTCGATCACGGTGACCCGATAACCCATCTGGGCGGCGAAGCTGGCCAGCGCCTGGCCGATGTGGACTGCCCCGACGATGACGAGCTCCTGGGGCGGGGCCAACGACTCGACGAACACCGTGTGGGGCGGATACTCCAAGCTCCGGTGTTGCTCGTGATCCATGAGCACAACAGCGTCGGAGATGGCGTCGGGGGAGAGGTCGGAGGGGAGGGTCCCGGCAACCACCTGGCCACTGGAGTCGAGAACCACCTTGATCCCTGTCTCTGGCCCGTCGACGAAGGTGAGCACCGACCCGTACTCCTCACGCTCCAGTATCTGTTCGATCGCCTCGAGTGTGCTCACCATGGCTCGATGAAGATGTCGATGGTGCCGCCGCAGGCCATCCCAACCTCGAACGCATCGTCGTCGGCGATCCCGTAGGTGACGGTCTTCGGCTTTCCGGTTTCGATCACCTCTTGGGCGTGGAGGAAGACGTCGTTCTCGACACAGCCGCCGCTAACCGAGCCCTCCATGTCTCCGCTGTCGGAGACCAAGAACTTGGAGCCTTCGGGCCGGGGAGCACTGCCGTGGACCCGGATCACGGTGGCCACGGCCACCTTCTTGCCCTCGTCCACCCAGCGATTTCGCACTTCGATTTGGTGTCTCATGGTCTCGGCATCCCCGTCATCGTCTCCAGGACCCGGATCACACCCCGGAAGTCATTGACGCTAGCGGCGGGCAGCAGCTCGTCGACGTGGGGCATCACCGCCTGCATGCCACGGGTCAGCGGCTCATAGCTCTTCCTCGCTGCCAGAGGGTTGAGCCACACCACCTGATGCACCGATCTCGACAATCGCGCCATCTCGGTTGATAACAACGCAGGATCACCGCAATCCCATCCATCGGAGAGAATGAGGACCACAGGACCGCCCCTGGCCAGTCGCCGGCTCCATACCTTGTTCCAGGTGGCGAGGGCTTCACCGATCTTGGTGCCACCCGACCAGTCGTGAACCCGGCCCGACACACGGGTCAACGCTGACTTGGCATCGCGTTTCTCCAGGTCTTCGGTGATCCGGGTCAATTCGGTAGAGAAGGTGAATACCTCCACCTCACGCAGACGTCGTTGAGCGGCATGGGCGAACACCAGGAACAGGTCGGCATATTTGTCCATCGAACCGGAGATGTCAGCGATGATGATCAGCGGCCGCTCCCGTTTGCGACGCCTCTTCCACTGCATCTGCATGAGGTCGCCGGTCGGGCCCACCGCACCGTGGAGGGTGCGTCGCAGGTCGGGCCGTCTCCCGTCGCCGGGCACCCATCGCCGGGTCTTGTATGGGGAGGGGTGCCACATCATGGACATGACCAATCGCCGCGCCTCGCTGATCTCCTCGTCGTCGAGGTCGGCGAAGTCGCGGTTGGCGAGACGCTCGACCGAAGAGGCACCGCCTTGGTCGGCGGCGTCGATTTCGGCGCTTTCACCCGAGGCCTCCAGCCGGTAGGAGGCAGTGCTCTGGGCAGGAGGGGCGTCCGGGTTTCGGTTGACGATCCGGCGCGGCATGATTCGGTCGAAGAAGATCTCGAATTCCTCATCGAACACCGGGATCTGAACGGGGTCGGTCACGGTGAGCGAGCGGAGGGCGGCCTGGGCCTGGGAGCGTCGAGAGAGATCGACCAGGATCAGGGCCCGGGCCATGTCGGCGGTCTGGTCGGAGGTGACGGTGAGGCCCCGGCCGCGAAGGGCACCAGAGAACTCGGAGAGCTGGCCGATGAGATCGGGTCGTCTCATCCGACGAGGGTGTCGACTCCGGCTTCGGTGACCATGTCGATGTCATCCTTGTACTTGAGGACGACGCCGAGGGTGCGCTCTATGGTCGGGACTGTCAGCTCGCCTGCCCCCAGGAGACGGAGTGACTCGGCCCAGTCGAGGGTCTCGGCGACACCGGGCGGCTTGAACAACTCCATGCGGCGGAGCTGTTGCATGGCACCGGTGATGGCGACCGCGAGACCATTCTCCAGTTCGGGGACCTTGCGCTTGATGATGTCCGTCTCGCGAGCCGGGGTCGGGTAGTCGATCCAGTGATAGATGCAGCGTCGCTTCAGGGCGTCGTGGATCTCCCGGGTCCGGTTGGAGGTCAGGATGACGATGGGCCGCTCCTCGGCGGCGATGGTTCCGATCTCGGGGATGGTGACCTGAAAGTCTGAGAGCAACTCGAGAAGGAAGGCCTCGAACTCCTCGTCGGCCCGATCCAACTCGTCGATTAGCAGCACCGGCCTGTGCCCGTCCACGCTCGACTCGATGGCCTGGAGTAGCGGCCGGGCGATGAGGTACTCCCGGCTCATGATGTCGTGGGGGGTGGCGGTGGCTCCTTCGCCGCGGGCCTCGAGAAGACGGATCGCCATCATCTGGCGGGCGTAGTCCCACTCGTATAGAGCCTGGCCGACGTCGAGACCTTCGTAGCACTGGAGCCGGATCAGGCTCTCCCCGCTGATTGCAGCGAGGACCTTGGCAACCTCGGTCTTGCCCACCCCGGCCTCACCCTCCAAGAACAGGGGTCGGCCGAGCTGGACGGCGAGATAAATGGCGACGACCAGGCTCTCGTCGGCGAAGTAGTTCTGATCGTCGAGGGTCTGCCCGAGATCTTCGATGCTGTTCGGGATCACCGGCACAGCCTATGTCGCCTCTGCCGGGTAGGCCCATAGAATCGGCCCGTGTACGGGATCACCCTCACCGTGGCCGCATGTCTGCGCTCGGGCACTCGAGCCGACGTCGCCTGGTTGGTGGAGGCCCATGGGCTGTCGATAGCCGACTGGTCCGACGCCGTGGTGTTCACCCCCGGGGGCGGCCGGATCGGGTCAATTGCCGGCGGTGCCCTCGACGGCGCGCTGGCCGATGTGGCAGGGCGGTGGAACGCGGGCCGGCTGATCGACATCGAGGTCAACGAGATCGACGCGCTGATCGCAGGCCTTCCCTCGGCAGGCTCTGCCCGATGTCTCCTGGTTCCGGCCGATGCGCTCCCAGGAGACCTTTGGGACCTGGCCGCCACCCGGCAATCGATATGCCTCGTGTGCCGGATGGAAGGAGACGAGGTGGTCGAGATCAGCCTCTACACGACCGACACCATCGGCGAGGCGGGGGAGGTCGTCGAGCAGCTGTTCCAGGCCGGCGCCAGCGGCTCAACGGTGATCGACAATCAGGTAATCACCGTGTTCCGACCGGTGCCCCAACTCGTGGTGGTCGGAGATAGCCCGGTCGCTGACACCCTCACCGAGTTGGCGGCACTCGTTGGCTGGCGGGCCCAAATCCTCACCAACGCGGCGTCCGCGACCGGTGTCATCGCCACCCTGTCCAGGCTCGACAAAGTCGTGGTGACGGCGCATGACCTCGACCTCGCCGGCGCCGCCCTGATGGCCGCCCTGGATAGCGAAGTCGGGTACATCGGAGCGCTCGGCGCCCGCCGAATGCAGGAAAACCGGGCCGACTGGCTCGCCTATCGGGGAGTGACCGACCTCAGCCGCGTCCACGGTCCTGCAGGCATCGACATCGGAGCAGAGACCCCTTCCGAGATCGCGGTCTCGATCCTGGCCGAGGCCATCGCCGAAGGCGTCGATGTTCGGCCCGGCTCTGTGGAGTGAGCAACGCTTGCCGGTTAGACTCAAGAATCGACCTTCTCAGGCGACATAGTCCCCAGGGAGCACCAGATGACCGGCCAAGACGAGACCACCGCTGACGTCCTGCGGTCGGTTTGGGCGACCACTCACGACCACGACCTCGACGAGGACTGCAGCCCCAACAAGGCGTGCCGCAACATGAAGGATGTGACCTTCGACGGCTACGCCGAGCCGGGAAGCGACATCGGGGCGGCGTGGCGGGCCAAATTGGCCCGCGAAGGCAAGCTGGCCCCATCCGGTGGTTCGATCCGCGATCTGGTCCTCGGTCAGGGCGAGTAGCCCTGACCAAAGCGGCCACTTCCCACCGACAGGCGATCAGGTTGTGAGCGACGACCAGGCACCCATCGCCGGCGTTGCCGAACTCACCGACCGGCTCCGCCAGGGCGGATACCTTGCCGACCGGGGTCTGTCCACCGCTGTATACGTTGCCATGACGTTGGGCCGTCCGCTGCTACTCGAGGGCGAAGTCGGGGTGGGTAAGACCGAATTGGCCAAGGTGCTGGCGTCGGTGTTCGACCGCCGTCTGATCCGACTCCAGTGCTACGAGGGTATCGACACCAACCAGGCTCTCTATGAATGGGACTACGCCCGTCAGATGCTCCATATCCGAGCGCTCTCGGAGCACAACCTCGCCGACGAGGCGCAGGTCGACAAGCTTTTCGGCCCCAAGTTCCTCCTGGAGCGGCCGCTGCTCACCGCGGTACGCGAAGGTGACCGGGCTGTGCTGCTGATCGACGAGATCGACCGAGCCGACGACGAATTCGAGGCGTTCCTGCTCGAGCTGCTCTCCGACTACCAGATCACCATCCCCGAGATCGGCACCATCGTCGCCGAGGCTCCGCCCCTGGTGATCCTCACCTCAAATCGCACCCGCGAGCTCCACGACGCCCTCAAGCGGCGCTGCCTTTACCACTGGGTGGGTTATCCCAGCGCCGAACGCGAGGTGGAGATCATCCTGGTCCGGGCCCCTGGGGCAACCGAGACCCTGGCCCGCAAGGTGGTGGCCGCGGTAAACCGGCTCCGCCAACTCGACCTGGCCAAGCCACCCGGCGTTGCCGAGACACTCGATTGGGTGGCCACCCTGAGCCTCCTCGATCGTTCGGACCTCGACGCAGGCACGGTGCAGGACACCCTGGGTGCCGTCGTCAAGGAACGCGACGACCTCGAGACGGTGCTTGCCCACCTCGAGGAGATCGCTGTCGATGGATGAGGGAGGGCGCGCTCTGGAATACGTAGATCTGGACGAACGGACACCGTTCGTCCAGATGCTGGTGGACTTCGGCGATGAGCTGCGCGCAGCAGGGATGCCGGTGGGGTCGGGCGACCTGCTTGCCTACTGCGGCGCCATGGCGTCGCTCGACCCGGGCGATCTGGTGGACCTCTATTGGGGAGGTCGGACGACGCTGGTCACGCGCCGCGACCACATCGCGGTCTATGACCGGGTATTCCGGAGCTTCTTCCTCGACGACAACAACACCGTGCCCGAGCCACTCAAGCTCGCACTCAAGCAGTCCAACATCGAGAGCCAGGCAGTGATCGAGGTACCCGCCACCGAGCCGGGCCGGCTCGGCAAGGAACAGGAGGAGGCCAAGTTGGGGCTGATGGCTTCCGACATCGAGATCTGGCGTCACAAGTCGTTCGCCGCCTGCACAGTTGACGAGCTGGCGGCCCTCCGCCGGATCATGGTCCGCATCCGGGTCGTCCCGCCCCGTCGCCGCACCCGGCGCACCCATCCGACGTCGTCGGGGGCCCGGCCCGACCTGCGACGCACAGTTCGCACCACGTTGCGAACCCACGGCGAGCCGTCCGAGCTCTTCTGGCGACAGTGCCGGCTGAAGATGAGGCCTTTGGTCCTCATCCTTGATGTATCAGGATCGATGGCGGACTACTCCCGCAACCTTCTCCAGTTCGCGTACTCGACCCGACGTGCCGCCTCTCGAGTCGAGGTCTTCTGTTTCGGGACCCGTCTGACCAGGATTACCCGGTCGTTGGAGAAGCGGCGGCCCGACGACGCCCTGGACGATGCCGCCCGGTCGGTGTTCGACTGGGAGGGCGGGACACGTATCGGCCACGCCATCGACACCTTTGTCCGCGATTGGGGCCGCCGGGGAATGAGCCGAGGGGCGATCGTGGTCATCTGTTCCGACGGGCTCGATCGTGGCGACCCGGCCCTGCTCGCTGGAGCCATGGAGCGGCTGTCCCGCTTGAGCCACAAGGTGGTGTGGATGAACCCACACAAGGGCGACAACCCCGACTTTCGGCCAACGACCCTGGGCATGATGGTGGCTGCGCCTTTTGTCGACCTGCTCCTCTCCGGCCACGATCTGGCCAGCCTCGAGGAGTTGGCCGAGCGGCTGCCCGAGTTGAGATGACCGTGAGGAGGCTGCCGTGAAGTGGAGCGTGTCACTCGTTGCCGAGGGCGACCGGACGATCGAACTGGCCGAAGTGGTGGAGCTTGCGGATGCCGTGGCTGCCAGCAACGGGATCGCCACCGGTATGGGCACCCTCGGGTATGGCGCCCAGATCGTGGTTGAGGCCGACAGCAGCGACCAAGCGGTGGATCGGGCGATGGCGTTGTTCACCGCAGCCGCAGACAAGGCCGGTCTACCCCCGTGGCCGATCACCCGGGCGGAGACCATCGCCGACGAGGACGATCTGGACTACGGCTTCGAGGACGTTCCGGAGGGCGAGCTGTCCGGTCCGGCGGGCGCCCTGGAGTGATCCGACTCGGCTCATTGGCGGGCTATCCCTTCGAGGGCCCTCGGGTTCTTGCCGGATGGACGGCCCCCAAGATCGCCGCCGTCTTCGCCATCGCCTACAAGCCAAACCCCGTTGCCAAGCCGGAGGAGTACGGGGTGGTGTACGTGGGCCACTCCGACGATCTTTCCTCTGAGGGGCTTCCCTTCAGCCACGCCACCTCTCCCTGCTGGCTGGCCCGGGTCAATGGGAAGCGTTTCGAGCTCTACATCGCCACGTATGAGGCCCCGGGCGCCCAGACGCCGCACCGGGGGCAGATAGCCCGGGAGCTGATAGCTATCTACCGGCCGGGGTGCAACCCGGAGCAGTACGACCAGTCTTGGAAGGACCACTGGATAGGGGAGTACGAGACCCCGGGCACCACCGGCCCCCTGACCACGGATCGAGACCCGTCAGGGGGCCGGTAGCCCGCGGTCTCGCCTAAGGCGTGATCACCAGGGTGTCGAGCACGGTCCTGAGCTCGGCCACGTCCTCCTCTGGGGTCTCCGGCCACCAGGTTGCTTCGACAAGGACCGGGGTCCCCTCCACGTCGAGAAACCAGAGCTCCAGCGGCTGATTCTCGGTCTGGTAATAACGGCCATCCCAGTTGGAGCCGCCCCAGACCGTGAAATCCTGGCTGATACAACTGGGGCGGACCTCGGTCGCGAGGTGGTATCCCTCATGTCCAAAGGCACTGACCGGTGTCAGGGCTCCGGTGTTGGTGAATCCAGCGGCAACGAACTGGTTGGCCAGACCTTCTGCCGTGGTCGCGGCGGCCTGTTGGGTACGCCCAGATTCACAGGCCGACGACCACACCCGATCGACCTCCGCTATGAAGAGTGCGATGTAGGGGCCGTCGTCCACAAGCGATTTCATCGCCCCGGCGGCGGTCCCTAGCCACCCATTGCTCTCGATGACGAACGTGCCTCTCAATGATGTGGACTCCAAGAGGTCGGTGTCAGCGAAGTAGGCGCCCGGATCGATGGGCTGGAATTCCATGCTCATAGTGAGCCGGGTCGCATTCGGGGCCGGCTCGGCCACCGGAGTGTTGTCCCTGGTCAGGACGAAGACGAGCCCTGCGACCAGGATCGCCGCCGCCGCCGCGATCCCGATCAATGGGCCTCGCCAGCGGTTGCGGTTTGCCTGAACCTCAGTCCCGGGTCTGTGATCAATCTGCATTTCCATCCTCCTCTCCAGAGGGGTCGTGAGGACAGGCACAGCGACAGAACCGAGGCTGTTGGGATCCCGCACGGGGTTGGCCCTGCGGACCATTCGATCGATCTGTTCGTGTGTCATGTCCCTCCTTCCTCGGCAATCGGAGGGGAATTGTTTGGCTGCCTATCCAGGCTCGGCTCGAGGACACGGGCCAGGTGCTGGTAGGAGCGGTGGATTCTCTGGCGGACTGCGCCCGCGGTCATGCCCGTGATCTCGGCGATCTCCTCATGGGACAGGTCCTCCCATGCATGGAGCATGACGATCTCCTGGTCCTTCGGCTTCAGATTGCGAACCGCGGCCGCGACCCGCTGGTCCTCTGTGTTCTGCACAACAAGGTCCACAGGGTCCGTCGCCGGCGCCACACCCAGGTTGCTGAGCTTCTCATCCAATCGCGATCGACGATGGAACGCTCTTCGGTGATTGGAGACGACTTTGCCGGCGATGCCGTACAGGTACGGAACGGTCTTGGGAGGGCGGGGGATCTCATCGATTCGTCGCCATGCCACCATGAACACCTCGTTGCAGGCATCCTCGGCGTGAGTCGGCGCAGCTCTACGCAAGCAATAGGCGAGGATCTGGAGGCGGTACTCGGTCCAAATCTCCTCGAAGCGCGATCTCTGGTCCGTCCTGGATGCCATCACTCATTCCTGTCCGGGGACGGCGGTTTCGTGACAGGTTTCCGTTTTGACGCGATTCCTGTCACATCACTGAAGCGGCCGGACATGGAGTATGCATACCGGAGCACCGGTTTCGGTGATTCGGAGGGGAAAGGGATGGGCCGGGTCGGCCCCGGCCCATCTCGACAGTGGGGGACGCGGCAGGGCGTCGGCCCCGCTCTACGCGGGCTCGACCTGGTCGGCCAGCGGGGCGTGGGCGTTCTTCCCCGGGCCGTCCGGGAGATAGCCGACCCCGTCATGCAGCCGTGACCGGCGACTCCCCGATGCGGGGAGGGCTGTGCCTCGGGCCGGCACCTTCTCCGGGTCGTAGGTCGCGCCCACCACGATGCCCTCGGCCATTCCGTAGAGCAGGGGGAGGGCTCCGGCGATCACACCTCCGGTGCGGTTGATGTGCTTGAGGTTGCCTTCGATGGAAGCGGCGTTGTCCTTGATCTGCTGGACAAGGTCGTTGCATTCCTCGAGGCCGGTGGCGACCCGGGTGAGCTGGCCTCCCACTATGTAGAGGTAGATGGCCAGCCCTGCAATAAGCAGGACGATGTCGACCACGGTGAAGACGATCAGGCCGTTCATGAGCGCACCTTCCCGAGGACGCGTCCCAGGAAGAGGTGGTGCTCGAGGCCCTCAGCTAGCACAAGGTCGACGCCGGCGGCCGTCGTGTTGAGCAGGGCCGCATCTGCTGTGTTGGCCTCAGCCTGGGTGAGGGTGGCCTTGATCCCAGCGACCCTGCGCTCGATGGTGCGCACCAGCACGACGAGGATGGTGAGCAGGGCGGCCACAGCCACCACCACGACGAGCCCGGCCCAGTTGGCAATCTGCCAGAGGGTCTCCTGGTTATCGGTCAGGGCAAAGACCATGCTCATCCTCCCAGCCGCTTCCGGCCGCGCTCGAGTCCTTGGATGACGTTGACCGCCATCGTGTTGGTGGTGGCCAGGTCGGCGAGGGCCGCCGTGTTCACCACCGACTTCTTCAAGCTGTTGTCGATCAACTTGGCTTCTTTCCCGATCTTTCTGGCAAGAACCAGGATCGGCACCACGAGAGCAACCACCACCAGGACTATGACGATCCCGATGACGTATCCGACCAACCAGCCGGTGTTTCCTTCGAAGAGCTCGTTCATGTTCTATGCCTCAGATCGATTCGCAGAAGTCGCTGACCGGCTTCAGGTTGGCGTTGATCGAGGCCACCACGGCAGGCACCGTACTGGTCTGTTCGGCGACGACGTCAACGCCTCCGGTGAGGGCCCGGAGTGTCTTCAACGTTGCCATCAGATGGCCGATCACCCGGGCCAGCCCCAGGGCGGCGGCGGCGATGATCAGAGTGGCGATCACCAGGGTCACGATTGCGACTGCGGGCATTGATCCTTCCTCTCGTCAACCAAGCAACTTGCCGACCGAGCCGGCGTAACGGACTGCGCCCAGTGAGACGTCCTCGATGGCCTTGTCGGTGACGGCCAGAAGATCAGGCACCTTGTTCAGCTCACCGATGAGACCGACGCCCCCGGCGAGGATCTCGTCAGACGCGCCCCTGATTCGTTCCACCGCCGCCAGCACCCGGTTCAACAGGGCGACCAGGACCGGTACCACCACCAGGAGCAGTACCGCGTTACCTATCCACCAAAGCATGATCTTCTCCTCAAGTCTGGTTGGGCTGATAGGGGAGGAAGAACCGCCGGCCGACTCGCTTCAGTGCCATCCAGGCGGCCTGGATGGCGATACTGAAACCGCCGGCACTCTTCGCTTCCTTGATCTGATCGGGCGACAGGCCGCGGTCGAAGGCGTCGATCCGGACCTTCATATTGGTGGCGAAGTCACGCAGCATCACCGCGCTGAAGTCGGAGATCATGCCCCGGCCATACTGCGCCGCGGCCCCGGAGAGTTGCAGGTCTTGTTCCACCTCGACCTTGGTGCCGTTTGCTGTCGGGACCAGGCGGGCGGTGAGCCCCAGTGCGGCCTGGCCACGGCCCTTCTCGTCGGCGCCGGAGGCGTCGATGACGATTGTCTTGCTGGCCTCGTCTCGCTTCATGACATTGGCACGCCCGGCGAACTGCATCTGTACCGGTCCCAGGCGAATCGCGACGTTGCCTTGGTATTGGTCGGGCCCCACCTCGTCAGTGAGCGACGCGCCCGGCAGGCAAGAAGCCACCTGGGGAATGTCCTGGCAGAACTCCCACACTTTGTCGATCGACAGGGGAACCTCGAAGTCGTGCTTGATCAGCATGTCGCCTCCTGGGTGATGAAGCTGGCCGGGTCTTTCTCGAAGGCGACCCGGCATCCGGGGCAGCAGAAGTAGTAAGTCTCGCCCTCAAACTCGAAGGGGCGGCTGGTGCGGTCGGCGAGCACCGTCATCCCGCACACGAGATCGATAGCGGCACCCGCGGACATGGGCACGGGCACGGGGTGAGAGACAGCGGTTTCCGCCGTCCGACGGTTGAGCGCCCCCTTGGCTCGCAGCTCGACCAACTCGGCGAGCACGGCAACGGCGATCTCGGGATGAGAGGTGTGGCCGAGGTCGTATCCGACAGGCACCCGAACCTCATCGAGCAGCTCTTTCGGGACGCCCCGGTCGGCGAGGTAGCCGAGCACGGCCTCCCCCCGTTTGCGGGACGCCACCATCCCGACGAAGGCGGGCCGCCCGGCCACTGCTTGTCCGACAGCTTCCTCGTCACCGTGGCCCTGGGTGGCAATGACCACCACGGACCCCGCGTCGACATCGGCGATTGTGAAGTCTGCGGCCTCGATCAGATCGGCCCGCCATCCCAAGACGGTGGCCAGATCGACCAAAGTTGTGGCCATCGGAGAGCGCCCGACCACTACCAGATGAGGGCTGGCCAGCACCGGCTCGATGTACAGCTCCAGCGCACCCTCGGATTGGCAGGACATCTGGACGAACAACATCCCCTCGGGAAGCACGCCGAACTGGTCGGGAGCGCCCAACAGGACCAAGCGGGGTTGGCGGTCTTCGATCACCCGCTGCGCCTCACGGATCACGACCGGCTCGGCACAGGCGCCTCCGATCCAGCCGTGGAGCTGGCCGTCGGCCGTGATGATGGCCCGCGCCCCCTGGTGGCCCGAAGACGGCGCCTGACGCCAGACCACGGTGGCCAGGGCGAACTCGACGCCCTGACGGGCGAGTTCACTGGCCTTCTCGACCATCCTCCAGCCATCGACCGGTTGTGAGTTCATGCTTCGTCGGTCCTGACCGGCGGCGCCCCGCTGATGTCCTTGCCAGTCTGCAGCGCCTCGTAAACCCGATCGGGGAACATCGGCATGTCGATGTTGCGCACCCCGGTGCCTTTGAGGGCGTCCATCACGGCGTTGACGAACGCGGCTGGCCCTCCCACTGCAGCGCACTCACCGATGCCTTTGGCGCCGATCGGGTGGTGGGGGCAGGGGGTGACGACCTCGTGGAGCTCGAAACCGGGGGTCTCCCAGGAAGTCGGCAGCAGGTAGTCGGTGAAGTTCGACCCGATGCAGTTGCCCTCGGCGTCGAAGGTGATGAACTGCATGCTTGCCATGGCGTAGGCCTCGGTGAGGCCGCCCATGATCTGGCCCTCGACGATCATCGGGTTGATCCGAACCCCGCAGTCGTCCACGGCCACCAGCCGCAGCACGTCCCACACTCCGGTCTCGGGGTCGACCTCGACGGTCACGATGTAGCAGGCGAACGGCCAGGTGAGGTTTGGTGGGTCGTAGTAGGCCGTGTTGTCCAGACCGGGCTCCATGCCGTCGGGCATGTTGGAGTAGGCCGCGACGGCACACTCCTGGATGGTCACGCCCCGATCGGGCTGGCTGCGCACGTAGAAGCGCCCGAGCTCCCACTCGACGTCCTCCTCCGAGACCTCGAGCAGGTGGGCAGCGATCTTGCGGGCCTTGGCCCGGATCTTGCGCGACACCATGGCCACGGCCGCTCCCGCCACCGGGGTGCTTCGGGAGGCGTAGGTGCCCATCCCGAAGGGGGCGGTGTCGGTGTCGCCCTCCTCGACGACGATGTCAGCCGCGGGGATGCCGAGCTCGTGGGCCACGATCTGGGCCCAGGTGGTCTCGTGTCCCTGGCCCTGGCTCTTGGCGCCGGTGCGGAGAAGCGCCTTGCCGGTGATGTGGACCTTCAATTCGGCCGAGTCGAACATCTTGATGCCGAGGATGTCGTACTCCCTGCTGTTGCCGGCGCCGAGCGGCTCGGTCATCGTTGAGATGCCGATCCCTAGAAGCCGGCCCCGCTTGGCTGCCTCCTCCTTCTGCTTGAGGAAGTCCTGGTAGCCGATCGCCTCCAGACCAACATCGAGGCACTTGCTGTACTGACCGGAGTCGGTGAGGAACCCCCAGGGGGTGCGGTGGGGGAAGTCGTCGTCTCGGACGAAGTTGATGCGCCGGAACTCGGCTTGGTCCATCCCCAGGTCGTCGGCTGCCGCCTGAACCATCCGCTCCTGGAAGAACATCGCCTCGGTTACCCGGAACGAGCAGCGGTATGCAACCCCGCCGGGAGCCTTATTGGTGTAGACCCCGCGTGCCACGAGGTGGGCGTTGGGGATGTCGTAGCAGGCAAACGCCGAGTGCATCAGCCCGATCTTGAACTTGGACGGTTGGGCATCTGAGAAGAAGGCACCGTGGTCGGCTGTGGCCTGCATCCGGACCCCGAGGATCCGTCCGTCCTTGCGCATTGCCACCTCACCGTGGAGGTAGATGTCGCGGGCGAAGCCGGTGGAGATCAGATTCCCGGTGCGGTCCTCGATCCACTTCACCGGCCTCTCCAGAAGGATCGAGGCCAGGATCGAAGCCACGTACCCGGGGTAGACCGGCACCTTGTTGCCGAACCCGCCGCCGATGTCCGGTGCGATGATCCGGATCATCTGCTCGGGAAGCTCGGCGACCATCGCCACCGCGGCCCGGATGATGTGGGGCGCCTGGCTGGTCATGTAGACGGTGAGCTTCGAGGTGGCGCGGTTGTAGTCGGCGATCGATCCGCAACATTCGATCGGCGAGGGGTGGGAACGGGGGTAGTGAAGGTCGAGCTTGGATACGACGTCGGCGTCGGCGAAAGCCCGGTCGGTGCCGTCCTTGTCGCCCACTTCCCAGTCGTATATGACGTTGTCGGGCTGGTTCTCCTTGTCGTCCCGGATCAGCGGCGCCCCATCGGAAAGGGACTGGGTTGGGTTGACAATCGGCGGGAGCGGCTCGTAGTCGACCATGATCGCCTCACAGGCGTCCTTGGCTATGTACGGATCGTCGGCGATGACACACGCCACCTCCTGACCCTGGAAGCGGACCTTGTCGGTCGCGAGCACCGCCTGGGTGTCATAGGAAAGGGTGGGCATCCAAGCCAGGTTGCGGGCGGCCATCGTCTCGCCAGTAAGCACAAGGCGGACTCCCGGCATTGCCCAGGCCTTCGAGGTGTCGATCGACCTGATCCGAGCGTGGGCCAGTGGGCTGCGCAGGATCTCCATGTGCAACATCCCGGGCAGCACAACGTCGTCTATGTAGTTGCCCTTGCCGCGGATGAATCGGTTGTCCTCGACCCGGCGCCGACTGGCGCCCATTCCGCCGATCTTGATCTCGTCGACCGCCGTCACCTGATTACCTCCGCTGGCTTCATATCATTGATCCTGGAGCTTGGCGGCGGCCCACATGACCGCCTTGACGATGTTCTGATATCCGGTGCACCGACAGAGGTTGCCGCTCAATGCCCATCTGATCTCGTCCTCGGTGGGGTTCGGGTTCTCATCGAGGAGTGCCTTGGTGGTCATCATCATCCCCGGGGTGCAGAACCCGCACTGGAGCCCGTGCTCTTCCTTGAACCCCTCCTGGATGGCGTGGAGCTGGCTGGGACCAGCCAGGCCCTCGACGGTCATCACGTCGTGGCCGTCGGCCTGGACAGCGAACATGGTGCAGCTCTTGACTGGCTTGCCGTCGAAGAGAACGGTGCAGGCACCGCAGTTGGTGGTGTCACAGCCAGTGTGGGTTCCGGTCAGCTGGAACCCTTGACGGAGCAGATGAGCCAATAGAAGTCGGTGCTCGACGACTGCAGACCGGTTCTCGCCGTTCACCCGGATGGTGACCTTGCGAACCGGGACCCCTTCCTCGGTCTCGGCGGGGAGGACTTCGTACAGGTTGCTCATGTCAGGCCGCTTCCTCTTCCGATACAAGAAGTCTGGTCAGGATCCGGCTAGTGAAGACGCGCACCACCTGCCGCTTGAACGATGCACTGCCCCGGTGGTCGGTACGGGGTTGTGCAGCCTGAGCCGCAAGCTCGGATACTTCGCCGATTACTTCAGCGCTCAACTCCACGCCGACGAGCAGCTGGGCGGCTTCGTCCGCCGAGATGGTCGAGCCGCCTACCCCGGTGAGGGCGATGCCTGCTCTGGTGACCTTGCTTCCCTCCCGATCGATGGAGACAGCCACCCCGGCGGTGGCGAAGTCGCCCACCCGGCGCTCCAGTTTGAGGTAGCCGCCGCTCGCGATCCCTTGGGGCGCGGGGACGACTGCCTCAACGACGATCTCGTCCACGGCCAGCGCGTTCTGGAACGGGCCCCGGACGAAGTCCTTCACAGAAATCGTCCGCTGGCCTTTAGGTCCTTGAGCAACAACCGACCCGTCGAGGGAAGCCATCACCGAAGCCCAGTCACCCTGGGGATCAGCATGGCACAGAGATCCAACCAGCGTGCCACGGATGCGAACGATCGGGTCGGCCACCAGCGGGGCAGCGGCGGCCATTGTGGGCTGGTGGGACGCCAACAGCGAGGAGCGCTCCAGGTCTGCGTGGCGGCACAGTGCCGCGATGTGGATGCTCCCATCGTCCCCGAGTCGGTGATAGTCCAACCCTGGAAGCTCGTTGATGTCGACCAGCATCTCGGGAGATGCAAACCGGAGCTTGATCATCGGGACCAGGCTCTGGCCACCGGCCAGGACTTTGGCGTCTCCTCCGCCGTCGGAGAGGAGAGAGAAAGCCTCCTCTATCGATCGGGGCGCTTCATAGCGGAATCGAGAGGGATAGATGGCTGCCTCCTTGCTTCCTGTTCAGGTCCGGGGCCCGGAGTCCAGATCATGGGTGCGGTCAGAAGGAAAAGATTGTGGGTCGGGCACGGCCACTGGCAGAGATTCGGCCCCGGGATCCGGCCGCGGCTCCTGGTGTGGCGGCCACGGCCCTTGAACCGGTTGGCCCGCCACTTTGAAGTAGTCGATGATCTCCGGCCAGGCCCAGATCGTCGGGCTCTTGCCCGCCTTCGGGGCGTGCTCGACCAATTCGTACAACCGTGGATTGCCTCGACTATGACCAGACGTCTCGACTGCCAAAGCTAAACCCCCAGTCCATGGGCCGATCGGCGTGACCGGAGGCCCTATTGCTCGATGGAATTTCAACCTCTTTCAAACAGGCAGTCGGCTCGAAAACTCGGTGCCCGTCGCCAATTCAGCATACGCATTCTCGGTGGCCTGTGGTGTCAAAACTGTTCACTATCACTGAACAGTTCGCGACGCTCATTCAGCGACGTTGCACGAGTTGGACCTCGTTGCCATCGGGATCCTCCGTTTTCGCGCGGGGATCCCGGTACCGTGATCCTTCGTGTTCGACACACTCACCAAACGTTTCGAGGGCGTTTTCAGCTCGTTACGGAGCAAGGGACGGCTCTCGGAGAAGGACATCGATGAGGCCCTCCGAGAGGTCCGTCTCGCCCTCCTCGAGGCCGACGTCAATGTCGGTGTGGTCAAGGCATTCCTGGGGCGGGTCAAGGAGCGCGCCCTCGGTGAAGACGTCGCCAAATCCCTCACCCCGGGCCAGCAGGTGATCAAAATCGTCCACGAGGAGTTGGTCGTCACGCTGGGCTCGGAATCGACGGGTCTGGTCAAGGCAGCACCACCGCTCACCATCCTCATGGTCGGGCTCCAGGGATCGGGGAAGACCACCACGGCCGCCAAGCTGGCTGGCCATCTCCGGTCCCAGGGCAAGAAGCCGCTGCTGGTGGCAGCCGATCTGCAGCGTCCCGCCGCCATCGACCAGTTGGAGACTCTTGGCGGGCGAATCGAGGTCCCGGTTTTCTCAGATCGGAAAGGAAAGCCGGAGAAGCTGGTCAAGGCCGCACTCAAAGAAGCGATCCGCACTGGTCGCGACGTGGTCATCGTCGACACCGCCGGACGACTCCAGATCGACGCTCTACTCATGAAGGAGCTGGCCGACGTCCGCAAGGCCGCCGATCCCGACGAGGTGCTCCTCGTGGTCGACGCCATGACCGGTCAGGACGCGGTCAACGTCGCCAACGGCTTCCAACAACAGATCGGGCTCACCGGCGTCATCCTTTCCAAGCTCGACGGTGACGCCCGCGGAGGCGCGGCGATCTCGGTGCGCGAGGTCACCGGGGCGCCGGTCAAGTTCGCAGGTGTCGGGGAGGGCCTGGGAGACCTCGAAGCTTTCCACCCGGACCGTATGGCCTCCCGAATCCTGGGGATGGGTGATGTCCTCACCCTCATCGAGAAGGCCGAATCGACATTCGACGAGGCCGAGGCCGAGAAGACGGCCAGGAAACTTGAGAAGGGACAATTCACGCTCGAGGACTTCCTGGCGCAGTTCCAACAGATGAAGCGGATGGGGCCTCTGAAAGACATCCTTGCTATGCTTCCCGGCTCCGGATCGCTCCTTCGCGACATCGATGTCGATGACCGCGATCTGAAAAGGGTCGAGGCAATCATCCAGTCAATGACCCCTGAGGAGCGCCGGAACCCGAAAGTCATCGGCGGAAGCCAAAAGCGGCGAATCGCGTCCGGTTCGGGCAGCAGGCCCCAGGATGTGAATCGCCTCCTCAAGCAATTCGCCGACGCACAAAAGATGATGAAGACGCTGGCCGGAGGAAAGGGAGCCCCTTCCCTTCAGGGACTCCTGTCGGCGCAGCGAACCAAGAGGTGAGTCGATGGCCGTGAAGATGAGATTGATCCGGATGGGCAAGAAGAAATCGCCCGTCTACCGGGTCGTGGTCGTAGACGGCCGTTCCCCCAGGGACGGCCGGTATATCGAGCAGATCGGGCGTTATGATCCGCGTCAGGAGCCGTCGTTGGTCGAAATCGACAACGACAAGGCGACCGAATGGCTGGCCAAGGGCGCCCAGCCCACCGAGGCCGTCGAAAAGCTGCTCAACATCTCCGGGGCCCTGACCACGATGAAAGTAAAGCGGGGCCAGATCCATGTCGTGGCCGCTGCCGCCCAGAACCAGGAAGAGGAGCCGGAGGTGGCGCCGCTTGCTCCGACGCATGAAGAGGCCGCTGCCCAGGTAGCCGTTGTCGAGGAGGCCGTTGCTCCTGCTGAGGCGCCGGCTGCAGAGGAGCCGGCACCGGTAGCTGAAGAAGCCGCTGAGCCGGCGGAGGCAGAATCCCTCCCCGCAGACGTTTCCTCTGAGGAGGAATGACCGTGGCCAAGGGTGAAATAGTTGAAAGAGTCGTCACCTACGTGGTCAAGAGCATCGTCGAGGAGCCGGACGAGGTTTCGGTGACCATGGTCGAGCAAGGGCCTGACGAGGTGATCGCCGAGGTGAGGACGGCCAAGGCGGACATGGGTCGGGTCATTGGCCGGCGAGGCCGAGTGGCGAAAGCGATCCGAGCCGCCGCCGGAGCCGCCGCCGACGAAGAGGGAATCACAGCTGACGTCGAGTTCGTCGACTGAGGGCGCCGCTGCCCGGGTTGGGAGGCTCGGACGTCCCCACGGTCTCGAGGGGTTCCTGGGTCTCTACATAGAGCCCGAAGACGTCGTCCACTTCGATCCCGGAACCACGGTTTGGATCAAGGACCGCCCCCACGTGGTGAGGGCGGTTCGTCGCGTGGACAAGGGTTTTCAGGTTGCCTTCGAGGGCATCGAGGGCCGGGAGGCAGCCGAAGAGATCAGGGGCGCCGAGGTGATGGTTGAGGGGCGCCGTGCCCTGGAAGAGGGTGAGTTCTGGCCGGAGGATCTGGTCGGTCTCGAGGCGCGCAGCATCGATGGGGATCGGCTCGGGGTGGTGGTCGGAGTCGTCGCCGGTCTGGCTCAGGATCGTTTGGTGGTCGACGGTGAGGGCTCGACCTTCGAGGTGCCCTTTGTCAACGACCTGGTTCCTGTTGTCGACCTGGAGAAGCGTTACGTCGAGATCGTGACCCTGCCTGGTCTCATCGAACCGTGATCTCGACGATCGCGCCGGCAAGAGCCCCGTCGTTAGGGCTCTCCTCCCCGACGAACAGGGAGATCGCTCCCGGTAGCACTTCGACGGTGGTCCGGAACTCGCCCCAGGTCTCGGCCCAATCGGCTGCCTGGGTGTTGGTCTCGACTACGGCCTGTCCGGCGCTGGTGGCGATCACGAGGACCGTGGCTTCGAAGGTTCGGGCATAACCACTTACCTCAACGGTGCTGGCGGTCTCGGCACCCGGGGAGGGATCCAGTACCACCACCTGATCCGAGATCGTCGCGGTTCCGCTGAAGGGCTGAATACCCATCTGAAGCTCCACGGTTAGACCTGCCGGAGAGTTTCTGACAGTGGCCCGGGCCTGGCTCGGTGCGGCCAGGTGGAGGTCGACAAAAAGTCCGCCGTCGAGCGCCCGCACCACGTAGAGCCGATCGACGAGGGTGGTTTCCACCAATTGGTCGGTGATGACGGTTCGCTCCAGGTCGAGGTGGATCCGGAGTACCTGGCCCGAGTCCAAGTACTCGACCACGACCGATGGCGGCGTGGTGGCCGGGGCCCCTTCATTCGTCTCGAAGGCGAGGCGAAATAGCTCACAACCCACTTCGACTTCCCACGAGATGAGTCCGAGAATGTTGGCGTCGGAGGCCGGTTGATCGATACGTGCGACCTGCCCGCCCTCCAAGAAGTCGGCGCTCTGGGGACAGCCGACCGGGGTCTGGGTGGTGCCGACCGTGCTCGTCACTCCGACAGTGATCGTGGTGGTCGGAGCGGTTGTCGAGGTGGTCGACGTGGTCGAGGTACCTGCGATCGGTGTGCAAGCCGCCAACAACAACAAACCCAACAGGGTCGGAAACCGCATGCCCGCAAGGGTACGACCCGGGTTACATTTGATCGAGCAATCAAGATTCACCACGGATTGGAAACCCTGTGATGGCAGAAGCAGTGATCGTCGCCACCGCTCGCAGCCCGATCGGCCGTGCCTATAAGGGCTCGCTGATCGACGTCAGAGCCGACGATCTGGCCGGTTTCTCCATCAATGCATTGATGGAGAAGAACCCTGAGGTGGACCGGGCCTCGGTGGTCGATGTCATGGTCGGGTGCGGTCTGACCCATCACGAACAGGGCTACAACCTCGCCCGCCCTGCCTCCCTGCTCGGTGGGATGCCGGACACAGTCCCTGCCACCACAGTGAACCGGTTCTGTGCCTCCTCATTGGAGACCATAAGGATGGCGTTCCATGCCATCAGATCGGGCGAGGGCGACACCTATGTCGCTGCCGGCTCGGAGTCCACGACTCGCACCTACGGGAAGGGATTCGACAGCGAGGACCTCAACCCCAGGTTCACCGATCCCGAGCGCGACGACTTCATCAACAACGTCTACATCCCGATGGGGAACACCGCTGAGAACGTCGCCGAGAGGCACGGGATCACCCGGGAGCGGATGGACGAGTTCGCCAAGCGCTCTCAGGACCGGGCCGTTGAGTCACAGAAGAACGGTTTCTTCGACTGGGAGATCACCCCGATCGACATTCCCGACGGCCGAACGATCAGTGTCGACGACGGCCCACGCCCCAACACGACCATAGAGAAACTGGCCGAGTTGGCGCCCGTCTTCAAACAAGGCGGGAAGGTGACCGCCGGCAACTCGTGTCCTCTGAACGACGGTTCGGCGGCAGTACTCGTCATGTCGGAGCAACGGGCCAGCGATCTGGGCCTGACTCCTCTGGCCCGGATCGTGGCTTCCTCTGTGGTCGGCCTCGAGCCGGAGTACATGGGAATGGGCCCGGTTGGGGCGGTGAGTCAGGTCCTGGCCCAGGCCGGGATGACGCTGGATGATGTGGACCTGATCGAGATCAATGAGGCTTTCGCGGCCCAGGTGCTGGCCTGTGCCGATGTGCTGGACATCGACATGGACAGGCTGAACCCGCACGGTGGCTCGATTGCCCTTGGTCATCCCTTCGGGATGACCGGAGCGAGGATCATGGGCACCCTGATCAACGGTCTACGAACCAGGGATCAGGCCATCGGCCTGGAGACGATGTGTGTCGGTGGGGGCCAGGGGATGGCGATGATCGTGGAGCGGCTCAGCTAGAGCGGCCCCCCTTGCCCTAATTGGGACGTACAGGGGTCATATGTGGCCCCCTGGGTCCCAATTACGGGGGGGCTCCCAGTTAGGGGGGGCTCCCGACCTCACTCTTCCCGTACTCTTCCCGGATCGTGCGGATCAACGTCGTCACCATCTTTCCCGATTACTTCGACAGCCCGCTTCGAGTGAGCCTGGTGGCCAGGGCCATCGAATCCGGCGCTCTCGAAGTGAATCTCGTCGACCTCAGGCAGCACGGCCTGGGAAAGCACCGTCAGGTCGACGACTCTCCATTCGGGGGTGGAGCCGGGATGGTGATGATGATCGAGCCTTTGGCCGCCGCCCTCGAACCGCTGGCCGAATCGCACCGGGTTCTGTTCACCCCGGTGGGGCATCCGATGATGCAGGCCACCCTCGACGAATGGGCGTTACTGGAGGAGATCACGTTCGTTTGTGGCCGTTACGAAGGTGTTGACCAACGGGTTGCCGACAACCTGATCGACGAGGAAGTCTCGTTGGGGGATTTCGTGCTCGCCGGGGGAGAGGTCGCTGCCTCAGCCGCCATCGAAGGGATCGCCCGTCTTCTCCCCGGGGTGGTGGGCAACCCCGGCTCGACCGAAACCGAGTCTTTTCGCCACGGTCTCCTCGAGGAGCCGGTCTATACCCGCCCTGCAGAATTCAACGGTTGGCCGGTCCCGGAAGTCCTGTTGTCCGGGGACCATGGCCGGGTCGAGCAGTGGCGGGCCCAGCAGCGTTTGGAACGGACCCGAATGCGTCGGCCCGACCTTCTGGCGGATGGCGACAAACCGGAGACCTGATACAATTTTGGGTGGGTCGGGATTATCAGACCCTTTCCGACCGCTCCTAGGAGTCCTCCAATGAACGATCTTCACCTCGTCGAGAGCGCGCACGTCCGCGACGACATCCCCGAATTCAGACCCGGCGACACGGTCAAGGTCCACGTCCGGGTCATGGAGGCTGGCCGGGAGCGCATCCAGGTGTTCGAGGGTGTGGTCATCGCTCGCAACCGGTCCGGTGCCAGGGCCTCTTTCACCGTCCGCAAGATCAGCTTCGGCGTCGGCGTCGAGCGGGTATTCCCGGTTCACGCCCCGATCATCTCCAAGATCGAGGTGCTTCGTCGCGGCGACGTCCGCCGGTCCAAGCTGTATTACCTTCGTGACCGGGTTGGGAAGTCCGCCCGGATCAAGGAGCTGCGCGACTGAGTCTGCCCACTCCGAACCAGTTGGAAGGCGCCTCCGAGGAGAGCCCGGATCCGCCGAAGCGACGATCGTTCCTCGCAGAGCTGCCAGGTCTCCTTCTCACTGCCCTCGCGATCGCCGTCGTGATCAAGACCTTCCTGATCCAACCCTTCTGGATCCCGTCCGAGTCGATGCTGCCCACGATCGAGGTCAACGACCGGGTGATGGTGAACAAGCTCGCCTACAAGTGGGGCGAGCCACAGCGAGGTGACATCGTCGTTTTTCGCGACCCCCGCGAGACCGAGATCGAGGAATCTGTTCCCGAAGCCGTGATCCGGTCGGTGCTGGAGGCGGTTGGGGTGCGGACCCGGGGGAGGGATGACCTGATCAAGCGGGTTATCGGCCTTCCCGGCGACAGCATCGAGATTCGAGCCAATCACATCGTGATAGGCGGGACCCCATTGGACGAGCCGTACCTCGACGATATCGAGATGCCCAACGAGGGGCCGTTCCTGGTCGGCGATGGCGAGGTGTTCGTGATGGGGGATAACCGCAACGCCTCGTTCGATAGCAGGCGTTTTGGTCCGGTCCCCCTCGATGATCTGGTGGGACAGGCCGTCGTCACGATCTGGCCTCTGTCCCATTTTGGCGCTTTCTGAAAAAACCCGATCCCTAGTGGCTGTTTAGGGATTCGTGGTGTCATATGATCGCCAGCAACGTGTGAAGAGGAGTGCATGGAAGAGGACCTGGAGCGCTACGAGTCCGAAGTAGAGCTCAAGATCTACAAGGAGTACCACGACGTCCTCCCGATGTTTCGTTATGTCGTGGAGACTGAGCGTCGTTTCTATCTCGCCAACGAGGTTGATCTCGAGGTGCGCGAGGCCAATGGCTCGGTCTTCTTCGAAGTCGAGATGCGTGATGCCTGGGTCTGGGACATGTTCCGCCCTGCCCGATTCCTGCAACACGTCAAGGTGCTCACATTTCGCGACGTGAACGTAGAGGAACTGGAACAGCAAGAGCTGTCGCTCTGAGCGACACTGGGACCGTGGGCAGGTTGGGGGAGCGTCTCACACGTTGGTTCCTCAGCGAGCACGGTCTTCGGGTGCTCGCCACCAATGTCCTCGTCGACCGGGGAGAAATCGACATCCTCGCCCTGGATCATGGAGAACGGGTGGCGATCGAGGTGCGGACCATCACCGGCCCTGGGGAAGCTATCGATGCGATTGATCCGGCCAAGAGGCAAAGGGTGCGTGGGCTCGCCCGCCAGGTGGGTGCCAGCCGCGTCGACTTCGTCGGTGTCAGGATCGAGCCGGCGGCCGCGGTCTTCCACTGGGTGCCCGGTGGGTCTTGACACCCGTTTTCAACTCCCTCTAGGTTCCTGAAACCATGGTCAGCTCCGGCAACGCCATCACAGTCGAAGGGCTGGTCAAGCACTACAAGAAGATCAAGGCGCTCGACGGTCTCGACTTCAACATCCCATCGGGAGCCATCACCGGGTTCCTCGGCCCCAACGGGGCGGGGAAGACAACGACATTCCGCTCCCTACTCGGTCTCACCCGTCCCAACGCCGGGCACATGGAAATCCTGGGTCATCAGGTGCCGGCCGAGCTACAGGCGGTCACCAAGAAGGTCGGCGCCATCATCGAGGAGCCGGGCCTCATCCGAGCCCTGGGGGGCAGGATCAATCTCCAGGTTGCGGCGGACACCCTTGGTTTCGGGCACCAGCGCATCGACGAGTTGCTCGAATTCGTCGAACTGACTGTGGACGCCGGGCGACGCGTCGAGGAGTACTCAAAGGGGATGCGCCAACGTCTTGCACTGGCCGCAGCCCTCCTCGCCGAGCCGGAATTGCTCCTGCTCGACGAGCCGCTCGATGGTCTCGACCCGGCCGGGCAGAGGGGGTTCAGGGAACGTCTCCGACAGCTCGCAGACGATGGGCGCACCGTGGTCGTCTCCAGTCACGATCTCGCCGACATCGAGGCCCTCGCCGATTACGTCGTCGTCGTCAACCATGGCCGACTCGTGGCCCAGGGCACACTCGATGAGCTGCTTGGGGATGGGGCTGGGACCAGAGTGGTCGTCGCCGATGCGACGCCGGCGGTTGCCGCCCTCGCTGCGGCCGGGATCGAAGCTTCGGTCGAGTCGAATGTGCTGACGGTGCATGACGAGAATGGCAGTCGCATCGTCGAGGTCCTAGCCCGCTCGGGTATCTATCCGAGTGAAGTGAGCCGGGCCCGAAGCTCTCTGGAAACCGTCTTTCTCGGGATGACAACCGAGGAGACATCGTGAGTCTCGTTCACGCCGAATACCTCAAGCTCAGCAGGCGCAAGCTCTATCCGGTGATGGTCCTCATCCTCGGATTCCTGGTGGCGTTGACCGCCTTCTTCCTTCTCATCTTTGGCCAGATCGCACCGGATCTCGCCGAGGGCGTCCCGGTCCTCACCAAGCCGGACGCCTACCTGATCGGGGCGCAACAGGTTGTCGGCCAGACCTGGTTTCCGCTCATCCTCGCCGTGGTCTTGATCGGCGCCGATCTGAGCTCGACGGTTTGGGCCACCTCGCTCACCCGTGACTCACGCAAACCCGCACACATTGGGGCGAGACTATTGGTCATCGGAGTTGCGTCGTGGGTAGCGATGCTGCTGGGGAGTGCCGGTTGGGCCGCGGTCGTGGCAATCGCGTCGCCCGGTGAGGGAATCCCTTCGATCGCCGATTGGCTCGACGTCGTTTGGAAGGTGGGTGTGATCCAGGTCGCTTGGGTGGCAATCGGAATGGGCGCCATCGCCATGTTGAGATCGGTGGGCCCTGCGATCGGGGCCGCGATCGCGTTCTCGTTCGCCGAAGGCATCCTCGCCATATGGGCGCCCTATCAGAACGTCTCGCTGTCCGCGGCTACCAACGGCTTGTTCGATGTCGACATCGGCGGCTCGTTTGGTCCCTTCGTTCCCGGAGGCGATCTGAGCCAACTCCACGCTCTGGCCATCATCGCCGGATGGACCCTGTTGGGTCTCGGTCTCACCTGGTGGGGCCTTCAGCGTCGCGACGCCTAAGCAGCGCCGAATCGGCGTCGCATCTCCTTGTGCCAGCAGCCGTGATGCCAGTGGCGGCGCAGGTCCGGCTCGTCGTCGGGAACAACCACCACATGGAAAGTGCCGGGCGGAATGGTGTTTTCACACCCCGGGCAGATGTAGTCCTTGCGGGCGGCGTAGGGCTGGACGGGGGTGACCGTCACCCCGAGAAGATCGCCCATGCCACCACCGCGAGAATTGCCACGAGCGCGATGACCATTGCCGCGATGTCTGCCGCGCTCTTGTCCTGCTGGCGAAACGGGTTGAAGCCCACCCTGGAACGGTAACGGCCCTGGCTTCGGTCTACCGTCAACCCCGTGACGTGGCTCTCCGTCGAGGATCGTGGCCAGGTGCGGTGGCTGACCATCGACCGCCCCGAGCGCAAGAACGCGATCCCGTTCGATGGATGGCTGGAGTTGCGATCGGCATTCGAGGATTTCGAGCGGTCAGAACAGAGAATCCTGGTGGTCATCGGAGCCGGAGGCGAGTTCTGTGCCGGCGCTGACTTGGACCCGTCACGTCTCGACGAGTTGCAATCGGTCACCGACCGCCATCAGCGGATGAAGGAGATCGGCTCCGCGGCGTTCGCCCTGCACCGGCTCACCAAGCCCACCATCGCCGCCGTCGACGGGGTGGCGGTGGGCGCCGGAATGAACCTCGCCCTCGGCTGTGACCTGGTGATCGCCACCGAGCGAGCTCGGTTCTCTGAGATCTTCGTCAAACGTGGGCTCACGGTCGACTTCGGCGGGTCGTGGCTGCTTCCCCGGGTCGTTGGGCTGCAACGGGCCAAGGAGTTGGCGCT
>JBBDWM010000006.1:0-8023 GCA_040902845.1 Acidimicrobiia bacterium
TTGCGTTTTGCGTTTTGCGTTTTGCAGCCTGAGGCCCCCGGCCGGGGAGGTCTACGATCCGGAACATGACCAATGTCATCTCAACTTCCGGTCTGACCAAGCGATACGGGCAAACCATTGGGCTCGACGAGCTCGATCTCGACGTCGCCGAAGGCGAGGTCCATGGATTCCTTGGTCCCAATGGGGCGGGCAAGACCACCACCATCCGGATCCTCCTCGGCCTGATCCGCGCCGATGGTGGCGAGGTCACCCTCTTCGGTCGCGATCCCTGGAGTGAGGCAACAGACCTTCACCGCCGGCTCGCATACGTTCCCGGTGACGTCACCTTCTGGCCCAACCTCACCGGTGGCGAGGTCATCGACCTTCTCGGTCGGATGAGAGGGGGGCTCGACATCCGGAGGCGGGATTCCCTACTCCAGCGCTTCGACCTGGACCCTCGCAAGAAGGGACGCACCTACTCCAAGGGAAACCGGCAGAAGGTGGCGCTGATAGCCGCCCTGGCGTCGGACGTGGAATTGCTCATTCTCGACGAGCCGACCGCCGGATTGGACCCATTGATGGAGGCCGAATTCCGAGCTTGTGTCAATGAGGACCGGCACGATGGCCGGACCGTGCTGTTGGCGAGTCACATCCTGGCCGAAGTGGAGGCACTTTGTGACCGGGTGAGCATCGTCCGCGCCGGCCGGACCGTAGAGAGCGGCACTCTCGATGAGCTACGTCATCTGACAAGGACCACAATTTCGGCCCAGGTGACCTCAGACCCGGCGGGTCTTGGTGTGATCGCCGGCGTCCACGATCTGCGCATCAACGATCACCGTGTCGACCTCGAGGTCGATTCCGACCAGATCAGCGAGGTGTTGGCCCAACTCAACCGTCTCGGACTCGTCAGTCTCGCCAGCCATCCCCCAACCCTGGAAGAGTTGTTCATGCGTCACTACCAGGACGACGTGGGCTCGTGAACACTCTCGTCGGCACAGGGCATCTGATCCGCCTCATCGCGAGACGCGATCGATTCCGGCTGTCAGTGTGGATTCTGGTCCTGGCGTCGCTTGCTGTCGGCACGGCCAGTGCCTTCCTCGAGCTGTACCCCTCGGAGGCTGAACGACAGGTTCTCGTCAACACCATTGCCTCCAACCCGGCGATAGTCGCCTTCCTCGGCCCAATACGTGACGCGTCCATCGGGAGTTTGACCGCCTGGCGGGTTGGGGTCATCGGGTCTGTCCTGGTTGGGGTCATGACCGCCATGACCATGATCAGGCACACCAGGGAGGAAGAAGAGACTGGAAGACGTGAGTTGCTCGGAGCCACCGTCGTGGGCCGCAATGCACCGTTGACGGCAAGCCTGATAGTGACGGCGTCAGCCGGCCTGATCATTGGGGCACTCTGCGCAGCAGGGTTGATCGGGCTCGGGCTACCGACGCCCGGGTCCATCGCATTCGGACTGGGTTACGCGGCAGTCGCCGCAGGTTTCGCCGGTCTGTCTGGGCTGGCGGCCCAACTGACACAAGGCGCCGGAGCAGCCAGAGGAGTTGCGATAGGGATGATTGGTGCCTCATTCCTGTTGAGGTTGGCCGGGGACGGAGGAAGCGGAAGTGGTCTGGGATGGCTGTCGTGGCTTTCCCCCATTGGCTGGTTTACCCAGTTACGACCCTTCGCCGAGGAACGCTGGCCGGTGCTGCTGCTCTCATTTGGCCTAGCTCTCCTCACCACCTTTGGCGCCTTTTGGCTCGGGGCGCACCGCGACGTTGGAGCCGGGGTGATCCAGCCCCGACCTGGCCCGGCCTCAGCCTCTCTGTCGCTTCGCTCCCCCCTCGGCCTGGCCTGGCGTCTCCATCGTCCGTCGTTACTCGGTTGGACCCTCGGGCTCTCATTCGTCGGAGCGGTTTATGGGAGCATCGCCGACAGTGTCCGCGGGTTCCTGGGTGACAATCCACAGCTCACGGAGCTATTCGAGCAATTGGGGGGCGAAGCCGGGATCACCGAGGCATATTTCGCCACCGCAATGGGCATCCTCGCTCTGATCGTCACCGCATATGCAGTCAGATCGGCCCTACGCCTGACGGTGGAGGAGGAAAGTCTCCGTGCCGACTCGATCTTGGCCACGGCAACACCACGAATTCGATGGGTAAGCAGTCATTTGGTTTTCGCGGTGCTCGGCCCGGTCTTGATCCTCGCCGTAGCCGGTGTGGTCGCTGGTGCCCTCTACGGCTCGATCATCGGCGATATCGGTGGCCAGGTGCCCCGTGTTTTCGGAGCCGCCATGATCCAGGTCCCGGCGGTGTGGGTAGTCGTTGGGATCGCGGTTGCCCTGTTTGGGCTCGCCCCCAAGTACAGCGACGCGATTTGGGGAGTGTTGGTTGCGTTCTTCCTCCTCGGCCAGCTGGGCCGGATCCTCCAGTTCCCCCAGTGGTCCCTGGACCTGTCACCGTTCAGCCATATCCCGGCTCTGCCCGCCGACGAGTTGACGATCACTCCGCTGGTCGTGCTGGCCGCGATCGCGGCAGTTCTCGTGGTAATCGGTCTGACTGGATTCCAGCGGCGAGATGTTGGTGTTTGAACGGCCTGTTCATTCGACCCGGCTCACCCCACGTGTGCGGAGATCGGCTCCGAATGCCACCCGGGACCAGCCTCGCACCGCTTGCGCCGCGTCATCGGCTTCGCTCTGATCGGGGAAAAGCCCGAAGCAACCCGACCCGGACCCGGTCATCAAGACCGTCGAGCCCCACACCGAGCGAAGGTCGGCCATGAAGTCACCCATCATCGGCTCCAAATCCATCGCAGCCGGGGTCAGGTCGTTTCGGATCGGCATTCGCCCCCGAAGGGGAGGGGGCAACGACCCGGGGCTCGAGGCCTCGCCGGTGGGCCCTTCCATCTGGTCCCATCGCCGATAGACCTCAGCCGTTGACAGCGAGAAATCCGGGACCGCCACCGCGATCGCCAGCCCACCGAGATCCGGCTGGGTCTCGATGATCTCGCCGTAGCCGGACATCAGGATCGTGCCCCCCACCAGGAACAGGGGCACATCGGCTCCCAGCGAGGAGGCGGCCTCTGCCATTTTCTCATCGTCGGCAGCGCCGAACGAGAAGGCCGCGAGCAAAGTGGCCGCCGCGTCTGAGCTGCCACCCCCGAGCCCCGCCCCGATTGGGATCCGCTTCCGCATACGGATGCTCAGCGGAGGCACCGGCCTCCGAAGCCGGGCGGCGTCCACCGCCTTACGCACCAGATTGTCGTCGGGGTCGAGGTCGGCCCCGACCACCCTGAGATCGTCGTCCTCCGCTTCCTCGACTTCCAGGCGATCACACCACTCGATCGTCTGTACCAGGGAGGCGATCGGGTGATATCCGTCGGACTTCGGCGGTTCGACCAGCAGCGACAGGTTCACCTTGGCAGGAGCCTCGAAGACCCTCATGCCAGGGCCAGCCTCAGAAAGTCGGCCGGAGTCAGATCCTCGGCCCGAGACGTCGGGTCGAGCCCGGCGGCTCGAATCGTGGCAACCGGATCCTCGAGAGTTCCGGCGAGAGACCGTCTCAGCATCTTGCGACGCTGGTTGAAGCCGGCGGCCGCCAGCTCGATGGCCCGGGCGGCACCGGGCGGTGTCGAGACCCGATCCATGACCACGACCGCCGAGTCCACCGACGACGCCGGATAGAACACCTGTGGCGGCACGCGAAACGCAATCCGGGCCGGAGCATGGATCCCGGTGACCACGGATGGGAGCCCGTAGTCCTTGGATCCCGGAACGGCAGCGAACCGCTCCGCCACCTCTCGTTGCACCATGACCACGAACCGAACGATGTCAGGCAGGCTCCTCAAAGCATCGAGGACCAGCGGTGTCCCCACGTTGTATGGGAGATTGGCCACCATCGTCCAGGGGCCGGGCTCGAGGTCAGCCCCGAGGTCGGCCTTCATGACGTCCTCGAAGCGGAGCTCCACGTTGAGACCGCTGGTGACCTCCTCCAGAACCGGGGCGAGACCGGCGTCGACCTCATAGGCCACCACCCTGGCACCGGCGGCGGCGAGAGCCCTGGTCAGAGTGCCGGTCCCGGCGCCAACCTCCACGACCCGATCACCCGGATTGATCGCCGCAACACCCACGATCTTCCGGGTGATGTTGGCGTCGGCAAGGAAATTCTGCCCGAGGTGATGTACCGGCGACAATCCGTGCCGGTCGAGCAGATCGACTATCTCGGCTCTCGTCTGTGCAGTCATACCCGGAACACCCGCGTCGCATTGGCCGAGGTGACCGCCACCACCTCGTCGACACTCGTTCCCCACACGCCTGCCAGAGCCGTACCCACCATCGCCACCCACGCCGGCTCATTTGGCTCCCCTCGATGCGGCGGCGGGGCGAGATAAGGGGTGTCGGTCTCCACCATGGCCCGCTCCGGAGGAACCTCAGCCGCACCCAAACGGACGGTATCACCGGTCTCGAAGGCCACCGGGCCGGCGAAGGAGAACATGACACCGAGGGTCAGGAACCTCTTGGTCCACCGCGGCCCCCCAGTCCAGCAATGCAGGATCGATCTGGGCCCGATACCGGTCTCCTCGAGGATCTCGAATATCTCAGAAAAGGCATCGCGGCAGTGGATGATGATCGGTTTGGCCAGATCCGAGGCGAGGGCGATCTGCTCACGAAAGGCAACCATCTGATCTTCCCGCGAAGAGAGATTGCGGTAGAAGTCGAGACCCGTCTCACCAATGGCCACGGCATCCGCCGCCAGCCTGACGATGCCGTCCCCCTGCTCGGCCCAGAGCCCTGCATCGTGAGGGTGAAGACCCGAGGTCGCCATGACCCGGCCAGGGAACTTCAAGGCCAGATCGCGCGCGGCCTCTGAGCTGGCGAGATCGACCCCGGGAACCACCACCCAGTCGACGTCTCCGGCGCGGGTCAGGAGCTGGCCAGGGTCGCGCCCGTCCAACTGCAGATGACAGTGGGTGTCCACCCATCCCATAGGTGATGACGGTACCGCCACCACCTGCGGGCCTGGGGGTAGGCTCGGATACTGGAGGAGAATGGTCGGAATGGAATCAGGAATCGCCCGCAAGATCGACGACCTGGGTCGGATCGTGATCCCGGCCGAGACTCGTCGCCTGTTCAACATCCGAGAGGGCGATCATCTGTTCATCTCGGTGGAGGGCAGTTCGATCATTCTCCGCAAGATGACCGACACCTGCACCTTTTGTGGCTCAGAGACCCGGGTCTCCCAGTTCAAGGGCCGCGGTATCTGCTCTTCGTGTCGCTCTCAGCTTCGGTCCTGAGACCCGAGGAGGGCTTCATAGATCTCTCGACGAGGCACCCCGGTCGCCCTTGCGACCTCACGAGCCGCGTTCGAAGGCGAAGACCCGCCCGAGACCAGTAACCGGGCCCGGGCCGTGGCATCGGCCGCTGAAACAGCCTGCGGCTCCGTGGGGCCGAGAACGATGGTGAACTCACCTTTTGGTGTGCGCTGTGACCACTCCTCGATGGCGCCGCCGATTGACCCCACCCACACCTCTTCGTGAAACTTGGTGAGCTCTCTGGTCACGACGACCTGGCGGTCCTCGCCCGAAGTCGTGGCGAGATCGACGAGGTCAGCCTGGAAACGGTGTGGGCTGACGAACAGCACCACAGGGCGTTCCTCGACCGCAATGCGCTCGAGACGCCGAGTGCGCACCCTGCCCTTCTTGGGGAGAAAGCCCTCGAAGACGAATCCATCCCCGCCGAATCCGGCCAGGGCGATGGCACTCGTCACCGCACTCGGCCCCGGGACAACAGTCACCGCCAATCCAGCCTCCCTGACCCTTCGCACCGCGGCTGCACCAGGATCGGAGATGCCGGGCATGCCGGCATCGGTGACCAGGGCAACCGTTTTGCCTTCGAGCACCGAGCTCAACAGCTCTTCGGTCCTCGCCTCCTCATTCCCAACGAACAGGGACCGGATCGGTTGAGAGACCCCGATGTGGGCCAGGAGGACCGACGTCCGCCGGGTGTCCTCGGCGTAGATGACATCGGCGTCGGCGAGAGTGGCCCGCAGGCGATCCGACACATCGGCCAGGTTGCCGATGGGCGTCGCACATAGGACCAGGCATCCCCGTTCAGACATCGATGATCTCCACACTGGCCCCGATCGCCGGCAGCTCTGTGTCACAGGGGAGCTCGAGGATGAACTGGGCGGTGCGGTCGTGGATGACCCGGTTGGGGAGTAGAGATTGGGCCCTGATCACCCGCAGATCGTGGTCGATCATCACGACTGAGATGGAGCGGGTCATTCCCAGGGTGTGCACACTCGAAGTCTCGAACAGGAGGCGGGCATCGTCGGGCTCACCACGAAGCCCTCGAAATCGTTCGATGAAGGTCGATGGCCGGGACGCCTCGGAAACCCATTCGTCGGTGACCAGGCGAACCTTCCTCATGGGATCGACGCTAGATGATGGGATTGCAGGCGGGAAGGGCGGTGTCAGCCGGACACGGAGGAGAGGATCAGCTGGCCGACGGCTTCCTCATCGGCGGCGATGAACACCAGTTGGCCGGCGACGACCTGCACCGACACGTAATCCTCCTCGAAAACGGCAGCGGCATAGTCGGCCAGTGCCTGGCGGAGCTCCTCTGTATCGCGATTGGTGTCGCCCTCGTAGACGAGGAGCAATGCAGCGTTGGTCCCGTCGAACCACTGTGAGTAGTAGTCACCACCCCATCCGTCGGCCGCGTCGACGCCGGTGCCTTCGCCGAGAATCTGGTCGATCATGATCCGGAAACTCAGCTCACCCCACACCGAAGTCCGTTCCAATTCGTAGCCCGGGACCGAGACCGTCTCGGAGGGAACCACGACCGGAAGGTCGCGCTCGAAATCGCTGGGGGAGATCACCTGCTCGGTCGACCCCGGAAGCTCGGGCATTGTGGCGTATGCCTCATTCACCCCTTCCCACCCATCGTTGTCGTACAGCTCCTGGGTAAAGGCCAAGCCGGAGTCGTAGGGGAAGAGCAAAGAGTCCTGAAGGAATTGGGGGGAAGCGTCGAGAGCGCTCGTGTCGATGCTGAGCGCCTCTCCCATGAACTCACCCAGTTCCTCCTGGGACAGTGATTGGAGAAAATGAAGCTCGACGAGACTGGCATCGCCTTCGATGAGCGCCTGATAGGCCGAGGCCTCGTCGAGTCTCTCCTCATCGATCATGGCGTCGAATGCGGTGTGAAACTCGAAATGCTGGTCGGTCAGGGCGTGAGTCAGCTCGTGAACCATCGTCGCCCGCTGCACCACGCTGAACCCCTCGGTGGTTATTGGGACCACGAGCTCCCCAGTATCACCGTCGTAGTAGCCGGCCACCTGCTCGCCGTAGACATCGGTAAGCAGGGTCTCCAGCTCAACGTCCTCCCCGAGAAGACCGAGCAACTTGTAGAGCGCGGCGTCGGCGGGGAAATCTTCGGCCTCTTCAACGATCTGGGCACGAACCCTGGATTCGAGCTCCTCGGAGGTGACGACGGTGACGGTGGGCATCTCGAGGAATTGGAGTCCGCGGATCTCTTCGGTCAGCGCGACCAATTGAGCCAGTTCCTCGCGCACCTCCGCGGTCAGGCTCTCGGTGCCAGGTATGGGCCCGTTGGGAACTGTGGTGGTTGGGGCGGCCGCTTCAGTGGTGGTTGTGGTGTCAAGTGGAGTCGAGGTCGTGGGGGCTAGTGAGGTTGTGGTGCTCCCCTCGGTCGTCGCAGTGCAGGCGGCCACAACTAGTGCGAGCGCGAGCAAGGAAGTGAAACGCCGGATCATGTCGTCAGATTATCGGAGCGTCAGGCCTTTGAATTGAACCCTCCCCGTAATTGGGACCCACAGGGGTCATATTCGGACCTGTGCGTCCCGATTACGGATAGCCTCGCCCGGTTCTGCCCGAGTTCGAGGCCTGATGACGAAGATCAAGACAACGCTGGAGATCAACCGCCCGATCGACGGGGTCTCTTCGAGTACCTGACCAATGTCGACAACGCCCATGAGTGGACGACCATTGTGAGTGGAGCTGACGGGATTTGAACCCGTGACCCCCTCGTTGCGAACGA
>JBBDWM010000007.1:0-44869 GCA_040902845.1 Acidimicrobiia bacterium
CCCGCGACCTTCGGGTTATGAGCCCGACGAGCTACCAGACTGCTCCACCCCGCGTCGGTGGAGTGTTGATTCTATGGCAGGTGGAGCCCTACGACAACACCGCCAGCGCAGCGTCCTATCCAGCTGAGCCTTGATCACCGGTCCCGATTCGTTCGGCAATCAACCGCTCCAACTCCTCAAAAACCAGCGGCACCGAGCTCTTCATGGCCATCAGCTCCGGACCGTACATGACGATGGCTTCGATGGCACTGGTGGCAACGACGGTCGCCGTTCTCCTGCGATAGCGCAGTAGACCGATCTCGCCTACGACATCGCCGGGGCCGATCTGGGCGATGACAGTCTCCCCTTCGAGGACGTCGGCGGTTCCGAGCTCGATCACAAGTAACTCGTTGGCAGCACGGCCTTCCTCGATGATCTTGGTTCCCTGCGCAATCTGAACCTCGTCGGCATGCTGGGCGATGGCTTTTCGCTCGCTCTTAGACAGCTGGGCAAAGAGCGGAATGGACTCGAGCCGCGCTACATCCATCTATGAATCCTCGTGCTTGTGGGCAAACGCGAGATTAGCCCTCACACCAACCAGGATGCGGCCCTCAAGGGTCCCACACGAGTGGATGGATGACGAGTGCCTCGCCTATCCCTTTTGCCTTTATCTCCTGCCCCGGGCCAAATACAAAGCTGTCTCCGACCACCTCAACGGTGACCTTGGATACCAGGACCTGGTCTCCCTCTGCCGCACCGGCTACCCGGGCGGCGGTGTGCACCTCGAGGCCGACGAGTGCGCCGCTCGATTGCAGGACCTGACCGACGTGGACCCCGATCCTTACCCGTGGCGAGAACCCTGAATCCTTTCGATGTCTCCGCAGAACAGTCTGGATCTCCGCGGCACATTCGAGCGCCGCTTCGGGCTCATTGAAGGAGACGAAGAAGCCGTCTCCGGCATGGTCGATCTCTGTTCCGTGGTGCTGATGGAGCAGGTTCCGAATCGTGCGGTCGTGCCAGGAGATCAGATCGGCCCACGACTCGTCTCCGATGAGACCGACGAGTTTGGTCGAGTCCACGATGTCAGTGAACATCATCGTGTTCACTGAATGCAGGGCCGCAGGTTGTTCATCGCGCTGAACCAACTTGGAGATCCGCCCCAAATCGACGGTCGCTCCCAATCGAGTGAATTCCGCCCTCGCCGCATTGATCTCCAGCCAACCGACAGCCTCCGAACCCTGCTCGATCAGGACCATCCCCAGATCGCAGCGAGCACGTGCTGCCTCGTAGGGAACGCCCCAGGCGACGAGTTGCTCGACCACGATGCGTAGCGGGGCAATTGAGTCTTCAAACCGACCCTCGTGGGCGGCGATCCTGCCCTCACCTTGAAGGGCAAAGGTGCCCAGCAAGTCGGACCTATAGCGGTCGGCGATCTCGGCGAGCTCTGCCGCGAGGTTTCCGGCGGCGTCAACCTCTCCAGCGTCCAAGGCGATTTCGATGGCAGCGGGTATCAGTTTTGCCCGCTCCAGATAGGCGTCGGTGGTGGTTAGCGCCGCCCGAATCATCGACCATGCTTCGGAGATTTCATGCCGGGCAAGCTTCAACAGCGCAAGGCCTGGCATGGGGCTCAGCCCGAGCGAGTGTGCCTTCATGAAGGCATCTTCGGCGCCATCGAGATCGCCAGTGTTGAGCCGGATCATCCCCAATTCGTTGAAGGCTCGTGATTGATAAGGACGGATGTCGGCAAGTTCGCTCGCGGCCCGGTTGGCCTCAACCTCGGCGGCCGGCCAGGCGCCTCTCAGACGCATGAACTCAGATCGTCGAACCCGGCAAGCCCCCGGGTATCCGCCGCCGCCCCCAACGCTCTCGCACCAGCGCATCGCTTGGTCGCTCCATTCGGTCGCCCTCTGGTAGTCGGCCGTCGATGCTGTGACCTCGATAGTGTTGCAAAGAATCCTGCCGGTGACCTTGGGGCCCAACTCTCGGGCAACTGCGCTGACCAGGGCTTCCTCCATCATGGCCATCCCGAGCTCAGCCTCACCGAGATAAACCATGTAGCGACCGCGATCATGCAGTCCCAGCACCTCGAGATCCCTGTCGCCGGTGCGGGCCCCGATCCCCTGAACCTCGATCGCGAGCCCGAGAGCCAGCCTGAGACCTTCGTCCGAACCCGAGGCATTGGCCGATTCGAGGCGACGGAGATGCCCCAGGGCCGATGTCTCGTCGAGCCCGTCGAGAAGACCGGCAGCCCGCCGGCTCCATCCGCTGGCGAGCGATGACTGGAGGCGCTGGCCGTAGATCTCGGCGACCTGGACCGCGAGACGGGCTGCATCCGGATTTCGACCCTGTGCGATGTAGGCCGCTGCTGCCTTCTCCCCCGCGGCCAGCGCATCGTCAATCTTGCTGATCCACCATGCAGCCTCGGCGAGCATTTCCAGGTGCTCGGGCTCGGCATCGGGGTCGTCGAGCAGCGTGAGCAGCGTGCTGTACGCCTCACCCCACTCATGATTTCTCATTGCCTCGAGACCATGAGCGAGGTCGGATTCAGAGATGATCACGTTTCGACCCAACCGGTGATGCTGGCCCCGTGCCCATCAGCGTCGTAGAAGTGGGCAGCGAGCAGATCGCGAGGCCCATCCGAGGTGACCACTCTCGGTTCGATCTCGAAGGGGACACCGCGATCAGCCATCTCCCGGTAAACGGCCGAAACGTCCTCGACTTCGAGCACCACCTCCGTCATCGAATGATCCTCGATGGGGTGATCGACTGCGTTGAGCGCCAGTTGGACCGTGCCGCCATCGAGAAAGGCGAAAGCCTCATGACGGCCGAGAAGGGTGAGGCCGACCTTCTCCGACCAGAAGCTGACCGCACGATCGAGATCCGAGGTGCGCAGGATGACGGTGGACACCTTCATCCCACTCACGCTACCGATCGATTGTTGGCTCTAGTCGAGTTCGTCCCACCAGATGGCGACCATCGAGTAGACCCCGATGACGACCATGAGGACTCCGGCGACTCCGGCCACCAGATTCATGAGCAACCCCATCCCGGACATGATCGGTTGTCGGTGTGACATATTCCATAGAGCGAGAAACCCATTCAGTTTCCGCCGTCAGTGACGCCGATCGTCGGTGTCTAGCGGTAACGCCAGACGATGCGACCCCGAGTCGGGTCATAGGTCGAGACCTCGACGTCGACGGTGTCTCCGGGAAGGACACGGATCCCCCGGCCGCGACGCATCCGCCCTGAGGGTTTGGCGAGCAACTCGAATCCACTCTCCAACTTCACCTCGAAGGTGGAGTCGGGGAGCATCTTCACCACAGTGCCACGCATCCGTATGTATTCGTCTTCGTCTTTAGCCATATGTTCCTTGGGGAGCGCCTCCACGATAGGAGGAAGGGGGGCGCTGTGAAGAATGCGGTCAGATCGATGCCAGCGAGAGACTGGAGACCGAAGCGATCTTCTCGAAATCCGAGTCGGCGGCGAGAAGTGGCACCTGTTTCCCAATGGCCACGGCCGCAATCAGCAGATCGTTGCTGTTGGCCGGGGTGAACCCAACCTGGCGACACCGTGTGTAGAGCTCGGCTGCGACCTCGTAATCGAAGAGCGGCCGGGTCGGAAGCATCAGGCACCGATTCATCAGGGCCCACAGCTCCCCCCGATGCTCCGACTTTCTGGTTCCTGAGAGAAGCTCCATGATCACGACATCGGTGGTGGCAATCGCCCGATCCTGGGACCCTACGAGAGAGCGCACCGCAAGATTGACTTCCGACCCGGTCGCTCGGAGGTACTCGACCCAAGCCGAGGTGTCCAAAAGTGTCGTCAATCCCATTCCTCGATGACGACCGTTCCGCCGAACTCGGCGAGGTCACCGTCCCAACCGAAACCCTCCATGGCCAGAGCCTGCTCCCGGCTCAATACCCCTCCCACCAGTCTCCGCAGCGCCAGGTCGACGACCTCTCTCTTGGTGTGCAACCCGTAGCGCTGCATTGCCATCTCGACCAGCCTGTCGTCGAGGTCGATGTTGGTCCTGCTCATGTACACCATGATACACCTCATGGTGTATGAGGCAATCTCAGCCTGTCGAACCCATCGCAGCCTCTACCGCACCTTCCAGGGCCGATTGGGCCTCCTCCAAGAGACGTTGCGCCTCATCAACCCAGCGCTGATACTCGGACAGGTCACCGGCACGGAGCGCGTCGTCGGCCTTGTCGAAGGCGGCAGCAGCCTGATCCAGCAGTTCTCCGACTGTGGCTCCATCCGGCCCGGTTGGCGGCACTGGCTCCCCACCTTCTCCCCTGAACACCAGGCCCAGCGCGCCGTCCAGAGTCTCCGACCATTCCACCTGGTCCCCGTAAACGACGATGACCCTCCTGAACTCCGGGAACCCGCCTTCCTCGGCTTCGAGGAAGATTGGTTGGACATAAAGCAGCGAATCCTCGATCGGCACCACCAACATGTCACCCTTGATCACCTTCGAGCCAGTGCTGTCCCACAAGGTGAACTGTTGTGAGATGTCGGCGTCCTGCTCGATGCGTTGCCCCACCTGTTCTGTCCCATCGACCAATTCGCCCTGCGGCATCCTGAAATCGATCAGACGCCCATAGCGACCCGGTGTGGAATCGGCGACCAGGAAGCTCGCCATGTTCTTCTTGTCCTTTGGGGTGAAAGGCTGCAACAGCAAATAGGAGAGGTCGGTTTCCCCGGGAAGACTGGTCAGCAGGTAGTAGGGCAGGATTTCCGCCCGATAGCCGGTGGGGGCACCCGTTGCTTGGTCTGCCTCGTCCCCGAAGAGCAACTCAGAGCCGACCCCCGTGCCCCTCGAGATGTCCGAAGGATCGGCCGGAAGAGACCAGTCATCGTTTCCTGAGAAGAGCTCGGTGTAGTCGGTGACGTGGTACTTGAGATAGAGCTGACCCTGGACCCGGAACAGATCTTGTGGATAACGGAGATGATCCTCCAGACCGGTCGGCATCTCGGATGCGGGTCTGAGCAGGCCAGGGAAGGCCTGCGACCAGGCCTGGGCAATCGGGTCGGCCGGGTCGGTGAGGTAGAAGGTGACGTCCCCGTCGAAGGCGTCGACCACGGCCTTGACCGAGTTGCGCATGTAGTTGATCCCGGGGCGAAGCGAGGAGGATCTTGCAAGACGGCCGATCGAGATCAGGGTCAGCGGTTGGGAATAGGGGTAGTGGGACGAGGCGGTGTAGAGGTCGAGCACCCATTTGATCCGTCCGTCCATGATCACCGGGTAGGGGTCGGTGTCCACACGAAGGAACGGTGCGACATCCTCCACGATCTGACGGATGTTGCGCTCGACCAGCACCTTGCTCTCGGGGCGAATTTCCCCCGAGATCAACAAGTTCAGGTCCCGGTATCGGAAGGCAAAAGCGATCTTCTGCCAAATGCTGCCCAGACTCACCCCCGCTTCACCGTCGTAACGGTTGAATGCCGTCCCCTCTCCCTGAAGCGGATAGTCGATCTCCTGGGGCTCGTCACCGGTGCCGACGATCACCGGTCGGCCCCGCTCGTAGGTTTCCCCGAAATAGACCCGTGGCTGCTCGAGCTCCAATTGCGGAACCGAGGCCACCGGCGGCACATCCTGAAGCAGGAAGCGGGGCTGGCCGTCTTCTTCCACGATGGCCGCTGCGTTGGCCACTGCCCCGACCCCGTGGGTATAGATGAGACGTTGGTTCAACCAGTCCTCTCTCGGCAGGACCTCATCGAGCTCTCTCACCGCCAGCATCACCTGAGTGGGGATGCCTTCGGTCAGATAGCGATCGGTGTCCACCACCCCGAGGTTGTAATAGTTGCGCAGCTCCTGGAAATTCTGATAGGTGCGGGGCAACACTGATGGGGCCCAAATCCGAAGGTTGTCCATGGTCAGTCGGTTGGCCTCGACGTCTTCAGCTGTGATGTCGTCGGAAGCGGCGAAGGGTTGAACCGTGACCTGGTTGAGGCCCCAAGCGGCACGGGTGAATTCGAGGTTGTTCTGAAGGTATTCGGTCTCTGTGGCCAGAGGGCGAGGGACCACCTGAAACCGCTGGACGACCGCCGGGTAGATGCCGGCGGCGGCCACAGCAACCACGAGCCACGAACCAACAGCTACCGCGGCCAGGGTCCATCCCTGGCGGAAGACGTTGACGATGAAGAGCACCGCTGCCACCAGGGCCACCAGGATCAAGAGCCGGTAGGCGGGGAGACGAGCCGTGATGTCGGTGTACCCAGGACCAAAAAAGGTCGTGCTCCGGTCGGATAGCATCAGCTCGAACATGTCGAGCCGGTACACGGCCGCCCGGACCAGGGCGATCAGCGCCAGCATCACCGAGATCTGGGTCTTTGGCCCCCTGGCGACAGTGAATCTCCGGCCGTTGAATCGGATGCCACCGTTGAAGTAGTGGGAAACCACGACCAACAGGGTTGCCAATACGAGGGCATTGAAGGCCCAGTCGGCCATCGTGGACCACAAGGGCAGCCGGAATACGTAGAACCCGACATCGAGGCCGAAGATCGGATCGACGATCCCGAAATCCTGGGCGTTCATGAAGAGGAAAACATCGTCACGCCAGGATGCGACGGTCAGCCCGAGGAGCACCGCCAGAATCGAGGTGATCCAGAACCGCACCTGGCGGACCCGGGGCTCCATCCACTCCCGGAACCGCTCGATCAGCTCCTCCTCCTCGCTCAGATCGAACGGGGCCCACCGCGGTGAGAATCGGTCGACAAGGCGCAGACTCACCCAGAGGATGAGGTAGGCCAGGGTGATGCCGACCGCGCCCAGGAAGATCGACATGCCCCACTTCCGCTGCCAGACGCCGGCGAACCCGATCGAGTCGAACCAGAGGTAGTCGGTCCACAGCGTCCCCAGCGCGGTCAGGACGAGGTAGACCACCGCCCCGATGACCACGATGACGGTCAGCGGACGTCGTCGGTCCGTGGGATAGTCAGCGGGCGTCCTGGTGAACATCGGGACCGAGGGTAATGGGAATGCAGGCTTTGATTACAGGCGAGAGCGTCGGGGTCGCCCGACGGTGTCTCTTTTCAGGAGATCGCGACCAGGGTGCACCCACACCCGGCGTGGATCGGAGGAACGTTCGCATGGGGATTCGATGCCGCATCGCTGCATGCACTGCATGGCACCCCACTTGAGACCCAGTCCAGCCCTCCATCGGTCCCCACCGAATCCATCAGGCCCAGGTGATAGCCGCGGAGGGCAAGCTCCCGGATTCGACGCTCGGCCTCGTCGGTCCTCCAGCCGCGGAAAACACGAGAGGCCGCCGACTGACGATCCGTGAGGCCTTCGCCTGCGCCACCCAGCGCACTGTCGATTGCCGAAGCCAGAGCTCGGCCAAATCCGTCGGCCACGTCCGAGTGAGGGGTGTCGGGCCGCTTGAGGCGTGACCCCGTCATATCCTCGGCAACTGCGTGCCCGGCGGAGTAACTCTCAGCCCATAACCCGATCAGGTCGGCCCGCAAGGTCTCGGCGAGCGAAGCTCCATCCGGTTTCCAGTCTTCGTCGGTTCGCAGGCTGTCGAGAGCGATGTTCTGCGCCTCGGTGACCGACTTCTTGACACCGCGCAGGGCCCGGTTGGTGATGGGGAGAAGGCGGGAATCCCGTTCCTCCATCCAACCCGAGAGCTCTTGTGGCATCGGCGGCGAGATCGCAGGCTGAGAGAGAGGCTCAGTGTCAACCTCGAGCTCGGTGGTGCGATCTCGAGGTGCCGCAGTGGGCTGTTCGCTGACCTCGCCGCCACGCAAAGCAGCAAAAAGGGCGCCGAGGTCATCGGAGACCTTCTGCGTAGGTGCCACCTCGGCGGGTCTCGACACCTGCTCTGGCTCGGGCTCGCTCGGCTCCTCGGTCACAGGCTCGGAGGCCGGCTCAGGCTCAGACATAGGTTCGGGCTCGGAGACTTGTTCTGGCTCGGTGTCACGTTGCTTCATCCGCTCCACATCTGCAGCAATCTCATCGGCGAGAGGCTCAGGGTCCGCCAACAGATCCTTTTGCTCGCTCTGAATGATCCGCACTGTCTCCCCCGGTTGCCAGGTTCCCCGCGGCGGCGGAGCTTCGGGCTCGCGGCGGGTGGTGGGGGTGACGATCCTCACACTGGAGCTGGGCTCGGGCGCGGTGCTGAGACCTTCACGCCGCTCCTCGAGGGTTCCCTCGAGCCGGTTGAGTGTCGCCCGGGCATGCTCCAGCTCCTCGAGCAATTCCTCGCGACGTTCCTCGAGTGCCCTCGTCCTCTCCTGCGCCGAGTCGGCGGCGCGATGGGCCTGTTCGATCATGTCGTCGTGTCGTTTCGTGGCTTGAGCCCCCGTCTTCTCGGCGTCCATGGCTGCCGAACGCAGGATTTCCTCGGCCTCGCGTCTCGCCAATGATGTGAGCCGGTGTGCCTCTCGCTCGGCCTCCCCCATCACGGTCAGGACATCCCGCTCCGCGTCTTGGCGCAGCTGGCGGATCTGGGCGAGAGTTTGATTCAAAAGCTCCGTCCCGGTGGCCCAGGCGTCGCCACGCAAAGCCTCGGCGTCGCTCCGTGCATCCTTCAGGAGACTCTCCGTCTCGCCGATCGACTCGGCGCGCCACCGCGCTGCATCGAGACTTGCACGCTCTCGCATCGACTCCGAAGCCTCACGAGCCGATTCGAGAACCGAGGCAACCTCACGTCCCACGTCCTCGAACTCCGACTTGAGATCGCGGTCGGCATACTCGCCGAGACGGGACGCAAGTCGGTCGCGCTGCTCAGCAAGGGTCTCGACCGCGCCGGCCAACCGGTCCAGAAATGCGGTGACCTCAGCGGCGTCGAGACCCCTCAACACCGTCCGAAACTGAGCGCGGCGAATCTCCTCGGGGGCGAGGTCAGGCTCCATTAGGCTCAAAAGATACTGATCGCCCGCAGTTTCGTCGCGCTTTCGCTAGACGGCACCGAGAGTTTCAAGGAAATCGAGGGCCTCCTGAATCGTCCCCACGGGGACGATTTCGATTGCCTGCCGCTGAGCGGTGAGCGCTTCTTCGTAGTTTCCCTCGGGCACCAGGACGTACTCGGCACCGGCGGCTTCGGCGCCGACGACCTTTTGGCGGATACCACCGATGTTGCCCACCGTCCCGTCGTAGGCGATCGTCCCCGTGCCCGCAATCACATGGCCCTGGGTGAGCTCGCCGGGGGTCAGAGTGTCCACTATGGCCAGAGTGTGCATCATCCCGGCCGAAGGCCCTCCCACGCTGCCGGCCTCGATCGAAACCGGGAAAGGCGGTTCGGTCAGTTCACTCACGGTGATCCCGATCATGGCCCCATCCGATCCATCGGGACGCGGTGCGAGCTCGACCTCGACCACCTGCTTCGTACCCTCCCTGGTGATCCCGAGCTCGACCAGATCGCCTGGCTCATGACCCTCGAGGGCGTCGAGGAGGTCGGTGCTGCTCACGATCTCGATCCCATCAAAGGAGTTGACCGAGTCACCAATCTGGAGCACCTGCGATGAGGGCGCATCCTCGATCAGGTCGGTGATGAGAACGTCGATCGGGATCATGTCGTAGCCCAAGAAGCCGAGGGCGACAGTGATGGCCCTCTGTTGGGAGTCGTCCATCTGGGCCAGGACCCGATTGCGATACTCCTCGTCGCTCTCGTCCGGCGGGCGATAGGCCTCTTTCGGCACCAGGTCGATGGTGGGGTCAAGCCCGGCGATCAAGGCCTCGAACAGATTCACGTCCTGACTGACGACGGTGAGCATCAGCAGCTCGCCATTCGGTGGGAAGGTGTCTACTTCCTCGGCCGTCACGGCATCGGCGGCGTCCGAGACCGGGCCCGACGAGAAGGCGAGATAGGGAAGTTCGATGTTCCATGCACCGAGGGCGAGAGCGCCCATGACAAAGAGGGCCCCTATCAGGTAGAGGGGCCAGGAAGAGCCGTGTTCGCTCTGATCTTGCACTGGTGAAATCGTAACTGTCACGTCGGAGTCCAGGTCTCAGACGTAAAGTCGCACACGAACGGTTTCGAGGAGATAAAGAAGATGACGTCAGCCGCGGTGATCTCGCAACGGGTGTTGCCAAGCTCCAGGGTCACCTCGGTTGCCCTCGTGATCGGTGCCGCCGCTTTGACCGCCCTCGCCGCACAGTGGGAGATTCGCCTTCCTTTCACACCGGTGCCGATCACGGGGCAGACATTCGCTGTCCTCCTCACCGGGGCAGCCCTGGGGATGACCCTCGGGGCGGCCGGGCAACTTGTGTATGTGGGGGCGGGTGCGTTGGGGCTTCCGGTCTACGCCGGGGGTGCCGCCGGTTGGGGGACGGCACAGGCCGCGGGCACCACCGGGTATCTGATTGGTTTCATCGTGGCCGCTGCAGTCGTCGGCTTTATGGCCGAGCGGCGCCAGGACCGGACATTCCCCAACATGTTCACTGCATTCATCCTCGGGTCGTTCATCATCTATTTCTTCGGGGTAATCGGCTTGATGCTGATCTTCGACATGACGGTCAACGAGGCGATCGTGGCCGGGGTTCTCCCGTTCGTGATCGGAGACCTGATCAAGGCCGCCGCAGCCGGTCTCCTCCTACCCGGAGCTTGGCGTCTGGTGGGGGAGTACCCGAGGCCCTAGGCCACCCTTTTTCCTAATGCATGGCGTCACGGATGTGTGACGCCATGCATAAAGAACAAGAGCGGTTGTGAACCAGTCCGATTCTCAATGCACCTCGTCACGGATGCGTGACGCCCTACCTTAGGAACGGGGATTCGGCGGCCCTAGGAGCCCTGACTCCATTCCGCCCCCCCAGCCCAGTGTTCTTTTTTCCAGATCGGGGCCCGCGTCTTCAACTCGTCGATGATGAACCGCGCCGCCTCGAACGCGTCTCCCCGGTGCGCAGTGGCGACCACCACCGCCACGGAGGCCTCACCCAGAACGACCACCCCCGACCGATGCTCAACCGCCACCGAGAGGACGGGCCATTTGGCGGTCGCTTCGTCGACGATTTCCCTGATCGATGTCTCGACGGCACCGACGTACACCTCGTACTCGAGATGAGTCACGCTGTCGACGCGATCGGAGTGATCGCGGACGGTTCCCAGGAAGACGATCGTCGCCCCCGAGTCCGGCCTGGCCACCTCCGCAACAAGGCCGGCGGCGTCGATCGGGCCCTCACCCACCAACACCCTGATCTGTTGCCCGAACTGGTCCATACAATCCCAAGCCTATGACGATCCAAGGACCCGACGGGCCCGAGCCGATGACCCCCATGGAAGAGCCTGTCGGCACGGCCGTGACCCGAACCCGTCGTTTCGATCCGTGGACCCTGGTCCTGGGAATCCTCGGAGGAGCCCTCCTGGGTACCGGGGTCACTTTCGCCATCCTTGGTTCGACCGGAGTGTTCGAGGAGCCGACCACGACGACCAACCCCCCGCCACCGATCGTCACCGTCCCCCCACCGACTGTCGCTCCGCCGCCGGTGGCCGCGACGGCGTCGGCCAGCGAGATTGCCCAGCATGCCATTCCCTCGATCGTGGCTGTGGAGGTCGAAGGTCTTCTCGGCGAGAGCGGAGGAAGCGGAGTCGTCTACGGGACCGACGGATACCTGATCACAAATGACCACGTCATCGAGGGCGCCGATAAGGTGACCGTGGTCTTCGCCGACGGGGCCAGGTTCCCCGCCCAGATCATCGGGACCGACCCGCTGACCGATATCGCCGTCCTGCGTGTCACTCGTGCCGACCTGACTCCAATGGACATCGGAGACCCCTCGGCTCTGAGTATCGGTGAGATCGCAATCGCCATCGGCAACCCCCTGGCCCTGGTCGGCGGGCCCTCGGTGACGTCAGGGATCATCAGCGCCCTCGATCGATGGCTCGAGATCGAGGCGGGGACAATTCTCTATGGGCTCGTCCAGACCGATGCGCCCATAACTCACGGATCGTCCGGTGGCGCTCTCCTCGACGAGGATGCCCGCGTCGTTGGGATCACCACTGCAATCGCGGTGTCTGATGTCGCCGCCGAAGGATTCGGGTTCGCCATACCCATAGACATGGCCATAGGGGTGGCCGATGACTTGATCGAATCCGGAGCGGTAAACCACGCCCAGTTGGGGATCAGGGGCGCGACCTACTTTGCCGAGGAATCCGGGGCCGAGTATCCGGTCGGGGTCCTTGTCGACCAAATGACGGCAGGAGCCCCCTACGAGCTGAGCGGTGGCCAAGTCAACGATGTGATCGTCTCGCTCGACGGAGTGCCGATCGACACCTTGGAAAGACTTCTCACGGAGTTGAGAAGGCATCGAGCCGGAGAACAGTCGATCTTGGGTGTCACCAGATCCGATGGCGAATTGGATCTGACAATCACTTTGGGAAGGTACGAACCGTGAGCGACGACCTGTTCTCACGGTTGTTCGACCTCTTCGACCAGCCAGGGCCCGTCAACTGGAAGCTGGCGGCCGAGGTCGCCCGTCATCTCGCCGGTGAGGAACAGCCGATCGAGCCCTGGGCAGCAGAGGAGTTCAGAGAGCTGGCCCGTCTCGCCGAGTATCGGGTGGAACAGGTTGCTCCCTTCCGAATCATCCCTGCGACCGACGTCTTCCCCACCGACGCCAGGGGTTGGGCCGACAAGAACCTCGAGACCTATGGTCCGCTGGTAGAGCCGTTCGCCGCCTCGGTCGTCGCCGAGGGCCCGGCGGCGCCTCTCATGGCCCAGCTCACACCTGCGATCGTCGGGCTCCAGGTCGGCTCGCTCGTGGGATCTCTGTCCTCGTGGATCGTGGCATCCTTCGATGCCGGCCTTCCCCAGGATCGCCCCGGTCATCTCACGTTGATCGTGCCTCACATCGAGGAGCTTTCCCGCTCCACGACCCTGGACAAGAGAGAGGTCCGACTGTGGGTCGTCACCAATGAAGTCGCCTTCCGGGCGGTATCCCAGCTGCCCTGGATTCAAGATCATCTCGAGCAACTTCTGGCCAGGTACGCGGAGGCGGTGCGGATCGATCCGACCCAGCTCAGCGGGTTGATGGCCGGCGGAACCGACCCGGCCGCCGTCGAGGAGGCGATCGCAAGGGCCGGTGGCATCGAGAGCCTCTTCGGCAGTGAGGAGTCCGAGGGGCCGAGACGAGAGCTCGAGGCGTTCCTCGGCGCGATGACCGGATGCGCCCGTCTTCTGGCGAGACGATCCCTAGCCGAGCTCTCCCCTGAGTTCGACCGAATCACAGCTGAGCGAGACCTCGCTCGAGCTCAAGTCGACGCTCGGGAAATGATCGGTGTGGGCCCGGTTCCCGCAGAGCTGACCCGACTCGGCGATGAGTTCAACCAAGAAGTCGAACGTCGCTACGGCGAGGATGCATTGGAAACGCTTTGGTCGGACCCGACCCGCATGCCCGGTGCCGGCGAGCTGCGGGACCCGACCTCCTGGGCCGCCCGGGTCCTCCTCGACGGATGGTCCTGAGGCCGGTCGCGCGGCTCAACCGAACAGACTTCGCCAGATCCGCTGCAGGATCCCGGGGGAGAATGGCTGGGCAAGGCCCTCCAACACCTCGGAATGCATGTCGGGTGGGAAGTCCCCCATCAGGGCCATACCGCCGTCACGGGTCTCCCAGCTGTACGTGACCTGTCCCGGTGCAAACGACCTGGCATAGGCGCTGTCCTCGATGGCCAATGCACCCGGATCCGTCAATTCAACGACAGTCGGGGTCTGGAAAACGGCAAAAGAGAAGAAGCCGTCCGAGTAGTAGGCGAAGACGAAGCCTTCGTCGTCCCTGTAAACGTCGAGACGTTGGAAGTCACCCAGGTTTTCGGGAAGTGCGGAGTTGTCCTCACTCGGCTCCAGCGTCTCGCCAGTGGTGAGAGTGGCGGCGGCCACCTCAGGAGGGGTGGGATCGAATTCGATGAACCGCCGCTCGCAGTAGACGTTCCCGTCGCGGTTGTAGGTGACGACGCTCAGTAGGGCTCCCGTTGCCCCGTCGACGATGAGCTCACCCCTCAGCACATCACCCGCGTACAGCCGATAGAGACCGGCCTTTCGGTTCAGGAATGGGTGCGCCGAACCGCTGTCGACTCGATATGGGGGATCTGCGTCGCTGCTCCCGGCCTCCACCGACGCACTGTTGACCACCGAGCCTTCCCGCACCAGGGCCCATCCCCCGGAGCCGGATGAGACCTCAACCTCTCCGGAGACGCGCAGCCCACCGCCATCCTGCTCCAGGGAAACCACGGCGTCCCGCACCCCGTCGGGCGTCGAACAGCTGATGAACTGCTCGGCCGAATAGGAGGCCTCCCGGCTTCGATCCAGCAATTCCTCGAGGTCGGCGGCCACAGCCGTGGTGGCCGGGAGAACGGTGAGTACCGCAGCCAAAGCTATGGCCTTTCTCATTCGGTCATGTCCCGGACATCCGGAACCACCACTTTGGCCGGCCCGAAAGCCGGGTCCAATGAGACCCGTGCCCCGAAACGGCTGTTGAGGTCGTCGACCGACGATGCGCTGGGCTGAGGGGTGAGCACCGTGGCCACCGCGATCACGACTGCAACCCCGGCCGCGGCCGCACCCACCCAGAAACCCCGGTTTCTCCGGAGCGGGACAACCACCGGCTCGGCCTCACCGAGCAGACCGGGTGGCAGCTCGACCATGGGTAAAGAGCGAACTGCGGTCCGGACCCTCTGCATCCCTTCCATCTCGGCGACGCATTTGCCACAGGAGCCCATGTGAGCAAACAGTTGAGAGATCTCGGCACGGTTCAGCTCACCGTCGAGGTAGGCACTGATCATCTCGTGGGGATGCGTCAACTCAGCAACTCCCTGAGGATCTTGCGACCACGGTGAATCCGGCTGCGAACGGTGCCGATGGGAACTGCCACCGCGACCGCGATCTCTTCGTAAGAAAGACCGATGACATCGCAGAGAACGACGGCCTCCCGGAATTCAATCGGAAGCTCGAGCAGTGCCTTCTGGATGTCGTCGCCAAGGCTGATCCGGGAGTACTCGACATCCGCGCCCGGTGTGGCGGCGAGATCCCACCGCTCGATGTGGTCGGGAAGGGGTGCGACAGGCCGCCGGTTGCGTTTGCGGACGTCGTCGAGAAAGGCATTCCTGGTGATACGCCACAGCCAACCCTCGAAACTCCCTGGCTGATAAGAGGCAAGGCCGCGACGAACCCTGAGGAGGACTTCCTGTACGAGATCGGCCGCGTCGGCGGGATTACCGGTGAGCCGGTAGGCGAAGTTGTAGATCTTCCGTCCATAGACACGCGCGACCTCTTCCCAGGTGAGTGGGATGGACTCCGGCATGGAGACCTACTCCATCAACGCCCGCAGCGGGCGTCGGGTTCCTAGGAATCCGGGGTGTGGGTGTCCGGAGTGTGGGTGTCCGGGGTCTGCGGGTCCGGGGTCTGCGTGTCCGATTCCGGCTCTGATCCTTCCTCGACACCCTTGCGAAACTCCTTGGCAGAAGCCCCGATCGAACGGGCGAGGTCAGGCAGCTTCCGCGCTCCGAAGATGAGAAGCACGATGAGCAGAATTATCAGCAGTTCTTGCCCTCTGAGACCGAACAATGCGACCTCCTTCCTCAAGCAGCATAGCCCTCAACCCCACTATGGCTCGCGATGCTTAACCCAGAGCCATCGAATCGATGAACCGCTGGATCCGCTCCCTGGTCACAAACCTGATCCGCGGGTTCATGGCTTCGACGTCGTGGATCATGAATGGGCCGAGCTTGTCGGTGATCAGCAGGCCCCGAGCTGTCCCGGCGGTGCCGAACTCCGCAATGAACTTCTGAATCAATTGCTCGTCGAGCTCGGGGTAGCTGCCAGGAACATGAGGCTCGGCGCGGATGAAGGTCTTGAGGTTGTCCTTGATCGCAACAAAGGTGCCGTCGACTTGGGGGCTCACCTCGTAACCGAACATCTCGAGCAGGGCGAGGATCAATTCCGGGCCCGAGGCCGTCGTCGGGTCGACTCCCCGGGTGCGCAGACCGCGTTCCAGGCCGAGGGGGATCTTCAACTCCTGGTGGATCGGCCCCAGGTCATCCTTGGGCACCGGCACCTGAGTCTCGACGTGACCTGGGAGGTCGTCTTCGAACTGGCCGGCGAACGGGTCCCGGGCGATGTGAGTCAGGTTGAGCATGTCGGGCTGGATCGTCGTGGGGAGCTGACCGGGAGAAGGAAGCTTCGAGCGACCCACCTCGCGGACATCTCCACGCCCTGCGAAGACGACGATCTCGGTCACCTCGCCGATCGGGAGCGTGTGACGCTTCTCGCGAACCACCTCAACCGCTTCGTCGACGAGCAGCTCATTCAGCACCGGGTCGTCTTCGTCGGGGAGTGGGACGTCGAAACTGACGCGGGCCTCGTTCCCATGCACGTGGAAGTCGGCCACCGCCGCCCGCCGGGAAATGGGGTCCGGCTCAACCGGCGTGGGCCGAAGCCACGAGGTGTCTTCGAGATCAACGGCAGCGGCCCGTTTGCGTTGCCTGCGCAGGCTGACGACCACTACCACCAGGACGACGAAAGCGATGAACGCGAGCCCGACCCCCTCCATCAGCTACACCTCTCTCTCGACCACCGGACAATCCTACGTTGTGGGCGGGCCGGTGAACGATCACATCGCGGCCGTGGTTAGCGTTGGCCCATGAACGGCGGATTCACCATGATCGGGGTCCCCGTCGACTCCGCGGGTTGTGCCGGTGGCACCGAGCTCGCCCCCGCAGCGTTCCGGTCGCTGGGGCTCGGAGCGGCCATAGGCGGTCGTGACGGTGGTGACCTCGCGGTACGAATTCGGGCTGAGGGAAGGGACCCGGAGACCGGGGTGGTAGCCCTGGATGATGTCTGTTCCACGACTTTCGAGGTCCGTAGGGCTGTGGCCGAGACTCTGGCCAGCGGTGAGCGACCATTCCTGGTCGGGGGTTGCTGCGCCATAGTCCCCGGGGCCCTGGCCGGAGTTCGCGACATCCGGGGGCGCGCCAGCCTTGCCCATCTCGACGGGCACCTCGATCTCTACGACCAGGCGAGTTCGCAGCTGGGCGAGGCGGCCGACATGCCGGTGACCGTGGCGATAGGGCTTGGGCCACCGGCCTGGGTCGACGCCGCCGGAGGCCCCAGTCTCTCGAGCTCGGATGTGTGGATCGTCGGCTACCGGGACCGAGACCAGTCTCTCCTCGATGGGATGCTGATGCCCGAGGACATCGATCCTCCGATCTCATGTCTCACCACCGAAGAGGTCCGCTCCGAAGGCCCGAGCCGGGCCGGTGAAAGGGTGGCGCGAGCTCTTGCTGACGGAGCAGGGAACATGTGGGTTCACCTCGATCTCGACATCGTCGACCCGTCTCTCTTCTTCGCCAACGACGCCCCAGTTCCTGGCGGCTTGAATTGGGCCGAGTTGACGGGGCTTCTGGGTGCGATTTGCGCCTCCCCCGCCCTTGCCGGAGTCTCTCTTGGTTGTTACAACCCGGAGAAGGACCGGAACCAACAGAACGGCCGACAGATCGTCGAGATGTTCCGGGCGGCTCTGGGTGTCGGTGGCTAAACCTTTCCCGAAGCCTCTTGTAACCCACCACCGGTAGCTTGTGGGGGCATGGCGTTCCGCTCCCATGTGACCCGACCCCTCGATCCGAGGTCACCTTCGAATATCGCGATCAGTGGGCTCACCCTGTTGGCAGGCGGGGTGGGCGGTGTCATCGCGCTGACAGCTGATCAGACGCTGTGGCTCCCGATCCTGACAGCTGGTGCCACGTTCTCGGCCTGGGCCCTCGGCCGGGAACTGGACCCCGATCACGAGATGACCGGACTGCTCGCGGCCATTCCGGCCGGCGTCCTGGTTCTACTCGGCTTCGACGTCAGCATCCTGGTGACAGCCACCGTCCTGATGTCTGCGCGGCTCCTCGTCGAGTCGACAGGGAGGAGGCCGCTGCCCACGGACCTGGCGGCCATGGTGGTTCTAGCCGGTGTCGTGTCTTTCACGGCTTTGGGTTGGGTGGTCGGTTTCGGGTTGGCGGTGGCCATCTATCTCGACGACCGGATGGCCGTGGAGCACAGCAACCAGGCGGTGATCGCGGCCATTGGCGCCGCAGTCGGCGCCTCGCTGGTAGCCACCCTCACCGGAGCCTTCCCCCAGTCGTTGCCTGCGATTCGGCCACCACTCACACTGGCATTGGGGATTCTGGCTTTGCTAGCAGTGGTGCGAGAGCCAGTCGACCCCATTTCTTTGGTCGACTCCCGGAAGAAGACATCGTTGCGACGGGATCGGCTCCATGTGGCGCGAACCGTGGTCGGATTGCTCGCCTTCCTCGGCGTCTTGATCGGAGGAGGGGGAATCTCCGCCGCGGTCACCGTGGCCTTGACCCTCGTTCTGGCACTCGGCTCTGAGGAGTTGGAACGGCTGCGACGGCTCAGGCGGTAGCTTTGGTCACATGTGCAGATCGATCAAGGTATTGAGAGAAGGCTCAGTAGCCGCCCCGCCCGAAGACATCGAGGCCGCAGCCCTGCAATTCGTCCGCAAGATCTCGGGCTTCACCAAACCTGCGGCCCACAACACCGATGCGTTTGAGCGAGCGGTCCACGAGATAGCCCACGCCTCGCAGCATCTATTAGACGCCCTCGAGATCCGCGGAGCGCGCAGCGCGTAGGACAGCCCGTAATTGGGTTTGAAACGGGTCATATCCGGCCCTGTGGGTCCCAATTACGGCGGGGGCCCCCCCTCGCCCGACCTCCGGTCGTGCGGTCCCCCCGCTCCGCAGGGGGACAACCGGGGTTCCAATCAGACGAGATGCGGGCCCAGGCCCATGTGAGCTGCATTCATAAGAGCCCGATAACCCGCGGCTACGTCCTGGGCTGCGACGCCAACGCTCTTGAACACGGTGACGTCCTCCCCGATCTCCGGGTTGGTGCCCGCCAGCAACTCTCGGAGCGTGGTGTCCGGTTGCCGGTGGGCCTGGATCAGGTCCCCAGCCTCGGATGCGGCCGCCTCGAAATCGTCCACCACCACGTAGGCCCGTGCGAGCAACTCGGGAGGAAGTTCGGCCATGAGTGGAGTGAAGGCCCCAACCGCATTGACATGGGTCGAGGGGCGGACCAGGGAAGCGTCGAAAAGGGGCGAGGTGGCCGGGGTGGCACAAGAAACGATGTCCCCCTCGGCCACCGCATTGTCTGCGTAGGCGACAGCCTCCCCACCGACCAGGCCGGCAAGGGCCCGGGCCTTCTCCCCGGACCTCGACCAGATCAGAATTCTCTCGATGGGCCGGGCCGCACGAATCGCCTCCACCTGGTCGAAGGCCATGGCCCCGGCACCCAGCATCACGAGGGTTCTCGCCTCGGGGGGGGCCAGAAGACGGGTTGCCAGACCACAAACCGCACCCGTGCGGATCGCGGTCAGGGTTGGCCCGTCCACTAGACCTAACGGGCTCCCATCGGCATCGAACACCGCAACCAGACCGGCCGGGTTGCCCGGGACCACGGAGACCACCTTGACCGCCATGATCTCGTCGAGTCGACCCGGCATCACCAGAGAGTTTCCGACCAGAGTCCGCAGCGGTGTTTCCGACTCGCCCGAGAAAGCGTGCTCCATGGCCTCGATGGCATCGAGCATGGGCAGGGCGGCCCGGGTGTCGGTGGCGTTCAGATAGCGCATCAGGCGAGAACACTTTTCACAGCGAGGTCAATCGGCTCACGATCGACTCCGAAGAAGCTCATTGCGACGTCGGTGTCGAACTCCATCGACTGGCCAGTGAAAGACTGGGCCACCATCGAGCCGACTGCTGGGGCAAGTTTGAACCCGTGACCTGAGAAACCGTTGGCCACCCAAAAACCGTCCATTCCTGAAGGCCCCACCACCGGATGGATGTCCTCGCGGTTGATGGTGTAGAGGCCGGCCACCCCCGAGACCTGGCCCCGGGTGGCCAGCGCCGGAACCCGATGCTGGAACGCCGCCAGCTTCATCTCGGTGAACTCGGCGTCGGGCACCCGTTTGAACTCGTCTGGGTCGTCGACGATCTCTTCTTCATCCTCGGCGAGGACCGAACCGATGATCACCTGCTGGCCCCCGGATTGCGGTCGGAAGTAGATGCCTGTCGAGTTGTCGGCCGCAACCGGGAGCGGTCCCATGTCTGCCGGCCAGGTCCGATAGACGGTTTGGATCCGGGTCGGGGTCAGAGTCCACCGCAGTTCTACCCCAGCGAGATCGTTCAGTTGGTTGCACCAAGGCCCGGATGCATTGATGACCAGGCCTGCCGAAATCTCGGACCCGTCGGCGAGCCGAACACCGGTCACGCGACCACCATCTTTGAGAACCGCGGTCACCTGGGAATTGAACTCCACAGCAACCCCATGTTTTCGTGCCGCCTCGATCAGATCCTGATTGGCTCCAACCGGGTCGGCATACCCACCACCCGCCTCGAAAAGGAAGGCGTCACCAGGCACACAAACGTGATCGTCGTCGGCGTCCAGATCGAAAGGGACACCACATGGGGAGAGCGCCGGAAACATCGATGTCAACTCTTCGGGACCGATCGCCCGAGCCTCGACATCCTGGGAGACGAGCTTGGCGGCGTCAGCCTCCACCTTGTCGGCAGACTCACCCATCAACCAGAGCACACCGAGTCGCTGCAACCCCGAGCGGGTCTCAGAGAGCCCGGTGAACTCCGACCAGTTCCCGTACGACTCCTGGCCGTGATAGGCGAGCCGCACCACTTCGGGGTGGGTGTACCGACATCTGACAATCGAAGAGGAAGCCCCGGTCGAGCCTTCGGCCGGCCCTCGCCCCTTGTCGACGGCCACCACCCTCCCGAGCCCGTGCCGGGCAAGTTGAAATGCGATCGAGGAGCCGATGATGCCCGCCCCGACCACCACCACCTCGGCGGTTCGGGTCATTTAACCGAGACTCGATAGTCACCCACCCCGTCGTCCCATGTCAGCTCGATGACTCCCTTGGTGGCTGCTGCTTTGCAGAACTGGAGGAACCCGCCGTAGCCGAACTTCTTCTCGGAGAAGGCCGGGTCCTGTTTGCGCAATTGATTCTTGAGCCCGGAGAGGACGACCGGGCCATTCTTCGACGCCAGCTTCTGCACCACATCTGCCAAGAGCTCGAAGGCGGCCTGTTCGCTAGTGCCCGTCGACGGGAATTGGACGACTGGGTCCCCCCGGCCTGGGCCCTCTGAAAGCTCGATGACACCCTGGGCCACAAGGTGGTGCAATAGCTCACCGAACGCCCGGAACCCGTAATCGGCCTCACTGAAGGTCGAATCCTTGCGAAGAAGGGCACGCTTCAGGGACGAAGCGAGCACCTCGCCACCAACCGAGCGCTGGAGCCCGGCCAGGGTGGTTGTGATCAGCGACTCGAGCTCGGCGGTTCCCGAGTCTGAGGTCTCCTCCGGCTCGGGTCGGGCTCCTGCCTCCGTTCTAAGTGGCTCGACACCTTCCAGGTTCTCGTAGAACAAGAACTCGTCACAGGCAGGTGGCAGGAGAGCAGAAGTCGAGGCCTTGACCCCGACCCCAATCACCTTCTTATTGAGCTCACGCAGCTTGTGGACCAGTGGGGTGAAGTCGGAATCGCCGGTGCAGATGACGAAGGTGGTGACGTAGTCCCGTTCGAAAGCCAGCTCGATGGCGTCGACCGCCATCTTGATGTCGGCGGCGTTCTTCCGAGAGGCGCCCATCCGTTGTGGGATCTCGATCAGCTCGACATGGCTTCGGGTCATCTTCTGGCGGGCGTCGGCAAACATCGACCAGTCGGCGTAGGCCCGCCGGGCAACCACCCGGCCTCGCTCGGCTAGGGCGTTGGCGATGGGCTCGAAGTCGAACTCCATCCCGTTCAGGGCCTCACGAGCCCCGATCGCCAGGTTCTCGAAGTCGACGAACAAGGCGATGCGTTCTTCTTCCATAACCGTGAATGTAGTGCCGACAGGGTGAGATTCCCCATGTCCGGGTGCCAGCTACCCGGAGTAGCGTCAACCAAACAGTCGGGGGACTTCAATGGCCAACCATTCAGAGCTCAGGGTCCACGGCGTTTCGGGCACGCCACCCCAGGACATGCTCTACCTGGGCCCGGTCACCTACGACCAGAGCGACCGCAAGGCTCTCGTCTACGAAACCAACAAGGACCCCTTCGACGTCAAGGCATTCCACTGGGGCAGCCTCACCGCCGGTTCGTCGGTGACCGCACTCTGGATTCTCCTTGCCCCCTTCGCCTTGGCCAATGCCGCAGGCTGGATGACAGACCGATCCAATTCGTGGAGCCGGGCCTTTGGCCGTCTCGCCGGGCTCTCGATAACGGGCCTCTTCTTCGTCCAGATCTCTCACATGGGCTTGGACATCCCCTACAACGCCCTAGCTGTGGACGGGGCAAACAACGGTCAGGTGGTTGCGATTTTTCTCGGACTGGCGGCGCTCCTCACCGGCGGGCTGGCCATGATCACGACCCAGTCCCATTTCCGTCGCTTCACCGTCGTCGAGAAGCTGAAACTCGGTTTCTCACCGTTTCCTACGCACATGCTCCCCCCCGAATACTGGAAGAAGGGCGCCCCCGAGACGCAGTGGGATGATCCCGCCCGGGGAGCTTCACTCCGTCAAACCTCGATGTGGCAGCCCCATGCCATCCTGCACCGTTTGAGCCGGCTTCATCTGGCGGCGGGCCTGGTGGTGCTGGCCCTGGTCGTGGCCTACGGCTTGGAGGCCCCAGGTCTTCGGCTTTGGAGTCAAATAGGCGTCGGCGTGGTCGCGTTGTTGACGCTGCTCACCACCTGGGCTCCCTCGTCAATGGTGACCCGGTGGGGAACGGCACTCGCCCCGGTCGCGGCGTTGATCCTTGCCGGTTGGGCAGCCCTTGATATCGCTGGCGCCGACCTGACCAAGGACAGCCTTTCTGCCTCGGGGGAAATGACCTTCCTGGTCGCCGTGGTCCTCGCTGCCTCCGCCGCCCTCGGCGTCTTAGGCGAGTGGGTTGCCGGGTTCAGGACAGCCCAGGGCTGGCGGTCTCTGCGCAACGGTTGGGTACCGCTCGGCGTGCTCGCCATCGCCGCCCTCCTCGGAGCCAGTCTGGGCATGACCGGCGCCCTTCTCGTCGAGGATTGGACCTCTCGGGACCAGGTCGAATCCAAGATCCTCGCCCAGGGGGGCGGCTGGGTTGCGGTGGCCATGCTCGGGTTGGGCCTCGGGCTCGGTGTGGTGTGGATGTTCAACTCATTCCGTCCTCTCTCCATGAACCAAACGGTGCCGGGCCTCGAAGAGGCGGCCCCGGAGTCCCGAACCAGACGTTCGGTGCTCCGCGCACGGTCCCTATTCGGATCGGGCGGCATCTACGGTCTGGGGGTGGGCATCGTCGCCTGGGCTATGGCCTGTCGATTCCCGGCCGCGTGCGACGCCAAACGCCTTTCTGAGGCCTCGTGGCATTGGGCCGAAGGTTGGGAGGTCGAGCTGTTCGGGCTCAGTTTCGACCTGGGAAGGCTTACTGGGGTGGCCAAGCTGGTGATGGTGGTTGGTCCCGCCTTCTTCATCTTCCGGTCGGTCGCCGGCGGGTTCCTCAGAGGACAGGACGCACGCCGTCAGGTGAGCATCCTTTGGGATATCGGCTCCTTCTGGCCACGGTGGCATCATCCTCTGGGACCTCCGGCCTATTCACCGAACGCGGTGCAGCGTCTCAAAGACGAGTTGACGACCCGTGAGCCGACGGTCCTCGGCGCCCATTCCCAAGGATCTCTGATCGGGGTGGTGGCCCTAGACCAGCTCGCCGCCGAACATGCCCCGCGGACCTTCTTGACCTATGGATCACAAATCGGCATCCTCTACCCACTCCTCTTCCCCACTGTCGGGATCGACGAACTGGTCGCCCAGGTCAAGAACAAGCTGGGCGGGCGCTGGGTCAACCTGTGGCGTCGCAGCGACCCGATCGGCGGCCAATACGTGGATGGACTTGGGCTTGCGAATTGGCACGTGAGCACGGGTTCAGGACATTCCCGCTATGAGCTGACACCCGAATACTGTCAGGCACGTCTCTCCCTGATCGCCGACGATCTCGACCGTCCCGATGACCGGTCCATCGCAGGCTGCTGGCAGGCCCCCTGAGCCTCCGATCGGAAGTTGCCGGCTTCCACCCACTACACTGATTGGCACAGCGCACGCCTGATGCGTGCTGCGCCCTTTCTTCGCTCCTGTCGTTCCGTCGGGTGAAGACGCCGCAGGTCCCATGCCAGACCCCGCTCCCCAGAACGAGGCTCTCGCAAGGTGATCTGTGGGGCGTTTGGAAATCAGACGGTTCGAGCTTCCAAGAAGGAGCAGTACATGGCAACCAACATCTATGTCGGAAATCTGACGTTCAACACGAACTCAGCCGACCTCGAGAACCTCTTCTCCCAGCACGGCACCGTAAGCAAGGCTCAGGTGGTCACCGATCGTGACACCGGCCGCTCGCGCGGGTTCGGCTTCGTCGAGATGGATTCGTCAGACGCCGCCCAAAAGGCAATCGAAGCGTTGAATGGCAAGGACGTCGATGGGCGCCAGCTCACGGTGAACCTGGCCAAAGAGCGTTCTCGTTGATAAAAGCAGTCCCCAAGCCCAAGCGCGGCGACTTCAAACCCAAGACGGATCGCTGCAACGGCTGCGGGCACCCCTTCAAGGAGCACCGCCAATCCATGTGCACCGTGCCCCGCTGCAAATGTGAGGGCCGCTCCTAGGGCTGGCTGAACCTTCGGTAGGTCTGTCCGACCTCGCTCTACCCTGTCAACTTGGTCGAAACGGAGGTGAGCGATGCGGGCGATCGTTCTCGTCAAACAGGTGCCGGACGTACGGGTCGGCTCCGTCGCTATGCGGCCCGACGGGACTATTGACCGCAGCTCCGCTGCCGCGATCACCAACCCGGCCGATCTGCATGCGCTGGAGGCTGCACTGCAGTTGGCCGACGAGGTATGGGCGGTCTCGATGGGTCCGAGCCGGGCGGAGTCGACCCTACGCGAGGCGATTGCGCTCGGAGCGCATCGTGGGGTTCTCCTCACCGATCGTCTCTTCGCCGGCTCCGATACCTGGGCAACAGCAAACGCCCTGTCAGCAGCCATCCGCCATCTCGGTGGCGCCGATCTGGTGCTGGGCGGAATCACTGCTCTCGACGGCGAGACCGGCCATGTCGGGCCTCAAGTTGCCCAGCGGCTAGGTCTCCCTCAAGCCACCGGCTGCGAGGACCTGAGCATCGAGGACGGGAGGCTCTTCGCTCGCCGCATCATCGAGGGCGGATACGAGCTCCTTTCGCTGCCGTTGCCCGCCCTCGCCACCGTGGCCGAAACCGGTTTTCTCCCCCGTTATCCGACACTGCCTGGGCGGCGCCGTGCGGCCGAGGCGGAGATCACGGTACTCAGCGCCGCCGACCTTGGTCTGGACGCCGGCACGGTCGGGCTGAACGCCTCACCCACGAAGGTGGCCCATATGGAGCTCGTACCGATGCCCAAGATGGACTGTCGTTTCGTCGATGATGAGTTCACCTATGACGGGCTGATCGCCGAGCTCCTTTCCCTCGCCTCGCCGGCTCCGGTTTCTGAGCCTGCTCCGGTGGTCGTCGGCGCCGAGCCCGCGATGGAGCATGCGGTGATCGACGAACCCAAGGTGTGGGTGGTTGGTGAGACACGAGACGGTCTGCTTGCTGAGGTCTCGGCGGAGCTTCTAACCCAGGCGGTCAGGCTGGCGTCTCATCTCGGAGGAGGTGTCGCCGCACTCCTGATCGGTTCTGGCCTGGATCAAGCAGCCGAGGAAGCAGCCCGATTCGGCGCCGATCTCGTGTTGGTGGCGGAGGATGATCGACTGGCCAGCTATAGGGGACTGCCTGAAGCCCGGATCTTGGCGGTAGCCGCCGCGGAACGCCAGCCCGAGGTCATCCTTCTCGGAGCCACCACGACAGGACGAGACCTGGCTCCGCGAGTCGCAGCCATGCTCGACACTGGGATCGCCGCCGACTGCACCGACCTGTACATCGCCGACTGGCAACACCGGGGGACTACGTATCCGAGCCTGCTGCATCAGGTTCGTCCCGCCATGGCGGGAGGTGTCCTCGCCACCTGTCTGTGTCCGGAAAAACGTCCCCAGATCGCCACGGTGCGGCCGGGTGTTTTCCCTGTTACCCATCATCAACGGGCCTTGCGCAAGCAGCTGCTCACGGTGCAATTGGAGCCGGGAGACTTCGCCGTCGAGGTGTTGGAACGCAGCCTGCAGCGGACCGACGTCGGTCTTCGCGACGCCGAGGTCATTGTGGCCGGTGGGGCCGGATGCAATGCTTCGAACTGGCATCTCATCGATGAGCTCGCCACTCATCTGGGGGGTCGAGTCGCAGCGACGAGGGCCGCGGTTGAGGCGGGACTCGCACCGCGCTCGCTCCAGGTGGGACAGACTGGAATGACGGTGCGTCCCAGGCTCTACGTCGCCTGTGGTATCTCCGGAGCGCTCCAGCACGTCGTCGGAATGAAAGCGTCCCGAACGATCCTGGCAATCAATCGCGACTCAGACGCCGCCATCTTCCGATTCGCCCAGTACGGAATCGTCGACGACGTCACAGTGGCATTGCCCAAACTCATCTCGGCGTTCGCTCGGTATTCAGGTGAACCCCCTCTAGCCAGGGGCGGACCGTGACCCGGTCGAGCGTATCCTGCATCTCGGTTGCCAAAAGGGCGGTCCCACCCGGTTTTCAACCGCGTTTCCAACCCATCCCGCCCTCGTGGGGTTGGTTGGAAACTCCCTAACGGGCGCCTGACTAGGGCTTTTCCTGGGGCGGGAATGAAAGTCCGGAACGCGACTCATCGATTCTTGGAACGCGAAACGACCTTAATCAGAACACGGAGGTCCGAGTTGATTCGCAACCTTTGCATTGGGTTCGTTTTTTCAGGAGCCGCGTTCAGCGCTGGTGCACTGGGTTCGTTTTTTCAGAAGCCCGTCAGTCCGCTGGGTTCGGTTCCCGAAGAGCTGGTAGCTGTCGCTTCTGAAGTTCTGTGTACTCCTTTGTCATCTCAGTGAGTTCCTTGCGGATCCGGGCAAAATACTTGAACTGCAAGTCCATCGGCTCGCTCATGATCCGACTCGCCGCCCTCTCCTCTTCCAATCCAAGTACCTCCTCGAGTTCTCGCTCGAAACGGGTCGCGAGGCGATGTGCCCACACCAGGGCTCTCGTCTCGTCCGGCCAGTGGTGCGCTAGGAGCGACTCGAACGCCTTCATCCAATCGGCGTCACTCTCTGGCTCCTTGGTGTCGTCCCAGAGGCCCTCGATCACGACCCTCGGATTAGGGCCATAGAACCGGACCAGCGTGGCGAACGTCGGGAAGTCAGCCTCCTCATCGGACACCTCCCCCTTCAAGTAGTCGTGAAGTAGCCAGGCGCTCTGCGTCTGCGCTTCACGAAGCGGTTCGGATCCGACGCCGGCCTCGTAGTCGAGGTTCGCCATTCGGGACGCCCCGACGATCCGAGCGACGCTCCAGCGTTCCAGCCGATCAAACGAGATCATCAACATCGCGAGCCGGGTTGCCGTCGCATATTCGAAGGCATCTCGAGGTGCCAGCGACTCAATGAGATCGTCCAACTTCGCTACGAACTCCTCACGGTCCTCAGCGAACGGGCCGAACGTGATCGGCTCCACAGTGGCAACGAAGATCCCATGCTTCGTCGCATTCTTCGAAGACCTCGCCTTACCTTCCCGGGTCCGCGGCCCGGTTGACCGTGGGGCGTTCCTCCGATTCGCTTCCAACCGCCTCGCCGAAACCCCGGACGGACCTTCCGACCGAATGTCGCCCGTTTCCAGCGTGGAACCTGGCGGATCGGTCCGATCCTCTTCAGGATGACGTGTCATCTCAACTCCTATCTCTTGAGCTCGCCCTTTGCGAGCTCTCACCCCTTACGTAGGAGATTGACCACATCAGACAGTGTCGCCTGAAAGGATTTCGGCCGTCGCACCTACTCGTCAATGCTCGCAGGTCTCTAATGGTCAGCTAGAACGAGGAGGCGAGCCCAGAGATCCCCTTCCATGCCGCTGTTGTCGACAGCCAGCACCTCTTCGCAGCTGGGACCGGTTGCGTCCCTGCTACCGCGGCGCTCTCCCACCGCTTCGGTTTCACCGTGACGCTCCCTCTCGCCATGACCATCATCCAGGTGGCTTCTTCAGACGGCCGAACGTCAGACCCCGGGCCGCCAAGGCCTGACACTCTTTCCTCGCCTCTCACTTCGAATTCCTTCCGGACCGGCGAACATCACCAGTTCACTTCTTAGGTCCGGAGATTTCGCCACCCCGACAGTGTCACCGATGGAAAGCGGCGAAAATGTGCCTGAGAGCGATCGAGACCGAGATCGTGAGATGAGAATGCTCCAGGTCAGATTCGATGATCTCCACGAAGCCTATCGGTCATCTAAATGCGCACCTAGCCCGTAACGCAAGAGATCCGTCAAGTGAGAAGCCGCTCGACGTTAGATGAACAAACCAAGTCATTACCGGTTCAGACCTTCATCACGCAACAGACTGGGATTGGGTGGTTGCCGAGATCGGGAGACGAGACTCGCTCGAACCCGGGCTCGGCCTATCCGACGTACATGACCGGGTCCTACACGAGGTGCGATCGTTGGTCGACCTCTAGGGCAGACAAGCCGGGTACCAGAGCCTGACCTCGCCGGTCGAGTTCACGGTGTCCATGCTCACGTATTGTGCAATGGTGCCATCCACCCGAGGCTTGGGATTCGAGCCGATCGATGAGCCCATCCGGGCGGAGCTGTTCAGCGTCGAGCGGCTGGAACAGCACGCCCGCAGTCTGGCCGAAAGCCAGGAGCTGAGTAGGCGGCGAGGACGACTTCGACTCATATCCCGGCGCCTGGCGGATAACGGTGAATTCCTGCTCGCCTCATACCGGGAGTTGTCGAAAGCGATTCGGGAGGAAGCGCTCCTCACCCCTGCGGCCGCATGGCTGGTGGACAACTTCCATCTCGTGGAGAGCCAGCTGCGCGAGATACGAGAGAACCTCCCGCCCAGTTACTACCGCGAGCTGCCCAAGCTCGAGAGTGGTGCCCTGGCCGGTTACCCGCGGGTGTATGGGATCGCCTGGGCATACGTCGCCCACCTCGACAGCCGCTTCGATCCCGAAGCGCTGCGCAGGTTCGTGGCTTCATACCAGGAGGTCGACCCCCTCACCATCGGTGAGCTCTGGGCCATCCCCATCACCCTTCGCGTGATCCTCATGGAGAACCTGCGCCGGATGGCCGAGTCGATCGTATCGGCCAGGAGGCTTCGTCGAGAGGCCGAAGAAATCGCCGATGGGCTCCTCGGAATCGGGGGCGGCCGCCCCGACGAGACCCTTGCAGCCCTCGACCGCTATGGCCCATCTGAGCTGCCCCAGCCTTTTACCGTCCAGCTGCTGCAGCGTCTTCGCGACCAGGACCCGGAGACGACGCCGGGCCTCACCTGGCTGCTCGCTCGGCTCGCCACCGAGGGGACCGCAGCCGACGAGGTGGTCAACGAGACCCATCGCCGCCAAGCGGCCACCAACGTCACCGTCCGCAACATCGTGACCAGCCTCCGTCAGGTCAACTTCTTCGACTGGGCCGACTTCGTGGAGGGGGTCAGCCTGGTCGACCATGCCCTGACCGCGGAGAGCTCTTACAGCGAGATGAGCTTTGCTACCCGGGACCGCTACCGGCACGCCATAGAGGAGCTGTCGAAGGGATCCGGCACCTCCGAGCTCGACGTCGCCAAGATCACGCTCCGGCTGGCCAGCGCCCAGCTCGCCGATCGTCGCCAGCGCGACCCCGGCTTCTACCTGCTTGGAGAGGGCAGGACCATGCTCGAGGATCGGATCGGATTCCGTTCCGGGGCCGGGCTCGTCCTTTCTCGATTCCTCAGAAGGCACGCGGCCGCCGTGTACCTGGGTTCGGTTGGCATGGTGACCGCTTTGGCCCTGGCCCTGCCCCTCCTCACCATCGAGCGCTGGTGGCCCTGGCGATTGCTCCTGGCCGGCCTGGCCCTGATCCCCGCCTCCGACATCGGGGTGGTCCTGGTCAACCGGGCGATCGCGGCTCTGACCCATCCCGAGGAGCTGCCTTCTCTGGCGTTGCGTCGCGGGCCGACCACAGAGCTGCGCACGCTGGTGGCGATCCCCGCCCTGTTGTCGCGACCCGACCAGGTCGAAGACCTGGTGGAACGGCTCGAAGTCCACTACCTGGCCAACCCGGAAGGCGAGTTGTGTTTTGCCCTGGTCAGCGACTGGCGGGACGCCGAAGGGCCCGAGATGGCCGACGACGCCGAGCTGTTGGCTGCGGCGGTCGACGGCGTGGCCCGGCTCAACGAGAGACATGGACCGGGACCGGGAGGGGCGGATCGGTTCCTGCTCCTCCATCGCCGGCGGGTGTTCAATCCCGGCGAGGACCGGCACATGGGCTGGGAGCGCAAGCGGGGCAAGCTGCATGAGCTCAACCGCCTCCTGCGTGGAGCGACCGACACCACCTTCATTCCAACCGACCGAGTGCCACCGGAACGGGTTCGTTATGTGATCGCCCTCGACGCGGACTCGCGGCTTCCGCCGGGGGCGGCCACCCGGCTGGTGGCGACGATTGCCCATCCCCTCAATCGGGCCCGGGTCGATGAACCGCTGGGGCGGGTGGTGGAGGGCTATGGAGTCCTCCAGCCTCGAGTCACCGCGTTTCTGAGATCGGGCGGTATCAGCTTTTTCCAGCGTGTCTTCTTCCCGCCCACCGGGATCGATCCCTATGCGGCTGCTGTCAGCGACCTGTACCAGGACTTGTTCGGCGAGGGGTCCTATGCCGGCAAGGGGATCTACGAGATTGATGCCTTCGAGGCAGCCTTGGAGGGTCGAATTCCGGAGAACGCCCTCCTCAGCCACGATCTCTTCGAAGGCAGCTTCGCCCGGGCGGGCCTGGTGACCAACGTCGAGGTGTTCGAAGAGTTCCCGAACCACTACGAGGTGGCGCTCTCCCGCCAGCACCGCTGGGTTCGTGGCGACTGGCAGCTCCTCCCCTGGATCCTGGGCAGGCACGGACCGCTTCCTCCCGTGGCCCGTTTGAAGATGGTGGACAACCTGCGCCGCAGTCTCAGCGCACCGGCTGCCCTCTTCACCTTGATCGCCTCATTCCTTCTGCCTGGGGTACCGGTCTGGCCCTGGACTGTCTTCGTTCTCCTGGCGTTGGGCCTCCCCGGGCTGCTGCCCTTGCTGGAGCGGATCATTCCACGCCGGACCTCCACCCCCGGGGCAGTGCGGATGAGGCGCTGGGGGATGGACGCATGGCGCACGCTGGGACGAACCCTTCTCCAGGCCGCATTCCTCGCCCACCAGGCGCTGAGGATGACCGATGCCATAGTCGTGACTCTGTGGCGCCTGGCCTTTTCGCATCGCGGGTTGCTCACCTGGGTAACGGCCGAAGAAGCGGAGCGACAGTTCGGCCTGGCCCGTGCGGGCTTCGTCCAGCGAATGTCCCCGTCCATGGTGGTCGGTTTGGCAGGCACCACCGCCGCCGCCTTTGTCAAACCGGAGGCATTGGTGGCAGCTCTGGCGTGGTCGGGGATGTGGGTGCTGGCTCCCTTGATCGCCCACCTGGTCAGCATCCCCCGACCGATCAAGGTGGCGGACCCTCCCACACTCCAGGAACAGCAGGGTCTGCGGTTGACAGCTCGGCGCACCTGGCGCTACTTCGAGAGGTTCGTGACTGGCGACGAGAACTGGCTGCCACCGGACAACTTCCAGGAGGATCTGGCGCAGGTCGCGCACCGCACTTCTCCCACCAACGTCGGACTCTATCTACTGGCGGTGCTGTCGGCCCGGGAGTTCGGCTGGATCGGTATCGAACAGACAGTGACCAGGCTGGAAGCCACGGTCTCCACGCTCAACGGGCTCGAACGATTCCGGGGTCACTTCTTCAACTGGTATGACACCATGTCCTGTGAACCCCTGGTGCCCAGATATGTGTCGACCGTGGACAGCGGCAACCTGGCCGGCCACTTGCTGGCGGTATCCCAAGGCTGCGAGCGCCTCCGCCAACTCGCACCGGGCCCTGAGGTGGCGGCCGGCATCAGAGACGGAGCACTGCTGATGCAGGAGGCGGCCGACCTCCTGGCCGTCACCTCCGACATCGAGGTGGTCTCTCCCCGCGAACTGGACCGGGCCCTGGTCGAGTTCCTCACCTCGCTGCGCGGCGGGGAAGTCGCCGGGTCACCACGTCTGGCCGAGATCCTCGCCGAAGCCGAGACCGTGGCCGACATCGCCCGCACCCTGGCCACGAGGGAGGGTGCCGAGGAACTGTTGGTCTCGGCCGAAGCACTGTTGGCGACGGTGCGGGGCCACGTTCACGACCTCCAGGTATTCGACGAGGCGACAAGCCGGGAGCATCTCTCCCGCCGTCTTGCCGCCCTGACCGAGAGGACCGCCGGTCTGGCGGCGGAGATGGACTTCTCGTTTCTCATGGACCCCGACAACAAGCTGCTGGCAGTCGGCTATCGAGTCGCCGAGAACGCCCTCGACCAAAGCCACTACGACCTGCTCGCCTCGGAAGCCCGGCTGGCCAGCTTCGTGGGCATCGCCAAAGGTGACCTTCCCCCCAGCCACTGGTTCCGTCTCGGTCGGTCGATGACTCCGATGGGCGTCGAGGCCGCCCTGATCTCATGGTCGGGCTCGATGTTCGAATATCTGATGCCACTGCTGGTGATGCGCTCTCCACCCGAGAGCATCCTCGACACGACCTACCGGGCTGTGGTACGACGCCAGATCGAGTACGGGAACGAGCGCCAGATACCTTGGGGGATCTCCGAGGCAGCCTATGCGGCCCGAGACATCCACCTCGTTTATCAATACCGGGCCTTTGGCGTCCCGGGGCTCGGGTTCGAACGGGGTTTGAGCGAGGACCTGGTGGTGGCGCCATACGCAACCTTGCTGGCGACGATGGTCGAGCCGCGGGATGCGGTGGCGAACCTGATCCGACTCAACAGCCTGGGGGCGCTGGGCAGCTACGGCTATTACGAGGCGCTCGACTTCACCCCGACCCGCTTGCCCGAGGACGGAGAGACCGTCGTGGTGCGAGCCTATATGGCTCATCATCAAGCGATGTCACTGGTGTCTCTGGCCAACGTGATCTTCGCCGGGCTGTGCAGAGACCTGTTTCATTCCGACCCGTCGGTGCGGGCGGCCGAGCTGTTGTTGCATGAGAGGGTTCCCCGCGATGTGGAGGTGGCGCGTCCGCGTGCCGAGGAGGTCGCCGAGTCGGCCCATCCTTTGGAGGAGGCGAAGGGTGTGGTCCGTCGCATCTGGTCGCCGCACGGGCCGGTTCCGATCACTCACGCCCTATCCAACGGCCGTTTCAGCACTGTCATCACCGCCGCCGGTTCCGGTTACACCCAGTGGGAGGGGCTGGCGGTCAACCGCTGGCGGGAAGACGCCACTCGCGACAACTTCGGCAGCTACTTCTTCATCAGGGACGGGTCGGGGCGAACCTGGTCGGCCGGCTATCAACCAACCCTGGCTGAGCCCGACTCCTATCAGGTGGCATTCAGCGAGGACAAGGCAGAGATCTCGCGTCGTGACGGCAGCCTCTCCACGAGGCTCACCGTGGTGGTGTCGGAGGAGGACGACGCCGAGGTCCGCCGGGTGAGCGTCACCAATCTGGGCGCGGTGGCCAAAGAAGTGGAAATCACATCCTACGCCGAGCTGGTCCTGGCATCAGCCCGGGCCGACGCTGCTCACCCCGCCTTCTCCAATCTCTTCGTGCAGACCGAAGCGGTGGCCGGGCGCGACGCCCTACTTGCCAGCCGCCGACCACGCTCAGCCGAGGAGGAGACGGTGTGGGCGGGTCACGTCCTCGCGGTCACGGGCGAGGTGGTGGGCGGGGTTCAATACGAGACGGATCGGGCCCGGTTCCTGGGCCGAGGAAACGAGATCCACCGCGCCGCCGCAGTCGATCGCCCCCTGTCGAACTCGGTGGGCCGGGTGCTCGATCCTGTTTTCAGCCTGCGGAGAAAGGTGCGGCTCCAGCCCGGGGCCATCGCCCACCTCGACTTCACGACCGTGGTGGCTCGCACCCGGACCGAAGCTCTCGATCTGGTCGACAAGTTCTCCGACCCGGCGGCTTTCGAGCGAAGCTTGACCCTGGCATGGACCCAGGCCCAGGTGCGTCTCCATCATCTGCATATCGATCCCGACCAGGCCCACGTGTTTCAACAGCTCGCCGGAATGCTGATCTACTCCGACCCGGTGCTGCGAGCCCCGCCGGGTCAGAAGACCCTCTCCTCGGTCAGCCAAGAGGGTTTGTGGCGACATGGCATCTCCGGGGACCTCCCGATCGTCGTGATCCGGATCGACGAGCCCGAAGAACGCGGACTGGTCCGGGACCTGCTCCGGGCTCAGGAGTATTGGCGGATGAAGTGCATGGTCGCCGACCTGGTGATCATCAACGAGGAACCGGACTCGTATAACCAGGATCTGCAGGAGGCCATCCAAGAGCTGATCAGGGAGAGTGGCCACATGGTGGGTCAGGAGCCCGACGGAGGAGTCTTCGTTCTCAATGGCCGACACCTCAGCGCCGAGGATCGGACGACACTCCAGTCGGCGGCGCGGGCGGTGCTGCTCAGTCACCACGGGACCCTCGCCGACCAGGTGGCCCGCCGGCCCACTGAGGAGGTGGCCCCGACCACCCGCGCCAAGCCGGTTGCTGCCGACGAGACGGGCGTATCGCAGCCGAGGCCGGAGCGCGAGTTCCACAACGGTCTCGGAGGCTTCGCCGCCGACGGCAGCGAATACGTTGTGGTGTTGGGAGAGGATCAATGGACCCCGGCCCCATGGATCAACGTGGTCGCCAACCCCCGCTTCGGGTTCTGCGCATCCGAGTCGGGCTCCGGATACACCTGGTCGGAGAACAGCCGGGAGAACCAGCTGACTCCCTGGTCAAACGATCCTGTCGCCGACCGTCCCGGCGAGGTGCTCTATGTCCGGGACGAGGAGAGCGGGGAGGTGTGGGGACCTACCGCCCTGCCGATCAGGGATGAAGCATCTGCCTACCTGGCCCGCCATGGTCCCGGTTACTCCGAGTTCGAACACACCGCCCGGGGGATTGCCCTCCACCTCCATCAGACCGTGCCGCTCGAGGATCCGGTCAAGATCTCCCGTTTGCGGCTTCGTAACCTGACCGGGCGCCGCCGCCGCCTGTCCGTCACCGCCTATGTGGAATGGGTGCTCGGAACCACCAGGTCCGTCTCGCCCTTGCAGATCGTGACCGAACGCGACGAGGAGACCGGCGCCATGCTGGCCCGCAACCCCTGGAACGCCGACTTTGGGGAACGGGTGGCCTTCGCCGACCTCGGAGCCGGCGAAGTCACGGTAACCGGTGATCGGGCCGAGTTCCTGGGGAGGCACGGCAGCGTCGACGACCCGTCCGCACTGAAACTCACCCGGAAACTGTCGGGGGCGGTCGGAGTGGGGTTCGACCCCTGCTCAGCCATCCAAACCTCCCTGGTCCTGGCTCCGAACGAAGAAGTCGAGGTGGTCTTCCTGCTCGGCCAGGGCAAGGACGAGGACGAGGCGCGGACACTGGTCGAGCGCTATCGCCGGACCGACCCGGAGGCGGTCAAAGCCGAAGTGGCGACCCGGTGGAATGACATCCTCGGCACCGTCCGGGTGAAGACCCCCGACCGTTCCTTCGACTTGATGATCAACCAGTGGCTGCTCTACCAGACCCTCGCCTGCCGGGTGCTGGGCCGGACCGCGTTCTATCAGTCTGGAGGGGCCTTCGGTTTTCGCGATCAACTCCAAGACGTCATGGCGCTGGTGACGCCGATGCGGGACATAACCAGAGAGCATCTGTTGCGAGCCGCCAGTCATCAGTTCAAAGAAGGCGATGTTCTCCATTGGTGGCACGACTCCTCAGGAAAAGGGGTGCGAACCCGTATCTCCGATGACTACCTGTGGCTTCCTTACGCCGTGGCCCACTATGTGGAGGTGACCGGTGACCAGGACATGCTCCGCCATGTGGTGCCCTATCTGCGTGGGATGGATCTCGCTCCCGGCCAGGACGAGATCTTCTTCACCCCCGAGCAGTCCTCCACGGAAGGAACGATGTTCGACCACTGCCGACGCGCCCTCAACCGGGCGCTCTCCAGGCTGGGAAGTCGGGGCCTGCCCCTGATGGGTACCGGTGATTGGAACGACGGCTTCAACCGGGTGGGTCGGGAGGGTCGAGGAGAGAGCGTGTGGCTCGGATGGTTCCTGGAGGCGAACCTGAGACGATTCGCCGACCTCGCCGAGGGAATGAAGGAAGAGGAGCTGGCCGCCGGCTGGCGGCAGGGGGCGCGTCGTCTCCGGGCGAGCCTCGAAGGCGAGGCATGGGACGGCGACTGGTACCGACGAGCCTTCTTCGATGACGGGACGCCACTCGGATCATCGGTCAATCCCGAGTGTCGAATCGACTCGATCGCACAATCCTGGTCGGTCATCCACGGGGGCGCACCAACCGACCGGGCCCAGCGGGCGATGGACTCGGTGGAGGAATACCTGGTCCATCGAGGTGACGGTCTGGTGCTCCTCTTCACCCCACCGTTCGACAATTGGGACGTCGACCCCGGATACATAAAGGGGTACCTGCCTGGGGTCCGCGAGAACGGTGGCCAGTACACCCACGCCGCCATCTGGTGCGTCATCGCCTTCGCCACCCTCGGCGACGGTGATCGGGCCGGCGAGCTGTTCGGTCTGCTCAATCCGATCAACCATGCCAGCACCAGAGCGGGGATCCACCGCTACCGGGTGGAGCCCTATGTGGCGGCAGCGGACGTGTATTCGGAGGCGCCCCACGTGGGCCGGGGAGGTTGGACCTGGTATACCGGTTCGGCGGGGTGGATGTACCGGGCCGGCGTGGAGTGGATCCTCGGCTTCCGCCTGCGGGGGGCCCGCCTTCTCATCGATCCATGTATTCCCCGCGCCTGGAGAGGCTTCGAGATCGACTTCCGCTACCACTCCTCCCGCTACCAGATCCAGGTCAGCAATCCCAACGGGGTCACCAGGGGTGTGGTGGGTCTGACCATGGACGGCACAACCCTGCCTCCCGGCTCGGAGCTGGAACTGGTCGATGACGGGTCCACCCACCAGGTGCAGGTGATCTTGGGCTGAGCCCGCGGCCCGCGATGCTTGACTGCTGGCATGCCAAGCGCGCTTCGATGATCCCGACAGCCGTCGCTTTCATGGGACTGGCCGGCGTCACCGCCCTGGTCGATTGGTGGGCGGTGGCCGGGCGTCGTCGTCGGCTCGAATACGTCCTCAAACCGGGGGTGATGGTGTGGCTGACGGCTGCCGCTCTCAGCATCGATCCCGGGGCAACTATTGCCACCCATGTGCTCTTCGTGGCAGCGCTCGTCTTCAGCCTGGCCGGGGACGTCTTCCTCATGCTGGAGCGGGAGCGCTTCGTGGCCGGGCTCGCCTCCTTCCTGGTGGCCCACCTCTGCTATGCCGCCGGCCTTGCCGCGGCTCCGTCGTTCCGGGGAGCCTGGCTCGCCATCGGGTATGCGATCGTCGTCGGGCCCGCAGCGATCGTGGGGTGGCGCATCGCGGTCTCGGACCACCGCGATGATCCCGTGTTGCTGGGGCCGGTGCTCGCCTACATCGCGGTTATCTCGACGATGGTGGCCTTCGCCATCGCCACCGGCCACGGCCTGGCGATCGCCGGAGCCGGGCTGTTCTACCTGAGCGATGCCCTGTTGGCGTGGAACAGGTTCATCACTCCACTGTGGGGCGGCTCGGTCGCCGTGATCGTCACGTATCACCTCGGGCAGGGCTTGCTCGTCGTCTCGCTCGCCTCACTGTGAGCGGGGGAGTGGGCAGCGACGCTGCGATCGCGATTCGTCGCGCAAGCCTGGCACAGGAGCGGCAGCCGGGCTCCGTGCATGTTCGGCTGAATCGCCAAGCCCCTCGGCGCTCGTCCCGGTTCCGCTTACGATGTCAGGGGTGATCATGGCTTTCGGCCCCTTCTTGGGACCCGACGGCAGCTACGAGGAGCGGCGGGTCCGAGAGCTGCAGCGTTGGAAGCGACGTGCCAACGGGTTCCTCCTCGGGGCGCTGGTCGTCTTCCTGATCAGCCATTTCGTGGGTGCCGAGAACGGTGTCAACGGTTGGATCAGAGCGGCTTCCGAAGCTGCGCTGATCGGCGGGGTTGCCGATTGGTTCGCCGTTACCGCCCTGTTCCGCCACCCATTGGGCATTCCCATTCCGCACACCGCCCTGATCCCCAAAGGCAAGGACGAGATCGGGCGGGGACTGGCCGAGTTCGTGCAACAGAACTTCTTGGACCCGACCAATCTCCGTCAGTGGCTCACCAACGCCGAAATCACGGGGCGGGTGGCTGTCTGGCTCGGCTCCTCGGATCACTCGACCCTGGCGGCACATCGCAGCATCGAGACCGCAGCCACCATCGCCGAGTCAATCGACGACGAACAGGTGGCCTCGGTGGTCACCCAGGCCACTCTCGACTGGATGCGACAGACGCCGGTCACCCCCCTCATCTCCCTGGTCGTCGACGCCTGGTTGAAGGACGGCCGGACTCGAGAGTCGATCGAAGCCGCCCTGAGAGGAATCGAAGTCCTCCTCGTCGACAATCTGCCCTACTTCAGGGAGAGCTTCGCCCGGTCGGCACCCTGGTGGGTCCCGTCCTGGGCGGGCGACCTCATCTTCGAGCGGATCATCGCCTCGTTCCGAATCCTGGTCGACGATATGGCATCCGACCCCAGGCATCCCGTCCGTGCCGACATCGACCAGATGCTGGCGAGGTTCGCCGACGGCCTGCACAACTCCGCCGATCTGGCTCAACGCATCGAGGAATCGAAGCTGCGAATCCTCGACTCCCCAGAGCTGGCGGCAGCGATTCATTCGCAGTGGCAGCTTCTCCATGAGAGCCTCGATGGCGCTGCGGGCCAACCCGGCTCCGAGCTCGAGCAGAGGCTGGCGGAGCTGATCCAATGGTGGGCACGCCGGGCCCTCGAGGACGCCCCTCTCCGGAGGAGAATCGACGGCTGGATCGCTCAGTCCGCCGAGCGTCTCGCCCACCGGTGGGACGACGAGGTCATCGGGCTGATCGAGGCCACCGTGGCCGGATGGGACCCGACCGAGATATCTCATCGTCTCGAACTGCAGCTGGGTCGCGATCTCCAGTTCGTCCGGATCAACGGCACAGTGGTCGGAGGCCTGGTGGGCATCGCCATCCACGCCCTGCTCCTCCTGGTCGGCTGAGACCGGACGTCAGGCGGTTCGAGGCGCCGAGTGGTCGAGGGGGAGCGTCAACTCGAAGATGCTCTCACCGTTCTCGTAGCTGTAGGTGAGACTTCCGCTCATGAGCTCGGCGAGGGTGCGCGAGATATGAAGCCCGAGGCCGAGCGATGGGGCAAGCCCAAGGGGTTGGTCTCCCCGGGTGTAGGCATCGAATACCCGGGGTCGGAGCTCCTCGGGGATTCCGGGGCCGTTGTCGACCACCACCAGGGATCCGACCCCGGGTTGCGTTTCGACGTTCACGTTGATCTCGGGTCCTCCGTAGCGGAGGGCGTTGGAGATCAGGTTGCGGACTATCTGGCGGACTCGCGCCGGGTCTCCGGCACAGCGCACGGTGTCGTTGCTGAGTCTGACCACCTTGCGTGACCCGGGGTCCAGATTCTCCAATGCCTGCGCTGCCTGGGCCCGCATGTCCACCGAGACGGTGGTGACCTGGAGTTGTCCCATGTCGGCCTTGGCGGCGACGAGGAGGTCGTCGACGATGTTGGTCAGGTCCGCACTCTGTTGCACCAGGAGGCCCATCATCTCGTGACGGTCGGCCTGAGTGAGCCCGGATGAGTCATAGAGAAGCCGGGCGAAACCCACGATGGAGGACAACGGCGTCCGAATCTCGTGAGACACCGAGACAATCAGCTGATCCTTGGACGCGACTAGTTGCTCCTTGGCGTCGAGGGTGCGCTCGAGGTCGTTCTGAGCCGATCGGAGATCGGTCACATCGAGGTCGACTATCACGATCCGGTCCTACAGGGGTTGGTCCGCGTCGATCAGCGCCTTCCAGTGGGAGCGAACCGTCACCTGACCAAACAGCGTCGGGGCGGTGTGCTCTCTGACTATGGAGGTGATGCCGTAGAAGGGGGCCGTGAATTGCTGGATGAGGGTCTCGCGCAGGGCCGGGTAGGTGATGCTCGAGAAATGGCGTTCCCTCAGGTCGGGGGCGTCCGGGGAGTGGGGCGCGCCGTAGAGCCGGATCCACTCCGGGCTGGCGGCGACGGCTCTGGGGAGAGTGAGACACTCCGTCAGCAGAGCATCATCTGCGAGCAGCCGCTCGCGGACCAGGTCTCCGTCCATACCGAAGAAGCGCTCGATGATCGGTGTGTAATCCGCAACCAGCACGGGAACCGGAAACGCAGACACCATGAGGCCGACCTCGGATGAGTCGGGGACCAGATGTGTTGTCATCGTTATGAGTATCGACAACCGGCCCCAACCGCTTGACCTGGCGCTTGACCGGCAGTTGCCGCCAGGCCGGGGAGTGGGGCGGGATTTCCTCGACAAGCGGGCGCCAAGCCGGGGCCCTTGCGAGGACGGTGGGCTCGCCGGGTCCCTCCCGTCGTGCCAGACGCCGACTCGAAGAGAGATCGTCAGTCCGGGAGCAGCGGCACGGTCAGGCCCTGGTCCCTGCCGAGCAGCACCGCCCGGGTGACGGCGGAGGATCCGAATCGGGCGTGGACGTCGTCAAGGGCGTGGTCGAGGGCATTGCCGGCTTCACGATCGAAAGGCAGCACCATCTGAACCGCATCGTCGTCGTCGAGGTTGGTCAAAGCGATGCCGATCAGGGTGAGGCCCTGCCGCTCGATCATCGGCGTCGCACCCGCCAGCAGATCTCGGAGGGCGAGGAGAATCGTCGGAGTGTGAGCGGTGGCTCGTGGCAAGGTGTGTGACCGGGTCGCCCGCGAGAAGTCGGCGAAGCGCAGTCGCAGCACCACAGTCCTCCCGGTCCGGCCCGCGGTGCGGAGGCGACGGGTCACCCGGTCGACCAAGCCGATCAGGATGGCATCGAGGTCGTCTGGAGACCTCGGCGAGCGACCCAGCGCACGCTGGGACCCGATCGAGCGCCGCCGCCGGCCCATTTGAAGTGGTCGGGGATCACGGTTGTGGGCCAATGCATGAAGATGCCGGCCTGAGGCTCGGCCGAGCATGGCGACCAAGCTGGTCTCGGTCAGTTAGGCGATCTCACCGACGGTGGTGATTCCCCGGTCATGCAGCTTGGTGGCAGTCACCTTGCCCACCCCCCAGACCCGTTCCACCGGGAGCGGGTGGAGAAAGTCCAGCTCGCTTTCGGGGGTACCACCAGGAGCCCGTGGGGTTTGGCCACTCCGCTCGCCACCTTGGCCAAGAACTTGGTGCGTGCCACGCCAATCGTGATCGGCAGGCCGACCTGCTCCAGCACCTGGCGTCTCAGCCGCCGGGCGATCTCGATGGGGGAGCCCGACACCCGTCTCAGCCCACCGACATCGAGGAAGGCTTCGTCGATGGACAGCCCTTCGACCAGCGGCGTCGTGTCCTTGAAAACCTCGAACACCGCCTGGCTTGCCTCGGAGTAGGCCGAGATCCTGGGCTCGACCACGATCGCCTGCGGGCAAAGCCGGCGGGCGAGGGCGCCCCCCATCGCAGTGCGGACTCCGGACGCCCTCTGCTTCGACAATCCGTTCGTCTGGTCAGTCGCTCGAACCCTCGACCTCCCCACCGGCCCGCTGGGAGGCCGGCCGAACGAGTATCCGCTCTGGGTGTTCTTCCTCTGGATGGTCCTGATCCACGAGTACGGATCCAGCCGCAGGGTCGAGGAAGCCTTCGAGGATCGAAGCCATGGACCCTGGCGGCAGATCCGAAATGCCGCCGAACGTGAATTTCGAAAGGATCGACCAGACCTGATACCACCGGACCTGCCACCCAGCCGCAACCAGTTCAACTATGCGCTGAAGAACCACCTGCCCCGCCATACCGGCCTGATCGGCAGCGGTATCAAGAACCGGTCTTTTCGCCTTGCCGAGACAATGGGATTGGGAATCTCAACCTCGCCAGGCTCTTTGAGCCGTCCCTCCGTGGAGCGAGTCGCATACGGGGATGTCACAGTGATGACTGCGCGGACCCGCAGTGACTGATTCAACCACCCTCCATCTACCCTTTACTCCATTGGGCTTGGTCATCAGGTTTTCAACCGCGTTTCCAACCCATCCCGCCCTCGTGGGATTGGTTGGAAACTGTTGAGTGGCTGGCTGTGGCTTTGCGGCCGGGACTGGTTGGAACGGGTTGGGATCAATTCGGGAACGCGTATCGGGCAGCGTCTGTTGGCGGCGCACGTCGCCCGTTGTCATCGTTTGTCATCGTTTGTCATCGTTTGGCGTGCTGTGGGACTCATCGGTTGGTCCGGATTCCTCTGGCGGGGTTGTGGTGCCCGCGGGTTCGTGCTGATTGGCTTGCGGTGAAGGCGCGCAGCCCAGAGATGGGGTCGGCCGCTTCGGCCAATCGAAGGGGTAGTCCGCCTCGAAGGCTGGCGCCCGATCGGAATCGGCTGAGATCGTTAAACACGTCGAGGTGTTCTTGGAGCAGTGTGTATGTCATTCCGATGAGACAGTCCGCCAGGTCGTCGGTTTGGATCTCTCCGCTGGTGGGTGCGCTGACTTTCTGGCCGACCACGATCAGATGCTCGAGTTCTCTTTGTGCGAGTTCGTTTGGTGGCATGTGGACTGGGCCGAGGTGGATGGCCTTCTTGAACACCTCGGCGGATTTCCAGTTCAGCCCGGCGCTGGCCGGCCGCTCGTAAATATGCGGCCGCCAATCCATCGCTTGGGCTTGAGCGTCCGCGCGGAGTTTCTGGATTGTTCCGATGGAGCTGTACTGGTCGAACACCATGGTGCTGATCCGGAGGTCCGAGAGGAGGCGGAGGAGTTCTCGTTCGACATGGATGTAGTCGACGGTCCCGCCCGGGAAATCTTGGGGGCGCCAGGCGTGGATGTAGTCCACGACCACATGGGGAAGGCCGCCCTCCCACGTGAGGTGGCCCACGGTGACCCCATAGTTGGCTTCGGTCTTTCCGGGGTCGACGTGGGCGACATAGTGAACCCCGCGGAGCCCAAGGTCCCGATTGGCGAGCCGTGCACCCTTGTAAGGGCCGAAAGCTTCAACGACCTTGTCCGGCAGTAGGTAGGCGTTGACCGCAGCCGCGAACTGGGCTTCGTATTCAATCTCAACACCCCGAGGGTCCCAGATTCTGCGGTCCTCAATGTCGCCCCGGGTGATCTTCGGCACCAGCCCCGACGAGAAACAGGGTCCACCCGGCCACATCTCGATCCCCTCCGCCACATCGGCGTGAAGGTAAAGCTCGTCGGATGGAAGCTGGAACATGAATACGGTCGGCGCGAGAGGCCCGCCGGTGACCGGGTCGACCCGTCGGGCCTTGGTATAGCTGGCGTAGAACTGGCCCAGTTTCTCCATCGGCGTCGACGTCTGGATCGTCATCGCGTCCAGGGGGAACTGGGCCAACGCCGGCGAGGCAGCCGTATAAATCTCGATGCTGTCCGCTGTCGAACCGGCACCATTCACATGCCCGAACTCGTCCAGCCATACGACGGGCACCGCCGGACCACGAACCGCAGTGCTGGTCGTCGGCGCCGCAACCACCTGCACGTTGCCGACAGTGACACCGGGGCGGGCGCCCCTCCCCAACTGGGCTGGTGTCAACAAGCTGATCATGGTGCCTGTCGACCTGCCCAAGAACGGTTCGAAGCACGGCGCCGCCAGAAGGTTGACCACGTCGGCGTATCCGTTTCGGACCAGAGTGCCCTGATCGGCGGCGAACAAGTGCACCGTCAGCTTCTTGTCCCGAGGGATCCCATAGTGGGCTTGAGGGTCCCCCAAGGCGAGGATGTTCCACAACCGCCACACCACCAGGATCGCCGCGTCGTAACTCTTCGAGCCTCGCCGACCCAAGACGAGCAGCAGCTCCTCGCATCCGGACCGGCCAGCGGCGAGGCAGTAGTCGATCCGGTCCAACAGGTCAGGAGTAGTCCCCTTCCTACCCTGGTAGGCCGGCTGATCAGGATCATCGTTGACCACGAACCCGCTCCCCCACCGTCCAATCGCGTCGTAGTCGAAGTCGGTGAACCGTTCACGGTCCAGGGTGGCAACCTTCAAAATCGTCGCCTGCAGCGGGAACAGGTCAACACCGAGGAACTCCGGGCTGGTGGCGAACTCGACTATCCCACCACCTGGGAGGACGACCTCCGCCTCTTCGCGTCGCACCGAGGCGCGTTGAGCATCGCGCTTCAGGCGTTCCAGGTCACGTCGTGTCGCCATCTCAGGTCTCCAGTTCGAGATGCCGACGTATCTCCGCGATCTCGAGTTCGAGGTCATGAGCGCTGCGGAACCTCACCGCCATGTCCAACAGGGTCTTCGCCGCCGACAAACGGATGCTCTCCGAGTCGCCGTGCATCGACGCCCTAATCACATCCACCGCCTCCGAACCGAGCGAAGTCAACTGACCAGCAACCGAAACCACCCTCTCCCCCCTCCGGTCGGCCACCCGACGGGCAAAACCCGCATCCTCCATTCGCCGCGCCACCGTCCGACCCGAACAGCCAGCCAAATCACCAGCCTCGACGTAAGAACGACCAGCCGCCAACCACTCAACCAGGATCTCGTCCTGCGCCTCTCGCCGACTCGACCCCTCATCATGAACCACACTCATCACACAACCTCCTCAATCAGGACTCCTGTTACACCTATTACATGGAGATTGAGCGCCTCAGACAGTGTCCAGCCCGGACATCAACGACAACCGATCGGCCCGGGATCCATTGCCTCGGGTAGTGAATGTGAGGGATAGAGGTTTGGGGGCTATGGCGGCCAAGACGGCTTGGGCGGATGGGTCATTGAATCGCCCCGGGTTTCGTAGAGGCTTGGTTTATTGAGTCACCGCCTGGTCG
>JBBDWM010000008.1:0-6720 GCA_040902845.1 Acidimicrobiia bacterium
GCCTGAGCCGCAATACGCAATACGCAATACGCAATACGCAATACGCAATACGCAACTCGCGTGTCAGGGAGCCATTCCCTGCGTTCTGTCTTTCTGCGTTTGGCGTTTGGCGTTTTGCGGTCTTACGTCTTCGCCGCGTCTACCCGCTCGACAAGATACGACCCCAGGGTCTCCAGGATCTGCTTTGGCTTGCCATCGGGGAGCGAGGCCAGCGCTTTCGACGCCAACTCCAGCCGACGCCCGGCCTCGGATAGCGAGGTGTCGACGTGACCGCCCGAGCGGACGATGTCGATCACCTCGGTGACCACCTTATCGGGGTATGGCCGGGCACCCTCCAACAAAATGCGCACCCGGGAGCCTTGCGGACCGGCCAGGGCCTCGAGGACCGGCATCGTGAACTTGCCCTCCCGAATGTCGGAGCCGGCCGGTTTGCCGATCGTCTCCTCGTCGGCCACCAGGTCGAGGGCATCGTCGGCGATCTGGAAGACCATCCCGACTTCCCAGGCCCAATCGGAGAGAGATTCGACCACATCGTCCGCGGCATCGGCCGCTAGAGCCCCGAGACGGGCTGAGGTGCGGATCAGGGACGCCGTCTTCCCCGCGATCACCTGTTCGTATTCGTCGACCCCGTGGTCGAGATCGAAGTCGAGCTGCAATTCCCGGGTCTGACCCTCCACCAAATCGGCATAGGTGGCGGCAAGGAGACGAACCGATTCCTGGCTGAGGTGGGTGGCGGCGACCTCCGAGGCGCGGGCCATGAGGAAGTCTCCGGCAAGGATGGCGATGGTGTTCGACCAATTGGCGTTGACCGAGGTGGCCCCGCGTCGGGTGTCGGCCTCGTCGATGACGTCATCGTGATACAGCGAGCCGACGTGGATCAATTCCACCGAGACACCTGCCTCCACGGGGTGATGACCGTTGTAATCCCCGAATTCGGCGGCGAGCAAGGCGAGCAGGGGACGGAAGCGCTTGCCGCCCGCCACGAGCAGATGTTGGGCGATCCTGGTCAGATAGGCGTCGTCGGCGGTGGCCGCTTCCAGCAGACGCTCCTCCACGCGCGACAAGGACGTCCAGATCCGCGGGATATCTATGAGACTTTGGAGATCGTCCATTCGTGACGATGGTATTACCGAACACGGGCGTGGGAAGCGGGCCAAGTGGGTCAGGACCTACCCGGTGTTAAACTTGCGTATGCCAGGCTTTGGAGTGAGAGGTGTTTGAGCGGTTCACAGATCGGGCGCGCCGGGTCGTTGTTCTGGCCCAGGAAGAGGCGCGGCATTTAAACCACAACTACATCGGCACCGAGCACATCTTGCTCGGTCTCCTCAACGAGGGCGAGGGCATCGCGGCCCAGGCCCTGGAGAGCCTAGACATCGACCTCGCATCGGTTCGCGACGAGGTCGTGAAGATCATCGGGCAGGGGCAGCAATCGCCCTCCGGACACATCCCCTTCACCCCCCGGGCCAAGAAGGTCCTCGAGTTGAGTCTGCGTGAGGCGCTGCAACTCGGCCACAACTACATCGGCACCGAGCACATCCTGCTCGGGCTGATCCGCGAGGGAGAAGGTGTGGCCGCCCAGGTGCTCCAGCAGTTGGGCGCCGAGCTCCAGAAGGTCCGCCAGACCGTCATCCAGCTCCTTTCCGGACCCGGCGGAAGCGAGGAGCAGTCTTCGGAGCCGACGGGATCCGGGAGTCGCGAGACTGCTGCCGGTGGGTCGACCGTGCTCGACCAGTTCGGGCGCAACCTCACCCAGATGGCCCGGGAGGGCAAGCTCGACCCGGTCATCGGGCGTGAGCGGGAGATCGAGCGGGTCATGCAGATCCTCTCACGGCGCACCAAGAACAACCCGGTTCTCATCGGTGAGCCCGGTGTCGGCAAGACCGCAATCGTCGAAGGCCTGGCCCAACGGATCGTGGCCAAGGAAGTGCCAGAGAACCTCCAGGGCAAGAACCTCTACACCCTCGACCTGGGCGCCCTGGTTGCGGGGTCCCGATACCGAGGCGACTTCGAAGAGCGCCTCAAGAAGGTGCTGAAGGAGATCAAGAGCCGGGGGGACATCGTCCTCTTCATCGACGAGATCCACACCCTGGTCGGGGCCGGCGCCGCCGAGGGCGCCATCGACGCCGCATCCATCCTCAAGCCCATGCTGGCGCGCGGCGAGCTGCAGACGGTGGGTGCCACCACCCTCGAGGAGTACCGAAAGTATCTGGAGAAGGACTCGGCCCTGGAACGGCGGTTCCAGCCAGTGAAGGTCGAGGAGCCTTCGGTCACCGACACCATCCAGATCCTGCTCGGCCTCAAGGATCGCTACGAAGCCCACCACTCGGTCCGCTTCACCGATCAGGCAATCGTGAGCGCGGCCAACCTGGCTGATCGGTACTTGTCCGATCGCTTTCTCCCGGACAAGGCCATCGACCTCATCGACGAGGCGGGGAGCCGGACCCGGATTCATCGAACCAGCGATGTGCCCGAGATCACGGCCATCGACGAGAAGCTGTCCAATGTGCGTCGTGACAAGCAGGATGCGGTGGCTCGGGAGAATTACGAACGGGCGGCCAATCTCCGTGACGAGGAGCGGACCCTGCTCAGCGCACGTGCGGTGGAAGAAGCTGCCGACGCCGAGTCGGGATGGGTGATCGACGAGGAGGAGATCGCCCAGGTTCTGGCCCAGTGGACCGGGATCCCCGTGCACCGTCTCACCGAGGAAGAGACCGCAAGGCTGGTTCACATGGAGGACGAGCTCCACAAGCGGATCATCGGTCAGCACGACGCGATCACAGCAGTGTCCAAAGCGATCCGGCGCACCCGGGCCGGGCTCAAGGATCCCCGCCGTCCTTCGGGCTCGTTCATCTTCCTCGGCCCGTCCGGGGTCGGCAAGACCGAGACCGCCAAAGCTTTGGCCGAATTCCTGTTCGGCAAGGAAGACGCCCTCATCCAGCTCGACATGTCCGAGTACATGGAGAAGCACACGGTCAGCCGTCTCGTCGGCTCGCCTCCCGGTTACGTGGGCTATGACGAGGGAGGACAGCTGACCGAGGCCGTGCGTCGCAAGCCGTTCTCGGTGGTCCTCTTCGACGAGGTCGAGAAGGCGCATCCCGATGTTTTCAACACCCTGCTTCAGATCCTCGAAGAGGGCAGGTTGACCGATGCCCAGGGCCGGACCGTCGACTTCAAGAACACCGTGATCATCATGACGTCCAACCTGGGAACCCGAGACCTTCACAAGAAGGCAGTGGGTTTCCACATCGAGGACGAGGAAATCTCCTACGAGTACATGAAGGTCCGGGTCACCGAGGAGCTCAAGAAGCATTTCCGACCCGAGTTCATCAACCGGCTCGACGAGATCATCGTCTTCCACGAGTTGAGCATGGAGGAGATCAAGAAGATCGTCGACCTGATGCTGCTTCGGGTCACGGATCAACTAACCAGCCAGCATCTAGACCTGGTGCTCACCGACGATGCCAAGGAGTTCCTCGGGTCGAAGGGCTACGACCCCGAGCTCGGAGCACGGCCGCTGCGTCGGGCCATCCAAAGGTTGCTCGAGGACCCGTTGTCCGAGCGTGTGCTGCTCGGCGAGTTCAAGGCGGGAACGACCATCATGGTCTCGATGGACAGCGTGAACGACGAGCTTGCGTTCGAAGCGGTGGCCACTCCGACCACTCCACCAGTGGAGATGGCCGGTCAGGACTGACCGCTAAAGCAGCCCTGTTCGCGGGCCGATCCTATTGGGGCTACAACCCCAATATTCATGCCTACAGCTTTCGCAATACTGTCGCTCCTTGCCGCGCTGGTCCCAGGTGCCTCTTCTGAGTACGTCCCGGCAGGCGACAAGGCGTATTCCCTGGACCTCGAAGTCGATGGATACGTGAACGGCGACATGGACAGCACCCGCCTCATGACCTATCGCGGTTGCACTCTCGAGCGCGACGCGGCATACATGTACGCCCTGCTGCTCGAAGCTGCGGAAGCGGACGGGATTCGGCTCCGCCCGGCCGACTGCTATCGCTCTTACAACCATCAGAAGGCCGCCTACGACAGACGATGTCCGAAGACCGAGGTCGATATCTATGAGGTCGACCCGATGAGCGGGGAGGTGGCCTCTGCAGGCACCAGGACGGTCCGGGTGTGCACCGGCCCGCCCACGGCGCGGGCTGGATATTCCAATCATGGATGGGGGCGCGCCGTCGACTTCGGTGATGGAACCGGGGTGCTCGGGTGCAACGACCGCGCCCTGCGCTGGATGCAGGGCAACGCCTACCGATTTGGCTGGGTTCACCCGAGGTGGGCATGGTGCGACATGGACACCCGTGAGCCGTGGCATTGGGAGTGGGCCGGTGTAACCGATCCCACCCTGGTCGGCTATTACGAGTTTAACGAGGAACTCATCAGGATCGTCCAGTGATCAACCGGCGGTAGCGGCCCTCCCCGGCATCCTGACCACTCCTCCCAGCAGCACTCCGATCACCGGCAGGGACAGCACCAGTCCGTTCAATCCATCGTCATCGGCGATTCCGATTGCCGCGAGCAGACCCAGCCCGGCGCAGATCGACACCACCGCGAGCACTGGCCGCCAGGCCGGTGGAGATGGTCGGGGATCCGAAGCGGGTCGCTCGAATTTCCCGAAGATGGCGATCAACCCGATGGTGACCACTCCGAGGACCGCAAACCAGATCGGGCGGGTCAACCACCATGCGGTCCACAGAGGCTCGATCCCGAGGCCAAACCCTCCGACGGCGAGTGAGAGGCCGATGACCAGCACCATGGCGGTCAGATGCCAGAGGTAGAGGGTCATTATCTGAAAATTGACCCCGACCACGAGCTGCCATGCCCTCGGTCGGTTCAACCAGCGGCGCAACGGCCCTTCCAGAACGAGGACCAGCCCGACCTGGAACAACCCGAGAAAGGCGAGCGTCACCCGGGGCGGATAGCTGTTGGTGACCTCCGCGGTGTCGAGGCCCACCATCGCCACCGGGTACGGCCCCGCCCACACCAGGGAGAGGGTCGCGAGGAAGCCCACCAGAACCATTTCGACCCGTCTCGATATCCCATCGAGTTTCCCGTCGAGCCAGGCGTAGCCGAGCTGATGGACGGTCCCCCAGACGAAGACGTAGTTGAGGAAACCCACCGGGATGATGTCTCCTGCGATCGACAACAGATCGCACAGCCCGGCCAGGGCAAACCCGAGGACGATGGACCAGAGACCGATCCGATCCCAGAGTGCCAGCAGGGGTGGGGCGATGGTGACGATCACGACGTAGGCAGCGAGAAACCAGGTGGGAACCAACGCCACCTGGGAGGCCAGTTGCAGCACCTCCCAATCGAGTCCAAGCCGAAGCGCTAGCCACCCGAAAGCAGTCCAGAAAAGGAGGACGGGGACCACCGGGATCGCCAGCCGGCGGAGTCGGGAGCGAAGCCAGCCGCCGTAGCCGACCTCCCGCCGGCGTGCCGACCGCCAGGAGAGAGCATTGGCATATCCCCCTACGAAGAAGAAGATGGGCATGACCTGGAGAACCCAGGTCAGCGGGTGGGTCCAGTCAGCCAGCCCGAGCAGGTGGCCCGGCTTCAACTGACCGTTCTCGACCGTGATCGCCGCCATCAGCCAATGCCCGAATACGACCACGAGGATGGACCCTGCGCGCAATGCGTCTACGACACGATTCCTGTCAGTCGGCGTCTCGGCCGCGACACGGCCAACTGTGGCGACGAATCCCACAGTTTTCATTCTGGCCCGAGACGGTCCGGGGATGCTGTCATGATGTCCGAACCGTGAATGGTCGACGGTGAGCAGGTTGAGATCCCCCTACCGAACCCTCCTGATCGTGAGTGGCGCCTATGTGGCCGCCCAGATGCTGGCGGACATCGGCAGTCTCCGCATCGTCGCGGTGGGCGGGTACGCGGTCGATGCGGGGACTCTGGTTTACCCCTTCACCTTCACCCTGCGCGATCTGGTCCACAAGATCGCCGGCAAGGCCGCCGCACGAACCCTGATCTTCCTGGCGGCAGTTATCAACCTCGTCATGGCCGGTTTCTTCTGGTTGACGGCGAAACTTCCACCCGATCCGTTCACCGGCCCCCAAACCGAGTTCGGCCAGGTGTTGTCACCGGTCTGGGGCATTGTGATCGCCTCCATCGCCGCCGAAGTGGTCTCGGAGTTGATCGACACCGCGGCGTACAGCCGCTGGGTTGCCCATTTCGGCCATCGACGGCAGTGGGGACGGGTGCTCGTCTCGAACGCGATTGCCATCCCGGTCGATTCGGCTCTGTTCGTGGGCCTGGCCACCCTGTTCGGGGTGTTCCCGGCTGAGGTGGCCTGGACGATCTTTTGGGTGAATGTGATCTTCAAAGGAGTCGTGACCTTGGTCTCGATCCCATGGATCTACTGGGTGAAGCCGACCCCCCTCCGCCTCGCCCTTGAGGAAGACGACCACTAACCTCACAGGCGGGCAGGGTTTCCCTGCCGCCAAACAAACATGGAGGAATACTTAGTGAAACGCTTTATGCGGGTCTTCGCCGCATTGGCAGCGCTTTCGTTGGTCCTAGCGGCCTGCGCTGACGATGCCGGCGATACCACAACCACGGCGGGTGAGGCCACCACCACCGCAGCCGAGGAGCCGACAACAACGGCAGCCGAGGCAACGACCACCGCGGCTCCTGGGGCAGAGGCGATCAAGACCTGTCTGGTCACCGACCTAGCCGGTGTCGACGATCGAAGCTTCAACG
>JBBDWM010000009.1:0-6609 GCA_040902845.1 Acidimicrobiia bacterium
AACGCAAAACGCAAAACGCAAAACGCAAAACGCAAAACGCAAAACGCAAAACGCAGAATGCAGCGAGCACCACGTTCTACGTTCTACGTCCAGAACACTGGAAGGGTGCCGGTCGATCATGCATTGGAAGCTTCGAACCCGCGATCTCGACGTCTCTCGGGGCGTGCTCATGGGGGTGCTCAACGTGACTCCCGATTCCTTCTCAGATGGCGGCGTTCACGCGGCCGCCGACGATGCGATCGCTGGGGGGACCGCCATGCACCAACTTGGGGCGGAGATCATTGATGTCGGTGGCGAATCGACCCGCCCCGGTGCCCAACCAGTCTCGACTGACGAAGAGCTGTCGCGAGTCATCCCCGTGGTTGAGGGCCTGGCAGAGCACGGTTTGGTGCTTTCAATCGACACCTCCAAGCCTGCGGTGGCTCGGGCCGCGATCGACGCCGGCGCCGAGATCCTCAACGACGTCACCGCCTGCTCGGCTCCGGGCATGGTCGAGTTGGTGGTTGAAACCGGGGTAGGGGTGGTCCTGATGCATATGCAGAAGACTCCGCAGGACATGCAGCACGATCCCCACTACGACGATGTCGTGTCGGTGGTCGCCGGGTTCCTTGCCAAACGCGCCGCGCATCTCATTGATATGGGTGCCGGCTCTGATTCGATCGCCATCGATCCCGGGATCGGGTTCGGCAAGACAGTCACCCACAACCTAGAGCTGCTGGCTGGCCTTCCGGCTCTTGCCGGGCTGGGCTACCCGGTGGTGCTGGGGGCCTCCAGGAAGTCCTTCCTCGGCCGGCTCACCGGTATCGAGAGCCCAGTGGACCGCGATGGGGTGACCGCAGTGACCACCGCCCTCGGATACGAGCGTGGGGCCAGGGTTTTTCGAGTTCACGATGTTTCCTCGTCAAGGGCGGCGCTGTTGGTGGCCGCCACTATCGTGAATCCCAAGCTATGGGAAGAATGGTCGCCGGATTGAAACCACGCGGATTCACGTGGGTCATCACCGATCGTCTTGCCGTGTCCGAACGGGTCGGAGGCTCGGGGTTCCAGCATCGCCGTGTGAGACGCGAGGAGGAGATCACCTGGTTGGTCGAAGAGGCCGGGATCAACTCGGTGGTTTCAATGCTCCCCGGCAACCAAAACCTGCTCGCCTATCGGGAGGCCGGGATGTCCACCTACTCGGTCCCCGTTGCCCCCGACTTCGAGGCATCTGAGATCGAGGCCTTCTTCACCACACTGACCAAGGCCATGACTCGCAATCGCGCCAAGGTCCTGGTCCATCGTGAGACCATCGACGACACGGTGGGTGGCCTTCTGGGTGGCTATCTGGTGGTGTCCGGCCTGGTCAAGGACCCGATCCTGGCTCTGGCCGTGATCCAGCAGATCTTGGGGAGAGCGCTCGGCCCGGAGGGCCGATCGTTGATCCCGGCCACCGTTGATTCGTGACCGATCGGATCGATCTCATCGGCATCGAGGTCAGGGCTCGTCACGGTGCCCTTCCCGAGGAGAAGACGAGGGACCAATTGTTCCTCGTCGATGTCGCTGTCTTCTTGGACACCACCCCGGCGGCCACGTCCGATGAGCTGACCTCGACGGTGGATTACGGGGACCTGGCCAAGGCCGTACATGGCCTGGTGGCCGGGGAGAGTCACAACCTGATCGAAACGGTGGCCAATCGTGTTGCCGCCCTGGTGCTGAAAGACCCCAGGGTCGAGCACGTGATCGTCACCGTCCACAAACCGCAGGCACCGATACCACTTGTCTTCGGCGATGTGTCGGTGACGGTCGACCGAACCCGATGACCAGATACGCCATCGCCCTCGGTTCCAACGTGGGCGACCGCTTGGTTCATCTCCGTGCGGGGATCGATGAGATAGGACGGCTTTCAGACTCCCGCCTGGTCTCCGGGCTCTACGAGACCGCCCCGATCGGTGGGCCTGAGCAAGACCCGTACCTGAACGCGGTGATGGTTATCGAGTCAACGCTGTCTCCGGTAGACCTGCTCCGCCAACTGCAGTCCATCGAGTCCGGCCAAGACCGAGAGCGCACCGTTCGCTGGGGGCCCCGCACCTTGGATCTCGACATCGTCGCCATGGACCCGGGCACCGTCGACACCGAGATGCTCACGATTCCTCATCCCCGGGCTGCCGAGCGCCGATTCGTATTGGAGCCTCTATGTGACGTCTGGCCGGACGCTGCGGTCGGGTCCGGGTTGACCGCGGCACAGGCGAGGGACCAGGTCCGCGACCAAGAGGTGGACCTTCTGGCTTCGAAGTGGGTCGAAGATGGCGCGAAACCTGGCCGATACTGGGTGATGGCTCAACTCCTGCTCTTTGTGGCTTTCGCAATTGCCCTTGTTGCTGACGGATCAATGCCGGGAACCTCGGCCGACCCCCTGAACATTGTTGGGGGAGGGCCTGATGGCTGGAGAATCGTCGGGGCGGTGATCCTGGTAGTTGGCGGCGTGAGCGTTGCTATCTCTGCACGGTCCCTGGGTCGGGCTCTCACCGCGTTGCCCGAACCGGTCGCTGGGGCCACCCTGGTCGAGTCGGGCCCCTACCGGTACGTTCGTCATCCGATCTACGGTGCGATCTTCCTGATCTTGCTCGGAGCCTCCCTGCTGTTCGCAAGCACGGCCGGCAACTTGCTGAGTCTTGGGCTGCTCGGGTTTTTCTGGGCCAAGTCGAGGTATGAAGAGCGTCAGCTGCGAATCGTCTATCCGCAGTACTCGAGCTACCGCCGGCGGGTCACGAAACGCTTCATCCCATTTCTGGTCTAACGCCTCTAACCGAATGGCAGCTGCCGTGCTAGCTTCCAGTCATGGGATGTGGCCGCGGCCCCCCCGACTTTCTCCAAACCTCGACATGCGCCGTCCAGGAAGGAGAAACGATCTAGATGGCAAAGCGGTCGCGAGTGCATCGCAAGGAAATCCCCGGATACAACGAGAGCAGGCCGTCGAGTGACGACCGCAAGTTGGAGCACCGCAAGGTAAGACATCACACCCACCAGGTGCTGCACATGGTCGACGATCCGGATGAGGTAGCCGAGCTGCCCGAGGTTCGAGGCACCGGCGAGCACGACACCTTCCACGAGCAGCCAGAGCCAGGCAAGCGCCGATTCAGGGTATGGAAGACGAAGTTCTGGAAGAGACGCGAGGACTATCACACGATGAAGTCGGAGCTGGACTCGAACTGGCCCGTTATCACGTCGGAACAACTCCGCGAAGAGCAGGCCTGAAGCCCATCCTCGGGCACCACTAGCCTGCCCCTGTGTCAGGCACGGGCGAGACGATGCGGCTGATGATCGTCGGCCCGGGACGGGCCGGTGGGTCGATCGCGATCGCGGCGTCCCGCGCGGGCCACGAGATCAGCGGTGTCGTTTCCCGCTCCGGTGACACCACCTTTGGGCCGCTGATACCGGCCGATGCCCCCCTTCCCGAATCTGACCTCCTCCTTATCGCTGTGAGAGACGAGGCCATCGCCGCGGTGGCAGAAGATTTGGCTCACCGGGCGGGCTCGATCGCAGTCGCGGCTCATCTCTCGGGGTTCGTCCCGTTGACTGCGCTTCGGTCACTGGCGGAGAAGGGCCTGAGCATCGGTGGCTTTCATCCGTTGCAGACTCTTCCGGATCCGGAACGGGGGGCAGCCGCTCTGGCCGGGTCTTATGTCGGCATTGACGGTGACCCTTTCGCTCTCGACACATTGACTCACCTGGCATCCTCACTCGGTATGGAGTCATTTCGCCTCGACGACACGATCCGGCCGGCGTACCACGCTGCTGCTGCCGCGGCGTCCAACTTCGTTCTCACCGCATTGGCCATCGCCGGCGACCTGTTCGATTCGGCCGGTGTTGACCCGCGGGTGGCCCGGCCCTTGGTGGAGAGGGCGGTAGCAAACTTCTACGACCCGGGCCCTCTGGCTCTCACCGGGCCGATCGCCAGGGCAGATACCGACACGGTGATTGGCCATCTTGAAGCGGCTCGTACCGTCTCTGAGGAGGTGGGTCGTCAATTCCGACTCATGGCTGAGGCCACCGCAATCCGGGCGGGACGATCTGACCAAGTCGGCCGATGGACCTGACCACGGCTTTTTCCGAAACCCGGAAGCTCTATTCGGGAACTGTCGGGCTGCTTCCCACGCTGGGCTTCTTCCACGAGGGGCATATGAAGTTGATGGATCTGTTGCGAGCCCAATGTGACACCCTGGTGGTCTCACTGTTCGTCAACCCGACCCAGTTCAACGACACCGCTGACTTCGACTCCTATCCCCGGGATTTCGAACGCGACACCCGGCTTGCCTCCGAGCGTGATGTCGACATCCTGTTCCTTCCCGAGCACGACGAGGTCTACCCGGAAGGGTGGACGACTACGGTCGAAGTCGGCGGCGTCTCCCAGGAGATGGAAGGTCGGCATCGCGCTGGGCATTTCACCGGGGTGGCCACGGTGGTCGCCAAGCTCTTCGCCGGGCTGCAGCCGGATCTGGCGATGTTCGGGCGCAAGGACGCCCAACAGCTGGCTGTGCTCACGGCGATGGCCCGTGACCTCCGCTTCCCGATTCAGATCTTGCATGCTCCGCTGATCAGGGAGCCCGATGGCTTTGCCCTGTCGAGTCGGAATGTGCGCTTGGGGCGTGAGGATCGGGAGCGTGCCCTTGCCCTGAGTCGCGGCCTGTCCCAGGCTGCGGAACAGATCGACGCCGGAGAGCGGCGTGGCGAGCGGCTCGAGGCGACCGTACGCAGATCGATCCGTGATCTGGAGGTCGACTACGTGATGCTGGCCTCTCAGGACACCATGACTCCGATCGAGACCCTGGATCGACCCGCGGTCCTGGCTGCGGCCGTCAACGTGGGAGGGGTTCGCCTCATCGACAACATCGCCATCGATGTGATCGACGGCCGCTTCGCACCTGACCGTGGGCTCATCCTCGATGAGCCGAGCCGGCTCGGTACCCTGCGCTGACCCCGAAGCAACGAGCCCGATGACAGACCAAGCGGAGCAGGAGACCGACCCTCTGGTAAATGCCAGACGGGAGCGCCACGCGTTGATTCTCGAATCTGGCGGCTACCCCGACCGGTTCGAGCGCACCGACCTGGCCGCCGAGCTCAAAGAGCGCTTCGCCGCTCTGGAACCAGGCGCTCAGACGGAGGTGAGGGCCTCGGTTGCGGGGAGGCTCATGCTGCACCGGTCGTTTGGGAAACTGCAGTTCGGGACCCTGCGCGACAGCAGTGGGTCCATCCAACTCCTGGTCGACCGTGGAGAGGACGGCGAAGGGCCGGCCGACAGTTTCGAGATGGTCGATCTCGGGGATTGGGTCGGCGCCGAGGGATTGATCATGACTACCCGCAAGGGCGAGCTCAGTGTCAGGGTGGAAAAGCTGGTGGTTCTCCAGAAGAGCCTGCGGCCGCTTCCCGACAAATGGCACGGCCTCCAGGATCTCGAGCAGAGGAGCCGTCACCGCTATCTCGACCTGATGGTGAACGAGGAGGCGCGCCAGGTGGCGATGACCCGGACCATCATTGTCTCGGAGTTGCGCCGCCAGTTCGAAGACAGGGGGTTCGTCGAAGTGGAGACTCCGGTGTTGCTCGCCCAAGCCACCGGAGCGACCGCCCGCCCCTTCCACACCGAACATCACGCCCTCGGGATGACCATGTACCTCCGGATCGCCACCGAGCTCTACCTCAAGCGGCTGGTGGTTGGGGGCCTGGAGCGGGTCTTCGAAATCGGCCGGATCTTTCGTAACGAAGGCATCGACTCCACGCACAACCCTGAGTTCACGATGCTGGAGGCCTATCAGGCCCTGGCCGACTACAGGGACATCATCAAGCTGATCGAGGAGGTCTTTGGGGCGGTCACCGAACGCGCCGCGGGCCAAACATCGATCACCTACCGGGGCGAGCCACTCGACCTGACTCCACCGTACCGCCAGGTGACCATGACGAATCTGGTCTCGGAGACGCTTGGCAAGGAAGTCGGTCTAGACACACCGATCGAGGACCTGCGGAGGATCGGCACCGATATCGGGGTGGATGTGGTCGAAGATTGGTCCCCGGGGCGGCTCATTGCCGAGATCTACGAGGAAGCCGTCGAAGGCCGGATCTGGCAGCCGACGTTTGTCATCCATCCCCCGATCGAGGTGTCACCTCTCGCCCGGCGCAACCGCGACGATCCTCGCCTGGCCGACCGCTTCGAGCTCGTGATCGCCGGGTCCGAGTACGCCAATGCCTTCAGCGAGTTGAACGACCCTGACGATCAACGCTCCCGTTTCGAGGAGCAGGCCGCGGCCCGAGCCGCAGGCGACGAGGGCGCCCATCCCCTCGACGAGGACTATCTGCTGGCACTCGAGTACGGGCTACCCCCGACGGGGGGGTTGGGGATCGGGGTCGATCGCCTGGTAATGCTCCTCACCGACCAGGCTCACATACGTGACGTGATCTTGTTCCCGACGCTCAGGCCGCTCTGACTGCCGGCCGACTTCGCCCTCGGCCAACCCTCAGCACTCTCTAGCGGAAGGCTGACGCGCCTGCAGAGCCTCGGGCGAACAGGCGCCGGTCGACCGGAGGCCTGAGCCGCAATACGCAATACGCAATACGCAATACGCAATACGCAATACGCAA
>JBBDWM010000010.1:0-2148 GCA_040902845.1 Acidimicrobiia bacterium
GCAATCCACGACCTCGCCGAAGTCGGTCTTCACGGCGACGGTTGAGCCGGGCTGAATCCGGGATGTCTTGACCTCGAGGGGATACAGCTCGAAATGCTCGGCGCGCAACGCGATCCCGGTCACCACGATCTCGGTGGGACCGTCGTTGGTGGTGACGACGTCGAGGCGCCGCTTGCCCAGGGAATGCCGTGGGGAGTATCTCAGTGAGAGGTGGAGCCACTCGGGTGCTTCACTGGACGCGCGGACGGTGGTGGCCTCGACGTTGGTCGAGGTGGCCGACGTGTTGCCGACACCGCACCCGACGACCAGGACGACAACGGCCAGGGAGGCTCTCAAACCCACGCTCCAACAGACCGAGGCGCCACAGCACCGACCATAACCTTCGGTGTTGATCTTGCTGGTGAAGAGGTCCGCCAGGTCATCGAATCGGTAGAGTGAGGGACGTGATTGAAGCTGTCGAGAGAGGTTGAGGTTGATGGGGGTAAACAACAAACGGCGGATTGGCGTCCTGGCACTGGCGGCAATCCTCGTGGCGTGCAGCGGCGAGACGGTGGATACGACCGTTACTACCGCTTCCGGGGCCACCACCACCAGCACGCAGGGGACCACGGGATCTATCGACAACTATCAAGGAGTCCAGCCGGCTGTTATCCAAATAGTGGCCCAAGGAACCTTCCGCGATCCGGAGCTCGGGTACGCCGACGGCTCGGGCCTGGGAAGCGGCTTCATCATCAGCCCAGAGGGCCTTGCCGTGACCAACAACCACGTGGTCGCGGGCGCCGCCACGCTCGAAGTCTTCATAGGTGGTCAGACCGAAACCGGTTACAACGCCACGATCGTCGGTGTGTCCGAATGCAACGACCTCGCACTGATCGACATCAGTGAGTCTGAGCCGCTCCCGTTTCTCGAGTGGTACAACGGTGAGATCACGCCGGGACTGGCCGTGTATGCCGCGGGCTTCCCACTGGGCGACCCCGAATACACGCTCACGGCCGGCATCGTCTCGAAGGAACGGGCCGGCGGTGACATCACCGGCACGTCTTCGATCGATCACACCATCGAACACGACGCCAACATCCAGCCTGGCAACTCGGGCGGCCCGCTCGTGGCCGAGGACGGAACGGTCGTGGCTGTGAACTACGCGGGTGGGGCGGTTGCAACCACCACCGCCCAGTTCTACGGGATCGCATCGGATCTCGCCCAGCCGGTCATCACCAGGCTCATGGACGGCGATTTCGAGACGCTCGGTATCAATGGCTGGGCGGTGTTCGACGAGGCGGCGGCGATCTCGGGCGTGTGGGTGGCCGGGGTGGCCGCCGGGTCGCCCGCCGCAGCTGCCGACATCCTCCCCGGCGACATCATCACATCGATGAATGGTCTCCCCATCGGCACCGATGGGACCTTCAAGGACTACTGCGACGTGATCCGCACCGCCGGGGGCAACCCGATCGCGGTCGATGTCCTCCGCTACGACACCTCCGAGGTGCTGCGTGGCGAGATCAACGGCGATCAGCCGATCGAGTTCGCATTCTCCATCGCCGAAGAGATCCAGGATGAGGTGTCGGTGGACGAGTCCGGTTCGGCCACCACCTACACCGACTATCAGTCGATCGTCGACGACACGGGCAAGATCGTGATCGAGGTCCCGGTGGAGTGGTCCGACATCGATCCGGCCCCTGCTTTCGATGATGCAGGTGTCGAGATCCCTTACATCCTGGCGGCGACCGACCGGCAAGCGTGGAGCGACACGTTCGACGTTCCCGGGGTCCTGTTCGTCAAGTTGGGCCCGACCGACGACATCCCCGCCACGCTGCTCGAGTACGGCGAATTGTCAGGGAGCTGTACCGATCTCGGGTTGGTGGACTACTCGGATCCGGTTTTCACCGGTCAGTACCAGGTCTGGGATGCGTGCGGAGGTACCCCGACGGCGGTTGTCGTGCTGGCGGCGGTTCCCGCTGACAACTCCTACACCGCGCTGATGATGGTCCAGATCGTGTCGGACGCCGACCTCGATGCGCTCGACCGCATCTTCCAGACCTTCAACGTGCTGGGATGACGTCCGATCGATCACGCACCTAGGGCGGCGACCACGAGTTCGATTTGGTGGCGATGACGTTGTGGCGACGCCCCACCCTCAACACGATGACC
>JBBDWM010000010.1:2248-6512 GCA_040902845.1 Acidimicrobiia bacterium
AGAGAGATGGGCGTAGGGACGCTTCGCTGCGTTGTGATCAACGTCACAGACCTGCAACTCGCCTACAGGTTCTGGGGTGGCGTCACCGGCCTCGAAGTCATCGGCTCCGCAACGGGCTGGCACGACTGGCTCGGATATCTGGGCACCAAAGACCCTTGGAAACACGAGATCATCCTCCAACGTGTTGACACCTCCCCGCTGGAGATCCAGGCACCCAATCCAGAGAAGCCCAACCAGATGCACATCGATATCACCCCGAATGACGGCATCGACCAGGCAATCAAGGACATCGTCGAACTCGGTGGCAAAGTCAAGAAGGCACCCAGCCTCTATCCGCGACCTGGATCACACGGCGATCATCGACCACTCATCGACTGGGCAGTCATGCAGGATCCATTCGGCAACGAGTTCTGCCTGGTCGACGAGCTAACACTCGAACAATCACACGCGGCCATGGCAGCCGTCGATGCAACCACGGACCACGAATGGCGAACCGCTGCCGGAGTCACTGGCCAGGCCGGCACATAACGCCACATCCCGAACGCTCTCTACGGGGCCAGTCCGATAGCCGTCGAGATCAGGAAGAGGCTGCCCATCGAAAGGACTGCGACGACGCCAACCGCTGCCGGCCGCGGCAGCCTCGACCAGGCCAGAGCGCATGCCGAACCGATGACGATTAGCAACGCCGGTAAGAGGACGATGGGAGCGGCGGTGTGGACAAAATAGAGTCCGGGCAGTGCCGACGTTGCCCGATCGTCGTATCCGAAGGCGCCGAGAGCCTCTTTCCAAAACGCGGCCGAGACGGCCCAGCCGCCCCTCCACAGCCATCGATTCGGGGCCGACACCGGGCGCGGTATGAACCACACCAATGCCATGACCCCGGCCGCAAAGACCAGATGACCAAAGGAATGCGAGGCCACTTCGGTGCTTCCAAGTCGTTGGAACACGAAGGCTGTGATGGCCAACGCCACCATCAACCCGAGATAGATCCATCGGAGTCTCATGCTCTACAGACGAAGATCTGACCGATTCGGGTGACACGGCACAAACCGTGCTGACGGAGGATCTGTTCGTCGTCTACAACCGGCTTCAAGGGATAGCGGCAATTGACCGATGACTAAGAGTGAGCTCTTTGACCCACTCTTCGTTGCCGCGGCCTCATATCAGCCAGCATTTGAATGCCTTCTTGCATTGGCTGCCCAAGGGCACCCGACTCCCTGACTCGACCTGGCGAGTTCGGCATCGACTGTTGCTCGCCGTGGCTTGGGCAAACATCCCGCTATTGGTAGTGATCGGGTTTCGCGTCGGCAGCGATCTTGGCCACCTCGCCACCGAGATCGCCGTCGTCCTCGTGTTGTTGGCGGGTGTGCATGCGGTGGGGACAAGAACGTCCAAGGCTGTGCTGACCAGCCTCGCCCTCCTTTCCTGCTCGGGCCTTTTGGTGCACCTCACAAACGGGCTGATCGAGTCTCATTTCCACTTCTTCGTCGTGATTCCCCTGATCAGCCTCTACCGCGACTGGCGACCGCTCGCGGTCGGCCTCGCCTACGTCCTCATTCATCACTCCGTCGTCGGTGCCATATCACCTGAGGAGGTCTTCAACCACCCCGCAGCCCTGGCTCACCCGATTCGTTGGGCCATTGTCCACGCTGTCTACGTCATGGCCCAGACCGCGGTGATAATCGTCTACTGGCGTTTCTCAGAAGGTCTCGAAGGTGCGCTGGCTCGGGAGGAGGGATTGAGACGGGGCGTCGAGGCCGAGAAGCTCACGATGGAGACGGAGCGTCTCGAGCACCTCGTCCGCTCTAAGGACGAGTTCGTCGCGTCTGTGAGCCACGAGTTGAGGACTCCGCTGGCAGCAGTCCTGGGTTTTGCAGAGATTCTGCGAGATGAACAGGTCGACCTGTCCGCCGAGGAGAGAACCGAGCTCACCACGACGATCGCACGGGAAGCCTATGACCTGGCGGGCATCGTGGAGGATCTGCTGGTTGCGGCGAGGGCCGAGATCGACTCCGTTCACATCAGCCAGGTTGTAGTGGATGTCGGGGCCAACTGTGCCCAGGTGGTGGAGGTTCTTCCCGACGTCGATCAACAACGCATCACCATATCTGTGCCGAGGGAGAGGGCGAGGGCCATCGCCGACCCAGTCCGGCTTCGTCAAATCATCAGGAACCTGATCACCAATGCCATCCGCTATGGAGGTGACATGGTGGTCATCGAGTACGAGACCCGTGATGATCGGGTGGTCCTCTGGGTCCGTGACAGCGGTGAGGTGATTCCACCTGCAGCCCACGAGAGAATCTTTCTTCCCTACTTCAGCGCCCACGACGTCGGATCGCGGCCATCGTCGGTTGGCCTTGGTTTGACGGTCTCCCGACAGTTGGCGGAGATGATGGGTGGCCATCTCGCCTACACGCATGACGGTGGGTGGAGCGTCTTCGAGCTCGATCTGCCCGCGTTCCCGAACCCTGAGAATGTCGACATGCCCGTGGGCCAGCCCGTGGGAGCAGATGTTTAGGACTCAGTCTCTACGGAACCCGGCCATGAAACGCCCTGGACCGCCTCTCTCAACTCGGCGTCCTGGAACGGCTTCATCACCCAGGCGTCGGCTCCGGCTCGTTTCGCCAGGAAGGTGTCGGCGGACCGGTCGAGCAGGAGCACGGTTCTCGGTCGGGGCACGGTCTGGAAAGCGGCCCGGATGTCACGGATCACTGCCATCCCACCCATGCTCTGCACCTGCATGTCGACGATCACCGCATCGACTCCTCCCTCGGCGGCCTTGGTGGCTGCCTGGGTGGGGTCGTTTGTCGTCTCGACCTCCCAGCCGCCGAGCGAAAGGGAGGAGAGGACCTCGTTGACAACCCACGGTGTGTCGCAGACGAGAAGAGCCTTGGGCATCGGCCCGCGACGTTAGCCCGACCGAGACGCCTGGATTCCCGGTGGCAACAGGCTCCTAACCTCAACCGTCGTGCGCCGTCCCCTTCTCGTCCTGGCAATCCTGATCCTGGTCCTTTTGACAGCATGCGCGACGGAGGAAGGCGGCGGGATCGACGTCATCGATGTGAGCGGGCCTCTCGACGCCTCGGCTCTGAAATTCATGAAGTCCTCGATTGAGAAGGCCGCCGGGAATGGGCAGGAACTGGCGGTGCTTCAGATCAACTCTCGGGCGGCACTCGACGAAGTGGCGTTAGGGGAGCTGATCCGGATCGTGGAAGACCCACCACTGCCGGTGGCGATCTGGGTGGGCCCGGCGCCGGCAATGGCATTGGGTGGGGTAAGTCAGCTGGTAGGGGCGTCGGAGCAGAATGCCATTGCTCCGGGCTCGCAATATGGCCCGGAGGCGGTCCCGGCCGAGGAGACCGGGTTGGACCTCCAACCTTCGATCCGGCAGTACCTCCAGGACCTCGATGGTGAGACGTTCCAAACGTCGACCGGCCCGGTGGAGGTGGAGACGCTCCAACCTTTTGAGGAAGGATTCACCTTGAAGGTCCTTACGTTCCGTCAGCCGGGGATCGGGACCCGATTCTTCCGGCTCGCAGTCAATCCTGAAGCCGCATTCTTCTTCCTGGTGATCGGTCTCGCCATTGTCTCTTTCGAATTCTTCGCCATCGGACCCGGGTTGGCAGCCGGAGTGGCCGCGGTTTCGCTGCTACTCGCCGGATGGGGGATCGTCACTCTCCCGGTGCGATGGTGGGCGGTGGGATTGGCCGTGGCCGGTTGGGCGTTGCTCACCGCCGCCTACCAAAAGGGTGGGGTGATCGCTCTCACCATCCTCGGAGCCGTGCTGCTCCAGATCGGTGGTATGTGGTACGTCGACGGCTCGGGGCAGATCGACCCTCGCTGGTTTCTGGTCCTGCCCTCGGTCCTTTCGGTCCTCTTTTTCTTCCTGCTTGCCATGCCCACGGTGCAACGCGCCCGCTTCTCGACCCAAACCATCGGGCGGGACGCGTTGATCGGTGAACACGGAGTGGCCGTTGTCGGTCTCGACCCCGACGGGATCGTCGAGGTGCAGGGCGCCAGGTGGCGGGCAACCGCCCATCGGGAGGCCATGGTGGCAACCGGTGTCCCGGTGGTGGTCACCGGAGTCGACGGTCTCTTCCTCGAAGTGGACCGAATCCCACCAGGTCGCGAATACTGAATTAAGTCCCTGGAAAAATCTTCCTTGTGGTCTACCCGCGTTCTGAGTAGGTTTCGACCCGGTTGTCGCTTCAAACAAGGGAGGAGTCGAATTGTCCCATTTGGACGATTGGCAGCTCGACGCGCT
>JBBDWM010000011.1:0-6406 GCA_040902845.1 Acidimicrobiia bacterium
GCCGACCAGGCGGTGACTCAATAAACCAAGCCTCTACGAAACCCGGGGCGATTCAGACTTCCTCTTGCCTGGCGATAGGTGACGCCAAGCTTCCGCAGTTTGCGCGTCACCTCAGCACCAGTCATCAGAAGTCTACTACATAGACGTAGGCTGCTCTAATCCATAGACAGTCCGGATCAAGCGATGAGCTTCCGATCATGATCCGACGGTACGAGGCGGTTGGGACAGAAATTGTGCCCGCTTACGTCGCTCCATGGCCGTTCGTCGCATCCGTCGCCTGACCTCCGCTTGATGTACAGCAGCCACGAATTGGTGAGGCCAACACGTTCCACCTAGCAGAACTGTCACATGCCCGTGAACAGGTCTTTTGTTGATCCATCTCAAAACCGCGCGCCCTGGAAACGGGACGTGTAGCGATGTATACTGCACTGTATGTCGACCCGCACTCAGATATATCTAACTGATGAACAGAGACGTCGCATCAACGAGCTCGCCGAGTCGGAAGGTTTGACAATGGCCGAGATCATCCGTCGGGCTCTCGATGGCTACCTGGACGACCTGGCGAATCCCGAACCGGCCTTGATTGCCACATTCGGTGCCGCCCCGGACTTCTCGGTTCCGTCGCGAAACGAATGGGACCGTGGCTGATTTCTTAGTGGATACGGACGTGTTCGTTGACCACCTGCGCGGTGCTCGGCGCTTCGACGCCAAGTCACATCGAGTCCACTATTCCGTTGTGACAAGGGCAGAGTTGTTCGCTGGGAACACAGCAACCGATCTCATCAGTGTCCTCCTTGCTCCATTTCGTGAGCTTGAAGTCGGACGCGCTGTCGCTGAGCGGGCAGGGCGTCTTCGCCGCGAGTCTGGGGTCCGTCTGCCGGATGCCTTGATCGCGGCGACGGCGATCGAACACAAGCTCAGCTTGTTCACTCGCAACCGATCGGACTTCGAGAAGATCCCAGGATTGAGGATCCGAGACATCGGCTGACGGTCGCGGGTTCGAGGCTTCAAGTCAGGACCTGGAAACGGGACGGGTGGCGGAGGAGAGGGCTGTGGTTGTTGGGACTCCGTGTGGGCTGGTGGGGTCAGGTCAAACGCGAGTCAAACGAACTCAATAGATGATGTCGAGGGAGTAGCGGAGAGTCTGGTCGAGTCTTGCCCGGGTGACGGCGTCCAGTCGGCCGATCGGACGTGGATCAAGTCGGATCTTTCCAATTGTGACGATGTTGTCACAATTGATGACGGCCTCCTCGGGCAGGCCATGTTCGGGTCCGACGGCCACCTCGGAGGGTATCCCCCTTATGGTTCGCGTTATCGGGGCGCAGGTAACTCGGTCAAGCACCGGGATCACGGCGTCGCGGGTAAGGACGCACACCGGACGGCGTCCGCCGCTCCGACCGAGATCAGCCCAGTAGATCTCGTTTCTGGCTACCACTCAGGCGCCGTTTCAGCGGCGAGCCTCTCCGACGCCTCGAGCAGAGTCGGATCCGGCGGATACTTGGAATACCCGTCGATCAGCCTCTTATCAGCCTGGGCCCATTCATCGGCCTGCAGGACGGCTAACGCTGCTCGCCTCAGAAGCTCGGAGCGACTGACCTCGGTACGTTGTGCTAGCTCGTCGAGCCTCGCCACAAGATCGTCGTCAAGTTGCACCAGGACTTCACGTCTCGCCATAACCATATGATAGACCATATGGACCCCAACCGGTCGGTGTCTAGAGGGTTGTGTGTGTGAGCGGCGAGACCTCGGCGGCACTACCGGGATGAGGCACAATGTCGCCATGGCGCGGACATGGTTGAGTGTTCAGGTTGAACTGGTCAGTGGCCGTGTTGACACGTTCTGGCCGAGACCGGGCCGAGTCTTTGCCGCGGCTCGGACGCACACGTTCTGGGACCTGGCTGAGGCGATCGACGTTGGCTTCGGTCGGTGGGACCTGTCTCATCTCAGCGAGTTCATTCTGGGCGACGGCACCCGGATATCGCACGCCGACCCGTGGTACGACCCGCCCGAGGGCACCATCGAGATTCGGAGCGAGAAGCTGAGCCGGCTCGCCCTCGGAGAACAGTTCGCCTACACGTTCGACTTCGGCGACGACTGGACGCATCTGTGCACCGTCGGCCCACAGAGAATCGACCCCGAGTCCGAGGTCGGCACAGTTCCCGAGGTGCCTACCCCCTACTTTGGTTGGGGGACCTTGCCCGACCAATATGGCCGCCGCTGGTCTGGCGACGACGGCGGCGAGGATCCGGTTCCACCGGATTCGCGAGGCGGTGACCTCCCTCCCCTTCTGCCGCAGTGGAGTTGGCAAGGGCAGGTCCCCGATTGACCACGATCGACGAGGTGTTCGACGCTTCACTAGCCGAGCAGGAAGAGATTGGCGTCAGCGCCTCGGTGGTCTCGAATGCACCGATCTTGGAAAAGCTGGCTCAATTACCGTTCGCCGTCGATCAGGGAGAGCTGTTCCGCTTGAACCTCGGTTGGCTGATCGACAATTGTCTGTAGCTCATCGACCGCCTTGATCGGAATGGCGCCTAGCTTCTCGAGTTCCGAGTTGCCGGGCCCTTCCCCGTCGCCCCGCCACACCACGACCTGGCCATTGCCCATCTTGAGGGCTTCGGTGGCACCCGCCCAGGTCCCACCCGACTCCCGGTCGCTGGCGACGACAATGGTCAGCTCGGAAAGGGCGTAGATCAGCTTGTTTCTGCCCATCGCGGCGGCCGGGCTGAATCCTGAGGCCGGTGCCTGTTGAGTGAGGAGACAGGTCCGGCCTTCGTCCAGTGCCTCGAGCACCTCCGGACTGCGTATCCGAGAGAGCAATGAATCGGCGAGGACTCCGATGACGGACCCCCCGCTCTGGTAGGCGGCGTTCATCGCGAGCTGGTCGATGCCTCTCGCCCCTCCCGACACCACCGAGCGCCCCAAGGAAACGGCTTCGGTAGCAAGCGTCTTGGCCACATCGGCTCCGGTCTCACCGATCTCCCGTGAGCCCACGATCCCAATGCCGGGCGTCGAGAGCAGACCAGGGTCGCCGACACCGAAGATGACCGGTGGGGCGTTGTCCCCCAGCCGGTCGGCCAACGCCGGCGGGTACTCGTCGTCGGCGGTGGTCGTGACCCAAACCCCCCGCCGGCCCAGCTCTTCGGCTTCGAGGGTGGCCGCCGCGGCGTCTTCCAGCAGCCGCTCCACCGTGTCCGCTGTCTCCCGCTTGACCCCGGGCACCTGACGCAAATCGAGCGAGGAGTCGAAGATGTCCGAAGGGGAATGACCCGAATCGCGCAAAGCGCCGACCAGGCGGTGCCACCGCTGAGCCGTCAACGACGGACGCTGACTCGACCCGAGCCGGGTGGTGAGAGCGATGACCGCCTTTGAATCGTTGCTGAGCGTCATTGGCTGCCTGGTGAAGTGTCGGCGAGAGCCACAGGGTAAACCGGTCCGGATCCGTGTGATCGAAGCTGACTTCCCACGATGGTGAAGGTCCAACGAGAATCGACCATGTCGTCGACCAACAAGACGGGACCGGTCCTGTGCTCGATGACTTCGAAAGCGCCCGACACGTTGCGCGCCTGTTGGCAGCTGTTCTCCATCGTCTTCTGGGGCGGAGACACCCGAACCCGGCGCAGCGAGCAGACCACTTCGATGCCGACAACCTCGGCCAGTCTCCGGGCGAAACCCTCGACCAGGTCCGTGCTCGAACTCGAGGGCACCCAGGTGAGCCAGGTGGGTCGCGGCGTCGGCGCCCATTTGCCAATCATGTCGGCCATGGCGGTCACCAACTCGTCTGCGAACCGGCCGTCCCGGTACTTGCCCAATTGCACGAGATGAGCCATACCGGGGTCACTCCACCGGGTCAGAGATCGGCCGCTCTCGATCGGGTGCTCGCGCAGATTCACCTTCCCGTCCAGATCACAGGGGAGACGCGATCGAGGTGCGATCTGGTGATGTCCGCCTCTGAGTCGGCCCAGGGCCTGCTCTACGAGTTCGGCGTCCACCTCCGCCGAGAACAGAGGACCGACGCAGTTGGCGCATCGTCCGCAAGGTTCGGCCCCGGGGTCGTCGAGCTGGTTCCGCAAGAACTCCATGAGACAGGCCCCGGTCGAGACGTACTCACGCATTGCTTCCTGTTCAGCACGTCGATCGGCGCTCACGGCGGTGATCCGCTCCATCGGATAGGCCCATCGCTGGGCCGAGCGAAACCATCGAGACCCCTCGCGGTATACGGCGCCCTCGACCTCGAGGATCTTGAGCATGGCGACTATCCGGCTGTGACGGAGGTTCACCACAGCTTCGAGCTCACCGAGTGTCATTCCCTGGGACCGGGCGAGATTGGTCAGAGCGGCGTCGGTGTTGACTTCGGTGGGAAAGGCGGTGCTGATGAACCAGTCCTGGATCTCCTGGTCCTCCCATCCCGACATCGCGATCCCGTAGGCCCGATCCACGGCCCGCCCGGCCCGACCGACCTGTTGGTAGTAGGCGATGGGCGAGCCCGGTGTCTGGTAGTGGATGACGAACTCGATCCGGGGGTTGTCATAGCCCATCGCCAAGGCCGAGGTGGCCACCACCACCTTCAGATCACCGTCGGAAAGGCGTCCCTCGATCTCGAGGCGAGCCTCGTTCGTCATTTGCCCGGTGTATGACAGGGCCTCGATCCCCACCGACCTCAGCCACTCACCCACCCGGTCCGCGTCGTGGACGGTGAGGCAGTAGACAATGCCGGAGCCGGACAAGAGCGGGATGTTCTGGGCCAGCCATGCCATCCGTTCCGCTTTGTTCGCGATGTTGAGCACTTGAAGGGCGAGTGAGTCGCGTTCCAGCGTGCCCCGGAACACCTGGAGGTTCTCGCCGAGCTGGTCCTCGACGTCGGCCACCACCCGGTCGTTGGCAGTGGCGGTGGTGCCCAGTACCGGGATGTTCGGGGGCAGGGCAGCGACAACCTGTTTCAGTCGCCGATAGTCGGGTCGAAAGTCGTGGCCCCAGTCGCTGATGCAATGCACCTCGTCGATCACCAGTAGGCCAATCTGACTGAAGAGCACTGGCATCACATCACGGTGAAACTCCTGGTTGTTGAGTCGCTCGGGAGAGATGAGAAGGAGGTCGACCATGCCGTCTTTGATGTCGGTGAAGATGGCTTTCCACTCCTCGGGGTTGGTCGAGTTGACCGTGGTGGCGTGGAGACCAAGTCTCTCGGTCATCTGAAGCTGGTTTCGCATCAGGGCGAGAAGCGGCGACACGATCACCGTTGGACCTGATCCGCCATCCCTGAGCAGACGGGTGGCGATCAGATAGACGGCGGATTTGCCCCAGCCGGTCCGTTGGACGACGAGGGCGCGTTTTCCATCCTCGGCGACTGCCTTGATCGCCTCGATCTGGCCCTCTCGAAACTGAACGTTGTCGAACCCGGTCAGGTCATACAGGAGCTCCAGAGCTCGGACTTCGAAATCGTCCACGGCTCTCACCGTATCTCGCCGGGGGGACAGATCTGTCTGGCCGGTGTCCCCAACGGAGAAGCAACGATCTCGGTGGGTTGTTGCCCGTCTCAGGCTTGGTCCGCCTGTCGGGAACGACGTGATATGGCAACGGGCAGAGCCAACAGGGCACCAATGCTCGTTCGAGAGTCCTCAAGCGGATTGATCCCACGACTTCGAGACGGCCAATCCAATGGGCTTCGCTCAGACCTGGAAACAGGACTCGTGCCGGGGAGAGGGCCCTCTGGGCACCCCTTGCAGTAGTCGTTCATATAGGTCATAATTCTGACCTATGAGCGATGTAATGCCCTTCTCTGAGGTGAAAGCCCATCTTTCCGAACTCGCTGATCGCATCGAGTTGGAACACGATCGAATCTTGGTGACTCGAAACGGTCGGCCGTCTTTCGTGCTGATGAGCCCTGACGATCTCGAGTCTCTGGAGGAAACGCTTGACATCGTCGGAGACGACGAGCTGATGGAGTCGATCCGGCGCTCACGTGAGGAGGCTGCGCGAGGGGAGCGACTGAGCCTTCGAGACCACCTCTGAGAACCTCCTGTGTATGAGGTCGAAATCACACCGGAAGGGCTCCGACACCTCAATCAGCTGCCGGCCAAGATCCGGGAGGCTGCGCTGGCTGCGATATTCGGGCCGATCGCTGAGAACCCACGGAGGTTCGGGAAACCATTGCTCGGCGAGCTCGAAGGCTTGACTGCGGCCCGCCGTGGCGACTACCGAATCATCTACGAGATTCTCGAAGAAGAGCAGATCGTTGTAGTCCATCGGATCGATCATCGGTGGGACGTCTACCGCCGACGATAGGAGGGCGTCGACCTGGAAACGGGACGGGTCGGGGGTCAGAGTGCGGGGGGGAGACCGGGGAACATTGGAAAATGCCGAACGTTGCGAGTGAGAAGATCTGCTCCCTCAACTTCAGCCGTAGCGG
>JBBDWM010000012.1:0-37936 GCA_040902845.1 Acidimicrobiia bacterium
ACCGCGAGGACTTTTCTTGGCCACCAGCGAGGACTTTCACATGGCCATGGACACTCGTGGGCACTCGACTATCGGCGTATCCCCGATTCCTTACTCAACTGCTCTGATCGTCGTGCGTGGCGTCGCCTGCTGATCGCCCTCAAGGGTGGGGAGTCCGAACGAAGGCGGCTGCATCGGAGCCAGTCCCCCGGATTCGTCATAGGTCGAGAGCTGAAGGGGATACAAATTGGGAATGATCCGCCCGAACTGGTCTCTCTGGAACGTCACGCTGCCGTTGCCATAGTCGAGTTCGTCGACCCCAGGGTTGAATTCCGCATCCTCATAAACATAGGTCGCGAGTGACAGGAGGGGACGCCCAGCCTGATCGAACAGGAGCACTTCGACCGGGTTTCCTTCGAGGTCGTAGGCGTAGATGTTTTCCACGGGGGTCCCATCAGCAGCCATGAGCTGCCCGGGGTAGAAAGCGGACTCATCGAAATGCTGCGGTTTGGTCAGGGAGATCGGTGACAGGATCCCGATCATGAGTGCAAACACAGCAGTCATCGAGAAGAGGCTGGTCCCAAGGTCTCTGACGGGGTGGCGACGTGTTCCATCGAGCCAAACCGAGAACCATGTGGCCGACGCGACGAGAGTCGCGCCCACGGCCGATTGGAATTCGAAACTTGGTATCGGAAATCGGAGGAAGGGTGTCTCCTGAGTCAGCCCAGCGAAAACGCTGACCACCAGCCATCCACGGGTCCAGATCCAGATCGGTCGGATCATTTGCCAATGGGCAAAAGAGTCCAGCCTGTGCGCCTCAACGTCGAGTCGATCCCTGAACCGCCGAACTGCACCCCACCTCGGCCGGCGTGCCGGTTGGTCGAGACCGGCGCTGGTGCGGAATTCGGCGGCGAAGGCCACGGGATCACCGAGCTCAGCCTGGATACCACCATCATCCAGTTCGGTCAGGTGAGCCTCCAGGTCCTGGACGATCTCCTCCCTTTCCTCCTCGGGCAGATCGGAGAGCTGGACTCGGACCTGCTCCAGATAGCGAGCCTTCGCCGGCGACAAGGTGATGCTCATTCCTCCTCCTCTCCCTGCAACAGACCGTTCATGGTGTCGGCAAACCCACTCCAGGTCTTGGTCGATTGCTCCAGCATGTCGATCCCCGCCCCATTGAGCCCGTAGTACTTGCGGGCCGGGCCTTCCTCGGAGGGAACGATCTCCGATGTCAGGTAGCCCCCACCAAACAAGCGGCGCAGGGTTCCATAGACTGAGGCATCGCCCACACCCTCGAAGCCCGACTCGCGGAGCTGCCGGACCAAGTCATATCCATAGGTGCGACCTCGTCGGAGGACGGCGAGGACTGCGGTGTCCAACACCCCTTTTAGTAGCTGGGTTTGATCCATTTCGCCTCCTCCTGTCAGTAGTCCGCTGAGAATACTACCACGCAATGCGGAATAGTGAAGGGGGGCCAGACACCAACATGGCCACCAACGCCTCTACGGACCCGGTGATGGGGGATGTGGACCGCTGATCGCGCCAGCGCCAGCGGCGTCGGCGCCTTTCAGTCGTGGTTGGTGTACGACAGGATCCGCCACTCATCGTTCTCACGGCGGAGCATGTGGTAGCTCGTGACGAAATCGCGTATAGCGGTTCCGTCGTCGGACTGGACGTTCCAGCGCACCATCGTCAGCATCGATGAGCGGCCGAGCGAGATGCTGTTGATTGCCGCGATCGTCGCCCGGGCGGCGCCTGCGTTTCGATAAGCCTCCATCAGAGCTGACAGATGCTTGAAGAGGGCGTCGTTGTCGCCGAGATGGATAGCTACGCCTTCACGGACGGCGAGCATTGGTACCTCGTACATGGCCGTGACCGCATTGGCATCTGATGCCATGTAGCGCTCCGCGTAAGTCTCGAAGAAGCGCTCGATAGTCGCTTCGCTCATACAAATCTCAAGTCAATGACTTCGCGCTCCGGATTTTCGCTGCAGCGTGCGAACGATAGTCCACTTCTCTCACGGCCAGCCCTGATGATGAAGACGAAACTCCCGTACCTCGCCGGTGGTCGACGGGCCCCAGGTCATGGTGGGCACCGGGTGCTCGATCCGAGCAGTCTCCAACTCGTCGGCGGTGAATCCCACCGGCTCTCGGATCGGGTCGATCCCATAAAGGTTGGCCGCGTTCCAACCCAGGATCTTGGCCTTCACCGCTCGGGTCAGTTCGGGGTACCCGTGTTGCTCACGGAGGTCTGCCGGGATCTGAAATGCTCGAAGGGCGTCGATCTGGCCCTGTGGCGAGCCATAGAAGATCGAGTCGGTCCCCCAGAGCACATTGTCCTCTCCGAAGGCGACCAGGAGCTTGCCCAGTACATGAGCTGCCTCGTCGGGGCGCCGGAGCAGATGCCACCAGGTTGAGCCGATCTCGGCGTAGACGTTTTCCCCGGGACCGATCCCTGCCTTGCGGACCGACTCGATGAGGCGGTTGACACCGATGCTGGCTGTGCCGGCTGTGAATGGGCCTTCACGTTGCGCCACCTCGAACCCGGAGTGATAGATGACGAACTTGACGTCGGGATGGGCCCGTGCGGCAGGGCCGATGTCCTCCGGTGACCCGTACCGGGCCCGGTCGGAGAGGCCCTTGTGAACGAATAGCACCGGGTTGCCGAGCGCCTCGACCTGGTCGAGGAAGACGTTGCCCACTTGGGGCAGGTCGGGGTTGTGGTCGTCGAGCCACCAATGGATCCCGGAGGGGAAATGGGTGAAGGTCTTCCAACCGGCGATCTGATTCTCGGCAACGGTGCGCTCCATTTCCTCTAGAACCGAGACAATCGGGGCAATCTGGGGGAGGGCGAGGGCGTTGATCACCACCCGGTCGTCACCTGACAGGTTCTGGACCAGACGACGGGTTTCCTCCATGACCTGAGGCGAGAGCGGGCTTCCCTCGGGGAGGATGGGGAGCCCGGACAGGGCGACCATCGTGGTGTCCGAGCGGACGAACACTTCTTCCAAGAAATGATTCATCGAGAAGCAGGCCCGCGGGTCGTCCTCGTCCTGACATTGGGCCTGGGGGAATTGGCGGCCCCAGAACCAATCACCCCGGGTCGAGGGGTCGAGGTCGTACTCGAGGAGATGTCCCTGGACGTCGAACACGAACTGTGAGGGGCCGAGCACCGCCCGCGCAGCGTCGGTGTCATGACGGGAGCTGGGGTCGAAGGGGTACCAGAGACCCGACGGCAGTCCGGCTGCCCTGGCCACGGCAGCGTCGATGGCGGCGAGGGAGACCGCCAGGGCACAGGCCGATCTCAAGAACTGACGACGGCTCATCCCGGTCCTGGCGACAGCGTCGTCGATCCCCGAACGGGCCAGGTTCTCAGCCTCCCGCCGGACCGGGGTGATCGGCTCGGGCTCGTACTCACCGTTGGAGCACTGACCGAAGGCGATAGGGAGACCAGGGTCCTCGTCGCGCCACGACTGTGCCATTCCCCGATTGTGCCCGAACATGCCGACTGAGGGCGAGGTGCTCCCTTTCTCAATGCAACGCGTCGCATATCCGTGACGCCCAGCATTAGGAAGCGCGTTTCTGGGTTTCGCTAGGCCAACGGGGGCTACCTATTCTCCGGCACCGATGAGTCATTGGTCGGAGGCCACCCAGGACCGTGCCCGAGAGATCATCTCCCGTTATCCGATGAAGAGATCGGCTGTAATGCCCCTCCTCTATCTGGCAATGGCCGAGGAGGGCCATCTCAGCAACGAGGGGATGGGGGAGGTGGCCCGGTGGGTGGAGATCACCCCGGCCCAGGTCCAGGCGGTTGCCAGCTTCTACACGATGTACAAGCGGGAGCGAACCGGCCGGTATCTGATCTCGTGCTGCACCTCTATCTCCTGCATGCTGCTCGGTGGCGATGACGTGCTCCATGCCGTCGAGGACGAGTCAGGGGTTCCCCATGGGGAGACCGATGAGAAAGGCCTGCTTTCGGTCGAGCATGTGGAGTGCATCGGGGCCTGCGGTGGAGCGCCTGCGGTCCAGGTCAATTACGAGCTGATCGAGGGCGTGACCCCGGATCGTGCCCGCGACCTCGTCCGCTGGCTGAGCGGGGCGAGGCCGGCGGTGGTCAACACCGAGGAGATGCAGGAGTTGTTCGGTGGTGTCAAGAGCTTCGACTGGGGCATCAAGGAGGAAGTCGGGGCCATCGGCCCCTACCCGGCATTCCAATCCTTCGGGACGGTGGGAAGCGAGGACGTTCCGTGACGACACCCCTGGTTGTCACCCGACGAATGACCGACCACCCCACCGACTCGCACACCATCGAGCGCTACGAGGCCACCGGCGGCTACCAGCAGGCTCCTCGCGCCCTGGGAATGACCAGAGACGAGTTGGTGGAGACCGTGAAGAGCTCAGGTCTCCTCGGTCGGGGTGGTGCCGCCTTCTCCACCGGTTTGAAGTGGAGCTTTCTCGCTCCTGCCCGCCCGTCCTATCTGGTGATCAACGCCGACGAGTCCGAGCCGGGCACTTTCAAAGACCGTCAGCTTCTGGAGCGCGACCCCCATCAGATGCTCGAGGGAGCCATCATCACCGCGGTGGCCAACGAGGTCCACCACGCCTTCATCTACATCCGGGGCGAGTACCCCAAGCCTGCCCGACGGGTGCAGGCCGCGGTCGACGCCGCCTATGCCAAGGGTTATCTGGGCAAGGGGATCTTCGGGACCCAATACGACCTGGAGGTGACGATTCATCTCGGCGCCGGGGCCTACATCTGCGGTGAGGAAACGGCCCTGATCAACAGTCTCGAGGGGCTCCGCGGCGAGCCCCGGCTCAAACCCCCTTACTTCCCGGCGGTGAAGGGCCTCTACATGCAACCGACCATCGTCAACAACGTAGAGACGGTTTCCGACCTGCCCCACATCCTGGCGATGGGCGCCGAGGCGTACACCGGGCTGGGTCACATGCTCGACACCGGGACCTTCATGACCTCGATCTCGGGTCACGTCAATCGTCCCGGCAATTATGAGCTCCCGCACGGGATCCCCTGGGGGGAGTTGATCTACGAGGTGGCCGGCGGCATCCGTGATGACCGGGAGTTGAAGGCGTGGATACCAGGCGGCGCCTCAGCCCCATGGTTCGTCCCCAGTGTTCATCTCGACCAGCAGATAACGAAGGACGTCTGTGCAGAGGCCGGGTCGATGCTGGGCTCGGGGGCGGTGATCGTCATGGATGAGACCACGTGCATGGTTCGCGCTGCTGAACGGATCGTTCGCTTCTTCGCTCATGAGTCCTGTGGTCAGTGCACGCCATGTCGCGAGGGAACGACCTGGCTGGAGATGGTCTTACGGCGGATCGAAACCGGTCAGGGTCGTCAGATCGACCTCGACCTGATGCTCGACGTCTCCGACGGGATAAGCATCGGGCTCGCCTGGCCGCCGAAGATGACCACGATCTGTCCGCTCGGGCCTTCGGCGGTCTCACCAATCATCGCCCTGCGCGATTACTTCAAGGACGAGGTCATGGCACACGTGGAGCTCGGGGCCTGCCCCCTCGAGAAGGCGGAGGCCGTGGCGTGAGCGACGTCGTCAATATCACCGTCGATGGCAAGCAGATGGAGGCCACTGCCGGCGAGATGCTGATCAAGGCCGCCCAGGACGGTGGCACCTACATCCCCCGCTTCTGCTGGCACGAGCGGATGAACCCGGTGGGAATGTGCCGCATGTGCCTGGTCCAGGTCGACACGCCGCGGGGACCGATGATCATCACCGCCTGCACCAACCCGGTGGCGGAAGGGATGGTCGTCGACACCCAAAACGACACCGTGAAGAAGGCCCAAGAGGCGATCATCGAGTTCCTGCTCGCCAACCACCCCCTCGATTGCCCGATCTGTGACAAAGGAGGGGAGTGCCCGTTACAGGATCAGGCCATGTCTCACGGTCCCGGGGAGAGCCGATTCGTTGAGATCAAGCGCAACTTTGAAAAGCCGATCCCGGTATCCGACCTGGTCCTTCTCGATCGTGAGCGCTGCATCCTCTGTGCCAGGTGTACACGATTCTCGGATGAGATCAGTGGTGATCCCCTGATCGAGTTCATGGAGAGAGGGAACGTGACCGAGGTCAACACCTTCCCCGACCTCCCCTTCTCCTCGTATTTCTCGGGGAACACCGTCCAGATTTGCCCAGTGGGAGCGCTCACCGCCAAGCCCTATCGATTCCGGGCCCGTCCCTGGGACCTGACCAAGGTCGAGAGCTCCTCCCTTCACGACACCGCGCACCCCCGCATCTCGATTCATGCCAGCCAGAACCAGATCCTCCGCTTCCTCGGAGTGGACAACGACGCCACCAACCATGGGTGGCTGTCGGACAAGGCTCGGTTCGGTTTCCAATACATCGAGTCCGACGAGCGGCTCACCTCCCCCCTGGTGAATCGTGGTGGTGAGCTGGTCGAGGTCACTTGGAACGAGGCACTCGACATCGTGGCCAACCGGATCGAGCTGATCCGTGACGAGGACGGCGGTGGTGCGTTTGGTGTGATCGGGGGGGCCTGGGGCACCAACGAAGACGCCTATGCGCTGTCCAAGTTCGCCCGGGTGGTTCTGGAGACCAACAACGTCGATGCTCGGGTCGGTGACGACCTCGCCTCTCATTTCCTGGTCGCAACCGTAGACCGGGCCCGGATCTCGGATCTCGACGACGCCGACACCATCCTGGTCTGGGGCCCGGATCTGAAAGAGGAGCACCCGACCCTCTATCTCCGCGCTCGACATGCCGCCCAAGAGCTCGGGGTCACCCTGGTCGTGGTTCACCCCCGGGCAACCGGGCTCGACGATCGTGCCGCCCACAAACTCACCTACCGCCCCGGTGGTGGGTTCGCCCTTCTCGACGAAATCGCAAAAGGGGAGCACCCCGAGGTCAGCCATGCCCTGGCCGCCGGGAAAGTCGTGGTGATCGTCGGTCAGGCATGTCACGCCGACGGCCCCAAACTCGCCGAGTCGGTGGCGGCGCTTGCCCGCAACAAGGCGGGCTCGGTGAGGATCATGCCGTTGGCGAGACGGGCCAATATCTACGGGGCTCTCGACATGGGACTGGCCCCCGATCTGCTCCCGGGACGGGCGGCAATCGACGCGATCGGCTGCGCCAATCTTGCCGAATCGTGGGGTGAGGTCAATCGGGTTCCCGGCAGGGATACCCGGAGCATCCTCGAAGCCCTCGGCAGTGGTGGCCTTCGCTTCCTACTGCTCGTCGGTGCGGACCCGGTGCGGGACCTTCCCGACCCCAAGGTCGCAGTCGAGGGTCTCGAAGCCGCCGAGTACGTGGTAGCCATCGACTTGTTCCTCAACGACTCCAACCGATCAGCCGACCTGATCCTCCCCGCTTCGGGATTTGCGGAGAAGGAGGGGACCGTTACCAACCTCGAGGGTCGGGTCCAAAAGTTGAATGCGATTCGCCCTGGACCGGGCCAGAGCCGCCCCGATTGGGCGATCCTGGACGACATCGCCGAGCGTGCCGGCCGTCCCCTGGGTCTGGCCTCGCCGGAGACCATTGCCAAGGAGATTTCAGAGGTGGCCCCGGCGTATTCCGGTGTTACGTGGGACCTTCTGGAGTGGGAGGAGCGCGACGGGGCGGTTGTCCCTCTGTCAGGATCGCAGTCGATCCATCACATACCGGTCGCTTTGGCCGGGCCTCGTGCTCCTCGGGCTGCACTGACACTCCATGTCGCCCGGACCATGTATGACGATGGTGTGCTCATGCGCCAGAGCCCCTCGCTTCATCCGCTTGCACCGGGGGCCGTTGCTCATCTCAACCCGGTCGACGCCCGCAAGCTGGGGGCCCAGCCAGGCAACCCGGTGCACGTGGTGACCAAGCAGGGTGAAGGCGAGTTCACGGTGGTGGTGGACGAGGGCACTCCGGCGGGCGTGGTCTATGTCCCCTTCAATCAGGTCGGCGGGGCTTCGCTCGGCACCGACCCGGTGGTTCGGGTCAGGGCGGTGGGCCAATGAGCTGGCCCGAGTTCTGGATCGTGGTTCTCCGGGTGGTGGTCACCTTCGTCCTGCTCCTGGTGGCAACCATCATCAACGTCTGGGCCGAGCGCAAGATCCTGGCGAAGATGCAGAGTCGAATCGGGCCCAATCGGGCCGGCCCCTACGGGATCCTCCAGACAGTGGCCGACGGTCTCAAGCTGTTCTTCAAGGAGTCGGTGACACCGCGCAGAGTGGAACTGGGGATGTACATCCTCGCCCCGTTCCTGGCCGTGATCCCTGCGTTCCTCATCTTCATGATGGTGCCCTGGGGCAAGCCCCTCAAGATCGGTGACTACGAGGTGGCGCTTCAAGGAGCCGATCTCAACGTCGGGCTGCTCTTCATCCTGGCGATGTCCTCGTTGGCGGTGTACGCGGTGGTCCTCGCCGGCTGGTCGTCCGGGTCCAAGTACCCACTTTTGGGAGGCGTGCGCGCCACAGCCCAGGCAATCTCCTATGAGGCAGCGATGGGCCTGGCCATGGTGTCCGTGGTTTTGTTCAGTGCGACCCAGGGTGACGGGGGCACCCTCTCCCTGGCTGAGATCGTGGAACGCCAGGCGGGCACATGGGGCGACGTGATGCCTGCTTTCGAGCCCGTCCTCCGATTTGTTCCCCGCTGGAACGTGATCCCTCAAATTGTGGCGTTTGTGATCTTCTTCGTTGCCATCGTGGCCGAGACCAATAGGGCGCCGTTCGACCTGGTGGAGGCGGAGCAGGAGATCGTCGGCGGATTTCACACCGAGTACTCCGGTATGAGATTTGCCATGTTCTTCCTCGCCGAATACGTCAACATCTTCTCGATGTCCGCCATTGCGGCCACCTTGTTCCTCGGTGGTTGGAACGGGCCCACTTTCGAAGGCACTCTTCCTGGTTTCATCTCCGCCCTGCTCCCCATCGTCTATTTCCTGGCCAAGACCTACTTCCTGGTCTTCTTCTTCTTCTGGATCCGGGCCACCCTTCCTCGGCTGCGTTACGACCAGCTCATGCAGCTGGGTTGGAAGCGGATGATCCCCGGCGCTCTCGGTTGGCTCGTCCTTTCCATCTTTGTGCTCGCCTTTCGCCAATTCGGGCCACCCTGGAGCTAGCCATGGGATTGTTGCGAGAGCTGATCAAGGGACTTCGGGTGACCGGCGGGACCATGTTGCGCACCATCAGCGGGAAGGAGCTGGTCACCATCCAGTACCCAAAGGTGATGAGGGACAAGCCACAGCGGTTCCACGGCCGCCACGTCCTCAACCGTTACCCGGACGGGATGGAGAAGTGCATCGGGTGTGAGCTCTGTGCCGGGGCCTGCCCGGCGAAGTGCATCTACGTGCGCGGCATGGACAATGATCCGGCCCACCCGACCTCTCCCGGTGAGCGGTACGGCTTTGTCTATGAGATCAACATGCTGCGCTGCATCTTCTGTGGGCTCTGCGTGGAGGCCTGTCCCACCGAGGCGATCACGATGACCTCCCTCTTCGAGTTCTCGACCACCAACCGCCAGGATGCCATCTACACCCGTGACACGCTCCTCATGGACGAGAGGGGAAATGTCCCCCACATGTTCCCCGATGACGCGCTGGCCGACATGGAGGAGCTGAACACCGCCGACGGATGGCTGCGTGCCACCGCACCGGCGGGGGTGGCCGCCTATGAGGGCGTTCAGATGTGGCAGCCGACGCCGGGCCTGGCCGGATGGCCGCCCGAACCCACACAAGAAGAGCGGGACCGCCGAACCACAACGGATGAGACCGATGGTTGAAGCCGTGCTTTTCGTCTTGATGGCCCTGGGTGCCCTTGCCGGGGCCGTGACCGTGGTCGTGGCACGCAACACCGTGTACTCGGCGATGGGCCTGCTGGCGACCTTGTTCTCGGTGGCGGTGCTCTATGTGGTCCAGCTCGCCCATCTGGTGGCTGCGGTCCAGGTGATCGTCTACGCCGGGGCGGTCATGACCCTATTCCTGTTCGTGATCATGCTCATCGGTGTCGACCTGAGCGAGGACATCGACGAGCGTCTTCCCCGCCAGCGTCTATGGGTGGGCGGGCTTGCCGGTCTCGTCATCGTCCTCGCCGGAGTGGTCACGCTGTCCGGCGAGTTCGTCTGGGTCCCGGCGGCTGCATCGGAGACGATCGCGGAAGCCACCAACGGCACCGTTCAGGCAATCGCCGAGCCTCTCTTCACCGAGTGGATTCTCGCCTTCGAGGCGACTGCCCTGTTGTTGACCATTGCCGCGGCCGGGGCGATTGCCCTTGCCCATTTCCGCAGGGTGCGGGTGTAATGGTCGCCTCCGGCTGGTACATGGGGCTCGCCGCGGCCCTATTCACGATCGGTGCCCTGGGGATCCTGCTCCGGCGAAACGCCCTTGTCATGTTCATGTGCATCGAGCTGATGCTGAACGCGGTCAACCTGACGCTGATCTCGGCGGGCCGGGCGATGAACGACATCAACGGCCAGGTTGCGGTGTTCTTCATCCTGGTGGTGGCCGCCGCCGAGGTGGTAGTTGGCCTGGCGATCATCGTTGCCATCTTCCGGAGAAGAGCCACCGCCTCGGTGGATGAGTTGAGCGAGCTGAAAGGCTGATGATGCAGAGCATCATCAACGGTTCTACGCAATACGCATTGCGTTATGCGTTTTGCGTATTGCGAGGAGATCGCGTCGAGGGGGGCAAACCCCCCTCGCCCTCACTTCGTTCGGGTTGTCCCCCCTTCAGAAGGGGGGACAAGTGATCGGCCTCCTCTGGCTGGTTATCGCCCTTCCCCTCGCCGGGGCGGTGCTTCTCCACTTCTTCGGGCGCTACCTCAAGGAGCCAATCAGTGGCTGGATTGCCTCACTTGCCATTGGTGGGGCTTTCGTCATTGCCTTGATCGCCGCCATCCCCTTCTTCCAGGGAGGGGACGACGGCACCGTGATCCTGCTCTGGCAGTGGATGCCGGCTATCGGAGCCAATCTCGAAATCCTGTGGGACCCGCTGGCAGCCTTGATGACCCTGGTCGTCACCGGCGTTGGTGCATTGATCCACGTCTTTGCGATCGGGTACATGCACGGTGACGAGCGGTTCTCTCGGTTCTTCGCCTATCTCAACCTGTTTGCGGCATCGATGCTGACCCTGGTCCTTGCCGGCAACTACGCCATGTTGTTCCTGGGCTGGGAACTGGTTGGCCTCTGTTCCTACCTGCTCATCGGCTTTTGGTTCACCAGATCGTCGGCCGCCGCCGCAGCCAAGAAGGCATTCGTGGTCAATCGGGTCGGGGACTTCGGGTTCATGGTCGCTCTGATGCTGGTGTTCACCACATTCGGCACCCTGTCCTACTCGGGGATCTTCGAGAGAGCCGGGGCAGAGTTGAGCACGGGTCTGGCGACGGCGATCGGGCTGCTGATCCTGGTGGGAGCGGCGGGGAAGTCGGCCCAGATTCCGCTCTATGTGTGGCTGCCCGATGCGATGGAAGGCCCGACCCCGGTGTCGGCCCTCATCCATGCCGCAACCATGGTGACCGCTGGCGTCTATGTGATCGCACGGTCGGCAGCCATTTACGACCTGTCGCCGGTGGCCCAGACCACCGTTGCCACCATCGGGGCCTTCACCGCGATTTGGGCGGCCTCGATTGCGATCGCTCAAAAGGACATCAAGAAGGTCCTCGCCTATTCGACGGTGTCCCAACTCGGCTACATGTTCCTGGCGGTGGGCACCACTGCCTATGTCGCCGGGGTCTTCCATCTGATGACCCACGCCTTCTTCAAGGCCCTTCTGTTCCTCGGTGCGGGCTCGGTGATCCATGCGATGAGCAACGAGCAAGACATGCACAAGATGGGTGGGCTGTTCAAGAAGATGCCGACAACGGCCATCACCATGGGAATCGCAACCCTGGCCATTGCTGGGATCCCGCCCCTCGCCGGGTTCTGGTCCAAGGATGAGATCCTGGCGTCGGTTTATGCCCGCGGCGGATGGTTCTCGTTCCTCTGGATCATCGGACTGGTAACTGCCTTGATCACCGCCTTCTATATGACCCGACAGTGGGTGTTGGTGTTCCTCGGTGAGCCACGCTGGGGCGAGGAAAGGCACCCGCATGAATCTCCCAGGGTGATGACCCTGCCCCTGATTGCCCTGGCGGTTCTCTCGGTGGTTGGGGGCCTGATCAACATGCCTTTCTTCACGAGGCTCGAGCAGTTCCTCGAACCGAGCTTCGAGCTGGTGGCCATGCAGCATCCGCCGGAGGATGCGCTGCTGGTTGTGATCCTCGCCGGGCTTTCCGTGCTCGCAGCGGTCGGCGGGATTGCCGCCGCCTTTGTCTCATATCGACGACCCCGGGAGCGCTGGTTCGAATTCGAGCAGGGTTTCGGCCCGCTTTGGGGCACCTGGGAAGCGGCCTACCGGGTTGATGATCTATACGGGGCGGCTGTGGTCGCGCCGGGGAAGAGGGCAGCCGAGCTCACCGCATTCGGGTTCGACCTCAAAGTCATCGATGGTGCGGTCAACGGTGTCGGCAGGCTGGTGCGGAACGCAGGTGCGTGGACCCGGACCCTGCAAACCGGTTACGTTCGCAATTACGGGGTCATGTTCCTGGGCGGGACGCTCGTGATCGTGATCTGGCTGGTGGCGGGGTCATGAGCTCCTTCGCTGCGCTCAGTCGCCGTTCGCCGTTCACCGTTCACCGTTCACCGTTTTCTGATACGTATTGCATATCGCGTATTGCGTATTGCGCATCGGCGACCGGAGGTCGCCGATGCTGAGCGCGCTGATTCTGCTTCCGGTTGTTGCCGCTGTGGTCGTCGCCCTGGTTCCTGCCCGGCGCCGGGAGATGCATCTTCTCCTGGGCATCGCCCTCTCTGTGGTGCCACTGGCCCTGGCCGGATATCTGTTCTGGGTTTTCGAGCCGACAGCCCAGTATCAATTCGTGGAGCGGGCGATCTGGTACGAGCCATGGGGGATCAGCTGGTACTTGGGGGTGGATGGGATCTCGCTGCCGATGGTCCTCCTCACCACACTCCTGGTCCCGATCGCCCTTGGGGCATCGACCGCCATAACTGTGCGCACCAAGGAATTCGTCGTCTACATCCTGTTGCTCGAGGCGGGGATGATCGGCTCCTTCCTTGCCCTCGACCTGTTCCTCTTCTTCGTCTTCTTCGAGGCGATCCTGATTCCGATGTATTTCATCATCGGGATCTGGGGTGGGGAGCGCAGGGTCTACGCCGCGGTCAAGTTCTTCATCTACACCGCTTTCGGATCGGCCTTGATGCTGGCCGCCATCATCGCCCTCGCCTTCAACCACGCCTCCCAGTTCGGCGCGCCTTCGTTTGCCCTCGATGATCTGATGAATCTCGACTTGAGCTCTGGAGCGGAGACCTGGCTCTTTGCCGCCTTTGCTCTCGCCTTTGCGATCAAGGTCCCGTTGTTCCCGCTCCACACCTGGCTTCCCGATGCCCACGTCGAGGCTCCGACCGCAGGTTCGGTCCTGCTGGCCGGTGTTCTGTTGAAACTGGGAACCTACGGTCTCCTCAGATTCAATCTCGGCCTCTTTCCCGAGACCTCGGTCGACGCGGTGCAGATCATGGGGATCGTGGCGGTGATCGGGATCATCTACGGCGCCGTGGTGGCAATTGTCCAGCCCGATCTCAAAATGCTCGTGGCGTACTCGTCGGTGAGCCATCTCGGCTTCATCGTCCTCGGCACCTTCGCCCTGACCTCTGGCAGCCTTCAGGGAGCGGTCATCCAAAACGTCAACCACGGTCTGACCACGGGAGCCCTGTTCTTGTTGGTGGGGATGATCTACGAGCGTCGTCATACGAAGCAGATCTCCGACTTCGGCGGGTTGCAGAAGGTCATGCCGCTCTTCGCTGGGTTCTTTCTGTTTATGGCCTTTGCCTCGATCGGACTTCCCGGGCTCAATGGGTTCGTTGGTGAGTTCCTGGTCTTGATCGGCAGTTACGCGACCCTGCCCCCTCTGGCGGTGCTCGCCGCCTTTGGAGTGGTGCTGGCCGCCATCTACCTCCTCTGGGCCTACGAGCGGGTGTTCACCGGGGTGCCGGACAAGGAAGAGAACCTCACGCTGAGGGACCTTTCGGTGCGAGAGATTGCCTTGCTCACCCCGTTGGCGGTGCTGGTTCTGATCCTCGGTCTCTACCCGGCGGTTCTGCTCGACAAGATCACACCTTCCACCGAGGCGGTTCTCGATCACATCGAAGCCACCACCAGCTATGTCACTCCGGCGCCGGGACGCATGTCCGATGTGGTGGTGGCGGAGGCGACAGAATGATCGTCACCCCTGAAGTCTCCTGGATTTCGATCGCTCCCGACCTGGTTCTCGCTCTCGGAGCCGCAGCCGTCCTCCTGGTCGAGGTGCAATGGAAGCCGCCGGCCCGAATCCTCGGATACCTCACCGCAGCCGCCGTGGTCGCGGCCCTCGGGTTCTCGGTGATGCAGTGGATCGAGGCGGGCGATGCCGTCGCCACCGGGAACGAGACCACCCTTGTCGCATTCTCGGGCCAGATCACCATGGACGGTCTCGCGGTCTACGCCCGGTTCGCCTTGCTGACCGCCACCGGGCTCGGGTTGCTTGCAGGATGGCGGTTTGTCGAAGGTCTTGGCCGTCGAGGGGCCGAGGCGCTGGCGCTGGTGTTGCTGGCAACGACCGGGTTTTCGATCATGGTCGCCTCTAACAACCTGGTGATGATGTTTCTCGGCCTCGAAGTCGGGTCGATTGCCCTTTATGTGCTGGCTGGGATGACACGGGAGCGGGCGGAGTCCGACGAAGCGGCGATCAAGTATTTCCTTCTTGGCTCGTTCGCTTCGGCCCTGTTCATCTACGGGGTGGCCTTGATCTACGCCGGAACCGGGTTCTTCACCATCCTCGACATCCGTCAGCACTTTTCCGATTTCCTGGTGACGAGCCCAGCCGTCATCCACATTGGACTCGGCCTGGTTATCGCCGGGCTCGGTTTCAAGATCTCGGCTGCTCCGTTCCACAGTTGGGCTCCGGACGTCTACCAGGGGGCTCCGGCCGGCATCGTGGGCTACATGGCTGCTGTGGCCAAGATCGCAGGATTCGTCGCGCTCTCCAGGGTGTTGCTCGTGGCTCTCGGCGATCTCGATGTGACCTGGCTTCCGGTGGTAGCCGGGGTTGCCGCCTTGTCGATGCTCGTCGGCTCGATCCTCGCCCTGGTCCAGGGCGATGTGCGTCGGATGCTGGCCTATTCGGGCGTGGCGCATGCCGGGTTCATTCTCACCGGGGTCGTGGGTGGGGCCACGGACGGGGTCTTGTTCTATTTGACGATCTACTCGATACAGCTGGTGGGAGGTTTCGCTGTGGTGGCGGTCGTCAGCGGATTCAGTGGCGCCAGGTCGTCGATCGACGAGTACCGCGGTCTAGCCCGGCGCAGCCCGGGATTGGCCGCCTGTTTTGCAGTGCTTCTGCTCGGGATGGCCGGGCTGCCCCTCACCTCGGGTTTTGTTGCCAAGTTTGGTGTGTTCTCGGACGCCTGGGCCAACGAGTATCAGTGGCTCGTTGTGGTGGCTGTGCTGGCGTCGGTCATCGCGTTCGCCTTTTACATCAGGCTCATCGTCGCCATGTACATGGACGACGGTGAGGGGGAGAATCTCCGGGTCGTCGGCCCGGTGCGGTGGGTGCTCGGGCTGGCCGTTTTGGCCACTGTTGCGTGGGGGATCTTTCCCGCGTCCCTCCTCGACCTGGCCGCGGATGCGTTCCCGCTCTAGAACCCTGGTTCTGGCGGCTCTCACCACCTGCTTCCTGCTCGGATTCGGGGGAACCGCTCTGGCCGCCGAGACCTCTTCCTCCGATCTGGTCATCATCCGTGAGGGCGACACCGTCGACGACGATCTCTACGCCGCCGGGCTGCGGGTTCTAATCGAAGGCGTTGTGGACGGTGACCTGGTCGCCTTCGCCGCTGAAGAGGTCGTGATCACAGGTGAGGTGACGGGAAGTGTCCTTGCGATTGCACCGAAGGTCACCGTTGAGGGCACGGTTGGTGGGTCGCTTCGGATGAGCGGCAGGGAGTTGGTCGTGGCCGGGCACGTTGGAAAGGACGTAGTCGCGGCCGTGATCGGTGCCGGGTTCGGGCCGGCTTCGAATGTGACCGGCGATGTTGTGGTCTGGGCGTTCAACCTGACAGCCGAAGGAGGCATCGGTGGAGATTTGGAAGGCACCCAACGCCGGGTCTCACTCGAGGGCGAGGTAGGCGGCGATGTCAACGTGAGTGCCGGCAAGCTCGCCATCACCGGCCCCCTATCCGTCGGCGGTGATCTCGACTACCGATCGGCAACAGTGGCCTCGGGCCTCGACCAGGCCACTGTTGGTGGCGCGGTGGTCCACAAGACACCGATGCCTCCCAACATCACGATCCGGGCACTGGGTCTTCTCACCCGGTTCCTGGTGATTCTTGGTCTGACGGCGGCGGCCCTTTTGGTTGCGTGGGGATGGCCGGGGCGAACCGCGCTGACGGGTGAAAGGGCAGCGGCGAGGCCTTTCAAGGCTTATGGCCGCGGTGCGCTGATCGCGCTGACCCCGGTGCTCCTCGCCGGGGTAGCCGCAATGATCGTGGCGGTGGCTCCGGCGCCGGCCAGCCTCCCATTGCTCGCCATATTCGTGCCCTTGGTGGTGGTGACCGCAGGGATCATCCTCGCCCTTTCCCTGGTGGCAGGGGCTCCGGCGGTTCTCGTGCTGGGTCGCTTGGTTCCCGGCGAGCGAGGGATGTACGGCGCAATCGCCTTGGGGTCGTTGTTGGCCGGAGTTCTCTGGATGGTCCCACTGGTGGGCTGGATCGTCCCTCTAATAATCCTCCCCTGGGGACTCGGTGCCTGGATACTCTCGTTCAAGGCGGAGGCTCAGCCCGAGGAAAGCCTGGGTATTCCGAGCCCGGTCAGTTGACCTTGACCGTCCCGTCGAACTTCTTCATCGGGAGGCGACCCGAAGGGTCAGGGATCACCGTGAATGAGCCGGCTTCCACCAGGTCGACCGACGACGTGCCGACGAAGACATCGATCCTTCCCGGCTCAACCACATAGCGAAGAGCACGATCATGAAACCCGATCTGGCCGATCGGGAGGCAGAACGTGACCAGCTTGGAGTCCCCGGCGGTCAGCTCGACTCTGGCGAACCCTTTCAGCTCCAGAACCGGGCGGGTGACACTGGCTGCCGGATCGCGAACATACAACTGAACGACCTCGTCTCCATCACGATGCCCGGCGTTCTTGACCCTGGCTGTAACGGTGACGGTGTCGTTCCATCCGACCTCGCCGCTCGTTGCGGTGACATCCGAGATCTCGAATGTCGTGTAGCTGAGCCCGTGCCCGAAGGGGTATAGGGGCCCCGCCGGCCCGTCCACATAGTCACCCTTCCAATGGGAGCGCCCTCCCGACACCTTGTGCCCGTAGAAGACCGGGATCTGGCCGACCGTACGCGGATGCGACAAGGGGAGCTTTCCGCCCGGGTTGAACTCGCCGGTGAGCACATCCACTATCGCACCAGCCCCCTCCTGGCCTGGAAGCCATGCAGCGATCACCGCGGAGCAGTTCTCATGGGCCCATACGCTCGCCGACGGTCGACCGGTGACCAGCACGAGGACCACCGGAGTTCCCGTGGCCACCACCGCTCGGATCAACTCCTCTTGGACGCCGGGAAGATCGAGCGACAGCCGGTCTCTGCCCTCTCCGCTCGTGCAGTCCTCGGTGAGACCCGCCTTGTCGCCCATCACCATGACCGCCACTTCGGATGCAGCGGCGAAAGCGACGGCTTCCTCGAACCCGGTCCGTGAGTCACCCTGGACGTCACATCCCTGGGTGTAGACCACTTTTCCTCTCGACCGATCCTGGAGGGCCTCGAACACCGTCGATATCGGTCGTGACCCTCCATCGATCTCGGCGCCGTCGGGAAGGGGAATGGAAAAGACGTTCTCTCGATTTCGCATCTCCATTAGCGATTCGATGTGGGCCGGATAGGTGTAGTCACCAAACATGTTGCGGGCGTCATGGGCGTTGGGCCCGATCACTGCGACCGAACTGAGCTCGGCGATCAGCGGGAGGACGCCGTCGTTCTTGAGGAGCACCATGCTCTTACGGGCGATTCTTGTCGCCAATTCCTTGTGGAACGGGGTGTCGATGACCGAGGAGACCGCATCCGGCTCGACAAACGGATGATCGAAGAGACCCAGATCGAACTTGGCGCCAAGAACCCGCTTCACTGCGGCGTCCACAGTCGATTGGCTCACCGCGCCTGATGTGATGGCTTCCGCGAGCGGGTCTCCGTAGCAGTCGGTGCTGGGCAACTCGACATCCAATCCCGCGGTCAGGGCGATCGCTGCGGCCTCGGAGCCGTCCTCCGCAAGGTGGTGGTAGTCGGCCAGTTGCCGGACAGAGAAGTAGTCCGAGACCACGGAGCCGTCGAAACCCCACGCGTCCCGCAGCAATCCGGTCAACAGCTCCCCATCGGCGGCACAAGGCACACCGTCGAGCTCGTGATAGCCGTTCATCACCGACTGCAAGTTCGCGGTTTTCACCGCTGCCTCGAATGGGTGGAGATACACGTCGCGCAACTCACGGGCGGGGATGTGGGCCGGCGCCCAGTTCAGCCCGCCTTCCGATGCCCCGTATCCGACGAAATGTTTGGCGGTGGCGATCACGCCTTCGGTTAGATGGTCACCCTGCAGGCCACGGACGAAGGAAACTCCCATCCTTGCCACCAGATGGGCGTCCTCCCCAAAGGTCTCCTCGATCCGGCCCCATCGCGGGTCCCGGCAAACGTCCAGCACGGGCGAAAGACCCTGGTGTGCGCCCATCGCCCTCATCTGGACCCGCACCACATCGGCCATGGCCTCGGCCAGATCGGGCTCCCAGCTGCTGGCAACGCCGATCGCTTGGGGGAAGACCGTCGATTCGCGTGTCATGAGACCGGAACAAATCTCCTCGTGGACGATGGCCGGGATGCCGAGACGGGTCTCGTTCACCAGAAAACTCTGGATGGAATTGGCCACACGGGCCGCCCCCTCAGAATCGAGACTGCTGGCACCCGACACTCTGGTGACATGTCCCAAACCGCTCCGCAGGAGCGCATCGGCCTTGTCGGGAGAAAGCGCGTTGCCGTCGAGGAGTTGGAAGACCCAAACACTTCCGAGTTGGGCGAGCTTCTCCTCCAATGTCATGCGGTCGAGCAAGTCCTCGACCCGGTCCGGGGTGGGCAGCCCTGGGTTTCGATAGGCCGGTTGCTGGCCGTCGGCGGTGAGCGCGGTCATCCCTTGACTCCTCCTGCGGTGAGACCGCTCACGATCTGACGTTGGGCGATGAAATAGAAGACCAGGGCGGGGATCATCGCCAGCGTTGTGTAGGCCAGGATCATGGCGGTGTCAGTCACGTACTGGGCCGAGATGTTGTTGACCCCGATCGGAAGCGTCCATTCCTCGGGTTTGATCAGCACCAAGAGCGGAAGCAGAAAGGCGTTCCAACTACCCACGATGGTGAGAACGGCAATTGTGCTCAACACCGGACGCGACAAGGGGAGCATCACCGACCAATAGAAGCGCAGCGGCCCGCAGCCGTCGATGGCCGCAGCGTCCTCGAGATCGCGGGGAATGCTACGGAAGAAGGGCCGCAGGATCACGATCGAGAGAGGTAGGCCGAAAGCGGCCTGGGGCAGGGCGACACCGAGTGGATTGTTGAGCAACCCGGTCTGACGGAGGGTGATGAAGAGCGGGAGGATCGCCACCGCCACCGGGAACAAAAGGCCGAGTGTGAACAGTGTGTAGATCACTTCACGTCCCCGGAATCGGTAGCGAGCGATGACGAATGCGGCCAGGGAGGCAGCCGGTAGCACCAGGATGGTGGCGACCAGGGCGATGACCACGCTGTTCCTCAGTTGCGAGTAAAAAGCAGGGTTGGACAGGGTTGTCTGGTAGTTGCTCCAAACCCAGGGGTCGGGGAATCCCACTGGGTCGGCTGCCAGCTGTCCATTGCTCCTAAAGCCGCCAAGCACCGAGAATGTGAGCGGGATCACGATCACCAAGAGCACGGCTACTGCCACCGCATAGAGAAGAAATCGTCCGAAGCCACGCCTCGGTGCTAGAGCTGGAACGGTGGTCGTGGTGGTCATGTCAGCCGGTCAGAGCTCCCTGAAGGTCACGCCGCAGCACGAAGCGCTGGTAGAAGAGAGCCACGATCAAGGAGAGCCCGAAGACGATCACCGAGACCGCGCTGGCATATCCGAACTGCCCCCGCCGAAAGGCCCAGTCGACCAGGTAGGTGGCCATTGTCGAGGAGGCGTTCACCGGTCCACCCTTGGTCGTCACCCAGATCAGGTCGAACAGTTGGAGGGCGCCGATTATGGAGAGGAACATCGACACCCTGATCGTCGGGCCCAACAGAGGCAAGGTCACGTATCGAAAACCCTGCCACCAGGTGGCGCCGTCGATGGCGGCTGCCTCCTCCAGTTCGGTGGGGATCAATTGCAGCCCGGCCAGGATCAACACCATGTGGAATCCGAAGTACTTCCAGGAGATGACGAAGAAGAGGCTGTAGAGGACGATGTTGGGGTCAGCCAGCCACTCGTGGGTGAGACCCTGCCCTCCGACCGAGGCCAGGATCTGGTCGAAGAGCCCTTCTGGACGGTAGATCTGACGCCAGACGACACCGGTGACCACTTCGGAGAGCACGAAGGGGGCGAAATACATGGTTCGGAACAACCCTTTGCCCTTCAGGTTCCGGCTGAGCAGTACCGCCAGGGCCACTGCGAACGGGATCTGGAGCAGCAACGAGAGCCCGATGATGATTGCGTTGTGCCGGATGGCCTCGATGAACAGCGGGTCGGCGAAGGCCTTCTGGAAGTTCCCGAATCCCACCCAATTGGTCAGAGGCTCCAAACCATTCCAATCGAACCCGCTGTAGCGGAAGCTCTGTGTGATCGGGTAGAGGACGAAGACCGAATAGAGAATCACTGCAGGGAGGAGAAAGCCGACGATCACGGGCCAGGGGGCGACCCCGGGGGCACCCTTGACACGACCGCTCCGACTCGAGGCGGAAATGTTGTTCTGCGTGGTCAATATCTGGCTCGAGGTTGATGGAGGGCCGCCTGGTGGGCGGCCCTCCACAACTTGCTATCAGATTACGCCGACGGATCAGCCCGCAGCCGCGCTGGTTATGGCCTCGGTGACCTCTTCTGGGGTCGCCGTGCCGGCAAAGAGCGTTGCCACTGCGTCATTCACCGCGGCACCGAGCTCCGGGGAGAAGAACTGATCCAGATAGAGCTGGACGAAGCTCGCCTGGCCCAGGCCCTCGAGGACCGCCAGCTGGTAGGGGTCGGTGATCGACACCTCTGAGCCCTTGGTCACGGGGAGGGTGGTGCCGGTCTCTCCAACCCGGATCGCCTGATCGAGGCTGGTGATGTACTCGAGGAACTGCACTGCCTCGGGTGGGGCGTCCTTGCCCACCGCGAACCCGTCACCGCCGCCGAAACCGTCGGTCCCGGCTCCAGCGCCGCCTTCCACTGCGGGGAAGGGGAACCACCCGAACTCACCCGGGAGTCGGTCGGCGATGGGATCCTCCGGTGTGCCTATCCCGGACTGGTTGGCGTAGGCGCCCGGGCCCCATTGGCCCATGAGGCTGATCGCAGCCTGACCGGTGCCAATGGTCCCGGACTCGCCGTCGGGCCCGTCCCACGGTGCCGCCAGGAATCCCGGCTGGAATGGCTCCATGTCGATTAGACGCTTGAGTTGGTTGCCCGCCTCGACGAACTCGGGGGTGTTGAAGTCGAGGTCGGAGGCCACCTGGCTCATCCCGGCCTCACCACTCTCCCGGATCATCAGATACGAGTAGTAGAAGTGTGCAGGCCACTTGTCCCCGGCACCCACTGCGATCGGGGTGATTCCGGCGTCCTTCAGCGCCTGGACGTCCTTGAGGAACTCGTCCCAGGTCGCCGGTGGGGCGTCGATCCCGGCCTGTGTGAACAGGTCCTTGTTGTACCAGAAGCCGACCATTCCCAGGTTGAAGGGGATGCCGTACTGGACACCGTCCACCTGATAGAGGCCGACGGCGCCTTCGTTGAGGTTGCCCACGAATCCCGACGAAAGATCCGTGATGTCCTGAACCAGGCCGGCCTCGACCTGCTCCCGCAGACCGCCACCGCCCCAGGATTGGTACAGGTCAGGGACTTCGCCCGCCTGGAGGTTGGTCTGAAGCGCAGCCTTGAACGCCTCGTTCTCCATCACAGTGATGTTGATCGTGACGTTGGGGTGGGCCGCCATGAACTCATTGGCCATATCGGACCAGAGCGTCATCATCGGGTCGGTGTTTTGGATGTGCCACCAATCGATGGTGACCGGCTCCATTGATTCCGCAGTCGTGGTCGTGGCTTCGGCCCCGGTGCTCGTCGTGGCCGCCGGTTCCCCGGTCGTGGTGGTCTCGTCTGCCGTCCCATCGCCGCATGCCGCGACGATCAGGATCAGCATGGCCACCAAGGCCAGCTTCTTCGTGCGTATTCGATTCATCTGTCTTCTCCTTCCCCACGCTGCCGTGAGGGCTCTCGTCTCTGCTCGGTTGAAATCGTTTTCATCCGGTCATGGTCGTTTCCTGCTCAATTTCCTCCTCCTCGGTTTCCTGTCAGGTCGGGATGGCCCGGCAGGACTGCCGGACCACCAACTCGGTGGGCAGTGTCAGGTGGATTGGGTGGCTGTCGGGCTCGTTGATGAGAGCGACGAGGAGCTTTGCCGCCTCGTAACCCATCTCTTGGATCGACTGGTCGATCGTGGTGAGTGGCGGTGTGGTCAGGGCCGACTCAGGGATGTTGTCGAATCCGATGACCGACAGATCCTGGGGGACCTCCAAACCCATCTCATTCGCGACCCGCATGGTTTGGATGGCCGAGACGTCGTTGGCCGCAAAGATGGCTGTGGGCCGGGCGGTCAACTGGAGCAGCTCCCGCGCCGGCGACCGCGCCGACTCCTCGGTGTACCCACCGACGCGAACCAGATTCGGATCGAATGGGATGCCTGCCCTGGTCAGGGCCTCGCGGTATCCGTGTTCACGGCGACGGGCGGACTCGAGATCGCTGCGGCCGGCGAGGAACCCGATGCGGCGGTGCCCCAGCTCGATTAGGTACTCGGTCGCCGCCATGGCCCCCTGGAGGTTCTCCGAGTCGACTGTCGGCATCGCGGATGAGCCGGTATGAGGGTCGACGGCGACGACCGGCGCACTGGTGCTCACATCGACGACTGTGGGGGTGACCAACATGGTGCCGTCGGTCAGGGTGCCGCTGAGTCTGGAGAGATAGCGACGCTCCCAGCCGGCATCGTCCTCGACGTGGCCTCCACCGGAGTAGACGATGAGCTCATACCCGGTGCCACGGATTGCCCGGGCCGCCCCTTTGAGCAACTCGGCGCTGAACGGCTCGATATCGGCAACGATGATTCCGATCACGTTGGTTCGCCGGCTGCGGAGACTTCTAGCCACCAGACTCGACTCGTAGCCAAGGTCGTCGATGACGGCCTGGACCCGAGAAGAGGTTCCTGGGGCAACCCCGTAGCGCCCGTTGACGACCCTGGAGACGGTCGCGATGGAGACACCGGCCTGGGCTGCCACATCTCCGATTGTCGCTCGCACCTGATGTCTCCTCATCGCCTTTCGGCGGGTGTTGATAACGATGTCGAGAACGTTTTCAACACTAGACAGAAACGTTGCCGCCATGGCGCCGAAAGACGAAGGATTCTTTGGGCCCCGAGGGCCCGGGCGAGCTCACGCTCAGAGGCTGTGAACCAGGCGGAGCAGGCTCCACGAGATCGGCGGCAGGACGATGCCGGCCCGTCCCTGGCCGAATGCGAGGGGCGCCTCCCTGGGCTCGACGCGGTGGGGATCGAGTTGGGTGTTGGTCGCCCGACGATCATCGTCGGCGAGGACCAGGTGCTCGGCTGGTTGGTAACCGGGGAAGGCGCGCAGGTCGACGGAGAGGTGCACCGGATCGTGTGCCGAGCGATTGACCGAGAAGATGTTCAAGCCTCCTGTCTCCGGGTCATGGGTGGACATCGCATCCACCACCGGGACTTCCCCATATCGAAGGCTCTCGTAGCTGGGGCCGGTGGGGAGGGCGGAGAGGACCTCCCCCTTGGCATGCCGCGCAGTGAGAGAGAAAGGATGGAAGATCGACTGGCGCCATGCCGGGCCGCCCGGCTCGGTTCGGATAGCGGAGATGGCGTTCACGAGTTGGGCCTGGCAGGCCACTGCCACCCGGTCGTTGTTGCGCAACAGTGTCATGAGGAGCGAGCCAACGACCACGGCGTCTGCGACGTTGTATGCGTCCTCGGCGAGCCGCGGCGCCTGGCCCCACTCCGCGGTCGGGTCCATCCGACTCATATACCAGACGTTCCACTCGTCGAAGGAGATGTCGATTCGCTTCGGGGACTTCTTCCGGGCAGCCACTCGGTCGGCAATCGAAGCCACGGTGCGAATGAAGCGATCCATGTCCACAGCCGATGCCATGAAACTCTCCAGATCGGAGTCTTCCTGCTCGTAGTAGGCGTGTGCCGAGATCAGGTCGACCTGCTCATAGGTGTGTTCGAGCACCCGTTCCTCCCAGTCCCCGAAGGTCGGCATCGAGGCACCCGAGCTTCCACACACCACCAGTTCGACGTCGGGATCAACCATCCGCATCGCCCGCGCTGTCTCGGCGGCAAGGCGCCCGTATTCGTCGGCGGTCTTGTGACCGAGTTGCCATGGCCCATCCATCTCGTTGCCCAGGCACCAGGTTCGGATCCCATAAGGCTGCTCACGACCGTGACTGCGCCGAAGGTCGGAAAGGAGGGTGCCCGACGGGTGGTTGCAGTATTCGAGGAGGTCGAGGGCCTCCTGGACGCCGCGGGTGCCCAGGTTGAGGGCCAGCATCGTTTCCACCCCTACCTTGTCCGCCCAGCGCGTGAACTCTTCGAGACCGAAGCTGTTCGGCTCCATCGTCTTCCATGCCGGATCAAGTCGGACCGGGCGACCTTCGACCGGCCCGACGCCGTCCTCCCAGCGGTAGCCGGAAACGAAGTTCCCGCCGGGGTAGCGGACGATGGTCACACCCATCTCCCTGACCAACTCCAGGACATCAGCACGGAGACCGTCCTCGTCTGCCGTCGAATGACCGGGCTCGCTGATCCCGGTATAGACACACCGTCCCATGTGCTCCACGAAGGAGCCGAACGTCCTCGGATTGACCGGTGCGATCACCGACGAGGGGTCGAGTTCGAGGGAGGCTTGGAGTGTCACGCCGGTTGTTCACGGTAGCCAGGGCGGTCACCGGGCCCGAAGGCGTTGGGATCTGGCTCCGCAAAGCTGCCAGTTCCAATATCGTTGGCTCCGATGACCGCCCTGACCGACGTCTATCGCCGCCCGATGCACGATCTGCGGATCTCGGTGACCGACCGCTGCAACTTCCGCTGCACCTATTGCATGCCCAAGGAGATGTTCGGAAAGGACCACGAGTTCCTTCCCCGCAACGATCTGCTCACCTTCGACGAGATGACCGAGATTGCCAGGGCATTCGTTGATCGAGGCGTGGAAAAGATAAGGATCACCGGTGGCGAGCCATTGCTGCGCAAGGGGATCGAGAAGCTGATCGGGATGATTCGCTCGGTTGACGGCGTGCAGGACCTCACTCTCACCACCAATGCCTCGCTGCTGGTCCGAAAGGCCCAAAGCCTGGCCGGGGCGGGACTGGATCGGGTCACCGTCAGTCTCGACGCCCTGGACGACCCCACGTTTCAGAAGATGAACGATGTCGGGTTTCCCGTTGGTGCGGTCTTGGAAGGAATCGCTGCTGCCGCCGAAGCCGGTCTGGGCCCGGTCAAGATCAACGCGGTGGTGCAGCGCGGGGTCAACGATCATGCCGTTCTCGATATGGCAGGCCATTTCAGAGGCAGCGGTCACATCGTGCGCTTCATCGAATACATGGACGTCGGTAGCACCAACGGTTGGCGACTCGACGATGTGGTGCCCGCCGAGGAGATGATTTCTGCGATCAACGGGGTCTATCCCCTGGAGGCGGTTCCCCCCAACTACCCGGGCGAGGTGGCCAACCGGTTCCGCTATCTCGACGGTCAGGGTGAGGTGGGTGTCATCGCCTCGGTGACCCAGCCGTTCTGTGGATCTTGCACCCGGGCCCGGATCTCCGCCGAGGGATCGCTCTACACCTGCCTGTTTGCGACCGCCGGCACCAATCTGCGTGATGTCCTTCGCAACGGGGAGGATCTGGGGGCCGTTATCGATGCCGTCTGGTCGAAGCGCACAGACAGGTACTCCGAGATTCGGTCGTCACAGACGGTCAGCATCGGGTCGCGGGTCGAGATGAGCTACATCGGCGGCTGAGCCAGCCGTTTCTGCCACACCGGTTCTCCGCCCTCCCGACGCCACCTTGTATCCCGCCCAGATCAGGGTGACGGCAGCCAGTAGTGAGACAGCAAAGGCGCTGCCCTCGCCCAACGCCAGGCCGGTGCCCCCGGAGGCGGCGGCGAGGGTCCCGGCCACGATGAGGATGTTGCCCCAGACGATTCTCCGGTTCTTCCTCCAGAATCGAAACACGCTGACCAGCGCGAGGGCAACCAGGATCGTCGTCCCGGCGGCACCACCGATCACGGCGAACAGCCACGGGCCGAAGCCCTTGGCGAATATCTCGTGGGGGACACCCGATTCGGGCAGGGGGTTGGCGACGGGCACGGTGGCGGTGAGCGTGGTCGATATGGCGGTGAATGCCCCGAGGGCGATGGCCATCACATGTCCCGATCGCCTCCCGACCACCAGGAACATCGAGCCCAGGGCGAGAAAGGGAATGTTGAGGGTCGCTCCGAACAGATAGAAGGTGCGATAACCGGGCCCGGTCCATCCAAAGTTGAGCCCGATGAAGAAGGCCCAGGTGGCCACGGCGAACATCGTCATCCCGGTGCCGTAGGCCACGATATGGGGTCGGGGCCGTCTCCGGTAATCCCTCCACAGGTCCCCGGCGAAGACGGTGGCCGCCAGGGCGGCGAGAAATGCGAGAGAGGAGTCCACTAGGGCGGCAGGCTACGTGTAATTGGGTTGCGTAGGGCCGTATATGACCCCTGTGGATCTCAATTACGGGGGGCCTGAAACACCCGGACCTCTGTAGCCCGGACCCGGCACGACTCACCGGTCTTGTAGACCGGTCGCGGGCCGAGCCGGGCGCGCACCCTGGTCCCCCCAGTCAAGGCCAGGGTCACCAATTGGTCATGGCCGAAGAACTCACTGCCCGCGACGACGGCGTTCGGCGTCTCACCAAGGGAGATCTGGATGTTCTCGGGACGGATGATGACCGACACCTTGCCATCGAACTCGGTGTCGAAGCCTCCGACTGGTGTGTCGACCCGACCGTTCCGGGCCACAGACTCGATGACGTCGGCGTCACCGAGGAACTCGGCAACCCAGGGATCGCTGGGATTCGAATAGAGCTCGGCCGGGGTGTCGGCCTGAAGGATCCGGCCGTCCTTCATGACGGCGACGATGTCGGAAGTGGCCAGAGCCTCCTCCTGATCGTGGGTCACGAAGACGGCGGTGGTCCGGGCTTCGGTGAGGATGGATCGCAGCTCGCGGCGCACCCGATCACGCAGGCTGGCGTCGAGGTTGGAGAAAGGCTCGTCGAACAGGATCACCTCAGGCTCGGGAGCCAGGGCGCGGGCCAAGGCCACCCGTTGCTGCTCTCCGCCGGATAGCTCGTTGGGCATCCGGTTTTCCAACTCGGTCAGGCCGACCAGCTCCAGGACCGACGCCATTCGCCGGGTGCGGTCCCCTTTGGGCAAACCATAGGAGACATTGCCCGCCACGGTCATATGCGGGAAAAGGGCGTAGTCCTGAAACACCATCCCCACCTTTCGCTTCTCGGGCGGGACAAAGATGTTGTCGTCGAGCACCCTTCGCCCGTGGATCTCGATTGAGCCCCCGCCGCTCTCGAAACCGGCGATGACCCTCAAGGCCGTAGTCTTTCCACAGCCCGAGGGCCCGAGCAGGGTGACGACGCCACCTTCCCAGACGTCCAGGCTGAAATGATCCAAGGCGACGGCATCGCCATAGGACTTGGTCAGGTCCCGAGCCCGGATTGCGAGGCGGTCAGTCGCCGAGGTCACGTGTCATCACCAAGAAGAGTGGCACGATCGATACCACAAGGAGAACCAGGCCTGCAGCCGAGGCCCTGGTCAGAAAGCCTTCCGAGGTCGAGCTCCAAATCCGGATGGCGAGGGTCTCGAAGCCGTTGGGTCGCAGCAGGATCGTGGCCGGAAGCTCCTTCATGGTGCTGAGGAATACCAGGGCACCACCTGCGATCAGGCCGGGCGCGGCCAGCGGGAGGGTGATGTGGAGCAAGGTTCTGAACGGTCCCCTCCCCAGGCCGCGTGAGGCGTCCTCGAGATCGGGGCTGGACCGCCTCAGTGAGTCCTGAACGGCGCCCACAGCCTGAGGCAGGAACAGCGCCACATAGATGATGAGCAGGAAGATCAGGGTCTGGTAAAGCGGACGGGCCCACTGCAGGGCGAATCCGACGGCCGCCACCCCCACCGTGATGTGGGGCAGGGCGTAGGTCCCCCACACGGCCGACTCCACCCAGCCCGACAACCGCCCGGGTCGCCGGGTGGTCACCATGGCCACTGGAAAAGCCGCCAGGGCGGTGATCAGAGCCGCCGCCACCGCCACGCCCAGGGAGCGAGCCGCCTCTGCACCCAGGGTGGCCCCGACGGGTTGTCCGGCCTCGAGCCCCCGTCCAACCGAGACCGCCATGACGAACAGTGGCATTCCCAGGGCGAGGAGGGCGTAGGAGCCGATGAGTGAAAGAGACAGTCCCAGACGCCATCCCGACAATCTGATCAGCGGCCTGGTGCGCCGGGGCCTGCGTGAATGGAGGGCGCCTCGGCCCCTGGTTCGTCGCTCCAGGAGGAGTAGGAGAATCGCCAGCACCATCAGGATCAGCGAGAGGGTGGCCGCCGGCCTGCGGTCGATCTGGCCTCGGTAGAGGGTGTAGATGGCCCTGGTGAATGTGTCGTAGCGGAGCAAGGACACCGCGCCGAAGTCGGACACGGTGTACAGGCCCACCAAGAGGGCGGAGGAGACCAGGGCAGGACGGAGTTGGGGCAGGGTGACAGTCCTGAAGACCTTCCATCTCCCGGCACCCAACCCGGTGGCGGCCTCCTCGGTGGCAGGGTCGATTGCCCGCAGACCCGGAATCACTGTGAGATGGACCATCGGCGCGGTGAATATGGACAGAACCAGCCATGCGCCGACGAAACCGTAAGGGGTGGGGACCTCGAGCAGGATCCCGTTGGACCCGGTAGCGGCGATCAGGCTCAACGCCGCCACATACGACGGGACGACGAGGGGAAGCGCCGCCAATGTCATCCATCCGCGACGAAACGGCAGATCGGCACGGGTGGTTGCCCATGCCGTCGCGAGCCCGATCACGACCGCGGTCAACGTAACGCCGACGGTCAGGAGCATGGTGCTGGCGAAAAGCCGGACCAGACGGGCGGGGGGAACCGCGAGCGCTGTCCCGCGGCTGATCACCTGGATTGCGAGGCTGATCGGGGGGATCAGACCCGGGAGGAGGGCGATCCCCGCCGCTAGCCACCATGCCCTGCTTGAACGGTGCCCGACGGGACCGGTTCGGGTCCGGGGAATGACGACCGGGGAAGTCACCTCAAACCAGGCCGGCCTCTGCCACCAGTCGGGTGGCGAGGTCGAGGACACCGGCAAGGGCGCTCAGGTCGATATCAGGGGAGTTTATCTCGGACAGGGCTGGCATTCCTGAGGGCGGATCGATTCCATCAATCAGCGGGTACTCGTAGGTGTCGGTGGCGAAGAACGACTGTGTCCCGCTCGACAGCAGAAAGTCGACAAACTGCTGAGCTGCCTCGGTTTGTGCCGTTCCTGACATGATGCCCACCCCAGCCGGCATCACCAGCGAGCCGACGTCGCCCGCCGGGAGAAAGTAGTTCTCGGCGTGTTGACCGAGACCCTCGGCGCGAAGACGCAACAGGTAATAGTGGTTGACGAGACCGCCTTCCAGCTCTCCGTTGTCGGTCGCCTCAACGATCGGTGCATTGCTCTCGAAGTCGACCGGGTTGTTGGCGGCCACCGCCTCCAGCCACTCACGGGTGCCATCCTCACCCCGCTCCAGGATCATCGCGGCAACGAAGGCGAGGAACGAGGCGTTGGTAGGTGCGATTCCGAGTTGGTCTTCCCAATCCGGATCGGTCATGTCGTCGATGTCCTGGGGGAGGGCGATGTCGGCGTCGATGTTGTAGATCACGACTCTAACCCGGCCGGAGGTCCCGACCCAGCGCCCGTCGCGGTCATTGAACTTCGGGTCGACAAGTCCCAAAGTCTCGTCGCCAAGAACCTTCATCATCGGTGCCACCGCCCCGAGGGAAGCCGGGTCCTGTGCAAAGAACACGTCAGCCTCGGTTTCATCCCCCTCGGCGATCAGCGTCGCCGCCAATTCACTGGAGCCGCCATAACGAACCTCGACCTCGATACCGGATTCCTCGGTGAAGCTCTCGAAGAGAGGTGCCACCAATTCCTCCCCACGACCCGAGTAGACGACTAATGGCCGGTCCGGCTCAGAACCCGTCGAGCCGCAAGCGGCGATCATGAACAAGAACACGAGAGCCAGAACCACCCGCCGCTGCATTTCGTCTCCTACACCAGAGATCATTAGGTAACTAACGATCTCGTAAAGGTATTAGCACTATGGCCATAGTGCAAACGGTGACTAACCCGGTTCACGCTATCGAGAACGAGATCGCCAGCACCTCGGCCCTCGCTCGAGCGGCAGCTCGCTCACAGTTCGGGCCGGTGACGCAAGCCCGACTATTTCGTAGGCGGGTCACCCAAACCAGTGGCCTATACGTCTGTAGGTGGAGACAGTTCTCAGACGGACAAAAGCAGTACGACCGAGCGAAGGAGCGCTAGCACGCCGATATCTCGAAAGCTACGACCGAACAGACCCGGGCTGATCGGCGTACGGGTGACCGTGGCCCGGCTCGGGTGCGTTGCGCTGTGGGCCGGTTGGTCGTCTCCGTGAGAGCCGAGCCGATGACCGATACAGAGCAGTCGAACAGCGACGACCAATTCCAGCGCCTGATCGAAGGTATGCGAGTTCTCATCGTCGGCGGGATTCCATTCGGTGTGCTCGTCGCCGGCGTTGGAAGCCGCCTGGCAATGTTCCTGCTTCGAGTCACATCGTCTGACCGGGTGGTCGGCATCACCAGCGATGACGGATTCACCATCGGACAGGTCACACTGGGAGGCACATACAACCTCTTGATGCTCGGCGCCGCGGTGGGCATCATCGGTGCTGGCGCGTATCTAGTGGTCGCACCTTGGCTGATCGGACCGACTTGGTTTCGTCGTCTCACCACCGGACTGGCGTCGGCCGCGGTGGTCGGTTCGATGCTGGTTCACGCCGACGGCATCGACTTCACCTTGCTCGAGCCGACCTGGCTGGCGATCGGGCTGTTCGTCGCCCTCCCTGGCCTGTTCGGCACCCTCGTCGGCTCTGCAGTCGATCGGGTGAGCGAGCCAGACTCGTGGACCGCACAAGGTCGACGACGGTGGTTGCTCCCGCTCATAGCAGTTGTCCTCTTCCCTTTGACCGTGCCGCTTCTGGTGTTCGCCTCAGCCATCCTTGGGCTCTGGATAGTTGTAGAAGGGGCCGAGTTCTCTAGGCGTATGCGCAGGATTCCGCTGTATTCACTGGCACTCCGTTCCGTCTGGCTGCTCATCGCAGTAGCCGGACTTGTCGCTCTGGTGAAGGACATCGACGCGCTCACGTGAGAGCCACTCACGGTGCCAGGTCAGCAGCTGTCGATCAGGCTCGCCGCCAACTGAGAATGCTGGTGAAACGGGTTGCCCTGTTCGCCGTTCTCACGATTTCCACGGGGGCAGCAGGGCGACTGCGTCTCTTTCGACAATCTAGCTTCCGTTCTGGCCCAGCAGAATCCTGACCCGTGTGTCGTCGCCGATGCCGAGTTCGTACCAGTCGCTCACGGTCGAGAGCACAGCATGCTCCAGTGAGTCCTCCCAGCCCGCCGGTGGCCACACGGCGGGCCCTGGATCCGCCACGATCTCGACCTCGAGGCTGGTTCCATCACCGGTCAGGGTGCATCGAAGTGTGCTTGACCGTCCGTCGGCAACCAGCAGCGAGGCCGCCTCATTCACGGCGAGACGAGCTTCTTCAACCCGGTTGTAACCGAAGCCGCTCAATCGGGCAGCGTTGCCGGCCATGATGCGAAGAACGGCAAGCGCCTCACGGCGCGCCGGAATGGCCAGCCTGATCACGTCGGACACGCCCATATACTACGGGGCGCCTGCCGACCTCCAGACGTTGGCGGAAGTCACCCGGGAGGAGCGCTGACGAACTCACCACTGCCATCGAATGGCGTATATGAGCTGACGGTGGCAAGCCTCCCGCATCACATCGCCACGGTGCGTCTGTTCGTTTCGGCCGTGGCCCGGTCCGCAGGTCTGGACGTCGAGACCATCGATGATGCGAAGCTGGCAGCCTCCGAGATCGCGACCGCGATCGTGACCGCTGGCGATCTCCCCTATATCACCATCAGGGCGACCCCCGCCTCGGGCCACCTGACACTCGTGGTTGGTCCCTGGCGTGAAGGTCTCGGCGAGGGTGAGGACTTCGGGCCGCTGGAGATCGCCAAGGCCCTGTTCGAAGGCACCACGGTCGACGGTGAATTCGTCGTATTGCCGGTCGAGGCGCAAGGGCCCGATGACTGATCGGGATCCAGACCCGCTCGAGGACCTCTTCGCCAACCGGGACCAAACGGAGGCCAAGCGAGAGCTCGTTGAGACCTTCGACGGTCTGGCACAACGTCTCGCTCGTCGATTCGGGGGTCGGGGAGTGGCACTCGACGACCTGGTCCAGGTCGCCCGGTATGGTCTGCTCAAGGCTATCGAACGGTTCGATCCCGAACGCGGGATCCAGTTTTCCACCTTTGCCGGTCGAACGATCATCGGGGAGATCAAGCACTACTTCCGGGATCAGGCATGGTCCGTGAGAGTCCCGCGGTCTTTGCAGAATCTCTGGTTGGAGGTGTCGAGGGCGGTCGACGAGCTCACTCATTCCCAGGGCCGGTCTCCGACGATTTCCGAGATCGCCCAGCAGCTCGACGTCTCCGAGGAACAGGTGCTGGAGGCTCTGGATGCGGGCGCCGCATACACCGCAAGCTCCCTCGATCGCACCATTGGCGAAGAGGGTGACGCCACGGTCGTCGACCAGATAGGAGGCGTCGATCCGGGATATGAGGCGGCCGCAGTCCGCGGGGCCATGTCGGCAGAACTTCGGGCGCTTCCCGAACGAGAGCGCACCGTCCTCTACCTACGATTCTTCGACGGCAAGACCCAGGCCGAGATCGCCGAAGAGGTCGGTGTGTCGCAGGTTCATGTGTCACGGATCCTGAGCAGGACCCTCGATCAGCTTCGTGAGGCGATCGACCCCGAATTCGAGCCCGAACATGGTGATCCCGACGTATAGAGCTGTCCGGCGTTGGGTACTCATCCCGTAAACAACCACCCAGGAGTCGGTGACCCGGGATCGCCCGATGCAGGCGTTAACTTGGGGGGATGATGTCGGGTTCGGCTCCTCTAACCAGTGCCAGGGATATCAACCGCATGCGTCTTTTCCTGAAACCCGACGAGTTCGCGCCGGGCAAGGCCCGAGCCCGTGTCTCGAGACTCAAGTCGAGGCTCGAGCCGCGCTATGACGACGTGGTCCTGGTCGTTTCGGAGTTGGTGACCAACAGTGTGCGTCATGCGGCAAGCGACCGGTCGATCGAGGTGACGGTCGAAGTGTTTGACGCCCGGATCCGGCTCGAGGTGTCCGACCGCGGTTCCGGTTTCATTCCCGCCGACGGCTTGAGAGGTGACGGTCTCGGACTTGTCATCGTGGATCGAATCGCGGCCAGTTGGGGTGTGATCACCAACGGAAGTTGCACGGTTTGGGTAGAGATCTCAAAGGTGCTCGAAATGGCCGAGGTCCCGGAATCAGGCTTGAGCCCTTCTGCGGTGAAGATCAAGCTGTAACGCCGTTGACGACGGGATCGATCTATGCGGCCGCGGCGGCCGGCCGTCCTGGCTCCGCGACTTGGATCGTCTCCATTTTCCGTATCTTCCGGATTGGCTACTATCCGCGCCCTTCTAGACGGAGTCCGTAGGGTTTGACGACCGCCTTCACGTACAGAGTTGACAGGGAAACCGACCGTGTGACGGTTCACCTCGCGGGAGAGGTCGACCTGGCAGCGGCGCCCCGGGTCGAGTTGGCAATCGACGAGGCTCTGGCCGGTGAAGAGGTCATCGTCGTCACGATCGATCTCGATGGGGTGACCTTCCTCGATTCCACGGGGCTTCGGGTGCTCGTGGCCGCGCACACGCGATGTGCCGGCGAGGGCAGACGCCTGACCCTGGTCAACCCGTCGACGTCGGTGTCACGGATCCTGGAGATCACCGGTCTGGGTCAAACCCTCCTGGCTGAGGGTTAGTGCGCCGGTCGCGGTAACCCGCACCAAGAGGATCGAAGCGTCGTCTCCCGTGCCCCGGCTGGGCTGATTGGACATGAGCTGGTCGGCCAAACCTTCCAGGCTCCCTTTGTGCGTGGCGACCTGCGCCGTGAGCTCATCCAGCGAGTCGTAGAGGTCCCGACCCGGCTCCTCTATCAAGCCGTCCGTGAACATGACCAGAAGGTCGTCCTGGCCAAGGACAACTGACGCTTCGGTGCGGGTGGCGTTGGGGGAGATTCCGACTGGTGTGTCCGATCCCTCACTCAGCAACTCGACGCTGCCATCCGGCCGGCACAGGATTGCCGGCAGGTGCCCGGCCCGGCTGTACCGCATCCCTCCGGTGGCGGCGGAGATCAATGCGTAGAAAACGGTTGTCAGCTCCGTCGTCTCGATCGTTTGGTCGATGATCTCGAGTTGTCGCGCCGGTCCCCCAACACCACCATGGGCCAGGCCACGCAGCGTGTTGCGCATCTCCGCCATGTGCGCCACGGTTTGCGAACCGTGACCGGCAACGTCCCCAACGACCAGCGCCAGATCGCCACGGGCGTCGAAGAACACGTCGTACCAGTCCCCGCCCGCTCCGGCATGGCTCGCCGATGGCATGTATCGAACCTCCATCTCCAGGCCGTCGACCGAGGGCAACGAATCGCTGCCGAACCACCGCAAGAGCCCGTTGACCAGGTCGCGATGCTCGGCGAGTGCTTTCGCCCGTTCTCGACTGGCGATGATGGCGCTCCACGCGGCGAGAATCGATAGGGCGAACAACGTGCCGACAAGGGCCATGGTCATGGTGACTGCCTGGCGGGCGTCGGTGATGCCCTGGAGTGCCCGATCTCTCACCTCGTCGTTGAGTCTCATCGCCATTGCGAGCACCAGATCGATCTCGCTGGTGGAGATACCGAACCATGACTGTGGGGTGGCGTCGGGCTCGGAGTTGGTCATGATCCGCTCCAGCGTTTGCTCCACGACCTTTGACTCGGCGGAATCTGCCAACTCTCCGACCTCAGCCCGGTAACCACCGGTCAGCAGGGCTTGGGCCGCCCGCAAGTTCACATCCGACTCACGACCGAGCAGCGAGAGCTGGATTTCGAGCTGCCTGGTCAGCTCCTCCGACGACGCCAGCAAACGGGCAACCGAGGCGCGTCTGGTGGCGAGCGATGCCGACGAATCAAGCAGAGAGAGCACCGCGCGTCTCATCCGCACGTCCTCAGCGTCATTGGTGATGAGGGCCATGTCGGACAGGTTTTGCCGAATCGGGTCCACCAGACCTGCGTACAGGTCGACCGGTGACTCCTCCTCTGCGCTGATGACCGCCGACCTGATCTGTTCCAGTGGGGCCAGGGTGGCAGTCACTCCGGTCATCGCGCCCTGCTCCTCTTGGCGAATCTCGGCGCCACTTGCCAGCCAGGTCGCGGAGTAGATCTCCGCCGCATCGTCTGTCTTGCCGAAAGTCGCCACGTACAGGGCCCGGTCGGCCGGGTCACCACTCGCCAGATAGAGTTCGCCGAGACCGCGCTCCCGCTGCAAAGCATCCAATAAGGCGATCGAGGCATCCGAGATACGTGTTATCTCGACCGATCGTCTCGAGTCGCGGGCTTCGTCGAGTGACTCCCTGACCAGCACCACCAGGGTGATTCCCAATCCGAGCACCACGATCAAGGCCAGCGCCGCAACGGTCGCCGACGAGCCGATTCGCTCTACGAGTCGGGGAGTCTTGGGGGTGGGAGAGCCGACACTCACCACTGGAAGGAGAACGGGATGAACTCATGTTGGCAGGCTTCGGAGGCTGACGAAAGAGGAGTGGGACTGGGCCGACGCGAGAACGCGTCGTCGACCTCGACGCCATCTTGTTCCAGTGGTGCCTGATCCATCGAGATGCGTCTCGGTCCGAGTCTACGTTGCGTCGGGACCAGTCAGGGCTGGCGGACGAGAAGTGGGATCTGGATTTCGGCGGCGGATACCCCACCGTGATAGCAACGGAGCCTCTTGTCGAAGCCGGGGGGAAGAATCACTTTCCCTTCGGGTGGAATCAGGAGGTCCTGTCCCATACGACGTCGGGCCACCGCCGAGGGGTTGGGGCCGATGAGGCCGATGGGATCGACGAGTGTCCCACCGGTCACGTCGCGCAACTCGTGGATCAATGGACGGTCCCCCCAAAGCAGGACACCTCGGGGGTCGCCGGCAAAGCGCAGCGGGTCGAAGCGCTTGTCGCGGATCAGGATCTTGTCTTGATCGGAGAACTCGACAAGACCGTGGTCTGCGGTCCCGATGAGCGCCACATCTGCGGGGAGCCTCGAGGCGAGATCGTCCCACACCCTGGACGCGAGGGTCACAGCCTCGGAGAACTCGGGTGAGGCCATCCCGCTGACGTGGGCGGCGAAGTCGACCTGCCAGACATAGGTGAAGATGAGACGCTTCCCGGTTCCCGCCAATTGCACCGTGGCATCGACAAGATCCGAGCTGTTCCGGGTGGCTTCGAAGCGGGCCCCCCTATAGAGGAGCCGGGACAGGGGGCTGCCCTCGAATGATCCGGGCTGGACAGTGATCGGCTCGACACCCGAGGCGCGCAGTCGTTCCCAGAGGTTGGGCTGGGGGAGCATTGAGGCATAGTCATATGTCACGGGCAGGCCTGTGAGGTCAACCCATTTCAGGGTGTTGACGACCCCACCCACCTCTTCCAGCCAGGCGAGGTGAGATACCAACCCATGTTCGGAAGGGGGTCGACCCGTGGCCACCGTCGCCAAGGAGACGCTGGTGGTTGACGGGAACGGGGCGTGAAGAGTGCCCCGGTTGGCCTCGGTCATCGCTTCGGCAGCCGGATGGTCGAGCTGGGCAATCCCGAGACCATCGACCAGGAGCATGACGTAGGTGCGGGCATCAGGAACCTCCGCCGCCAGATGGGGCCGGAGAGAGACACCGGCATGGTGCCCGGTGAGACGGCCCTCCAACTCTGTCACCAGATTGGCGAGGCCACCTCCGCTGTAGTCGGGGTTGATCATCACCGGGGCAGGCTATTGCGACGTGTCACCCAAACCACCGGTTGGCTCCGTCTCAGGTACATGATCACCGCCACAGGTGTGATGGACAACGAACAGGTATATCGGTCATACGCCGTCGAGCTCACCAAGTACGCGACTGGCTTGGTGGGGCCCTTTGACGCTGCCGACGTGGTGACCGACGCCTGTTTGAAAGCCTTTTCGTCCCGGAAGTGGCCTGAGGTGACCAACCGACGGGCCTATCTCTATCGAGCGGTGCTCAGCGTGGCCACCGATCACCACCGAAGCACCCTGTCCCGTCGTCTCAGAGAGCTGAAGACGGCGGCACCGGAGGCAACCTCGCCAAATGAGGTCGACATCGACGTCCTCAGGGCGGTGGAACGACTCTCGATGCAGCAGAGGGCAGCCGTTCTCCTCACCTACTGGGCTGATCTCCCGGTCGAAA
>JBBDWM010000013.1:0-35353 GCA_040902845.1 Acidimicrobiia bacterium
CGACCAAAGGTAGTCCAGGGGCGGGGCCTTCACCCGGTTCAGCCTTGGGGTCGGTCGAGATACCGGCATATCGCGGCGGCATCCAGCTCGCACAGCAGATCACCGGGGTCGCCATAGAAGAACCTGGTGGTCGCACCGTTCCCTGGATCTCGCAGGTACCACTCCCCGGTGGCGGTGTCGACGATCCCAATTGAGCCTTCCTGTGCGACAACAGGACCAGCTATTCCCAGCACGAGCAGGGTTGCCGTCACGACGGCGCTGAGCTGACGACGCATCCTTGCTCTTTCGTCGGTCTTGGCAACTTACTCCAACTATCGCCTCCGATGTCGAGGGGGCGTCGGATCCAACTCAAGCCACAGAATGCGCTTATGGGCAACGTCATACCTGGGCGTTGCTGCCACTTTGTTGACACGGGTGCCGGCTTCTAGGAAGGAGACAGCCCACCACAACATGGCGGACGTCAGCCGAACGACCCTGCCACCGGGAGCCATCCCGGGTTGCCCAGGAGGAAAGAAGTGTCGGCGATGCCCTGGGTGTTCGTGTGCCGGAAAAAGAAACGGGCTCCGTCGGGCCGGAACAGCCCCGGAGTGGAAAAGCCGACCCCGGTCCAGTCCCCGGCAACGAGCAAGTCGGCCGGGTTCCCGAACAAGAACTGATGGTCGGCCACGCCCTGAGTGTGAGTGTTGCGGAAGTAGACGAGGCCGGTTGTCTCGCGATGAAGGCCGATCGTGTCGATGCCATTCCCGTCGAAGTCACCGGCGAAGGGTTTGTCCCCCGGGTTCCCGAAGTAATAAGACAATTCAGCAGGCCCGACGCCGGAGGCACCGGATCCGAGTCTGTTGATGACATACACCTTTCCCTCCAACGGGCGGTAGATGGACACGGTGTCGCAGCCGTCACCGTCGAAGTCCCCGGCGATCGGGATGTCCGCCGGATTGCCGAAGAAGTAGCGGACGTCAGCAATGCCCTGGGTGTTGGAGTTGCGGAGATAGACGAAACCGTCGGAGCGCCGGTAGAGACCGGGAGTGTCGATACCGTCGCAGTTCCAGTCTCCCATGAAGGGTGTGTCTCCCGGATTTCCGTAGAAGAAGGATGTCACCTGGTCGCCCCGCGGCAGGTACCAGATTCCCTGCGTGGGATCCACCAGTCCGACGGTCTCACGGGCCGGGCCAAAGACGAAATCGCTCCCAGTGGCGTACTTGAGCATGACCGCATCGCCTGCCTCGAGAATGATGTCGGCACGACGCAGGCTTCCGCCGAGGTCCGTGAGAGGGAGATCGCCCCGGACTCCGTCGACCGAGCGCAGCACCCGGAGCCGGTCAGTCGGCATCCCGATGGGGGCGGTTCCGAAGTCGAAGGTCAGATGGATCGTCCCTACCGAGTCTGAGCCCGGCAACGGTGGGTTGGGTCGACGTGTCGAGTGAGTGTGTCGCGCATTCTGCACCACGACGTAGCGCTCGCCGTGCTCATCGATGAAGAAGCCGAGCAGGATCTCCAAGGGGTCTTGGCCGGGGGCGGGCCCCACCCCGACGAGGTAGGGAAAGCCTCCAGCACCAGGCGACCAAGGTTGAGTATCGATCGGCTGTTCGCTCAGGTAATGATTGGCTGGGACGAAACGCACATCGGTCGAGGTCAACCTGGTCACCGCCTTGCCGAGGTTGGCCAGGCGCTGGTTGACGTCGCCCACAATTCCGTGATAGCCGGTGGGGGCCGCCCCCCAACTCCCCGTGGGTTGAAGCAGGATTGAGCCACCCCAGTTTGTAGCCGACTCGTGACCGACCGCGGCCGCCTGGTAGATGAACCAGAAGTGACCTGTGTATCCGTAGGTGAGCCCGGCCATCGCCTGCCACAAGAGGTCGGAGCGGGTGTGGGTGACCTGGCAGTCGGTCTCTTGGCCGACGTATGCGTTGAGGTACTGCCAGTACGGCACCCCCTTGGCCAGGCCTGCGTCTCTGAATGTCTCGAGAACGGTGTAGTGAGAGGCCTCGAAGTTGTAGTCACCGGTGAGGACCACATCGGCGTTCACTGAGGTCACGTATTGCTGCACCATCTCGTAAACGTTGGGTAGCCAGTAGGTGAGATTGGTGAAGAGAAGGGCGTCCGGGTCTGTCGCCCTTATCCGGTCGATGCCGGTGGCGATCTGCGTCATGCCCTGAGCCGAGTTTGGCTCGTCCCCGACCTGGAATCCGATTCTCCCTGGTGTCGAAGGTGCCAGGCCACCCATCAGCTGCCCCGTATCGACGAACTGCGAGCCATTCCATGCAAGCGATGTTCCGTCGGGGGAGAGCCAGGTGATAAAAGAGGTGCCCCTTCGGTGCTGGAGCCAGCTCTCGGCCTGACCGGGGCCGTCCATCCACAAGTGGACCACGTTGGCGCCGAACTGCTCCAGGTAACGATCCACGACCTCTTTGGGGGGATCTGGCACCGTCGGCACCAGGCCGGAAATCGGCATCGGATGCATGCGCAGCCAGTTCCGGGCCTTGTTGCTGGACACCGCCGACGGGATGAACTCGGGAGCTGGTGCTAGCGACGTCGTCTGGATCTCGGTGGGGCACGGAGGGGTTTGCGCGGTCGCCCTCTCCCCGGGAACGACCGTGGCCGCGATCACCAATGCAAGGACGAGACTCGCCCGTCGAGGTGTGATGCCCTGCGACATCGTGACAACGATAGGTTGGCCCCCGATTTAGAAGACATGGCTCCCTATGCGGGTCGCTCTCAGCTCTAGGAACTTGTGGGTCGTAGGTCGAAGTTCATAAGTTGTCGTCATCCATTGATGACAGCCCACCTATGACCACACCACCTGTGACCCGGCGTCGTCTCATCCCTGCCTTCACCTACGCCACCATTCTGGTCGTCGCTGCGATCGGGCTGTTGCTGGTGTTGCCCAGGGGCAACGAGATCGTCCCGGCGCCACAGGCATCCCCCGTCGGCGCGGTGGAAGGGAGCGGCGTGGCCTGTCTCGGTGAGCGGATCGCCACGGTGCAGTCTGGGGTGTTCCTCGATATCCATGTCCCGGGGTCCCATGGTGATGAAACCGAGGATCTGGGGCCGAAGATCGTCGGCGGTCGCCTCGAGCGGGAGAGCGGTCGAGGGGACCTGACCGGCACCTGCGCCGAGGGGACCGAACTCGCCGGTCAGCCCGCGGTCCTCACTGCCCAGGTCCTGGAGGACGGAAGTCTCGAAGGGGCGTTAGAAGTCGGCGGCCAGGAACTCGAAGTGTCCGTCTTCGGTGAGGCGACCTCAGGGGATGGATCTGCGGGGGAGGGTCTGGAGGGTGCTGAGATCCTGGCCCGGGTCCTCCTCGCTGTCGCAGTCGTGATCGTGGCCGCCCGACTCCTGGGTTCCTTCTTCCGAATGATCAACCAGCCCCGGGTCATCGGGGAGATCGTCGCTGGGATCCTTCTCGGACCGAGCCTGCTCGGGCTCTTCTTCCCCGAGGTGACCTCCTTCCTCTTCTCCTCGGAGGTGATCGGCGTTCTCAGGATCCTCGCCCAGTTCGGGCTCATCTTTTTTATGTTCCTGATCGGGGCCGAGCTCGACCACAAGATGATTCGTGGATCAGGTCACACCGCGCTCCTGGTCAGCCACTATTCGATAGTCGTGCCATTCACCCTCGGCCTGGCTGCGGCCCTACTGATCTTCCCGGTGGTGGGGAGCGGCGACTTCACCGGCTTCGCTCTCTTCATGGGGGCAGCAATGGCGATCACCGCATTCCCGGTGTTGGCCCGCATCCTCACTGACACCGGTCTGCACCGGACACGAATTGGCGCCCTCGCCATCACCTGTGCAGCAGTGGACGATGTGACCGCCTGGTGCATCCTCGCTGTGGTCGTCGCCATCGTTAAGGCCACCGGCCCCGTCGATGCGATCCAGACGGTCCTGTTGGCCCTTGCCTTCATGGCATTAATGATCTTCGTGGTTCGCCCACTGATCGCACGTATTGCATCGGTCAAACCCGATCGGGGCCCGTTCGGGGCCACAGTGATGTCCGGGCTCTTGGTGGCCCTGTTCCTGTCGGCATGGGCCACCGAGGCGATCGGGATCCACGCCATATTCGGGGCCTTCATGTTCGGGGCAGTCCTTCCCCGCTCCCACTCGATTGCGGCACAGATCACCGAACGTCTCGAGGACGTCACAGTTCTTTTCCTGCTCCCGGTGTTCTTCGCCGTGGTCGGGTTGTCGACTCAGATCGGGTTGGTGTCTGGGTCTGAGTTGTGGCTGCTCACGGGTCTGATCGTGGCCATTGCCATCGCGGGGAAGATCGGAGGATCGGTCATTGCGGGTCTCGCCGCCGGTGAGTCGCTGCGTTCATCGACCGTGCTCGGGGTTCTGATGAACGCCCGAGGCATCACCGAGATCGTGATCCTCACCATCGGCAGCACCCTCGGTGTCATCTCCCCGGCCCTATTCACGATGATGGTGCTGATGGCGTTGATCACCACTTTCATGACGACGCCGCTCCTGACCCTGCTCTATCCGCGGGACATGATCGACAGCGATCTCGCCGGTGACGCCACCAGGGAGATGATGGCCCTGGCGACTCGCGAACGTCGGGTGATGGTGGGTGTCACCGACCCGGTCACCGCGCGGCCGCTCCTGGAGTTGGCCCGGCGCCTCCGCGGCCTCGATGAGTCCCCGGCGACGATCATCCTGGCCTCGGTGGTCAGGCCGCCCGGCTATGAACAGGTGCGCGCCAACCTCTCAGCGATGGACGATGCGGCTGCCAACGCAGCCGAAGAGCTCGGGGCGGTGAAGGACCGTCTGGAGGCCGAAGGAATAGAAACCGAGATCGTCACCTCGGTCGGGCCCGACCCCACGGTCGAATTGATCCGACTCGTCGAGCGGAGGGGGGCCGGGATGCTCTTGCTCGGCTCTCACCAGGCCTATCTCGGATATCGCCCTCTGGGAGGGATCGCCGGAGAGCTCCTCGAGAAGGCAGCCTGTGATGTGGCAGTGTTGGTCGGCGCCGGCACCCACCGCGAGGTTGGGTCGGGCCCCGTCGGGGTGTGGTACCGCGGGGAGCCGGCAGATTTCGCAGCACTCGATCTGGCGGCGAGTCTTGCCCGGGGCTACAGCAGGCCGTTGCGGGTGATTTCTCCGATCCCGGTCGAACTACCCGTCCTCGGGGTCGAGGTCGAGCCGATCGTCCTCGTCGAGCCAAGTGTTGCCCACGCTCTCGAGGCGGTCGAGGGAACTTCGGTGATGGTGGTGGCCCCTGCCGGGGTCCTCGACGGCGTCCTCCCTGCCCTTCGTGAAGCCGTCATCGAGCGTGTGTCGGTGCCGGTTCTCGTGGTGAGAGGCGGGACCCGCCCGCACCTCGCCGACTCCCTGGAGCGCCGGGAGCTCGAGATAGTCGCCGAGTCCTGACCGATTCGGGTCAGGCGTAGGCGAGGCGGCTTCCGAGAAGAGCAGCCTCCTCGGTGCGGGAAAGCAATCTGCTTCGCATCGACTCGATGACCGCTTCACTACGAGGGTTGGGCGGCGGGCCAAACGAGAGGATTGCAGACTCGACGGTTACCAGGGCGGCGCGAAAGGGGTCGGGGAGAAGCGAGTTGAGGGCGACCAGCCATACCGGACGGGTCATGTCCGAAGAAGTCCGCAGCCCTGCCATCAACGCCCGTTCCACGGATCCCAACTCCTCCTGGCGCTCGCCGATGGTGAGCTTTCGAGCCTGGTGGAGGAGGCGGTGGATCAGATCACGGGCAGCTTCGTCCATTCCGGGAACGTGAAAGCGATAGATGATGGATGCGCAATCGATGGCGAACAACCTCGCCCAAGTCTCGTCCCAGGTACCGAGAAGGTGACGGTCGGTCTTGAGCATCGCGCAAATGGGCTCGAGACTGTCTGTCGCCGTGGTCCTCTGATTTCCCAACACCAACGGTTGATAGGCCAACATCTCTGACTCCCAGTTCCTTTTCGCGCTCCCACGGCTTGCCCTGTGGATAATTCCTGAATATCTCGGGTTTGGGCATGGGCCGTGTGGCCCATTTGACCGCTGCCATCCGAGCTAGTCCTTGCGACCTATAGGCGTGTGGGTGGAGGTCAGCCGTATTCGTAGAAGCCGCGGCCCGTCTTCCTCCCCAAGAGACCGGCTTCGACTAGCCGGGTGAGCAGCGGTGGCGAGGCGTACAACGGGTCCTTGAACTCGTCGAAGAGGACATCGGCGATCAGTTTCATGGTGTCGAGGCCGACGAAATCGGACAACTCGAGCGGGCCCATCGGGTGGTTGGCGCCGAGACGCATACCTGCGTCGATGTCCTCGCGGCTGGCGAATCCAGCTTCGAGCATCTTGATCGCACCGAGGAGGTAGGGGACGAGCAGCATGTTGACGATGAAGCCGGCGCGGTCCCTTGCTTCGATCACGGTCTTCCCGACCCCCTCGGCGTAGGACCGGGCGCGGGCCGATACTTCCGGGGCGGTCATCACGGTGGTCACCAGTTCCACCAGCGCCATCACCGGGACCGGGTTGAAGAAATGGAGCCCAACCACGTGGTCAGGGCGATCGGTGACCGAAGCGAGACGGGTGATCGGGATCGACGAGGTGTTCGAGGCGAGGATGGCGCCCGGGTCGGTGACGATGGCATCCAGGTCGGCGAAGATCTGCTTTTTCAGCGTCTCGTTCTCGGTGGCTGCCTCGATCACCAGGTGACGGTCTGCCTGGTCGGAGAGGTCAGTGGAGACCCTGATGCTGGCAAGGGCCTGGTCCCGCGACGATGGCTCCAGCTTGCCCCGCTCCACTGCTTTGGCCAGCGAGGTCTCGATTCGGGCTTGTGCGGCCTCGGCTGCACCCGGATCGACCTCGTGGACCACGACTTCGCTGCCGGCTCGGGCGAAGACCTCGGCGATGCCAGAGCCCATGAGCCCACCTCCGATAACCCCGACACGTTCGATACTCATCCGCACAACCTTCCGTAATTGGGACCCACAGGATCGTATCTGACCCGTGTACGTCCCAATTACGGGGGGAGGTACCCTCATCGACTCGATGTCCTACGACCACCAGAAGATCGAAGCCAAGTGGCAGGAGCGCTGGGCCAACCAGCGTGTCTTCAACGTGACCGAAGACCCCTCGAAACCGAAGTTCTACAACCTCTGCATGTACCCCTATCCGTCGGGGGCCCTCCATCAGGGCCATATCCGCAACTACACGTTCGGTGACCTGCTCACCAGGTACAAGACGATGCGCGGTTTCAACGTGCTCTCGCCGATGGGTTGGGACAGCTTCGGCCTGCCTGCCGAAAACGCGGCCATTGATTCCGGGCTCGACCCTCGGGAGAACACCGAGGCCCAGATCGTCACCATGACTCGCCAGATAAAACAGCTCGGGGCGATGTACGACTGGGATCGAGAGCTGGCCTCCCATCATCCCGACTACTACCGCTGGGACCAATGGTTGTTCCTCCAACTCTGGGATCGGGATCTGGCTTACAAGAAGGAAGCCCCTGTCAACTGGTGTCCCAAGGACCAGACCGTCCTTGCCAATGAGCAGGTGGTGGACGGGGCCTGTGAGCGCTGCGGCACCATCGTCGAGAGGAAGAATCTCGCGCAGTGGTTCTTCAGGATCACCGACTACGCCGACCGCCTCCTCGACGACCTGGACCAGTTGGACGAATGGCCCGACCGGGTGCGGACCATGCAACGCAACTGGATCGGCCGGTCGGAAGGGGCGCGGTTCACGATCAAGGTGGCGGTCTCCAACCTGTCATTCGAGGTGTTCACCACGCGGCCCGACACCATCTTCGGGATGACTTTCTGTGTGCTGGCTCCCGAGCACCCCCTCGTGGATTCCCTCATCTCCGGGACCGACCACGAGGACGAGGCCCGGGCCTACGTGGCGCAGGCGGCTCGGGCGTCGGAGATCGAGCGGATGGCGGAAGGGGAGAAGTCCGGGGTGTTCACCGGCGCCTACGCCGTCAACCCGATCAACGGGAGGCAGGTCCCGATCTACATCGCCGACTACGTGCTCATGGGTTATGGAACCGCGGCGATCATGGGCGTCCCCGGTCAGGACCAGCGGGACTGGGACTTCGCCACCAGGTACGGCATCGAGATCATCAGGACCGTCCAGCCGCTCGCCTCATGGGAGGGGGAGGCCTATCTCGGCGAGGGTGAGACCATCAACTCCGGGTTTCTCGACGACCTCGATCAGACCGGCGCCAAGCAACGGATCATCGACTGGCTGGAGGAGCAGGGGATCGGCGAGCGAACCGTCCAGTACCGGCTTCGCGACTGGCTCATCTCACGTCAGCGCTACTGGGGGTCCCCGATCCCGATGATCGGATGCCCGTCCTGCGGTCTGGTCCCGGTGCCGCTGGACCAGCTTCCGGTGCTGCTGCCCGACGTTGAAGACTATGCCCCCAGGGGGCAGTCGCCGCTCGCCAGCGCCGAGGAGTGGGTTCACACCACTTGCCCGGCTTGTGGCGGCGAGGCCCGCCGGGAGACCGACACCATGGACACGTTTGTCGACTCCTCGTGGTACTTCCTGCGATTCACCGATCCCCACAACGACCACGCCGCGTTTGAGCCGGGCAACGCCCGCTACTGGATGGCGGTCGACCAGTACATCGGCGGGGTCGAGCACGCCATCCTCCACCTGCTCTATGCCCGGTTCATCACCAAGTTCCTCTCCGACATCGGTCTGAGCCCGGTCACCGAGCCCTTCTCCCGGCTCTTCACCCAGGGGATGATCACGCTCGGCGGCGCCAAGATGTCGAAGTCCAAGGGCAACGTCGTCGACCCACTCGAGTTGTTCGCCTCGCATGGCGCCGACTCGCTGCGGCTCTACCACCTGTTCATGGGCCCGCCCACCGACGACGCCGCCTGGGACACCAATGGCGTGGAGGGGACCTCGCGCTTTCTGGACCGTGTATGGCGGGTCGTCACCGAGACCGAGCGGTTCGATGGCGACCCCGATCGAGATCTGGTTGCCCAGGCACATCGGACGGCGAAGAAGGTCACCGAGGACATCGAGAGATTCGTCTTCAACACGGCCATCCCGCCATTGATGACCCTGACCACCAGCCTGCTCGAAACAGCCCGGAAGGGCACCGACCGTGAGACCTTCGACCAGGTGGTCGAGATCTTGATCAAGCTCCTGGCACCCATGGCGCCCCACATCGCTCACGAGCTTTGGGAGCGGACCGGGCACGATTCGATGCTGGCGCTCGAACCGTGGCCGGTATGGGAGGCTGATCTCGTCACACAGGCCACCGTGGTCATGGTGGTCCAGGTCAACGGCAAGGTTCGAGAGCGGATCGAGGTTGCTGCGGATATATCGCCCGAGGAGGCGGAGCGGGTCGCGTTGGGTCTGGAGAAAGTCCAGGGATGGATCGATGGTGCTGAGATCCACAGGGTCATCGCCAGACCGCCGAACGTGATCAACTTCGTGGTTGGGTGAACGCCGCCACAGCTCTCGCCGCCGCTGGGCTCGACAGCTCCGAGCTTCGGGTTCTGATCCAACCGATTCAACCCGATCAGGTCCCACTCCGACCGGCTCCTGCATTGATGCGCAAGGTGTGGGGCAAGGGGATCCAGGCAATGACCCTGCGCAACACGGTGTACGTCGAACCGGTGGTGCTAGCCGGGTCGAGTCGGCCGCTGGGGCTGCTGGTCATCCACGAGTTGGTCCATGTTCGGCAGTGGAGAAGCCTCGGCGTATACGGGTTCCTGCGGAGATACCTGAGTGACTATCTGAGGGGGCGTCGCCAGAAGTTGGGGCATCGCGGTGCCTACCGCCAGATCGGGCTGGAACTGGAGGCGAAGGCGATTGCCTCCCAATTCAAGGAGTCAGGTGACCACTAGCGCTTCGAGACCGGGCTCGGGATCGGGATAGCGGGGATCCATCCGTTCCAGGGCGTCCACCAGGATGCTCGACACCACCAGATTCCGGTACCACTTGCGGTTGGCGGGAACCACGTACCAGGGAGCGTTCTCGGTTGAAGTGCGGGTCAGAGCCTCTTCATAGGCCGTCTGGAACTGATCCCAGAGATTTCGATCGTCGAAGTCCGATTCATGGAGCTTCCATCGTTTCTCCGGCTCCTCGAGACGCGCCTCGAGTCGGTTGCGCTGTTCCTCGTTGGAGATATGGAGAAAGAGCTTGACGATCGTGGTGCCTTCGTCGGTGAGCAGACGCTCGAAGTCGTTGATGTGCTGATAGCGCCGCCGCCACCGTTCCTCGGGGATCAGGTTTCGCACCCTCACCACCAGCACGTCCTCGTAATGGGAGCGGTTGAAGATGCTGACCACCCCGCTGGGCGGCACATGAGGATGGATCCTCCACAGGTAGTCACGGGCGAGCTCGACTTCGTTTGGCTTGGTAAATCCATGGACGATGACACCCTGGGGGTTCACCCCCTTGAAGACATGGCGAATCGTGCCGTCTTTGCCCCCGGTGTCCATCGCCTGAAGCACCACCAACAGTTTTTGACTGGACTCCGCCCAGAGCCGACGTTGAAGGTCCGCCAACTTGGCATTTAGGTCGGGGAGGGTCTCCTTGCCCTCCTGCTTGCCACCCTCGAAACCCGCCTTCGAGTCCGGATCGAGTGACGAGAGGTCGACTTCGGAGCCTGGCGCCACCCGATAACGGGAGATATCGAGCATGGCCGGCACCCTAGCGAAGGGGTTCCGCCGGTCTCCCGCCGCTGGTAGGTACTTCGGAGGGACGTTGATGCGGTGGGGTCGTGATGGGGAACAACACGAGATGGGGTGTCGGGCTCTGTCTCGCCGCGATCCTGATCGGAGCCGGTCTTGCCCTCGCCGGGGACGAACGGGTCGGGTCTGCGGTCTTCCCGGCGAGCCCGTCATCGACGCTGTTGGCGACGAACCAGGCGATCTCGGTCCACGTCTCGGGTTGGGTGGTTCGTCCCGGTGTCGTGGAGATCCCCGAGGGAGCGATGGTTGCCGACGCCATCACCGCCGCCGGTGGGGCCCGTCCCGGCGCCGGGCTCGACGCGATCAATCTCGCCAGCGTGGTGCTCGCCGGTGATCAGGTGGTGGTTCCAGGTCCGGACGGGCAGGCCCCCGGTGGTTCTCCGGCCGCCGCAGATGATGGTCTGATCTCTTTGAACCGGGCAGATGTCACCCAACTCCAGGATCTTCCCGGCGTCGGCCCGGTCCTAGCCGAGCGGATCGTCGCCTATCGCGACGCCAACGGCCCGTTTCAAACCGTGGAGGACCTCTTGGACGTGCCGGGGATCGGGGAGGCGAAGTTGGCCGCGATCCGTGATGTGGTGACGGTGCCATGAGACTCGACCATCCGGCCTTGCCTCCCGCCGTTTCGAGACCCTGGGTTGCGACCGCGACCGCTGTCTGGCTCGGGGTGGGGATCTCAGGACTGGGACCGGCCGGCCTGATCGGGGTCGTGGTCCTGGTGTTGTTATTCGCAATCCGGCGCAGCCTGGTGATGGCGGCGGTGATCACGGTGGGTGCACTGTCTTCTTTCCTGGGGGCGCTGCCACTGGCTCCACTCCCTCCCGGCCCATTCCATGCGACCCTTGTGATGACCACCGACGTCATTGAAGGGCGGTACGGGCCCTGGGCCCTGGCCGACACCGGAGAAGGCCCGGTGCTGCTCGACCTGCCTGAAGGGACGGCCGCCGTCACCGGACAGGCGGTGGCGATCATCGGCACCACCGACGGGATGCCCGGCATTGTTCGTGGTGACCGGCATCGCGGCACGGTGCGTGTCACCCGCCTGGAGGTGATCGGGGGCTCCGGTTCATCCGTGCTGGCCATCGGGCAAGCCCTTCGCAGCCGGGTGATGGACCACCTCCGACCGCTCGATGACTCCAGGTCATTGCTGGCCGGGTTCCTGATAGGGGAGACAGGCGGGCTCGACGAGATCGACGTCGTCGCCATGCGTCGTGCCGGACTTTCGCATTTCACCGCCGTCAGCGGATCCAATGTGGCTCTGTTTCTCGGGCTGTTGGCGGTGGCGGCCGGCCCGCTCGGTGTTGGCCCCAAGCGGCGCGCGGTAATAGGCCTGGTCGCGCTGCCGATCTACGCCGCGGCGACCCGATTCGAGCCTTCGGTGATGCGGGCCACGGTCATGGCGGGAGTGGTGCTGGTCGGGCGTATGCTCGGATTCGCCCTGGAAGCCTGGCAGCTGTTGTCGGTGGCGGTGATCGGGTTGTTGATCCTCGACCCCGGGTTGGCTTCCGATGCCGGCTTCCAACTGTCGGTGGCCGCCACTGCCGGCGTCCTGATCGGCGCCCGGTGGCCCATTGATGGTGCCCGGTGGCGCCGGGCCCTGGCAGTCACCCTCGGCGCCCAGATCGCAGTGTCGCCTCTGCTCATCCTCACCTTCGGCCAGGTGCCGCTCATCTCTCCTCTGGTGAATCTGATCGCTGCTCCGATTGTCGGCGCGGCCACCGTCGTCGGTGCGGTGGGCGTAACCGGAATCGACCCTCTGGTCTCAGTAGCTGCTTGGCTGGCCGGGATCGTCCTCGATCTGGCCAGAGGTGTCTCCACGTGGCCCCAGATGGGAGGGGTCGGTCTCCTCCTCACCGGAGGGCTCACAGCCCTCTTCATCCGTTTTCGCTCGCAGCGCGGGGTCCTTGCTCTCGTCGTGGCGCTGGTGTTCGTCACCAACTTCATCGCCCCGAGGTCGGAGGTGCCGGAGGCAGGTGCGGTGGTTCTCGACGTCGGTCAGGGTGACTCGATACTGGTTTCAGGGGGAAACGGCCGGTTTGCCCTCGTCGATGGGGGGCCGGATCAGGTGCGTCTCATCGAGAAACTGGGGGAGTACGGAGTGCGCCAGTTGGAGTTGGTGATCCTCACCCATGTCCACGCCGACCATGCGGCCGGCCTCATCGCCCTGGTTGGGCGGGTCCCGATCGGCGGGGTATGGGCTGTGACCGACCATCATGAAACCCCGGCCTCCATTGAGTTGCTCGGGAGGCTGGCGGAAAGGCGGGTACCGGTCGAAGAGCCGGCGATCGGGCAGCGATGGGATCTGGGTGGGGTGACCCTCGCAGTGCTCAGTCCTCTCCGACGGTACGCAGGGCCCAACGACGAATCGATGGTTGTCATGGTCACCGGGCCGTCCCGCACGATGTTGCTCACCGGCGACATCGAGGTCATTGCTCAAGCCGATCTCGTGCCACCCCATGCCGATGTGCTCAAAGTGCCGCATCACGGCGCCACTACTTCCGATGCCGAATGGCTAAGTCAGGTGGGAGCCGAGCTTGCAGTGATCTCGGTGGGGCCAAACGAGTTCGGGCATCCTGCAGAGTGGGTGATCACAACCCTGGAGGAGTCGGGAGCCGTGGTGAAGCGCACCGACCGGGACGGTGACGTGTCGGTTTCGCTCTCTTAACCAATCCAGGGGTGGGACACTTCGGGACGATGGACGGTGGATCTTCGCTCGAACTGGGAAGGGTTGATCTGCCGCTTGGGGATGTCACCCATGTGATGGGGGTCATCAACGTCTCACCCGATTCGAGAAACCTCCACACCGTGGCCCACTCTGTGGACGAGGCACTCTTGATGGCCGATCGCTACCGGAGATGGGGAGCCACCCTGGTCGATCTTGGGGGCCAATCGTCGCATTTCGACAACCTGACGATCGATGAGGTCGAGGAGATCTCACGGGTGGTGCCGGTGATCGAGGCGTTAACCGCCGAGAACCACCTGGTGGCGATCGACACCTGGAAGCCGGACGTTGCCCGTGCCGCGGTCGACGCTGGTGCGGTGATCGTCAACGACACCGGAGGACTGCGCGATCCCGAGATGAGATCGCTGGTGGCCCAGACCGGAGTGGCTGCAGTGGCGGTGTATGTGGAGGGAGCCAACCCCCACCAGGTCGAGGAGGTCGAGATACGACCCGACAAAGCCAGGCACACCGCCGAGGAGCTCGGCGAGTTGATCGCAGGTCTGGAAACTGAGGGGATACACAAGGTGATCCTCGACCCGGGGATCGCCCTCAACTATCGGGGCGACTACGAGGCGTACACCCGGATGCAGCTCGAGGTGATTAGCGGCACCGATGAACTGCACCGTCTTGGCAAGCCGGTCCTGATCCCAATCCCGAGGAAACGGGATTTCCATCGGGTGGTGGCCTACATCGCGCTGGCCCTCGAACATCGGGCAGACATGATCCGAGTCCACGACGTCGCCGTCGCCTGCGACCTGGCCAAGCTGTTCGGCAGATTGCCTTAACTGTCCGAGGGCCTGACTACGGTCTGCGGCATGGGATTGCTCCTCATCTCGGCGCCCTCCAATGCCGGTCCCGGCGAGCGCCAGCGGATGCTGGACGCCGCGGCGGAGCGGTTCTCGGAGCAGGGTGTCGGGAGAGCGGAGCTGGTTCGCATCGACGTCCCGGGCAGGGGTGCCGGTGAGGAAGGTGACGGGACGCTTCGCACCGAGCTCGAGCCTTTGGTCCCTTTGCTCCAGTCAGGCTCATTGTTCGGAGATCGACAGGGTCTCGAGATCGTCGATGTCCAAAGTCTTCAGGCCGCCGAGGCGGAGGTCCTCGCCGATCTGTTGAGATCTGGAGACATGGAGTCCCTTGAAGTCGTGCTCCTCGTGACGGGCACCACCCCTCGACCTTTGGCCAAAGTGGTCCAGGATCGGGGCAAGTCGGTGGCGGTGGGAAAGATTTGGGAGCGTCAGGCATTGCAATGGCTCGACGCCGAGGTCCGCGACCGGAACCTGCAACTCGACAAGGGGGCGAAGGACGCCTTGCTCCAGAAGTTCGGCACCGACACCGCAGCCATGGGCAAGGCGCTCGACCAATTGCACGGCATCTCCAGCAAGCTCACCAAGCAGATGATCCTCGACCGGTTCAAGAACCGTCCCGACGAGCCCATGTTCCACATCACCGATGCGATAGCGAAGGGAGACGTAGGTGTGGCGTTGCGGAGATTGTCGGACTTCTTGGTCCACGGCCACCCTTTGGTCTATCTGGCGGCCGTGGAGTCCGATCTCAAACGACGTTCGCTGGCTGCGGCCGCCCCAGACGAGGAGACCTTTCGCACCTGGACCGGGTCACGGTCCAGCGACAGGGGAGCGTCCCGGGTCTGGTCGCAGCGGGGAAAGGTCCGGGAGTCTTCGCTGCGGAAGGCTCAGCAAGCATTGGTACGCGCTGATCGGGTGATCAAGTCACAACCAGAAGAGGTCCATCGGGTGACTTTGGAGAGACTGACGGTTGCCCTATGCCGCTGGTACGGCTGACGTCCCGCCGTAGGCGGCCCATCGCAAAACGCAGAACGCAATACGCAGAACGCAATACGCAATACGCAATACGCAATACGCAATACGCAATACGCAATACGCAATACGCAGAATGCAATACGCAGAACGCAATACGCCGTTAACGGAATGCGTTTTGCGATATGCGTTTTGCGAGAGGACTTCAGCCTGCGGCTGAAGTCCTCTTTGCCAGCCTTGACTTCTTGCGGGCCGCCGTCTTCTTGTTGAGGACGCCCTTAGATGTGGCGACGTCGATTTTCTTCTGCGCCACGCGATAAAGATCGTCGGTGGACTCACCGGCCGCGGCAGCGGTCTCGACCTTCTTGATGCTGGTCTTTAGGTCGCTGTTGACCGATTTGTTCCGCATCCGCAGCCCGTCGTTCTGACGGTTGCGCTTGATCTGCGACTTGATGTTGGCCATGTCGAAAACTCGAATCCGTTGGTGGGAAACCGGCAGAACCCCTGGTGGGAGCGCCGGAACCGGCAGAGTAGCAGGGCTCTGATCGAAGTTACAATGTGATCCTCCCACTACTCGTGACCACTCAAGCGCGCATCCGCAACTTCTCGATCATCGCCCATATCGACCATGGCAAGTCGACCCTGGCCGATCGTCTGCTCGAGCGCACGGGGGCGGTCAGCGAGCGTGATATGAGGGAACAGGTCCTCGACACCATGGACCTGGAGCGGGAGCGTGGGATCACGATCAAGGCCCAGACGGTTCGGTTGCTCCATATCGGCGAGGACGGGGGCGAATACGTAATCAATCTGATCGACACCCCCGGTCACGTCGACTTCTCCTACGAGGTCTCCCGTTCCCTGGCCGCCTGCGAAGGTGCGTTGCTCCTCATCGATGCTGCCCAGGGTGTCCAGGCCCAGACTCTGGCCAACGCCTACCTCGCGATCGATGCCGGTCTCGAAGTGATCCCGGCCATCAACAAGATCGATCTCGTCTCCGCCGACCCGGAGCGAGTGGCGGGCGAAATCGTGAACATCCTCGGTGGCTCACCCGATGACATAGTGCGGATCTCGGCCAAGACGGGAGCCGGTGTCGACGAGCTGCTGCAAAGGCTGGTGGAACAGGTCCCACCACCTGTCGGCGATCCCAACGCCCCCCTGCGCGCCCTGGTGTTCGATTCCTACTACGACGCCTACCGGGGTGTTGTTTGCTACATCAGGGTTGTCGACGGCCGACTCAGGGCCGGTCAGCGGATTCGCCTCATGGCCACCGGAGAGAGCCACGATGCCACTGAGATCGGCGTTCTCACACCGTCCGCCAAGTCGGTGACCGACCTGGGAGCGGGAGAAGTCGGGTACCTGATCACTGGTGTCAAAGAGATCGACCGGATCAAGGTCGGGGACACGCTCACCGATGCGATTCGGCCCGCGACCGAACCCCTACCGGGATATTCGGAACCCAAACCAATGGTGTTCTCCGGCATGTTTCCGACGGATGGCGACGACTTCGAGCGTCTCCGTGAGGCCCTGGAGAAGCTGCGGCTGAACGACGCCTCCCTCGTCTACGAGCCGGAGAGCAGCCGAGCCCTCGGGTTTGGCTTCCGTTGCGGCTTTCTCGGATTGCTCCACATGGAGATCGTCAGAGAGCGTCTGGAACGCGAGTACGACCTCGACCTCGTGGCGACCGCCCCGTCGGTGGCCTATCGGGTGACCATGCCCAATGGGACGGTGAAAGAGATCAAGTCGCCCCAGGACCTGCCCGATTCTGGTGGTCTAGGTGGTGTGGCCGAGCCATACGTCAAGATCATGATCTTGAGCCCGACGGAGTTCGTGGGCCCGATCATGGAGCTGGTCACCAGCCACCGTGGCGAGATCGGGAACATGGGCTATCTGGGGCCGGAACGAGTCGAGCTCGACTGTGAGATCCCGCTCGCCGAGATCGTGTTCGGTTTCTTCGACCAATTGAAGTCCCGCACCCGGGGCTACGCCTCTCTCGACTACGAGCCTGTCGGTTATCGGGAAGCCGACCTCGTCAAGGTCGACATCCTTCTCAACAGTCAGCCGGTCGACGCCTTCTCGGCCATCGTCCACAGGGACAAGGCACAGGAGTACGGGAAGTCGATGACCACCCGTCTCCGATCGCTGATACCGAGGCAGCTCTTCGATGTCCCGATCCAGGCGGCGATCGGCGGCCGGATGATCAGCAGGGAGACGGTCAAGGCGAAACGCAAGGACGTCATTGCCAAGTGTTATGGGGGGGACGTGACGAGGAAGAAGAAGCTGCTCCAGAAGCAGAAGGAAGGCAAGAAGCGGATGAAGATGGTGGGCTCCGTCGAGGTCCCTCAGGAGGCATTTGTTGCCGCCTTGCGAGTCGACGACGACGAGTGAGCTCCGTGGACGACCATGTCGACGCCAGGTCGGCCTACGTCCATATCCCGTTCTGCTCCGCGGTCTGCCCGTACTGCGACTTTGCGGTGGTTGCAGGGGCCGATCACATGATCGACCGTTATGCCGGCGCCGTGATCTCCGAAGTCGAGATGTCACCGCCTTGGGGACCACTCGATTCGGTGTACTTCGGGGGAGGGACTCCCAGTCACGTGCCCCCCTCGGTCCTCGACCGCATTCTGGCAACGCTGCAGAGCCATCACGGTCTACGGGCCGGGGCCGAGATCTCCCTCGAAGCCAACCCCGAGGACTTCACGGCGGCCCGGGCCGCCGACCTGAGCAAGCTGGGATTCAATCGGGTCTCGTTTGGCGCTCAGAGTTTCGACGGTGTGGTGTTGGGGGCGCTGGGACGTCGACATGGGCCCGAGCAGATCACGACCTCAGTTGTCGCCGCCCGGAGCGCCGGGATGCGAAGTGTCTCACTCGACCTGATCTTTGGGACACCATTGGAGACGGATCAATCGTGGGAACAGTCGCTGCAACGAGCGATCGGGGCCGGGTCCGATCACGTCTCCTGTTATGCACTCACCGTCGAGCCGGGAACGCCCCTCAATCGAGAGGTGAATGCCGGCGCTGCGGCACCGGACCCCGATGTCCAGGCCGACCGTTACGAGATGGCCGAGGCCCTTCTGGCTGCCGCCGGCTATCACCGTTATGAGGTCTCGAATTGGTGCCGGCCCGGGCACGAGTGTCAATACAACTTGACGGTGTGGGCCCAGGGCCAATACGAGGCCTACGGGAATGGGGCGCATCGGTTTCGGGACGGGGTGCGCAGCCACAACGTCCGGCGTCTCGACGCCTACCTGTCCGGGATTGAAGCGGGGCGAAGGCCGATCGCGGGCGCCGAGCCGCTCACCGGATGGGACACCGAGATCGACCGTCTCTTCGTGGGTCTGCGTCGGTCGGCTGGCGTGTCTTACGGCCCTGGAGTCCGGTCGCTGATCGAGTCGCAGGAGGGGAGGTTGCTCCAGGAAGCCGGTGTCATCGAGATGAATGGAGACCGCCTGATCGTGCGGCGCCCACTGCTCACCGACGAGGTCCATCGGGCGGTGCTCGGTCTGGAGGCTCCGATCGGGTGGGTGGAGACGCCAACTGCGGATAACGTGTGGTGATGCTCGAAGATCGTCGCTCAGAGATCCTCAGGGCCCTGGTAGAGGAGCACATCCGCACCGGTGAGCCGGTCAGCTCGAGGGTGGTGGTGGAGAAGGCTCATCTCGCGGTGTCCACGGCCACCGTCCGCCACGATCTTGCCGCGCTCGAACAGGAGGGCTTCGTGGTCCAACCCCACACTTCGGCGGGGAGGATCCCGACCGCCCTCGCCTATCGCTACTACGTCGATCATCTCGGACCGGGTCGACTGCGCTCGGCGGCACAGGCAAAGGTCAACAGCCTCTTCGGCGAGGTCCATCTCGAGCTCTCCAAATTGTTGAAGGCGACTTCCGACCTTCTCGCCGAGATCACCGACCTTCCCGCGGTGGTGGTGGCGCCGGGGATCGTGGGGGACCGGGTGCGGGCCCTGCAAAGCGTCCAGGTCACTGCCGACCAGATCCTCATCGTGGTGGTCACCGAGGGGGGCCGGGTCCTCCAGCAGCGAGGCCGGGTGCGAGTGCCGGTCACCCCGTTCGAAATCGAGGAGGCCCAGCGTCTCGTGAGCGCGGCGGTCGTCGGGAGCGACCTGGGGCATGATCTGAAGATCGGAGACGAGATCATGGGTCAGCTCACCGAGCCGACCCGGGAAGCAGTGCTAACCATCGCCGATGGCCTCCATCTCGCCGCCTCGTCGGGAGTTGAGGTGTTCGTGGGGGGGACCCAGCGTCTGTCCACCGTTTGGGCTGACCTCTCCGCGGCGCAACGGGTGCTCGAGGTGTTGGAGCGTGAGGCGGAGGTCATGAGGATCCTGGCCGGGGCCTCGGGCACGTCAATCCAGATCGGAGCCCAACTGGGCCGTGATGTCGATCTCGCGGTCGTTTCCAAAACATATGAGGCGGGGAGCGCGGGTGGGTCGGTCGGTGTCATCGGTCCGATGCGTATGAACTACAAGCGGGCAATCTCGGCGGTGGAAGAGGTCTCCCGCGAGCTAGAGGACCGGATCAGCTCCAAATCCGACTGAGTCGATGGCCAGGGATTACTACACCACACTCGGCGTCGGTAGGGACGCGACCACTGACGAGATCAAGAAGGCGTTCCGTCGGTTGGCGCGCGCCACCCATCCCGACGCCAATCCCGGTGATGTCAACGCTGAGGCGCAGTTCCGCGAGGTCGCCGAGGCCTATGAGGTGCTGGTCGACCCGGAGCGGAGACGGAGATATGACCGGGGCGACACCATCGACCTCTCGGATCTCTTCTCGGGGCTCGGTGGCTTTGACGACATCCTGCGTTCGGTCTTTGGAGACGGAGGCTTGTTCGGCTCCCAATCCAGCCGGTCGAACCGGGGCAGGGATGTGCTGGTCAGGGTCGAGGTGGATCTGGCCTCGGCGGCCTTCGGCAGCGATGTCTCGGTGTCGTTCCGCTCCAAGTCCTTGTGCACCCATTGTGCCGGCACCGGCGCCGAACCGGAGTCCGGTCAGTCCACGTGCCCCGCATGCGGCGGGAGCGGTTCGGTTCGCATTGCGCGGCGGTCGTTGTTCGGCACGATGATGACTGTCGGCACCTGTCCCACCTGTCGGGGCGAAGGGGTGTTGATCCTCGACCCCTGCCTGGTTTGCTCCGGCGCAGGATCGGTGCCCGATGACACCAATGTGAAAGTGGAGGTCCCCGCGGGCGTGACGTCAGGGACCAGGCTTCGACTCTCGGGCCGCGGGGAGTCGGGCGGCCGCTTCGGGCCGCCTGGCGACCTCTATGTCGAGCTGGGAGTCGCCCCCGACCCTCGTTTCGATCGGGTCGATTCGGACCTCATCCATCAAGTGACTCTGGGCATCGCCGAGGCCACCCTGGGCTCACGGGTGGAAGTCCCCCTTCTCGAGGGCGGGGTCACCCACTTCGATATCCCTCCTTCAACCCAACCCGGGACGATCTTCACGCTCTCAGGGCTCGGGGTGCCCCGGTTGGGGCGAAGGACGCGGGGTGACCTTCAAGTGCTGATCGAGGTCCGGATCCCCGATCAACTGAGCGCCGAAGAGGAGTCTTTGCTGCGGCGGTGGTCGGATCTGAGAGGCGAGCGCACCGATCGCCCCGCCTCGGCCGGCTGATGGGCGGCCTCTCCCCCCACCTCTTGATCGATGGCGCATGGGATGACACGAGCCTGGTGGTGACCAGCGACCAACTCCATCATCTGGAGAAGGTGTTGAGGGTGACGCCTGGCGTCGAGGTGAGCTACACCGATGGCAGGGGCACCGTGGGCACAGGTGTCTTCGAGAGCGGTCGGATCATCCGCGATCAGGAGGGAACGGTGCCGAGGCCGAGCCCACTCACCCTTGCGGTGGCGCCGCCCGCCAGCCGTGATCGGTGCCGATTCCTCGTGGAGAAGCTGTCCGAGTTGGGCGTTGCCCGTCTGGTCTGGCTGTCGACCCGTCGTGGGGAGGGCCGGATCCCGCACGCCGGCAAGATCACGTCCTGGGCCGCGGCGGGTCTGGAACAGTCACGCGGCGGGTGGTTGATCGAAATCGGGACCGAGATGACCGGCTGGGATGACCTGGATAGACCTCTGGTGGTGGCGGATCCGGGAGGCGGCAACGAGGTCTTTGAAGTGCGGACGGTCGCCGTCGGGCCGGAAGGTGGGTGGGACCAGGCCGAGATCCCGGCTGACGCCGCCACCATCGATCTCGGTTCGACAATCCTGCGAGTGGAAACGGCTGCCGTGGTCGCCGCAAGCCGTTTCAGCAGACCCTGGCATGGGGCCTGAGGAGCTTCTAGTATCTGCCCGGCAGGGCTCAATGGGAGAGCAATCCTTGGTCGACAAATTCAGCGTCTCGCTGGGCGTCCGTCTCCGGACGGCTCGGCGTCAGCGAGGCTGGTCACTGGGCGAGGTGGAGGCCTTCACCGACGGCCAATTCAAGGCGTCGGTCGTGGGTGCGTACGAACGCGGAGAGCGAGCCATCTCTGTCCAACGTCTCACCCGTCTCGCCGAGGTCTATGGCGTCGGGCCGACTGATATGTTCCCGGGCGCGAAGCCAGCCGAGGGCCGGGTGATCGACATCGATGCGGTGGCCGCCGGCCGTGACCACGATCTGGTCGATCGGTATCTCGCCGCCATCCAGTTCATGCGGCGTGAGGGCCCTTCGGGGGAGGTTCGAGACTCCGACAAGGCGGTCATCTCCTCTCTGCTCGAGACTGCGATCAACACCATGTCCGATCCCGACTGAAGACGAAGTAATAGCCCAAATCCTGCGGCTGGATAGAATTACCGTGGCGCCACAATCAGGGCGTCGTTTCCCGTGTCTCCTGACCACATCGAATCGCACCTGCGCGTCCCCAGCCATCACTTGTTGCTGGACCTACTAGGGGACTCCGACCGTCACCTCCGTCAAGTCGAGGACCATTTCCCGGAGGTGCGTTTCGTCGCGCGCGGAGACGAGATCATTCTCAAAGGCGACGAGCTCGCGGTTGAGAAGGCACGGACCGTTCTCACCGAGTTGCTGATCCTGGTCCAGGAGGGCCATCCCCTCGACAGCGGCCGTGTCGACGAGGTCGTGAAGATGGTCCGCGACGAGGTGCCCAGCCCGTCCGGGATCCTCAGCGATGGGATTCCCGTCGGCCGAGGGCGGATGGTTCGACCCAAGACCCACGGTCAGCAGAAGTACATGGGTGCGATCCGGGAGAACACCCTCACGTTTGGGTTGGGCCCAGCAGGGACCGGCAAGACCTATTTGGCGATGGCGGCCGCCGTCGACAGCCTGGTCAGCGGTTCGGTTCGGCGGATCATCCTCACCCGACCGGCAGTCGAGGCGGGGGAGCGGCTCGGGTTCCTTCCCGGTGATCTGGCCGCAAAGGTCGATCCCTATCTGCGCCCCCTCTACGACGCCCTGTGGGACATGTTGGGCCCCGAGGAGACAGCCTCGCTCATCGAACGGGGAACTATCGAGATTGCCCCGCTCGCTTATATGCGTGGAAGGACACTCAACGATGCCTGTGTCATCCTCGACGAAGCCCAGAACACCACGCCGGAGCAGATGAAGATGTTCCTCACAAGGCTCGGCTTCAACTCGAAGATGATCATCACCGGTGACATGACCCAAACCGACCTGCCTGAGAACCGGCACTCGGGGCTGAATGTGGTGAGGGAGATCCTCAGGGACATCCCCGGAGTGGCGTTTGTCGAGCTGACCGCACGAGACGTGGTGCGGCATCGGATAGTGGCCTCCATCGTCGAGGCCTATCAGCGGTTCGAGAGCGAGCGCAAGTGATGCCACGCCCCACCTTGATGCGTGTGGCCATCTTCGTGGTGGTGGTGGCCGCCACCTGGGGGGTGCTCTCCGTGGGGTCGAATGAGTCGGCTCCCGACCTGGAGGCCGGCGCCGTCGCCCTTCGCGAGTACCGGGCGCAACGGCCGGCCGAAGTCGTCGACATCGATGCCACGAACACTCTGAAACAGGAAGCCCGGGACCTGGTGGACCCGATTCGGGACACCAACATCGAGCTCGAGAACGAAGTTCGCACACAGATCAACGCCCTGTTCGACGATGTGGTTGCCCTCGCTATTGCCGACGATCCGGTGACCACCCCGACCACCCTTCCCGAGCCCGCCGCCCCCGCTGAGGGGGAGGAGGCCACCGTTCCCTCTGAGCCGGTGCTGCTCAGTGGGGTGGTGTTTCTCGATATCGAAGGCGATGGGATCTTTCAACCAGATGTCGAGGCCGCCAGGGTCGATCGTGGTCTGGATCGGGTCAACGTCGAGGTCACAGTCGGTGACCAGGTGGAGACCATCGCCACCGGTCCTGATGGGTCATGGTCGATCGAGGTTGCGCCCGGCTCTGTGCTGGTCGCGATCGACGAAGACGACGCTCAGATCCCGGCGGGATTCGTGGTCGGTACCGACAATCTCAATCAACTGGTGGAATGTGAAGCGGGTCAGCCATGCAGCCCAACTCCTATCGGGTTTGAAGTCAACTTACGCCCGGTCGAGGAGATCACCGTCGCAGTCATCGCGGAGCATCCGATTGCCGAGCCCGCGGTTGACGTGTTGGCGGCAGCGGCACGTGACGATGTGATCCGGGCGGCCTTGAGCGAGCCGCTCCATCTCGACCCGGTTATCCGAGCGGCCACCCTGCAACGGGTCAACGAGCTGTTCGGACTGCGGGTAACACCCGAAGACCTGCCCGTCATCAGTGCTCGGCAACGGTCGAACCCCCCGTTCGTGTTCTACAACGACGCCGTTCCCCCATCCCAGGACATGGAGGCCAGCGATGCCGCCGGTGAGGTCGTGGCCACCTTCCTCCAGGCCAACTATCTGATCGATGAGAGTCAGACTGAAGCCGCCGAAACGGCCGCCGCCAGCCTCGTCCAACCGGTCAAGAAGTTCTACGAGCTGAACGAGGTGATCGTTGACGAAGGTGACCAACTAACCCAGCTTCATATCGATGCCATCAGCCTGACCAAATCACTCTCTCCTGCTGGTCAGGAACAAGGCGCTCTCTTGGCGGTAATCGCGGTCCTGATCGGGATGCTGGGTCTTTACCTTGCCCGGTTCCGCGCCGAATTCTGGTCCCGGCCCCGAATGGTCGCCCTGCTCGGGATCCTGATCGTGCTCGCCGCGGGCGCGGTGCGAGTCACAGCCCAGATCCAGGACGAGACCTCTTGGTACGTCTTGCCCGCGGTGGCCTTCGGTTTCATGACCGCGGTCCTGTTCGATGCCAGGATTGCAGTTCTCATGGCGCTCTCGGTTGGAGTGCTGACCGCGGTCGGCACCGGGGACCTCGGAATCACCGTCTACGCCATCCTTGCCACCCTGGCTCCGATCCCGTTCGTGAGCTCGGTCAGCAGCCGGGGAGCCTTCCGAAATGCCGTCGTTTTCTCGGCTCTCTCCGCGGGCGTGGTGGCTGCTGCCACCTCCTGGTTTTTCCACCTCGGGCCCGAAGCTTCGGCGCTCGAGGTGATCGGGCTCTCGGTGGCCTGGGCATTCGGGCTATCCGCGATGGCGTCATTGATCGGGCTGGCCGGGCTCCAGTTCTTCGAGTCGGCCTTCGATATCACCACCACCCTCGGCCTGCTCGATCTGACCGACCGCAACCACAAGGGCTTGCAACTGCTTCAGGAGAAGGCGTTCGGGACCTTCAACCACTCCCTGATGGTGGGCACCCTCGCCGATGCCGCCGCTCGCGCCATCGGGGCCAACGCCCTTCTGGCACGGGCCATGGCCTACTACCACGACCTGGGGAAGACGGAGAACCCGACCTACTACATCGAGAACCAGTTCGGGATCCCCAACCCCCACGATCTTCTGACTCCCGAGGAATCAGCCGAGATGATCCGCCGCCACGTGACCGATGGGGTTGCCCTCGCCCGCGAGTTCAAGATCCCATCCGAAGTGGCAACCGGAATCGTCAGCCACCATGGCGACGGGATCATGCGGTTCTTCTATGAGAAGGCTCGTAGTCAGAGGGGTGACGCGGTCAACCCCGACCACTTCCGTCATATCGGTCACAAGCCGAAGACTGCAGAGTCGGCGATCGTGATGCTGGCCGACTCGCTCGAAGCAGCGTGCCGGGCGGTGTTCCAGACCGAGGAGCCGACACCGGAGGCAATTGAAAAAGTTGTCAGCAGGGTCATCGACGAGAAGCTCGACGACGGTCAACTCCAGGAGTCACCCCTCACCCAGTTCGAGATGACTCAGGTGAGAAAGGCCTTCTTCGAGTCGCTGGTCGGGCATTATCATCAGCGGATCGCGTATCCGAACTTCCCCGGGACCTGATGGACGATCCTTCCAGTACCAAGCTCGGCCAGTGAGCGTCTTCCTGGCCGACGAGCAAGCTGAGGAGTTGGATCTCAGCGGGATTCGAAGCCTCGCCGAGTTGGTCATCTCCCAAGAGGGTTACCCCAAAGACACCGAAGTGACCCTTCTGTTCGTCGACGAGGACGAGATGTCCTCATACAACGAGCGTTTCCTCAATCGGAACGGGCCTACGGACGTGCTCGCCTTTCCAGTCGAGGAGCTCTTGCCGGGCGTGGCTCCCGATCCCGACCCATCGGGCCCGCCGCTGATGATCGGTGACGTGATCATCGCCCCCGCATACGTGAAACGCCAGGCCGGCGAGCTCGAAGTCGAGTTTGATGATGAGATGGCACTGATGGTCACCCACGGCATCCTTCATCTTATGGGCTACGACCATCAGGCCGACGGCGACGCCTCGGCCATGGAGAGTCGTGAGACAGACCTCCTCGCCCAGGTGGGGAAGAAGCGGCGATGAGTGCCTTCGTCGTGGTCCTGGCCGTGGTCTGTTTGGCCATGGCGGCCTGGCTGCGTGCCGCGGGGACCGCAGTCACCCGGATTCCCCGTGCGGACGCCCTCCGCGATAGCGCCGAAAAGGTCTCAGGCGCCGCCACGGTGGCGGGGTTGTTGGAAGACCGCGAGTTGATCAACCCAGCGGTGAGCGTCGTGGCCGTTGCCCTCCTCGTGGTTTCCGCGGTGTTGGGCACTGCCTTGCTGGCGTCGGGTGCCGGTCTCGGCACCGCTGTCGGGTACTCCTTGACGGTCGGGTTATCCGTTTTCTTTGTTGGCGACCTCGTGCCCCGTCAAGTCGGGCGTCATCGAATCAGGGCGATTGCCTATCGCTCGGCTGGGCTGCTCTCGGTGGCGATGCGTCTTGGAGGCTGGGCCAACGACCTCCTTCCCGAGCTCGACTCGGTCGACCCGGACCGGGAGTCGACGCCCACCTCTGAGGAAGCCGACGAGCAGGAACGTGAGTTGATCGACTCGGTGCTCGAATTCGGGGAGACACTGGTCCGGGAAGTGATGACACCCCGCCCGGACATGATCACCGTCCCGGTCACGGCCACCGTCGAGGAACTGGTGGTTGTCGCAGCCAAGGAGGGGTTCTCCCGGGTGCCGATCACCGACAACGGCGATGTGGTGGGCCTGGTCATGGTCAAGGATCTCCTGCCGTTGCTCACCGCCGACCAGCGGCCGGCCTCGGTGAAAGAGGTGATGCGACCGGTCGAATTCGTCCCGGAGACGCAACTTGCGTCCTCCCTGCTGGCCGAGATGCAGTCGAGACGGGCTCACCAGGTGATCGTTGTCGACGAGTACGGCGATGTGGTCGGTTTGGTGACTATCGAGGATCTGATCGAGGAGCTCGTCGGCGAGATCAGTGACGAGACCGACGAAGAGGAGTCTTTCATCGCCACCCGTTCCGACGGCGGCTGGGATGTGGATGCCAGGTTGCCGGTGGAGGATCTCGCCGAGGCGGCCGATGTCGACTTGCCCGACGAGGAGTGGGATACGGTCGGTGGTCTGGTGCTTGGTCTCGCCGAGCGAGTTCCGGCCGAGGGCGAGCACTTCGACCTCGGGCCGCTTCGGTTCACTGTGACCAAGATGCAGGGTCGCCGGGTCTCGAAGGTGATGGTCACGGCCTCGAAGACTGTCGATTTGAGATGAAGTCCGGTTTCGTCCCCGTGGTGGGTCGGCCCAACGTCGGCAAGTCGACCCTGGTCAACAAGCTGGTCGGTTCAAAGGTGTCGATCACCTCGTCACGGCCTCAAACGACGAGGAATGTGATTCGTGGCGTGGTCAACGGGCCCGACCCGGATGACCCTGCACATCAGATTGTGCTTCTCGACACTCCCGGGCTGCACAAACCGAAGACCGATCTGGGCGGCCGTCTCAACTCTCTGGTGTACCGGACCCTGGGTGAGGCCGATGTGGTGATGTTCATGATCGACGCCTCGATGCCGATCGGGCCTGGCGACCGGCTCATCGCACAACGTCTCCAGGCCGCCGGCTCCGAAGTGGTGGTAGCTGTCAACAAGATCGATGGGGCCGGTCGGGGCGAGGTCATCGACCAGCTGGCCAAGGCGGGTGACTGGGATTTCGCCTCCTATGTTCCGGTTTCCGCGATCGAAGGCTCAGGCCTCGACGACCTGGTGGGGGAGATCGTGCAACGGCTTCCCGAAGGCCCTCGCTATTACCCCCCAGGGATGGCTTCCGACCAGCCCGAGAGCCTGGTGATCGGCGAGATCGTGCGTGAGAAGTTCCTGGAACGACTCAACGACGAGTTGCCGCACTCGCTGTTGGTCAGGGTCCAGGAACTGGAGCAACGTGCCGACGGTCTGATCGACATCTCCGCCCGTGTCATTGTCGAGCGCAAGAGCCAGAAGGGGATCGTGATCGGGAAGGGCGGTTCATTGTTGAAGATCGCCGGGACCGAGGCCCGTCAGGATCTCGAGGTGCTGCTCGGGAATCGGGTCAACCTCAGCCTGCACGTGACGGTGGAGAAAGACTGGCAGCGGAGCCCACAACTGTTGGACCGGTTCGGTTTCACGACCGCCTGAGCTCAGGGCGCGTAGAGGGCGTCGAAGCGGTCGGCCAGTTGTAGGTCCTTCGTGGTCAACCCGCCTTCGGAGTGGGTCGACAGCCGCAGGGTGACCTTGTTCCAACGAATGTCGATGTCCGGGTGGTGGTTCGCCTTCTCCGCAAACACTGCGACCTCGGCAACAAACCCGATCGACTCGACGAAGTCGGGGAATTCAAACGTGCGAGATATCTCATTGCCAGCCCGGCTCCATTCGGGGTGGCTGTCGAGGAACTCTGCGATCTCGGGGTCGGATAAGAGGGCCATGGGGCGTAGAACGTAAAGCGCAAAACGCAAAACGCCAAGCGCAGAATGCAAAACGTAAGACCTAGAACTGGCAGCCAGCGCTTTACCCTGGGTGCCCTCCATGGCACTTCGACACGATCAAGGGATCGTCCTTCGCTCCTATCCTTTCGGTGACGCCGATCGAGTGGTGGTGCTCCTCAGTCCCAACAACGGCAAGATCCGCACCGTCGCCAATGGCATCCGAAAGACCAAGAGCAGATTCGGCGGTCGTCTCGAGCCTTTTACCCATGTCGACCTGGTTCTCTATGAGGGGCGCAACCTCGACACCATCACCCAGGTGGCGGTACTCGAGCCATTTCCCCGGCTCCGGGCCGATCTCGATTCGGTCCTGGCCGCCGGGACCATGGTCGAGGCCGCCGACGCCGTCGCCCAGGAGGACGAATCGTCGATGCGGCTGTTTCTTCTCTTGCACCGCGGGTTACGCGCCCTGGAGGCCGGGCGGAACGGGCCTGACCTCATCACCAGCTTTCTCCTGAAGCTGGCCGACGTGGTCGGTGTCGCCCCGTCCCTCCTGATGTGTGCTTCCTGTGGCCGGGTGGACGACCTTCACCGGTTCTCTTTCGGCGGTGGTGGCGTGGTATGCGATGGATGCCGGATCGAGGGCTCGGTTCGGCTCCGGGAGGGCATCACCGCCTATCTGGCGGCCCTGGCCGAGGCCGAGTTCGGTCAACTGCCTGAGACGAATCTTGACCTGTCGGGTGAGGCGATGGGGATCACCCGCCGTTTCGTCGAGTACCACCTCGATCGCAAACTGTTGTCCCTGGCGGTGTTGGATTGAGTCTTGATCTGTCCAGGATCGACCCCGACCGGATACCACGACATGTCGGGCTCATCCTCGACGGCAACGGGCGTTGGGCCAATGCAAGGGGGTTGCCCCGGACCGCAGGGCACCTCGCCGGTGAGGCGGCGTTGTTCGACACCGTCGAGGGGGCTCTCGAGATCGGCATCGAATGGTTGACCGCCTACACCTTTTCCACCGAGAACTGGTCGCGATCCGAGGACGAGGTCGAGTTCCTGATGTGGTTCAACGAGGACCTGTTGCTCCGTCGCCGCGATGAGCTCGACGCCCAGGGGGTGAGGATGTGGTTTGCGGGCGACATGGACGATCCGAGGATCCCGGATCGCAATCGCAAGCACATGGCCGACGCAGCCGAGATGACGGCCGCCAATACTCGTCTCCATCTCGTCTTTGCGTTCAACTACGGGAGCCGGCGTGAGATCGTCGAGGCTGCCCGGAACATCGCCGCCAGGGTGGCCGCCGGCGAGTTGTCCGTCGAGGCCATCGACGAGCAGACGTTGGAATCCGCCTTCTACATCCCCGAGATGCCTGCGGCCGACCTGATCATCCGTTCCTCGGGTGAGCATCGGCTGTCCAACTTCTTGTTGTGGCAGGCCGCCTATGCCGAGTTCTACTTCCCCGGCATCCTCTGGCCCGACTTCGATCGCAACGACCTGGTCGACGCGGTGGTCGATTATCAGGCCCGGGACAGGCGGTTCGGGGCAGCCGACGACATGCCCCAGGTTGACTAAGCAACCCGACCAGGCCACCGTTCCCTGCTCATCATGACCGAAGTCACCCTCGACACCATCTCCAGCCTCGCCAAGAAGCGGGGTTTCGTTTTCCAGGCCTCCGAGATCTACGGCGGGTTGCGCTCCTCCTACGACTACGGGCCGCTTGGCGTCGAGTTGTTGCGCAACGTGAAGGAAGCGTGGTGGCGAGCCATGGTCCAGGAGCGCTCGGACATCGTCGGGCTCGACTCGGCCATTCTCCAGGCACGTCAGGTGTGGCAGGCCTCCGGTCACGAAGAGGTGTTCACCGACCCGCTGGTCGAGTGTCGCAACTGCAACAGCCGGCACCGTCTCGACAGGTTGGAGGCTCCCGACACCTGTCCCACCTGCGGTCAGAAGGGGACCTTCACCGATCCGCGCAACTTCAATCTCATGTTCAGTACCCACATGGGCCCGGTGGACTCCGAGGAGAACCTCGTCTATCTGAGACCGGAGACCGCCCAGGGGATCTTCATCAACTTCGAGAACGTGCGCCGGACGCTCCGACTCAAGCTCCCGTTCGGTATCGCCCAGATCGGAAAGTCGTTTCGCAACGAGATCACCCCCGGTCAGTTCGTGTTCCGCACCCGAGAGTTCGAGCAGATGGAGATGGAGTACTTCTGCCGCTCCGAGGAAAGCTCGGAGTGGTTTCAGTATTGGCAGGAGGAGCGGATGAGGTGGTACCTCGACCTGGGGATGTCCGAAGATCGGCTCCGGATCCGGCCCCACGAGGCCGACGAGCTGAGCCACTATTCATCCGCCACCGTGGACGTGGAGTACATGTTCCCTTGGGGTTGGGACGAGTTGGAGGGGATCGCCAACCGATCCGACTTCGACCTCAGACAACATGCCGAGGCTTCCGGCGAGGATCTGACCTATTTCGACCAGGAGAGCAACGAGCGGTTCTTCCCCCATGTCATCGAGCCCGCCGCCGGCGCCACTCGAACCACCTTTGCCTTCCTCATCGATGCCTACACCGAGGAGGAGGTCAACGACGAGACGAGGGTCGTGCTCAAGTTGGATCCCCGGCTCGCCCCGTACAAGGTCGCGGTGCTGCCCCTCTCCAAGAAACCGGAGCTGATCGAGCCCGCCGAGAAGATCGCCGCCGAGTTGCGCCGTCATTGGATGACCGAGATCGACACCACCCAGTCGATCGGCCGCCGCTATCGCCGTCAGGACGAGATCGGGACCCCCTATGCGGTCACGGTCGACTTCGAAACCCTTGAGGACCAGGCGGTGACGGTGCGTGACCGGGACACCATGAACCAGGATCGGGTCCCGATGTCAGGTTTGGTCGACTATCTGTCGGGAAAGCTTTCCTGAGCTTGAAACGCGTCATTGGTTGGACCTTCGCTTCGATCTTGCTGCTTGGAGTCGGGGCTATGGTCTGGCTCTATTTCGCCGGAGGCTCCGGTGTGCCGTCCACCGATCTGACCACGCCCCCACTCGCCGCTGAAACCACGACCAGCTCGTCGGGGTCGACCAAGCCGACAGAGGATGCCAGCACGACCACGGGTCCGACCGCGGAGTCGGGTGGGCAGGTCTTCGTGATCGATTCGGCCCAGTCGGCCGCCAGCTTCAATATCGACGAGGTGCTGCGCGGATCGCCGAATCGTGTCGTTGGGACCACCTCTGAGTTGGCGGGTCAGATCGAGGTCGACATATCCGACCTGGGCACGGCCCAGTTCTCCCAGGTCATCATCAATGCCCGGACCTTCGAGACCGGCACTGACAGACGGGACCGTGTCATGCGGGGACCGGTCATCCTCAACTCCGCCAGCGATGAATTCGAGTTCATTACCTTCGATGTGACCTCGGTCGATGGATTGACCGGGGAGGCGGCGGTCGGTGAAACCATCAAGTTTTCGCTGACCGGCGACCTCAAGATCAAGGAGACCACCCATCCGGTGACTTTCGAGGTCTCGGCCACGTTGGTCGATGAGCAAACCATCGAGGGAATCGCGCAGACCACCGTGCTGAGGGGTGACTTCGGCCTCGGGATCCCGTCCGTTCCTGGGGTGGCCGACGTCTCCGAAGAGGTGTGGATCGTCCTCGATTTTGTTGCGACCTCGGTCTGAACACCGACAGGTCGTCCTTATGATCGACCGGCCATGGCAGATCGCTCCGATATCGACCGGGTCCGGGAGGCCACCGATCTCGTTGAGCTGATCTCTGAGGTCACCACCGTCAAGCGATCCGGGCGTTCGTTCATGGCGGTATGTCCCTTCCACGAGGAAAAGACCCCCTCGATGTCGGTGGATCGGGCCCGGGGTCTCTATCACTGTTTCGGTTGTGGCAAGGGGGGCGACGTCTTCACTTTCGTCTCGGAGACTCAGGGAATTGACTTCGGCGACGCACTGGAACTGTTGGCTCGCAAGGCTGGGATCACCCTGACCCCGGATCCGGCCGAGGCCCGAAACCGGGGGAGGCGTGGCGCCGCGATCGAGGCCATCCGGCGAACCATCGAGGTCTACAACCAGCGATTGCGCTCGGCAGACGAGGCCGGGCCGGCACGGGCGTATCTGCGGGGGCGGGGCTATGACGGGGAACTGATCGACGAATGGAAGATGGGTTTCGCCGGTGTCGACTGGGACACGCTGACCAAAGAGTTGAAAGCGGGCGGCGTCGACGATCGGGTGTTGATCGACGCCGGGCTCTCCCGCCGGGGCCGGAATGGGGTCTTCGACGTCTTCCGGGGGCGGCTGATGTTCCCCATCTACGATCTTCGAGGCGATCCGGTCGGGTTCGGTGGCCGGAAACTGGAGGGCATCGACCGCAAGGTCACCAACAACCCCGACGCCAAATACGTGAACTCGGCCGACTCGATCCTCTATCACAAGGGCTCGTTGTTGTTCGGGTTGGACCGGGCCCGTAAGAACATGTCCGAGACCTCACCAGCGGTGATCGTCGAGGGGTACACCGATGTCATCGCCATGCACCAGGCCGGGATCACCACCGCGATCGCCACCTGTGGGACCGCCCTAGGTGACGGGCACTTCGACCTGTTGCGCCGGTTCTCGGAGAGGGTGGTGTTGGCCTTCGATTCCGACGAGGCCGGTTCGCGGGCAGCCCTCCGGGGCGACCAGTTGGAGTCACCGTTCCGGCTGGACCTCGATCTCAGGGTGGCGGTGATGCCCGATGGCCTCGACCCTGCCGACCTGGTCCAACAGGGCAGGAACGAGGAGTTGGTGGCCGCGGTCACCACGGCCCGGCCCTTGTTGGAGCACCGGATCGATCATGAGGTCGCCAAGTACGACCTGGAAGGCCCCGAAGGTCGGGCCAGGGCCTTGCACAGTGCGGCGACCCAGCTTCGCAAGGTGAACGACGGCATCGCTCGCAGGGAGTACATGCGCTACGTGGCGCGACGGGTGGGTGTCGACCTGGGGGACGTGGAGGCCGCGGTGGAGGGCGGTCGCCCCAAGGGGTCGAGAGTTGGGCCGGCAACCGACAGACCCTTCGACCGCATCGATGTCGAGTTGCTCCGATTGGTCCTCGCCAACGGCGGTGGTCTCAGCGATCTGACGCAGGCCGATTTCTTCGACCAGCGTCTCCGGGATGCGTTTGCCGCCCTGGAGCCGAGCAGACGCTCCACACCTGCGGGTACGCCACTCGACATCTCCGGTGTCGAGCCGTTGCTGCAGGGAGTTCTCCTCTCCCTCGCATTGGACGACCGACCTCTGGCATCGGTGGAGGAGATGACGGCCCGGGTCCGTGAGCGTCGACTCGACGCTGAGATCGCCGGGCTCCAGGCCGAGATGGACCTCTTGTCGCCGGGAACGGACCCTCACAACGCCATCCTGCAACGAATGATGGCGTTACAGCGGGAGAAGCGGGAACCGCCACTGAATCCCGAATGACCATTCTGCTGGACGATCCTGTTAACGGACCCCCCAGAACCAGGTAGCTTTACCGGCGGGAGAAGAGGTCCCCACCGGAGCCATGAACGAAGAGCTGAGCACAGTTGTTGGCGCCCTGGTCAAACGGGGCAAACATCGCGGGTTCCTGACGATGGCCGAGGTCCAGCAGGAGTTGGAGGACGCCGAGGCGTCGGGCGAGGCTTTCGAGAAGGTCGCTGATGCCCTCCGCGCTCAGGGGATGCGTCTCACCGAGGAGGGGCCTGGGGTCACCGAGGCATTTATCGAGGTCAGCCAGATCTCGGTCTCCGATCCGGTCCGTCTCTATCTCAACGAGATTGGCCGCTATTCGCTTCTGACCGCGCAGCAAGAAGTAGAGCTTGCGATGCAGATGGAGGCCGGGCAACGTGCCCTTTCAAGATTCGAGGAGGAAGGTCTCAACGAGGAGGACCGATCCTTCCTCCAACACGAGATCGACATGGGTGACGCCGCCCATGACCAGTTGGTCCAGTCCAACCTTCGTCTGGTCGTCGCCCTGGCCCGCCGCTACGTGGGCCGGGGGATGGCACTGCTGGACCTGATCCAGGAGGGCAACGTCGGGCTGATGCGTGCCGTAGAGCGTTTCGACTACCGGCGAGGCTTCAAGTTCTCCACCTATGCGACCTGGTGGATCCGCCAGGCCATCTCCCGGGCCATCGCCGATCAGGGGCGGACGATCCGGATGCCGATCCATGTGCTCGACTCGGTGAACAAGCTGACCCGGGCCCAGCGAGAGTTGACACAACAGAGGGGTAGGGCGCCTTCCCTCGACGAGTTGGCGTTTGAGTTGGATATCGAACCAGGTCGGGTGGCCGAGTTGCAGCGGATCGCCCAGGACACGGTGTCCCTTGAGACACCGGTGGGGGAGGACGACGACGGGACGTTGGGAGATCTGGTGGAGGATCACGACACGGATCTTCCCGCCGACGCCGCCACCTTCGCTTCGCTCCAGGACCAGCTCGCCCAGGCATTGGAAGGTCTCAACGCCCGAGAGCGCGAGGTGCTGATCATGCGCTTTGGTTTGGCCGACGGCCGGATGCGGACCCTGGAAGAGGTCGGGTCTCATTTCAAGGTGACAAGGGAGCGGATCCGCCAGTTGGAGACCAAGGCTCTGGCCAAGCTGCGCCACCCCGACAAGTCACAAAAGCTGGAAGGTTTTCTCGAAGGGTCCTGACCGACGCCAGGTGCTGGCGGGGATGCGACAATCGGGGCGATGAGGTTCAGGACAGGCATCGTGGTGGGAGCCGCCTTCGGTTACGTGCTCGGAGCCCGGGCCGGCCGGGGGCGATACGAGCAGATCAAGAGCCTGGCGATCCAGGCGAGGAAGCACCCGGCGGTGGCGCAGCTGGCCGACCAGGGTGTGGGTCTCTTCAACGCCGGAAGGTATGCGACAGCGGCTGGACTGTCTGCCGGATCCAAGGGTTTACGGGCTCTGGAAGACCGGAGCGAGTCAGGCTAGTAAGACCCCGCTGGTAGCCTTCCCGACGCCAACCGGCACCCTTCCGCGGTAGCTCAATTGGTAGAGCAGTGGACTGTTAATCCATTGGTTGTAGGTTCGAGTCCTACCCGCGGAGC
>JBBDWM010000014.1:0-4853 GCA_040902845.1 Acidimicrobiia bacterium
CAGGAGCCGGGGTTCTACAGAAACTTCACCGCCTTCGAGTTCGTCGACTACGTGGCCATCCTCAAGGAGATGGCCGACCGGCCTGAGCGTTCGGAGGAAGTGAGAAGGGTGCTGGGCGTGGTTGAGCTGACCGACATGGCACACAAGAAGATCAAGGCGCTATCCGGCGGCATGCGGCGGCGGTTGGCACTGGCGCAGGCGCTCATCGGCCAACCCGAGTTGCTGTTGCTCGACGAGCCGACCGCGGGGTTGGACCCGGAGCAGCGTCTTCGGTTCCGGGAGACAGTCTCGCAGTTGGCCAACGACCCGATCGTCTTGCTCTCAACGCACCAGACAGAGGATGTCGTGGCCCTCTGCGAACGCGTGGTCGTCCTCTCCGCGGGCGCGGTTCGGTTTGACGGCGCTCCAAAGGCGTTGGCCGAGACGGCGAGCGGAAGGGTCTGGATCGGGGCCGATCAGGACTCTCGCGCTGCGCTTTCGTGGCGTATGGGTGATGGCAGGTTCCGCCACATCGGCGACCCTCCTCCGGGAGCGGCTCCGGCCGAGCCCACCATTGACGATGCATATCTACTCATGGTCGGGAGCAGTTCTGACCCCCAACAGGTCACAGCATGAGCTCGGTTCAGGGACACGCGGACCCGTCGCGACGGGTGATGATGGCCCTCGCCAACTTCAACGGACGCAAACTGCTGTTCAGTTGGGGTCTGATCGCCGCCTACGGAATGGCCCTTCTCGGCACCGCCGTTTTCGTCGCATCAAGCCTTGGGAAGAATGATGTGTCGTTTGTTGACGACGGCTGGACGGTGGCGGTTGGGTTCTACATCTTTGCCATCTTCACGATGGTGGCAACCAACCATGCCGCTCTTCGCGACCGGCGCGAGGGCACCTCGGAACAGCACGAGAGCCTCCCAGCAGATCCCCGGATTCGTGCGGGCGGCCTGATACTGGCGACGGCGTGGCCTCTGGCTGCCGCTGCGGTGCTCTTGAGCGTCGTCGCCGCGGCCACGGCCGTGTGGCTGGTGGTTCCCAGTGGCATCCAGTTGATGGCTCTGATCCAAACCGCAGTGTTGGTCGCGACGCTGGGATCCCTCGGAGTTGTGTTGGCGGCCTGGGTTCCGAACCCGTTCGTGGCGCCAGTTGTGGCCTTCGCCTTCTTCATTGTCCAAACGCCGGAGGTCCCTGCCAGCTGGCATGTGATCTTCCCGCTCGCCCACCTCGGCTCGGTGTACCTGGCCGCCTGGCACACGATCTATCTGGTCGGCCTGACCCTCGTCTTCGCCGGTACCGCCCTCGCCCGCTCCGGGGCCAGGCGCTCGGTGATCGCCTTTCTGCTGGTCGGATCGGCCGCGGTGGGGATCTCATTGGCTGTGTTGATCACCCAGGTTTGCTCGGGTTCCACTTGCCTATTCTGAGAGGCGCCGGCAAGTACCGATACGTCACTCGGGCGATGGTGTGGTGGGCCCCGGCGATCGCATCGGGGCTGTCGGTCATCCTCGTTGCAGTTCGACCAGGCGGGGGGTTCACGATCCCGGCACAGATGACGGCGATCTTGATGGCGATCTCGGTTGGGTTCGCTCTCGACGACCCTTCGTACGAGGTAGTCGCGCCCTCGCCCAGTTCCCTGCTTCGCCGGCGGGGGTGGCAGGTCCTCGTCATAGTCCCCCCCACGGCTGTGGCCTGGATGACACTGGTCTCATGGCTCGGTCCCACTGATTCCGAAGAGACCTGGGCGTTGGCTGCCATGTTCGCCGGACTGTTGGGGTTGAGCCTGGGTGTCGCCGGGGTCACTGGTCGTCTCTCGGGGGGTCGGGGAGGCCCGGTGGTGGCTCCGATCATCCTCTTCGCCTTGATCCTGTCATCGGCTCTTCCGCGGAAGTGGCGGCCAATGCCGATGGGTGATGTACCTGGGGGTTGGTCTGCCCTTTACATTCGGTGGTGGTCGGTAGCCGTGGTGGGCATTCTCATCCTGCTGATGTCGTCACGCGACCCGGCACGACGGGGAGTCTTGAGAACGAGCCGGACGAAGAGCCTCAGATCGAGCCAAGACCCGGCCGGAGGCGACGTAGCCCTGTAAAGGCTCGACTTAGTCGACGATGGCGAAGGCGCGGACCGGGAAGCTGCCCAGCCCTCGAACCATGGCCGGGACCGCGTAGAAACGAAATTCGGTATCGACCAGTTGATCGAGCCTGGTCAGGTGCTCCACTACCGGAATCCCCGCCTTGAGCAGCCCGGTGTGGGCCGGGCGGCCTCCTCCCCTAGTGTCGTCGATGTTGACCGAGTCGATACCCACCAAGGCCGCGCCACCCTTGACCAGTGCGTCGACCAGCCCGGCAGAAACAAACGGGTGGGCCGGATCTCCGTAATCCTCGGTGCGCCAGTGCCGGTCCCATCCGGTAGCAAAGAGAACAGCTCGCCCCGCCACATCCACGTCTCTCACGGCCTCGGCGCCCAACTCCGGCCCGACTGAGCGAACACAAACCCCAAGGAGATCGGCCGCCTTCTCCAGAGGCAGCCCAGCCAGGTCGTAGCCGTCCTCGAATCGATGAAACGGGGTGTCAAGGTAGGTGCCGGTGTTGGCAATCATCTCAATCCGGCCGATGCTGAACTCGGTGCCTGGGTCATAACGGCCAACCGAGTCGGCCCGAGACAAGTAGTCGGTGATGATTGGACCCGGCATGCCAGGATATGTCGTCATCCCAGCCTCGATGGGGTGGGAGAGGTCGATGAGCCGGGGCATCAAGCGATGGTATCGGAGGTCTCTCTCGTTGGGCCAACCTTTCCAGCCGTGACGAGCGGACCAGCCAGGTCCCAGATCAGAAGACACTGGGCAGGGAGACCGGTGTCTCAGGCCTGGGTGCGGGGCCGAAGTCGCCAGATGACAATGGCGGCGGCCATCGACAGCAGGGCCGCGGCAAGTGCGATCGGCTTCTTCCACGACCGCGCCACCGCCAGGTCACCCTCGAGTGATGACATCACCCTCCACTCGAGATCCAACGGAGCGCCGAAAGTCTCGGCCGCCAGCACCCCGAGCTCACGGGCGGTTCGGCTCATCGCCGAATGCCGGGCCTGACAACGCAGACATTCGTCGGTATGGGCTCGGAAGGGCCAGATCACCTCGCGCTCGTCGACGGCGCTGTTGGCAACGAACGGGGCTGCCAGCTCACAGATGATGGTCATCCCGATGCCTCCAGATACCTGGCGAGTCGCGCCCGTGCCCGGTGGAGCCGAACCTTGGCCGCAGTGACCGAGATCTCCATGGCCTCGGCAATCTCGGCATGCGACCAGTCGTAGACATCCTTGAGAATCACCACCTGTCGCTGGGACTCGGGCAGTGACTCGAGAGCTTGCCGGAGCCGACCACGGAGCTCCAGGATCTCACCAGCAACTTCCGGATGGTCCCTGGTGTAGGGAGCAGCCACTTCTGCCAGATCGTCTAAGGAAACCCCGGCGTGACGGCGAGCCCGCTTCTTCTGGGTCCATGCAGTGTTGACGGTGATCCGATGCAGCCACGTGGAGAAGGCCGCCTCGCCACGGAAGTTGGGCAGGGCTCGCCACGCCCGGATCATGGTCTCCTGGGCAACATCAGCCGCCAGATGCGGATCCCCAACCAGTCTGCGAGCCAAGGTGTAGACCTCGTTTCCGTGCTCACGGACCAAGGCGGCGAAGGCGGCGCGGTCTCCGGCCTGTGCCCTGGCTATGAGCTCTTGTTCTCTGGTCCGTTCGACCCTCGGGGATTCCGGCTGGTTACTCATCGGAGAGCTCGATTCTGGCGTTGATGTACTCGGTTTCGGCGTCACCGATGGTCACCGTGGCCCCCTCGTCAGAGCCTTCAACCGTGAGAGTGGCTGGCGTAGCAGGAGGAAGCGGGTTGCGAAACCGCACCTTTGCCGTCCGCAGGGGACTGTCGCCGGTGCGGAGACGGCTCGCCGCGACGAAGGCCCATGAGGCCTGCAACAGGCCATGGACCAAGACTCCGGAGCCGCCGGCGGCAACCGCCGCATCGTGATCCCAATGAATCGGGTTCCAGTCTCGGGTTGCAGCCGCATAACGAACCAGATCCGCCCGGGACGCACTCACCTGGCCAAGACCGGGTTTGCCGTCGTCCAAAGGCAACGGCTCCGGCGCCTCCTCGACACCGCTCACCGCGGTGGAATCGCCGGATACGAGGAACATCGCCGAGCCTTCAGCCATGCCGCCATCCGGCCCGTTGATTTCGAGACCGAAGCTGACGAAATTGACCCCGCCCCGCTCCCTGACCCGAGTAACCGTGCCGGAAACTTCCAAATCGGTCTCCACGGTCAGGGGCCGGTGCCAGATGAAGGTCTGCTCGCCGTGGATCACGGAACGGTCGGTGAATTGGCTAAGGAGGTCGGGGGCTACGACGAAGAGAGCCGCTGCCACAAAGCCGGGTGGGGCCGACTTCGCCCATCGCTGAGGGTCATCACCAGTCACCGCCACGAAGTCGGCCACGTTCTCGACACAGACCCGAAACGGGTGCGGCCCAAAGGTGTGGTCGACCAGGGTGGAGGGATCCATCCCCGAAACGCTACCGGCGTCTCTCCTCCAGCGAAGCGTTGGGGGGAGTGCCGCCGCAGGCGGCGAAGGGGGCTTTTTAGCGGGTCTCGCGATGCGCCGTGTGTTGCCGGCACCACCGGCAGTACTTCTTCAGCTCGAGACGGTCCTGGGTGTTCGTCTTGTTCTTCGTGGTGACGTAGTTCCGTCGCTTGCACTCGGTGCAGGCGAGAGTCAACGGTGGTCGTTTGTCGCTTGGCATTAGTGCTCGCTTCGCTCGCTGCTGTACGCAATACGCAAAACGCGGCACGCAATGCGTTTGGCGTTCTGTGCACTGCGTT
>JBBDWM010000015.1:0-29133 GCA_040902845.1 Acidimicrobiia bacterium
CCATCGTCCCCACATTCACATGCGGCTTCGTACGCTCAAACTTCGCCTTCGCCATCGTCGGCTCCTGTTCCTTTCCTTGTCCCTCTCGCCCGACGCACGGTAGGCGTCGGATCCGATGTAGCGGCGGGCAGACTCGAACTGCCGACCTCTCGATTATGAGTCGAGCGCTCTCACCTACTGAGCTACGCCGCCTCAAGCGGGCTTCGCCCGCCGGAGCCCCCTTCCGGATTTGAACCGAAGACCTCTTCCTTACCATGGAAGCGCTCTACCGACTGAGCTAAGGGGGCCAGGTTGTCAGACGCCCTCGGCGCCCGTGCCGGGAGAAGGATTCGAACCTCCGTAGGCGTCAGCCGGCAGATTTACAGTCTGCTCCCTTTGGCCGCTCGGGCATCCCGGCAAGCCGAAACCGCACGGCTCAATGACGCACAGTCCGGGGAGCCGAAATGTTAGCTAGGCGCTTGAGCAAGACCCAACCGCCTTATACCGGCCGACTTCGCCCTCGGCCAACCCTCAGTACTGCACCAACCAACACGCGGTCTCCTCTTTCACAGCCTCCGGCGAACAGACGCCGGTCGGCCGGGGCTTCGCCCCGCCGAAAGTGATCCCCTCACTTAATCCCTTGAGCCATCTTTTGCAGCCGGAAGATCCGCTCCTCGGTGGGCGGGTGAGTGCTGAGCAGTCTCATCATCCCGCCGCCACCACGTAGGGCCTTCATCGGGTTGTCGATGAAGAGCTGGGCCGTGGCTGGGTTGACGTTCATTGGGATGCGGGCGGTTCCGACTGAGATCTTCTCCAGTGCGCTGGCCAGGACCATCGGCCGGCCCGTGGTCTCGGCGCCGGTCGCGTCGGCTTGGAACTCCCTGGTCCTCGAGATTGCAAGCCGGATCAGCATGGCTGCAATCGGGGCGACGATCAAGGAAAGCAAGGCCCCGATCGCACCGAGCGGGCTCTCGCGATTGCCGCCTCCACCAAACCAGAAAGCCATGCGGGCAAGCATGGTCAGAGCGGCGGCGATCATCGCGGCGATCGAGCTGATCAGAATGTCACGGTTCTGGACATGGGCCAGCTCATGGGCGAGTACCCCTTCGAGCTCGTCGAAGCTGAGAAGCTCGAGAATCCCGGCGGTGACAGCGACTGCCGCCTTCTTCGGAGAGCGGCCAGTCGCAAAGGCGTTGGGCTGCGGTGAGTCGATCACATAGATGCGTGGCATCGGCATGCGGGTCTGCTCCGCCAACCGACGCACGATGGCATAGACCTGGGGCTGCTCTGCCTCGGTGACGGGCCGGGCCCGGCTGGCGGCCAGGGCCAGCTTGTCGGAGAAGAAATAGGCCAGAACGTTGAAGCCGACGGCGATGACCAGCCCGATCATGAACCCGCCATCGGGGAAGATGGTGACGGCGACGAGCCACAGCAGGGTCGTCATGAAGGCCAGGAGACCGACTGTCTTCAGGTTGTTCATACCTGCTCAGGCTACCGGGAGCCCCTATCTATTCGGACTCGCAAGAACCCGACTCGATTGCACGCCAAGATAGGACGCTTGGAGAGGTGGCAGTGATTCCCGGTCAAATCGTGGCAACCAGAACCCTGAAGTCACCGAGCCCCCTGGGATGAAGCAATGTCTCGGCCTCAGTCTTCAGAGATCTGGCCTGTAGACGGGCCAGACTGTCGCCACTACGCGCTGCTTCCAACTCGGTGTGTCTCAATTCAGAGAGGCGATCCCGGAGCCCGAGCTCGGATAAGAAGTCGTCCTGACGGAGCAGGCGCACATCGGCTCCTACGCCCTCGGCTGCAGCGATCAATGCAGTGAAGTTCACATCAGCGGTGATGTCGGTCTCACCGGGCTCGTCGAGGGGGTGCGGCCCGAGATGATGGGCGCGATAGGTGCGAAGGGTCCCGTCCTGACGTCTCGGAAGCAGGTTCTCGGAGGTGTCCCCGTAGTCGATCAGCACGACCGAGCCTTGCTCCAATCTGGCCAATGCGTCGGTCAACCACGCAGCAGCCACCAACTGCACCTCAACCCATCCGCCGTCGAGGACATCACCCGCATAGGCCTCGAGCCAGGTCTCGACCACGGGTCTCGGCGCGGCATCGACGAACCCCAGCCCGTCCTCGTCGAGTCCCACCCATCGCTCCCTCCAACCATCTCCGACGCGCTGGCTGAGGGCCATAGGGAGATTGTCGATGAGCTCGTTGGCCAGGATCACGCCCCGGATCCTCCCTGGGAACTCGGCCTTGATCGCGTCGTCGGGGAGGAAGTCACGCAATGAGGCTCTGGCTGCGGGCGAAGCGTCGATGGCCGTGACTTCGAGATCGAGCTTCGGGAGCAGGGACCGCAGGAGCGACCCCGAACCGGCGCCGACCTCGATCAACTGGAACGGCTCACCGATGCGGTCCCTTTCTCTTGAGACGTAAAGGGCGAGAGTCTCCCCGAACAGACCGCTCACCTCAGGTGAGGTGAGAAAGTCGCCCGCCTTCTCGGATCGGAGCCGACCGGAAGCGAAGAATCCCAGGTCGGGGTGATACAGAGCCATCTCCATGAATACCTCGAAGGGAATCGGGCCCTCAGAAGAGATGCGATCCTGGATCAGATCCTTCAGCGACATCGGTACGGTCAGGTCCATGGAATTCGGAGTCTTCATGTTCGCCACCGATACGGCAATTCGCCCCGACCACCTGGCCCGGGAGGTCGAGGCCCGCGGGTTCGACTCGCTGTGGTTCCCAGAGCATTCTCACATCCCGGTGTCCCGGATGACCCCATGGGGCGGCCAGGAAGGAGCACCACCGCTCCCCGAGCACTATTGGCACGCTTACGACCAGTTCGTCGCCCTCGCCTACGCCGCCGCTGCCACCTCCAGGCTCAAACTTGGCACTGGTATCACCCTGGTGGCGCAACGCGACCCGATCTGGACCGCCAAAGAGGTGGCCACCCTCGACCATCTCTCCGGCGGCCGGCTTCTGTTCGGGATCGGGTACGGGTGGAACAGGGAAGAAATGGCGCAGCACGGCACTCCATATTCGAAGCGGAGAGAGCTGCTGAGGGAGAAGGTCATGATGATGAAGGCGCTTTGGACCGACGAGGCCTCGTCATATCAGGGAGAGCTGCTGTCGCTCGAGCCGTCTTGGGCATGGCCCAAGCCCGTACAACGGCCCCACCCTCCAATCATCATGGGTGCAGACGCCGGACCCCGCACCATCAAAGACATGGTGGAATTCTGTGACGGGTGGATGCCCCTTGCCACCCGAATGAATGTGGTCGATCGGGCTGCCCTGGTTCGCCACGCCCTGGAGGATGCAGGCCGGGATCCAGCTGCATTCGAGATCACCGCCTACGCCGCCACGGTGGAAGACCTCGAGCTGCTGGCGAAGGCCGGGGTGGACCGCACGGTGTTCTCTATTCCGCCGGCCGGCGCCGACATCATCATCCCCAAGCTGGACGCGCTGGCGGAGGCGTTAGGGCTTCAACCCCGTTCCTAATGCATCGCGTCACGGATGTGTGACGCGATGCATGAAGAAAGGGCGGTAGACGCCGACCCCCTTTTCAACACGACCTTTTCTTGACATGTTCAACGGGATGAGCATTTCCAAACGAATCGTCGAACTCGCAATCGAGAACGGAGGCAGTGTCACTTCCGCCGAGGCCCAGGCACTAGGTGCTTCTCGAGAGTGGCTTGCGAGACGCACAGCGGACGGCTGGTTGGAGAAGGTGGGTCACAGCACCTACCTACTGCCTGGGGCGGATTCGGCCTGGAAGGCAACCCTGGCAGCAGCGTGTCACCGGCTTGGAGCTGTGGTGTCTCACGAGTCTGCAGCCCAAATCCATCGAATGCCGGGGCTGCGAAAAGGGCTATTGATTATCTCGGTTCCAGTCAGGCGATCCAACCGATACCCGGGTGTCATCGTCCGCCAAAAGACCGACCTCTCCCCGGAGCAGCTGACCACCAACAGTGGGCTCGCAGTGACGACGCCGGCACGAACCGTGATCGACCTGGCCCAATTCCTTGGGACCAAGCGGCTGGCCAAGTTGGTTGATGCAACTGTCGCCGACGGGCTGACCTCCTACGAATCTCTCAACATTCTGTTTGAACACCTGGCGAGAAGAGGAAAGCCCGGAACTAGACAGTTGCGAGCCGTCCTCAGCGATCGAGGAGCCGGGCCGACGGTTTCCACGACGGTCCTGGAGGACCGAATGATCAACCTGATCGAGAGGTCCGGACTCCCGTTGCCGACCTCCCAGTTCTCACCACCTTGGCTCACCGCCACCAACGGCCGAGTTGATTTCGCTTACTTGGAGCAACGCCTCGTGATCGAAGGAGACAGTCGACGATGGCACACACTCGCTGACGCCTTCCTCACCGACCGAGAGCGCGACAACCTGGCCCAACTCGCCGGATGGCGGGTCCTGCGGTTCACCTGGTGGGATGTCGAGGAACGGCCGGAATACGTCATCACACTGATCCGTCGAGCGCTCGATCCCGCGCGCGACGCCCGCTTGGGTCCGAACGCAATGCAGGGCGTCACGGATCCGTGACGCCCTGCATTAGGAATCGGGTCTGGTTACTTAGAAGTCCATCCCGCCGCCGTCGTGGCCGTGGCCACCACCCGGCATGGATGACGCGGGCTCCTTCTCCTCGGCCACCAGGGCTTCGGTGGTGAGAAGTAGGGCCGCAATCGACGCCGCATTCTGCAGTGTCGAACGGGTCACCTTGGCCGGGTCGATGACTCCTGCCATGACCAGGTCCTCGTACTCGCCGGTGGCGGCGTTGAAGCCGAAGTTGCCTTCGGAAGTTCGCACCCGCTCCACGACGACTCCGCCCTCGAAGCCGGCGTTGATCGCGATCTGGCGAATTGGTTCCTCGAGGGCCTTGCGCACAATCGCACGCCCGGTCTTCTCGTCTGCGCCTCCGCCACGAATCTTGTCGATAGTGGTCTGAGCCCGAAGCAGAGCCACACCGCCGCCAGGGACGATGCCCTCTTCGACGGCAGCACGGGTTGCCGAGACGGCGTCCTCGATGCGATGCTTCTTCTCCTTGAGCTCGACCTCGGTGGCAGCTCCCACCTTGATCACCACGACGCCGCCGGACAGCTTGGCGAGACGCTCCTGGAGCTTCTCACGATCCCAATCGGAGTCGGTGTTCTCGATCTCACGCTCGATCTGCTTGATGCGGGCCTTGACGTCCGCCTCCGACCCGGCACCGTCGATAACGGTGGTGTCGTCCTTGGTCGCCACGACCTTGCGAGCACGACCCAGCATGTCGAGAGTCACGTTCTCGAGCTTGAGCCCGACCTCCTCGGAGATCACTGTCCCACCGGTGAGCGTGGCGATGTCCTGGAGCATGGCCTTGCGGCGCTCTCCAAAACCAGGGGCCTTGACCCCAACTGAAGAGAACGTGCCACGGATCTTGTTGACCACCAGGGTGGCCAGGGCCTCGCCCTCGACGTCCTCGGCGATGACCAGCACGCCCTTGCCGGACTGCATGACCTTCTCCAGGACCGGGACCAGATCGTTGACCGAGCTGATCTTCTGGTTGGCAATGAGGATGTAGGGATCCTCGAGCACTGCTTCCTGGCGATCGGGATCGGTCACGAAGTAGAAGTTCAGGTAGCCCTTGTCGAACTGCATGCCCTCGGTGAACTCGAGCTCGAGACCAAAGGTCTGACCCTCCTCCACGGTGATGACGCCATCCTTGCCGACCTTTTCCATCGCCTCGGCGATGACCTTGCCGATGGTGGGGTCGTTGTTGGCCGAGATCGAGGCCACGTTGGCGATTTCGTCGCTGGTCTCGATGTCCCGTGCCATCTCGCCGATTGCCTCGACGACCTTCTCGACGGCACTCTCGATGCCGCGCTTGAGGTCCATCGGATTGGCGCCGGCTGCCACGTTGCGAAGACCCTCACGCACCATTGCCTGGGCGAGAACGGTCGCAGTCGTGGTGCCGTCACCAGCTACATCGTTGGTCTTGGTAGCCACTTCCTTGGCGAGCTGGGCGCCCATGTTCTCATATGGGTCGTCGAGCTCGATCTCCTTGGCAATCGTGACGCCGTCATTGGTGATGGTGGGTGCGCCCCACTTCTTCTCCAGGACGACGTTGCGACCCTTCGGGCCGAGGGTGACCTTTACCGTGTCGGCGAGCTTGTTTACGCCCGCCTCGAGGCCGCGTCGAGCCTCTTCGTTGAAGCGAAGTTCCTTCGCTGCCATTTCTTATCAGCTCCTAATTGACGACGGCCAAGAGATCACGCTCGGAGAGGACGAGGTATTCGTCCGAATCGAGCTTCACCTCCGTGCCGGCAAACTTCGAGTAGAGGACCTTGTCGCCGACCGAGACATCCATGGGGATGCGGTCGCCGTTTTCGTCGCGGGCCCCGGGGCCTACGGCGATGACCTCGCCGATCTGTGGCTTCTCCTTGGCGGTGTCGGGGATGACCAGCCCTGAGGGAGTGCGGGATTCCGCCTCCTCGGTGGGCTTGACCACCACTCGGTCACCGAGCGGCTGAAGCTTCATTCTTTTGCTCCTCCTTGAAGCGCCTTACTTGCCTTACGCGGGCTTCACACTGTTAGACCGGATTGAACAGTTGCCTGACGTGTGAGATCCCGTGGGTTAGCACTCGGATAACTCGAGTGCTAGACGGAGATTAGCACTCGACCACGGCGACTGCTAATTGGGATCTGAGTCGATGCGACTCAACCCAGCACCCTCCCCGGGTCCACATTCTCCGCCCAGTCGGTGATCCGCCCCTGGGCGAGCCAATGGGCCCCGGCGACCCCGATCATTGCAGCGTTGTCGGTGCACAGGAGAGGGCTGGGAAGAGCGAGCCGGATCCCTCTCACCTCTGCTTCCTCGGCGAACCGCTCCCGGAGACGCCGATTGGCGAGCACCCCACCACCTCCGCCAACCATGCCGGCGCCGGTCTGATCGACGGCGTTGAACGTCTTGGTGACGAGCACGTCGACTATCGCCTCCTGAACCGAGGCCGCCACGTCCGCCAGTGGGGGGAGCTCGGACGCCGCCTGTGCCTTGGCGATGAAATTGACCACCGAGGTCTTCAGACCCGAGAACGAAAGTTGAAAAGGCTGGTCGGGAAGGGCCCGGGGAAAGTCGATTGCAGCACGGTCGCCTCCGTCTGCAGCCAGATCGATCGCCGGACCACCCGGGAAACCCAGGCCCATGACCCTGGCCAGCTTGTCGAAAGCCTCGCCAGCCGCGTCGTCGATGGTCTGCCCGAGCGTCTCGTAGTCGCCCCAACCCCGGACGTGAACGATCTGCGAATGTCCGCCCGAGGCGAGGAGCGCAACACAGGGAGGATTGAAATCCTCGAACTCGAGCCGGGGAGCCATCAGATGGCCCTCCATGTGATCGATTCCCACGAACGGCAGCTGTCGAGCCCAGGCGGTCGCCTTGGCAAACGAGTGGCCGACCAGGAGGGCGCCAACCAATCCCGGGCCGGCGGTCGCCGCCACCCCGTCGAGATCGGCGGGGTGGACTCCCGCCTCCTGGAGCGCCCGATGGGTAAGGGAACGAATCGCCTCGACGTGGGCTCGCGCCGCCAGCTCGGGGACCACCCCACCAAAGCGGGCGTGGAGGTCCACTTGAGACGACACGACGTTCGACAGGGGCTCTGCACCCCTCACCACCGCCACAGCTGTCTCGTCACAACTGGTCTCGAAGGCGAGGACGAGGGGCGTCATTGTGTCTCCTCCAACCGCTTGCGGTACTCGACACTGTCAATCTCATGAACCCACAGGATCAGGGCGTCGTCGTCCCCGTAATAGCCCTTCCTCAAACCCACAGGGGCCAGACCGAAACCGGCATAGAACGATCGAGCTGGGTGGTTTCTCGAGCGCACCTCCAACGTGAGATGGCGTGCACCCCGCTCGATCGCAGCCACGATCAGAGCGGAAAAGAGACGGGTTCCGATGCCCTTTCTCCTCGACTCCGGGGCCACCAACAGATTGGTCACGTGTGCCTCGTCGCCAACCACCATCACCCCACCGAATCCCATCAGGCCGTCGACGTCTGCCACCAGGTAGACACGGTTCTCCGCCGCGAGCTCGTCACGAAAGATCGTCGAGGTCCATGGCTTGAGCCGATCGGCTGCTTCCAGTTCGACCGAGGCGTCGACATCGGAATCGGCGAAAGCCCTGATAGACACGGCGCTCAATCCGACCCCCATGGCCCCTCCTGACGCAACTTGGCCCAATTGATCGTGACGTCGGGCTCTCGCAGATACAGAGGCCTGATCTCATCCGGCGCGGGGAACTCGCCACGTTCGAACTTGGCACGGGCGGCTTCCGCCAGGGTCACGGCATAGGGATAACGTGGCCGACCGGTCTTCACGCGGTGCAACCCGCGGAGCAACCCGTCCGGCAGGGCGCCAACATCGCCAACCACCAGACTCTCGTCGGGACTCGAATCGAGTTGGGCGACCAGCACCTCGGGTCGGACCAGCTCCACCGAGCCCTCCTTGACCACCCCCCCAGGAACAGGCCGATAGCGAGCAACCGCGAGCTCACCCCGGCGCACGTCCACCAACGCCCAGATCAAACGGTGCCCGGTGCGGGCCTCGAGGGCGATCGCGTCCAGTGAGACGGCGGGGATCACGGGAATCCCGAAGGCCGCCGCCAGCCCTTGAGCCGTAGCCAGGCCGACGCGAATCCCGGTGTAGAGACCGGGACCGATGTCAACAACAACGCCGTCGAGCGCCGAGGGTGACCAGCCCACCTGGTCGAAGCAGAAGTCGATGGCCGGGACCAGAAAGGTGGCATGACCCATCCGATCGATCCTCGAAGCCGTAGCCAATGTTGACGAGTCCTCGACCAGGGCAACCGATGATCCGGGGGTGGAGGTTTCGATTGCGAGCAGCTTCATGCGACCGTCTCCAGGTCGCGGTCGACCCAGTCACCGCTCGGGATCAGTCGCAGCAGCCGGGTCTCGTCCGGGTTCACGACGAACTCGATTCGGAGATGGTCCTCAGGCAAGGCCGATTCGACGGCATCCCCCCATTCGATGACGAGCACCCCGTCCGCAGCCAACTCGAACACGTCGAGATCCTCGAACTCGTGGAGCGAACTGAGCCTATAGACATCGACGTGCACCACCGGCATGAACCCCGAGTCGTACTGCCGCACCAGAACGAACGAAGGGCTGACCACCATCTCCTCGACGCCCAGCCCTTCACAGAGACCTCCAGTCAGAAGGGTCTTCCCCGCACCCAGGCCCCCTGCGAGCTCGACGACATCAGCAGGCCTCAGAGCTGCCGCCAATCTTCGCCCCACGGCTCTGGTGTCGTCGGCGGTTGGACAGAAGACCTCGATCATCCGAACAGCTCCATCTGCGAAGCCTCGACCGCCCCGCCCTCCTCCAGAGTCTGGGACCGTTGCTCGCGACCATCGAGGATCGAGCGCACCAGGGCGAAGTCCTCCCTCATCTGATCGGTCACCCGGTCACCACCACGAAGCGCCGCGGCCGGATGAAAGGTGGGCACGAGGGAGGATCCGAGCCACCACGGATGGAGCCGCCCCCGGAGCCGGGTGATCCCGGTTTCCGTGTTGAGAAGCAACTTGGTGGCGAAATTGCCGAGTGTGACCACCACCTCGGGCTCGATCAGCCGAATCTGCTCCCGGAGGTAACCCTTGCAAGAGTCGATTTCATTCGGATGCGGGTCCCGGTTGCCGGGTGGTCGGCACTTGAGGACGTTGGCGATGTAGACCTCGGATCGCTCGAGACCTATCTCAGCGAGCAGAGAGTCGAGCAGTTTCCCGGCCGCACCAACGAAAGGCTCCCCTTGGAGGTCCTCGTTCTTACCGGGTGCCTCGCCAACGAGCATCACCCTCGCCTGTGGATCACCCACCCCGAAGACAACATTGGTGCGTGTCTGGGACAGACCGCAATCCGTGCACACGAGTGCGCGGGCACGGAGCTCTTCGAAAACGGAGATGGGGTCGCTCACCGGTCTGGCCATTGTGCCAAACCGAATCACTCCATGGATGCACGCACAGCGAGCTCGACAGCCGCAGCCGTGGCACCAAAGGCAGCTTCGGCGGCCGCCTCGACATCGCACTCGATGGTTCCGCATGAGACCGCGAAGGCGACATCCCCGTCGAAGCGGGTATGCACCGGCCGAATACAGGCGGCAAGCGCATCATGGGAACGGACCGCCAGGCGGGTCAGCTCGTTCCGTGTCATTTGGAAATCTGTCGCCACTACCACCAGGGTGGTGTTGACCATTGGGCCCGGCGGGACGACCGGCGGCCCTGGCTCGTGTGGGCCCCCGGTCAAGGACTCCCCACTCAGGGTGAACAGATCCCCAACTGCGTTGACCACCACCAGGGCGCCCACCGTGGCATCGCCGACCCGGCGGATAGCGGAGCCCAGCCCACCCGGCCGCATGTGCTCGAAGCCCCGCCACTTTGCGACGGTGGCGCCTGTGCCCGCCCCGATCAGCCCGCTCTCGACCGGGGCACTAGATGCGTCGCGATACGCCGCCTCACCCTGGTCAGGACCGGGTCGGACGCTGGGATCGCCCGGAAAGAGATCGAAGATCACGGCAGCCGGGACGATCGGAACCCTGGCCACTGGTGTCTCATAACCCCTGCCATCGGCCTCCAGCGCCCTGACCACCCCATCGACTGCGGCGAGCCCGAAGGCACTGCCCCCGGTGAGCACGATCGCGTGAGCTTGCTCGACCCTCATCCCCGGCTGGAGCAGGGCTGTCTCCCGCGTTCCCGGGGCAGCCCCTCGCACCTCGGCGGCCACGACGTTGGGCTCGGGAAGCACCACCACGGTGCACCCGGTGCGAGCCGTCGGATCCGACCAGTGCCCGACTTCGATCCCGGGCACTGAGGTAATGGTCTCGTTCACGCCAGATACCTTCGCGGGACCCGGGGACCAATGCCACACACCACCTCATATGAGATGGTGTCGAGGATCGCGGCCCAGTCGTCAGCGTCTATCACCGCATTCCCCTGGTCGCCCAACACCACGACCTCGTCTCCGAGCTGCACCTCGGAATCACCCACGTCGACCACGATCTGGTCCATGGTCACGGTCCCGGCAAGCGGGTATCGATTTCCTCCGATCAATGCCGAACCCGCTTCGGACAAACGGCGGGAGAGGCCGTCGGCGTAGCCGATGGGAGCGGTCACCACCGTCGAGTCCTTCGACAATGCCCTGGTCCGGCCATAGCTCGGCCTTGCCCCATCTCCCAGACGCTGGACGTGGGAGACGTGGGTGACAATCCGCATCGCCGGTCGCAGTTGCACCAGGTCCCGGGTGGAGGCACAGGGATGAAGCCCGTAGATGCCGAGACCGATGCGGGCAAAGCTCCGGCGCGATTCTGGGAAGAGCACAGCGCCCGCGGTATTGGCGAGGTGGCTCAAGGGGATCTCATACTCCGAGGACGCCTCGTCGAAGACCTCGATCTGATGACGGGTGAAGACCGCGTCCTCGTCGGCGACAGGAAAGTGGGTCCAGATGGCGGCAACTTCGAGGCCGGCCCCTCGGGCGGATGTCACTAGATCGTGCAGGAGCCGGGGCGAGGCCCCCACCCGGTGCATGCCCGTGTCGAGCTTGATGTGCACCTCGATGCCGGGCGCGATCGACGCCAGAGCCTCGATGCAGGAAATCGAGTAAACGGTGGGGATGAGGTTCCACCTGCCGATTTCCGATATGGATGTCGTGTCCGGCTCGGAAAGGACCAGTATCGGCGCCTCGATCCCCGCTTCGCGCAGACGCACCCCCTCCTCGACGAGCGCGACGGCGAGACGGGTCGCTCCGGCTTCGACGGCGGCCTCCGCGACCGGGGCGTCCCCATGCCCGTACGCATCTGCCTTGACGACTGCACAGACCTCGGAGGGAGCGATCAGGCCCGCAAGCGCGGCCACGTTGTGTCGTATGGCGCCGAGGTCGATCTCGGCGTAAGTCGGTCTCAAGAACCCCCCCTCCCGGCTTCGCCGGCTCTCCCCCCAACGCTCGCTCCGCTCACAGGAGGGAGAAATGCCCCCCTCCCCCCTACGGGGCACTCCCCCCATGCGAATCTCCCGATGTGGGTGCTGAGGCGATCGGCGGTGACGGTTTCCTGAACTGCCAGATCGGCTCCCGCGACACCGTGCCAGTAGGCGGCCGAGATTAACGCAGTGCGGGGATCGAGACCACGAGCCCACAACGCACCCGTCATTCCGGAGAGGACATCTCCGGTTCCGATCGTCGCCAGTTCCGGGCCACCGCTGTGGACCAGGATCGGCGCCGTGCCGTCGCTGATAACCGTCGGATTTCCCTTTAGAAGAACCGTTATCCCCTTCTTCTGAGCCAGGGCACGAACCGCGTACTCCCCACCGCCGACTCCCGCGATCCTCTCGAACTCTCCGCCGTGAGGTGTAATCGCAACCTGCGAACCACCCTCTAGTGCTGCATCAACGAGCTCAGGGGTGAGCGCGCCAGCGTCCAACAAGACCTGCCCGGCCTTGCTGACCAGGCGGGCCACCTCAGGATGGTCGGCCTCGTCGAGCCCGGGACCTGCGATCACGACGTCGAAACGACCCAGCTGACCCTCTACATCAGTCAGGGCGCGGGTAAGGAGTTCCGGCGCGATCTGCGCAATCAGATCGGGTCGCGGAGAAGCGACGACAACCGATCCGGCGCCGAAGTGCAGGGCGCTGCGCCCGGCGAACACGGCGGCGCCGGTCATCCCGGTCGATCCACCGATGACGAGCACCGAGCCTGCCGACCATTTGTGACTTCGACGTTCCCGGGGCGGCCGTGGGGCATCCTCCTCACCCGCCAACCACATCGAGGGCTCACCGCCCTCGATGCCCAGATCGATCACCGTGATGATTCCGCAGACATCCGGCCCGACATCCTTTACATGACCGGTCTTGAGGTATTGAAAGGTCACAGTCTCGACTGCGGAGAAGACGCTGCCCTTCACCTCGCCGCTATCGGGGTCGAGCCCGGTGGGAAAATCCACCGCTATCACCGGGGCCGGAGTCTCGGTCCATGCTTCGACCGTAGGTGGAAGATCGCCGCGACCACCGCCTCCGAAAACCGCGTCAATCACAAGATCGGCCGCCATCGGAGGGCCCATCTCAACAACCCTGACCCCGGCAGCCTTGGCCTTTCCGGCGGCGCGGACGGCTGGCGGTGTCTTCGGTTCCCCAAGGGCCTGGACCACAACGTGAGCGCCCCGATTGGTCAAATACCTGGCAGCCACGTAACCGTCCCCACCGTTGTTGCCGGGACCGGCCAGTACCACCACACGCATGCCGTACCCTGCTCCGTGTCGAACCGCGGCCAGGGCAACTGCAAGCCCGGCGTGGTCCATGGCGGCATCGAGGTCACCGGTGTAGGCCTGGTCCACCCGCCGGTACTCCTCTGCGGTGAGGATCGGCTTCACGGCTCGAACAGATCCCGCACTCCGGCGACCACCCGCTCCCGATCCGCGTCGCCGAGGTTCGAACCACTGGGAAGACAGAGGCCATGCTCGAAAAGGTCGGCAGACACCGAGCCCCCTACAGACTCGCACTCGGCGAACACGGGCTGGAGATGCATCGGCTTCCAGACCGGCCGAGCCTCGATATCAAGCGTCTCGAGATGGAGGCGGACCTGTTCCCGATCGGTGCCCGCCTGCGCGGGGTCGATGGTGAGACATGTCAGCCAGAACGTGGACCTGCACCCTTCTCCCTCTGGCATGAACGCCACACCGGGCAGGTCCCCCAACGCCGTGCGGTAGAAGTCGTTGTGGTCCCTGCGCTTCTCGACCCGTCGCCCCAGGTCGGCGAGTTGGGACCGCCCCAGAGCAGCAAGCAGATTCGAGAGGCGATAGTTGTAACCGATGGCAGAGTGTTGGTAGTGCGGGGCCGGGTCACGCGCCTGGGTGGCCAGCCATCGAGTCTGACGTGCCCAATCCTCCCGGTCGGTCACCAGGGCGCCACCGCCACTCGTGGTGATGATCTTGTTCCCGTTGAACGAAAGGGTGGCCATCACTCCGAAACTCCCGGCGTTCCGTCCGCGGTAGGTCGCTCCCAACGCCTCAGCGGCGTCCTCGATCAACGGAACCTCGTGCTCGGCGCAGAGGGCCTCGATCCGGTCGTAGTCAGCGCATTGGCCGTAGATATCGACCGGGACACACGCCGCAAAGCGGCCGTCACCATCGAGCGCTTCACCGAGGAGACCGGGGTCCATGTTCCAGGTGGATCGATCGCTGTCCACGAAAACCGGCTCGGCTCCCGTGTACCTGACGGCATTGGCGGTCGCCGCGAATGTGAGTGACGAGACCAGCACCCGGTCCCCGGGCCCGACTCCGAGTGCGAGCAGGCCGAGATGAAGAGCGGCCGTCCCGCTGGAAAGGGCGACACCGTGACTTCTCCGGGTAACCGCCGCCAGGTCGGCCTCCAAGCCGTCCACCTCGGGCCCGAGTGGCGCTATCCACCCGGATTCGACGGCCCGCTGGATGGCTGCCTGGTCGTCGATGCCGACGTCCGGCGGTGACAGATAGATCCTCGTCATGCGCAGTTGAGGCTAACGAGCATCGGTTGGAGCGGAAGATGCTGCCGCCTCCACGAGAAGCGCCTCGACCTCCCCGGCGATCCGGTTGAGATCGTGACGATCCAACACCCAGTCACGAGCTTGCAGGTCGACCCTCCGCTCCGACGCTAGATGGTCCGACAGAGCGGAGGCCAGCCTGACGACGTCTCCGACCGGCACCAAAGTGCCGAAGCGACCGTCGACAGTTGCCTCCCTGACCGGCGGGATGTCAAAGGCGACCACGGGAACCCCGATCGACATAGCTTCCAGGACGGCCGTGCCAAGACCCTCCATCAGCGAGGAGAATGCGAACACATGAGCATTCTTCAGATAGTCGACAACCCGGGTCGTGTGCCCGACCAGGGTGACCGAGCCGGCGAGCCCAAGTCGATCGATCGCTCCGGCGACCTCGGAGGAAGCATCACCCTCACGGCCGACGATGGCCAGGTGTGCGTTCGGAATCGCTCTTTTGACGGAGGCAAAGGCCTCCACCAGGAGCACCTGGCCCTTTTGTTGAGCAAGACGACCGACGTTGACCACCAACGGCCCTTCCGGGAGCCCCAACTCGGCCCGTGACTGCGGTGATGTCTGCACCGGTCGAGGCACACCCCGTGGAATCACCGTCACCCGGGAACGATCGACACCGAGCAGGTCCGAATTGGTGGCCTTGACCTCCTCGGTGAGGGCGCGGAATCGCACCAAATCACTCCGGGCCGCCCAGCCGGCGACGGCCCGAAGCAACTGGGCCCTCCGGCTCGATGCCCCGGGTTGGTAGGTGCGCAACGATTCCAGGTCGCCTGAGAGCACCAGATTGGAGACAACCGGGATCCCCAGGCTTCGACCCACCAGCTGCCCCACGAGGTTCCCCAGGAAGAGACTGGTTTGGATCACATCGGGCCGCTGCTCACGGGCGGTGCGTCGCAATGAAGTCACCGCCCGTGGCCAGGTCCGCGACCCCGATCCCTCCCTCAGACCGATCACCTCCACCGTGATCTCCCGTTCCCGAAGCTGATCGGCCAGTTCCATGCGGTCATAGAGGGTCACAACATGCTGCTCGGCGCCATCCGAGAACCGGATCACCTCGCGCACCAGGCCTTGTTCGGCGCCACCGGACCCCGAAAGACTGTCTATGACATGCAAAACCCTCATCTGGTCCTTCAAAGGATTGACCGAGGCATCGAGGCTAGCTAGTGACCGTCCCCAGCCCCGCTGCGGCACCGGCTCTGCCTCCGATTGGATCAGATAGGACAATGAGAGGTCTTACGATCCCCCGATGTCAGAATCGCTCTCGACCCTCCTCGACCTCCTCACGCGGTCTGATTTCCTGATCGGCGTTCTTGCCGGGCTGACCGGTTTCGTCTTGGTCTTCTTCGCCCCCCGCGGCGAGGGACGCTCGAGATTGGATTGGGGTCTGATAATGGCCGCGGCAGCCTTCGTCGCCGTCAGTGTGACCCAGGGAAGAAGGTTGGGCCTGCTCGGCGGATTGGGGGTCTTGGCCCTCGGGGGATGGCTGGCGAGGCCGCCCCGCGGCAGTGCCCGAGCTCCATTTGGCTGGGCGTTGATCGCGATCGGTGCCGAGGCAATGATTTGGCGGGGTGGGTTCGAGGAGACTGGTTGGCTCCTCGTCATCGCACCGGCGGCGATTGCGATGATCGGCGCCACTCTTGCAGCCTGGGCGACCCGCCTCCCCCAGGAGTGGCTGGGGATCATGATCGCGATCAGTGCATTCGGCATCTGGGTCACTGTCCCGGAGACAGAAGGGGCGAGAGCCCTACTCGGCGCATCGATCCCCATGGCGCTGGGCACATTGCGACCGGTCGGCGCCAAGCTCGGCTATGGAGGGGCATTTCCGCTGGCCGGCCTCCTGGTCTGGATCGTCGCCACCGGGGGTGAGGCGCGCCCGGCTTCGATCATCGGCGGCTGGGCGTGCATCGGCGCCCTCGCCATCCTCCCTCATCTCAGACCTCCTCCGAGCCGGTTCGTCGAAAGCAGGCGCACGCTCACCGTGCTGCTGCACGCAGTCCTCGTCCTCGTCGCATCCCGGATCATCGGTCTCTGGGAGTCTGCCGGCCTGGCATTGGTCGCAGCCACCCTCGTGGGAGTTGGTGTTTATCTGGTCCTCGGGCTCCTACCTGTGGCCAAGGCAGATCAGGCGTCTCTGACGAGGGACTGATCCGACCGGGTCAGGGACCGTTGTAGCCCTTGAGCCGGCGTCGGATGGTTTCCTCGAGCCGGAGCCCTCCTCGAAGCCGGGCCCCGAAGAACCGGTAGCCGTCCGAGAGCTGCACCGGGTAACGATGCAGAAGATGCGGCTCAGGCCTGTTCGGGGGCCGGGCCGACCCGCCGAGCGCTGCTGAGGCATAACGCCTACTCACTGCGGAGTCGGCGCTCGGCGACCAAAAGCCCCAGGGGTAGGCGAAATGTGTCGGGCGGACCCCCAACCGTGTCTCGATCAGGTCGTCGCTGGTCCCCAACTCGTCCTCCACCTCGTCAACGGACAGATATCGCAGGTCGAGATGCCGATGGGTGTGCGCCCCCACGGTGACCAAGCCGGATCCGAGCATCATCCCGATCTGGTCCCAGGACAGGGGCTCGGCCTTCTCCGGCGGCCCCAGAGGCCGACCCGTTTCAATCGAGTCTGTCGCGAGGTACAGAGTGAAGGGCAGACCATCTTCGTGAAGGAGGGGAAACGCCGTGGTGTAGGTGTCCCGATAACCGTCGTCGAAGGTGAGGACCACAAGGCGCTCCGAGCCCGAATCGGACCACCTCGTGATGGCCTTGTCGAGATCGACCACCTCACGATTGGCCGCCAGCCAATCGAGTTGCCGGCGAAAGTCGCCGAGACGCACCTCCATCTGCCGTCCCAGACCGGCGTTGATCTGGTGGTAGATCAGCAGACGCGGGCCACGGGGGCGGGGGCGGACAGCGTCAGTAAGTGCGGATACGGCCTTGACCGCGGTACGCCCCGCCGCCACGCCTCAACCGGTGGCGAGGAGTGAATTCATCTCATCCTCGGTGAGGACCGGGAAGGGAAGGAGACCCAACCGCTGTAGGGGGGCGAGGTTGGCACGAAAACCGGCTGACCAGTCGGGATTCCACTCCCAGGCCTCGTTCTTGGTCCGTCTGCGTGTGGCTTTGGTCGCCTCATCGACGGTGATGCCTAACAGCAGCCCGAGCGCCGTCTCCATCCGCCGAACCTCGCGGATCCTCGCTTCGATCAGGGCCGCCTGCTCGATCTCACTTTTGGCGTTGGCCGACTTCAGGTTCCGTTCCAGCTCGTCGATGACCCGGCTCGTCATCTGGGTCATGAGATTGTCAATGCGCTGGCGATCGAACCGGGCCGCCGGGACCAGGACCTGAACGGTTCCCTCTTCGCTGTTCAGCTGCCACACGGCCGGATCGCCGCTGGTCCGCTTCAAATGTCTCACAAAGAACTGTCTGGATAGCCAGTCATCGAGGTCGACCGATTCCCGATCGGTGCCAGCCGCCAGGATCCGCTCCATTTGCTCGATGATGGCGGCAGCAGTGTGAGGCGCCACCTCGGTGTTGAGCTCGTCCATCAGCCATCTACCAACCGAAGGATGCTCAGTCACAGAACGGAAAGGGACAAAGCCACTGAGCGACACCTCGTCGATCACATCGTCGGAAAAATCCCCCTGCCCGTAGCCGGCGGTCATCATGTCTTCCACCCGCGAGACCAAATAGTCGGCGACAGCATCGAATGCGACTTCAGGTGGCGCTCCGTCCAAGCTCGCCAACAACTCCTGGCCGAAGCCTCCGTCACTCCCGCTCTCCTGAAGCGAGCCGACCCGATCGGCAAGGCTCTGCAGAGAGTCGGGCGGGAGAAGTGCAGTTCCCCTTGTCCCGGGGATCGGATAGTGGCTGAGTCTCGAGATCGGGGAAGTGGTTGGGCCGGGATGATGAACGGGCTCAGGAATGACTTGCTCAACGTGTCGCTCTCCTATCCCCCACACCGCCCGCTCCGAGCGCTGCAGGAAGACCGCGCCCATCATCGAGACCTGACGTTGCGCGACATCGAAGACGAGCCCGTTGACCCGCGGCATCGTCGATCTTCCGGGCGTCAGCACCAGGACACTGCGGCGGAGACGCTGCATCGCTACCTGCGCGGCGGGTGTGCCGATGTCGCCCACCGCCACCACGACCACGTCGAAGTGGCGAACGGCCTCCTCGACAAATGCCCGGAACTGGCGTCCGGCCAGAGCGTCACCGGGCGACGGTGGAGGTGGGCCCGCCGGAATCACTGCCAGGTCGGGGCGCACGAACAACGCACCGGCGACTGCGGCCGCTACCGCACGGTCAAAACCCATCGATTCCGGGTTCAACGCCAGAACACCCGAGAGAGAAGAACCGCCGACCCGATACTCACCCATCGCCGAGTCGCTGGCGAAATCGGCATCGACCAACAAGACGGATGAGCCGGCGCTCGCCATTGATACGGCGAGGTCGGTGGTCAGCGCGTGAACGCCCGGACCCGCAACATTGTGGGCGGTCACCGCCAGCGTGGCGCCGGTGGACGGAAGCTGAGCTTCCACGACCGAACGCAACGCCTGGATCGCCGGTTTGCGGAACCCGCCTTCAGTTGTGTCGTACCAGGCCTCGCCCAGCCCGGCTCCCACACGACGTGTCGGAACCTCGCCGAGGAACGGGACGTCGAGATCCTCGGGCAGCCAGACAGGCTTGGTGGCCCTGGTGATGAAGACCAGGCCAAACAGCGCCAGCGCAATACCGCCGATGAGCCCGATCAGCCCGTTGATCAACGGGTTGGCCGGGTCCCCCGTCAGATCGAGGAAGACAACCGGATCGATGGTCCGATTGTCGATGATGCCCAGTGCACGAAGGTTCAGCTGATCGTATTCGACGCCCAGGAGTGCCAGGCCGTTCTGCAGCGAGGTGAGCCTGAATTGATCGGCCACGCTGAGCGTTGTCGAGGGCGCCGCGCCTGCTGTCGCCCTCTCGGTCTCGAGTTCATTGAAAGCCTCTTGCAGCTGCTGACGCCGCGTGGTGGCCATTGGGAGCTCGACCGCTGAAGCAGCGTCCTCCTCGACCAAGGCCTGGGTCAAGGCTTCGCTCGTGGCGAGGATCTGTTGGTCGAGAGACGCGAGGTCGGCGACCAGCGCCTGCTCCTCGGGAGTGAGCGTTATCTGGAGCTCGGCGATCTGGGCCTCGATGAGGGCGGCCTTGTCGAGGACACCGGCGAGTCGGGCTTCAACGGATCCACCGGCCGCCGGGTCGACATCCCGATATGCGTCGAGCAGCGCACTGGCCTTTACGTTGGCTTCCGCCTCGGTGTTGCCGAGGGCGCGGAACGCAAGACGGCCGGTGATTGCGTCGATTTCGATTATCGAAGTCGGGTCGGCGAATAGAAGTTCGCCGGCTGCCAGCCGGGCTTTTTCCAGGGTGGTATCCCTCTGTACCGCTAGTGCCTCGGCGGTCTGGCCTTCCAGGGGGTCGAACCGGATGGCGATGGTCGCCTGAATCTGTGCGTCGCGGTTGTCGTTGGCTAGGACGGTGAAATACCAACCGGCCAACAAGCCGAGCAACCCAACGCCCAGGATGACATACCACCGGTCACGAAGGACCCGAAGCAGCCGCTTCAGCTCCATTGTGGTTCGAATTCAGAAGCGTTCGCCCCGGTCGCGACGCCTATGGCGGCACTGGCCAGATAGGAGAGCAGACGCCTCACCTCTTCCTGGTTTCCGGCATGGGCGGCGTCTTCGAGATCGGCGACGCTGTCGAGCACAACATATGCAGTTGGATGGCCAAGTCGAGCCTCAAAGATCTGTGGGTTCCGGGTCAAGGCCATCGGGTCAGTCGAAAGGCTCTCAGTGAGCTTCTCCCCAGGCCGGCGGCCAGTGTACTCGATCTGAATATCGGCACCAGGGGTGAGACCGGCGAGCCGGATCAGACGGCGGGCCAGATCGACGATCCTCACCGGATCACCCATGTCGAGAACGAAAACCTCCGATCCCACCGCCAGGGCAGAGGCCTGTAGGACCAACTGCACCGCCTCGTCGACGGTCATGAAGTATCGAGTCATGTCGGCGTCGGTGACCGTCACCGGCCCGCCGATCTTGATCTGCTCGACAAAGGTCGGGATCACACTCCCGCGACTCCCGAGGACGTTGCCAAACCTGACTGCGGTGTAGACACAGCCGTCGTTTCGATGCTGCCCCAATTGGACCATCAACTCTGCAATCCGCTTGGTCGCACCCATGACCGACGACGGGTCCACCGCCTTGTCCGTGGAGATGAGCACGAAATGGCTCATACCGGCGCGGGAGCCGGCCTCGATGACGTTTCGGGTACCGATGACGTTGGTCAAGACCGCCTCGTCAGGGAACTCCTCCAGCACTGGCACGTGCTTCAAAGCGGCAGCATGGAAGACGACGTCGGGGCGGATCTTTTCAAAGGTGCGCAGGGTTTTCTCGGCATCTCGGACGTCGGCCAGCAAGATATGGGGCTCACCGGTCCACCCCAGCGCGGAATCGTGAAGAAGCGTCTCGTCACGGTCGAGGGCCCACACCCCGGCCGGCTCGAAACCCAGCACCTGAGCCACGACCTCGGCGCCGATCGAGCCGCCGGCCCCCGTCACCATCACCCGCTTACCCTTCAAAAGGAGAGCCACCTCCTCGAGGTCGGTGGCGACCCTGGGACGCGCCAGCAGGTCCTCGACCTTGATGTCCCGGACGTCGACAGCGGCTGAGCGATCCTCCATGACATCGCCGGCCGCGGGAAGAATGCGAAGCCGGACGTCGACTTCGAGACAACGGTCCACCACCTCGCGGGTGCGGATGGGGTCGGTCCCCACGACCACAACCTCGTCGATGTCGTACTCGAGCACCAGGTCGGCGACCTGGCCCAGATGACCGAGAATGGGTAGCCCCGCAAGCCGCCGAGCCGCCTCCGGAGCCGAATGGCCGCCGGAGACGAACCCCACCACCATGCCGTGATCGGCGAGCTCCGGGACTTGACGGGCGAACACGGCCGCGTCACGACCGGTGCCCACCACCAGGATCCGGTTACCTCCCCCCGTCTTCCGGAAGGAAAACAATCGGGACCGAAATCGGACCAACCCCATCCCGGCCAGGGAAAACAAGGCGCCCATGACCACCACGCCCACCGGCAAAACGAGGTCGATATGTGAGAACTCCAGGTAATAGGACACGACGAGTACGAGGGTTCCGGCAGCGGCGTTGGCCACAACCACCTTCATCGCCTCGTCGGTGGAGGCATGCTCCCAGACATGTCCGTACGCCCCCGCGATCACATTGGCCACAATGTGAGTCACGATGATCAGTGGCATGAGCTTGGCGAGGTCGCTGAAATAGGACCTCGGGTCGGCGATCCCAGGGTCGAGCATCCTGATCGCCATAGCGATCGAATACGCCGCAATGACGATGAAAATATCGATGAAAGCAAACGCTATGTCGGCTCGAACCCTGGCCGCGGCGCCAGAAATGGCTCGCCGCAAACGCGTCGCCAGAGTCTCCCCACTGATTGCACCGCCCAACAACTTCAATGCCTCCCAATGCGGCCCGGCCGTGCAGGCAGAGCCTCCCAGACCGAGAAAGCTATCACATACCGGTCGTTGCCGAAAGTGGCAATTGAACGCTGGACGTGGTCGTGGGAGTATGTGAGTACAGGTTGGGGAAGACACCGGGTCGCAATACGATCCATCGCGCCCGGTCTTACAGAGGATTCTGGGAGGTAACGATGAAAGTGTTGGTGACTGGCGCGGCCGGCTTTCTCGGCGGTCATATCGCACGAAAGTTTCGCGATGTCGGATGGGAGGTGACGGCGTTCGACGTGGCCCCCTTTGCGCAGGAGGGGATACGGTTCGCCCAGGGAGACTTGACGGAGGCCAACTCGGTGGATCAGGCGATGGCCGGGGCCGACGTAGTCGCCCATGTCGGCGCCATTGGTGATGTCTATCTCGCCGGGGAGCAACCGGCGCTCGCGGCCGACGTGAATGTGGTCGGCACTGCCAACGTGGTCGAAGCCGCGATCAGGCATGGCGTCCGTCTGATCTACGCCTCCACCTGGGAGGTATACGGCGCGCCGCGATACGAGCCTCTGGACGAAGAACACCCAACCGCACCCGACCATCCTTACAGCATCACCAAGCTGGGTGGGGAATCTCTGGTCTTGGCCGCAACCCACTTGCGCTCGCTTTCCGCCCTCGCCTTGCGGCTGGGCACCGCCTATGGGTCCGGCCTGCGAGCCAACTCGGTGTTCCGGATCTTCATCGACCGGGCCCGGCGAGGGGAGCCGATCACGATCCAGGGAGACGGCTCTCAGGGGCGTCAATTCACCCACGCTTCGGACATTGCACGGGCATTCCATCTCGCCGCCGCCGCAGAGACGTCGGGCATCCCCATCAACACCGTTGCTTTGGAGACCGTCACTATCAGGGAGCTCGCAGAAAAGATCGTGCAACGCTTTCCGACGGAGCTCACCTTCGGCGAGCCGAGACCAGGAGACGTGGCACCGGCCGTGGTGTCGGCGAAACGGGCCGAGGAGATTCTGGGCTGGCGCTCGGAGATGCCCTTCAACCGTGGCCTCGAGGAGTTGATAGCGGATGTCGTCGGCGCAGGCTGATCGCCGGCGTGTCCTCGTCCTCATCAAGGGCCTGGGGATCGGTGGCGCCGAGCGTCTGATCGCCGAGGGAGCGGCACATTGGGATCGTCGGAGGTTCGACTATCGCGTCGCCTATTTCCTTCCCTGGAAAGACCAACTCGTCGGCGGCCTCACCGCTTCCGGTTTCGTTGTGGATTGTCTCGGCTCCGAGCGCGGGCTCGGGGTGACCGCATACCGTCGGTTGCGAGCCCTGGTCGCCGCCTGGCGACCCGACATGATCCATGCCCACCTCCCAACGGCTGGGATCCTGGCCCGTCTGGCGACCTCAAGGCCGGTGGTGTACACCGAGCACAACATCGCGAGCTCCTACCGGCAACCAACCCGTCTGGTCAACCGGCTCACCTATGGGCGCAATGCGGCAGTCATCGCCGTGTCGGATGCCGTCGCCGAGAGTCTGGTCGGTTACCCCGGGCCGGCGCCGAGGGTTATCCCGAATGGGGTTTCAGTTTCTGCCAGCCCCACAGAGATCGATGCGGTTCGCAGCGAGCTGGGTCTGCGGCCCGGCCAGGCGTTGGTTGTCCATGTGGGCAACATTCGCCCCCACAAGGGCCACGAGAACCTGATCGCAGCCGCCGCCCATATCGTGACGAAAGACCCGACTGTGCTGGTGGTGTCAGTCGGCGCCGAGAAGCACGACGGCGATCTGGCCCGAGTGCGCGCGTCGGCTTCCTCGGCAGGTGTCGCCGAGCACGTGCGGTTCATGGGGCGGCGGGAGGACGCCCGAGCCTTCCTCGCCGCGGCCGACGTCGTCGTCAACCCCGCCGACGTGGAAGGCCTTCCCCTGGCCATCCTCGAAGCCCTGGCTTTTGGCCGCCCGGTCGTCGCCACCGCGGTCGGCGGGGTGCCCAGCGTGGTTGTCGACAGAGTGACCGGGCTCTTGGTGTCACCCGGTGACCCCGCGGCACTGGCGGCCGGGATTCTGGAAGCCCTTGAATCTCCCGACGCCAGGACATGGGGTCAGAGAGGGGCGGATCTGGTTTCGGCCGAGTACGGGATAGCCCGCATGATCGCCGACTACGAGAAGCTTTATGGGGAGGTGCTCGATGCCTGACATGGAGATAAGGCCAGCCCGCCCGGAGGATGTGAACGGGATCCTGGAGGTCCTCGGCGCCGCACTCGGAGAGACGGCCCTGCTGAAGCGGACACCGGAGCTCTGGGCCTGGAAACATGTGATCAACCCCTTCGGGCCGTCGATCGTTCTCCTCGCCTGGTTCGGGGATCGGATCGCCGGAGTACGCGCCTTGATGAGATGGGACCTTCTCACCGTGCAGGGCCGCCAGGTCCGATGCGTGAGACCGGTCGACACCTCGACCCATCCCGATTTCGAGCGACGCGGTGTCTTCAAGACGCTCACCCTCGAAGCGGTGGCTCTGGCCCGGGAAACGGGCATCGACCTCATCTTCAACACCCCCAACCGTCGCTCCGGCGCCGGTTACCTGTCCATGGGTTGGCGCGAGGTTGGCGCGATCGGGGTTCTGGCTCGTCCCCGGTTTGGATTCAGAGTCGGCCCGGACGGGCAAAACGCCCCCTCCCTGGAGGATGTGGCACCGGGGGCATTGGGGTTTCTCCCGATCCAGATGCCTGACCGCCCACCGCGTGGCCTGAGGACACCGAGGACCGCGGAGTATCAGCGCTGGCGTTTCGGCTCCCACCCGACCGTGCGATACGGCACCGTTGCCGACGGCGATGGGGCCGCTGTGGTCAGGGTCGGGGTTCGAAGTGGGCGCACCGAGCTGGTGCTCTCCGACCTCCTGGGTGGCGCTGGTCACCGTGCCGTTTCCCGGGCCGGCGCGATCAACCGTGCCTCGTACCTCGCGGGATTCTTCTCCAAGGGGTCGCCCGAGAGATCGGCGGCCATCAGAGGGGGCATGCTCCCGGTGCCCGTGTTGAAGACTCTCCAACTCATCGCCCTACCACTCACCGACCTCGATACCGATGCCTTCGATCTACGCTCCTGGGACATCGCCACCAGTGATTTGGAGTTGTTGTGAATAGCGAGGGCTGGTTCTGGGCTTTGGCCGGGATGTCCGCGGTCGGTCTCGGCCTGCTGATTGCCCTCGGGGCCTCGGGGGCCGGGGTGCTGCTGATGGCGATCCTGGCGACAGTCCTGATGGCGGGCGTTGCGTCCTTCCTGCGGCGCCCCGTGGACGCGGCCTGGCTAGCCAGATGGGTGACCCTTGGTTTTGTGGCCAAGATCGTTGGCGCTTCCGCCCGCTATTACACGGTGCAACACATCTATCTGACGGGCGACTCGCTCAGCTATTACAGCGCGGGCACGGAATTGGCGCGTATATGGAGGGCGGGGTCGGTCCCACCTCTCACCGGGAACGGCTCACTCGGCACCCAGGTCGTGGAGTCGGTCACGGGAGGCCTTTTCGCCATCTTCACCCCGGATTTGCTGGGTGGATTCGTCATGTTCAGCATGCTCTCGTTTCTCGGCCAGCTCGGTCTATATGCCGCTTTCCGCCGCTGGGCCAAGCCCCATCAGCTCAAACCGTATGCATTTCTCGTGCTGTTCTTTCCGACCTACGCCTTTTGGCCATCGAGCATCGGGAAGGACGCCCTTGTCGTCCTCTGTATCGGGCTGGCCGCCTACTTCATCTCCCGGCTTCTGGAGACCTTCGAACTGCGTTGGATCGTGCCGCTGGGATTGGCGTTGACCGGCCTTGGCCTGGTCCGGATCCACATCGCCGCCTTGGTTGCCCTGGCCCTTGTTGGGGCATTGCTCGTTTCCAAGCTCAGGATTGGCACCGGCTTCCTGGCCACGGGGCGGAAATTTTTGACATTTGCCGGTGCGGCTGCCGCAATGGTCCTTGCGGTCACCCTCATCCCGGACATCGTCGGCCTCCAGCTCGGCGATGTCCAAGACATCACTCCTTTCGCCACCGAGATAACGCGACGAACCTCCGAGGACGGCACCATCGCATCCGGCAACCCAGTGGGGTCAATCGCAGACGTGCCGGGGGCCGTGGCCCTGGTCCTGTTCCGGCCCTTCATCTTCGAAGCAACAGAGCTGCAACATTTCCTTGCCGCCGCCGAGACGACGTTGATCCTGCTTCTCTTCGTTTGGAAACTTCCGGCGATGATCCGCAACTGGAGGGAGTGGCGGAATAACGCCTATCTGGTGTTTTGCACCCTCTATACGCTTGCATTCGCAGTCGCCTTCAGCGTGGTCCGCAACCTTGGCATCATTGCTCGTCAACGCGGCCAGGTCCTTGCTTTCTTCCTGGCCGTGGTCATCGGGCTCGGGTGGAACGAGACGAAGAAACTCACCCGAGCCCGCATACCGATACAGCCAGTGTCGCTCGAACCTGAGCTCAGCGGGACGGTTGTCCATCGGTGAAACGGACGCTGGACCTCACGGTCTCCGCGTTGGCGCTGGTGATCCTGTCGCCGCTCCTCATTGTCATCGCGGCAATGGTCTGGTTGAGGCTCGGACGCCCCATCCTCTTCAGGCAAGAGCGACCAGGTCTGCGTGGGAAGCCGTTCACTCTGGTCAAGTTCCGCACCATGCGCCTGGCTCAGGTCGACCCCAACGACGGTTCCAGTGACCAGGATCGTCTCGATCCCTTCGGATCCAGGCTGAGAAGCACCAGCCTGGACGAGCTTCCAGAGTTGTGGAATGTCGTCAAGGGAGACATGAGCTTGGTCGGCCCCAGACCACTTCTCATGCACTATCTGCCTCTCTACTCGGAACGCCAGGCGCGACGACACGAGGTGAAACCCGGGGTCACCGGATGGGCTCAGATCAACGGTCGCAATGTGACACCGTGGCCCGAGCGTCTCGAGATGGATATTTGGTATGTCGAGAATCGCTCGTTGTGGCTGGACCTCAAGATCCTGGCGATGACCATTCCCAACGCCTTGCGACGGAGCGGCGTCACTCAGGAAGGCCAGGCAACCGTCGAGTACTTCACCGGCTCCGGATCATGATGAGACTTGCCTTCGCCGGCGACCGCCGATCGGCCGTGGAGTGTCTCGCCGTACTTCTCGATGCCGGGGTCCAGCCGCAAGCGCTCATGGTCTCAGCGCCCGAGCTTGCGACCCACGATGACGTCTTGCGGGAGATGTCGGGGCTCGACTCCGATCGCGTGCTGGTCGGCAGGCAGTTCCGCGAACCGACGAGCATCGAGCTGCTCCGATCGCTCGATCTCGATTACATCCTCGGCGTGCATTTCCCGTATATCGTCCCCGGAGCCGTTCTCGAGATTCCCCGGATCGGCGTGCTCAACCTCCACCCTGCCCTACTCCCCTACAACCGGGGGTGGCACACCCCAAACTGGGCAATCCTCGATGAGGCCCCCATCGGCGCCACCCTCCACTTCATGGACAGCGGCCTCGACACCGGGGACATCGTGGCCCAGGCCGGGCTCGAGATCCGGCCCGAAGACACCGCGCACACTCTGTATGGCCGGCTGCTCGATCTCGAAGTCGAACTGTTCAAGGCTGCATGGCCGCTATTGGCCTCGGGGAGCCCACCCCGTCGAACCCAGTCTCCCGACGAGGGGTCGAACCACAACAGAGCGGATCTGGCCTCCGACTCGATCCGGCGACTTGATCTGGAGGAGGCCGCTCCGATGAAGGACGTGCTCCGCAAGCTTCGCGCATTGACCACCAATGATGTCGAGGAGGCCGCCTACTTCGAGCAGGATGGACGGCGGTACCGGGTGCAGATAACCATCACACCAGAAGATGGACCGGTGGACGGCGAGGCCTGAGCCATTCCCTCAGCCACCACCCCAACGCTCGACTAGGGCCGGGTAGAGGCCTTTTCGTTTCGCCACCTCGGCATAGGCACCCATCACCCGGTTGACGATCTCTCGTTCGTCGAATCGAGCACGCGCCCGATCGACGGACGCGCTGGACATCAGCAACCTCAGCTCGGCGTCGGCCCCCACCTGAATGATTGCCCCGGTCAGGGCCCGGACATCCCTGACCGGGAAAAGGATGCCGCTGACCCCGTCGTCGACGACCTGCCGACAACCCCGAATGTCGGTGGCGATCACCGGAAGACCCGAAGCCGCGGCCTCCATCGCCGCCCTGGGGAAGCCCTCCCGATGGCTGGGAAGCACGAAGATGTCCAGCCCCTGATAAATCCGATCCACGTCCTGGCGCATCCCCAGGAAACGAACACCTTTGGTCTCGGCCCTGGCCAGAAGCTCTTCGGAAACCGCATCGGCCTTCTCATGGTCCCGTGGCCCGACGATGAACACCACGTACCGGTCGTCGAGTCGCTCGGCGGCCTCGATCAGCTCCGGCACCCCCTTCTCCTCGACGAGACGGGCGACCAGCCCAACGGCAATCTGGTCATCCATGAGGCCGAGCTCCTCTCGGACCTGCACCCTCTGCTCCGGGTTCGGCCGGAACCGGTCGAGATCGACACCGTTGCCCAGGAGGCGGAGCTTGGAGCGAGGCATGAACCCGCGCCTCCAAAGGAGATCGAAGTCCTCAGGGCTCTGAATCAGCTCGGCGTCGGAGAACCGGGACGCGATCCATTCCAACGTGTAGACGATTACACGCTTCGGCAGTGACGACTCCGGGGTGGCGTACAGACCGTGCACCGTGTTGACCACAATCGGTACTCCCGCCAGCCGCCCCACGATCCGACCGTAGACCCCGGGCTTGGGGTTGTGGGTGTGGAGGATGTCGGGCCGCTCATGGCGCAATACCTTCCAGAGCTGTGCAATGGCCCTGACGTCGGCCAGCAGATTCATGCCACGGGTGGAGGAGGCAAGGGCGATGTGACGGATGCCTCTCGCTTCGAGCTCCGGGACGAACTCACCGGCAGCACTGATCCCGATCGACTCGCCCATCTCCCTCGCTGCCTCCAGTTGAGGTAGGAGGAGGTAGCGAAGACTCATGTCAACCGTTGTCAGGTGCGCGATCTTCACTCGAGCACTTCGCCGAGACGGGCGGCATATCCAGAGATGATGAGATCCATCGCAAACCGCTCCTTGAT
>JBBDWM010000016.1:0-48807 GCA_040902845.1 Acidimicrobiia bacterium
CCGAAACGTCGACCGTACTGTTCATGCCCGGCGCCCTTCGGAAGGCGGAGTGCGAAGACATCACCTCGGCGCACGCAAGCTCTCCATGAGGTCGGCAACCATGGCCATCTCGGCACGGTCGGCATCATCGGCTTCCAGTGCAGCAACCTCGGCGGCCAATGCTCTCTTGTCGGCGAGGCGTGATGCCGCCTCCACCAAAGCGATGCGGATCGCTTCAGAGCGGGTCAGACCGGTCGCCTCGAGCTGGCTGAGTGCCCTGAGCGCAAGGTCGTCGAGCCGCACGGATACTGCCTGTGCCATGTTTTGAAGTGTATCACGACTCGTCATACATCGTAAGAGTGATAACCAACCCGTCCCGTTTCTAACACACCTTCACGTCAGTCGAGCGGGTCGGCGCCCACCAACGACTCGACAACTTCCTCGAGGACGATGGCCTGGGTTGGGCAGGCCGCCGCCACCTCCCGCAACACGTCGTCATCCACCGTGGTCTGGTCGAGCAGCTCAGGCTTGAGGAAGTCGCCCTTTCTCCAATGGAAGGCAGAAGGTGCGAGGGCGATGCAGCTGCCTGCTCCGATGCAACGTCTGCGGTCGATGACGACTCTCAGTGCCATGTGACACCGGCCTTGATCGCGTACTCGATCGCTTCGGACTCCGAAGCGACACCCAACTTGGCGAGGAGCTGGCCCACATCGTCGGAACCTGCACCTGCCTGCCCGCCCGACGCTTGGCGGGCGATGACCGATCCGGACGCCAGATCGCCGAGCAATCCGAGCTCCTTGTCGCTCAAGTCGACGCGCTCAATCTCATCCGGCTGCCACGCCTGAGACGGGTCGAATCCCACTATTTCGGCCAATTCGCGATTGGTCGGCAGATCGAACCACTTGGCCTTGATGTCGGGATCGGCCATCGACATGCTGATGAAGGAGAGGCCACCCAGGATCTCCGCGCTCAGGGCCGCCGCCTCCGGTTCGCCGGGTGCGATCAGGGTTCGTGCCGCCGCCCAGAGTATGGGCAGATACAGAGAGAGGTAGGTCTCCCCATCGATGTCGAGAGCCGCCCGACCCTCGTCAGCGGCGGTCGCAGGGTCTCCTTCTGCCTGCGCCACCACGGCCAGGGCGGCATGGGCCACCGCTTCCCAGGGCATCTTTCCGTTCATGCGGCGGACCATGGTCAAAGTCTCGGCGGCGGCATCCTTGGCCCTCTTCAGGATCGAGTCGTCACCGTCGCGGGCCCCGATGCGGGCAAACTCGATAGCCATAGTCCCATAGGCCTCGCAGCGTCCCCCGAGGTTCTTGTGCCCGGCCAGTTCGGCAGCCCTTTCGAAATGGCGAACCATGGCATCGACGTCATCTCGGGAGGCGGCGTGAGCTCCTCGCCACATCTCCAAACGACGTGCCATCGAGGTACTGGCCACCGACATGGCGGCACTGGCGGCGCGATCGAGCCACGCTCCGCAATCCTCACTGGCACCAATCATTAGGTAGGCCATCGCCATCCCGCCGGCGGCGAGGGACTCCAACCACCGGTTTCCGAGGGCTCGGGCGGCATCGAAGGCCTCGCGCCCCCGCTCCAGAGCCAGACCAGGTTGCTGGTTGAGCCTCGCATAGGTGTGAATGCTGAACAGCATCAAGGCGTCGTCGACCGCTCTCTGGCTCTCGGTCACTTCACCTTTCCTGTTGTGGTGGAGCGCCCTGATGTGCTCGATCCGACCGGCCATTCCACGGGCTGTCGGATCGGTGACGTGGGCATACGCCATCGAGATCAGTGCCGACATCGAGCCTCGCCGGTCGCCGATCTCCTCGTAGATGTGGAAGGCTTCCTCAGCGAGCTGTTTCGTCTTGGCGAACATCGCCGGTGCCTCCTGCAGGATCTCGACACGCGAAGACCCTCCTGCCGCGGCGGCCAGGACTCTCTGCTTCACCCTCCCCGCCTCGATCACCGCCAACTCGCGCAGCGCGTCGGCTTCCCTCGATCGTGCGCCGATCTCACGGGCGATCGACAATGCTCGCTGGAACGGTTCTTCGGCTGCGTCGAGATCGACCTCGACGAGGGGCCAATAACCCTCTCCGATCGGGCATCTGGTGATTGCCTGCCCCAGCTCGAGGCATGCGCTTAGCTCCAGCTCCAGATCGCCGGAGGTCTCTGCAGAGCTGCGCACGGCCCGGGCCAGATCGGCAGCCAGATCGCAGTCCTCGTTGGCCCTGGCTGCGGAGGCCCTTCTCAGTTTCACCTCGGCGTCGAGGGCAGGGGAGTGGACCGCAGCGGTCAGGGCGGTCATCTCGGCCAGATTGGCGACGCGCTCCATCCCTCGGTCGAGCAACTCCAGCGCATCATCTTTGACTCGGAGCATCTCGATTCGGTCCTGGGGCTCCGAGGCGGCGGGGAGAGTGCCGTCGATGAGACGAACCGCCTCCTCGGGGGCAGAGACATCCATCGCAGCCCGAGCCGCTTCCAGCGCGCTCGACACCGCCAACGCCTGATCTCCGGCCTGAAGGGCGTGGTAGGCCAGCATGGAAAGGTTCTCGGTCCCTCCCTCTTCCGCCAGCGCTTCAGCGATGGCACCGTGGATGGCCCGTACCCGCTGTCGGGAGCTGACGCCAAGCAGTGATGCCCGGATCTGGTCATGGGAGAACGAGAAGTCGTAGCGGGATCCACGTGGCTCCTCAACGATCAGACCGAGATCGATGGCGTTCTTGAGGTCTTCGCCGATTTGCCATTCGGGTTGCGAAGGCTCGTCTTGCACTCGTGCCAGCATTCGCGAGAGGTCGGTGAGACGGAACCGTCGTCCCAGGACCCCAGCGTCGGCGAGCCGTGACCGAGAGTCCTCCGACAGCTGGGCGAGTCTTCGCTCGACCAGGGACTGGATCGAGGACGGCACGGCAGGTCCACTCAGTCGGGTCATGGTCCATGTGCCGTCGATCAGCTGCAGGGCTTCGGCCTCCCGATAGGCCCGTGCCAGTTCCTCGATGAAGAAGGGCACACCTTCGGAGCGGGCGTGGAGACTCTCCAGCGTGGCCTCGTCTACGGGAGCGCCGAGCAGATTCTCGAGCAGCTCCCCGGTTTGGAGCCGGGTCAATCGTTGCAACCTCAGCACCTGTGTCACACGCATCCGGTCGAGGTCGGCAATCAGCTTCGACGCACCGCCAGAGGAGGAGTCGGAGTAGGGGCGGAGGCTGATCAGCAGAAAGATGGGGCCCGAGGCCACAGTCCTCACCAGATACCGAATCAGCTGGATGCTGTCGTCATCGGCCCACTGCAGGTCGTCGAGCATCAGGACCAGGGGACGCTCTCGAGTCAGGGCGAGGATCATGGTTGCGACCTCGTCGAAGGTCCGCAGCATCTGCTCCTGTGGGGAAAACCCTTCCACACGCGGGGTCCTCCCGGCGATGGCCTCCTGGGCCCGGGTGAGTTGTTCCAATGCCATCGCCTGCTTGGCGATGGACGACGTGTGCGGTGAATTCAGCAGGGAACGGAAGAGGAGGAATGGCCCCCGCAACTCCTCGTCTGCGGTGACGTCGAGCACCCAGAAGGGTCTTTCCCGCTCCGAGGCCATGTCCGCAGTGGCGTCGAGCATCTTGGTCTTGCCGATGCCTGCTTCCCCCTCGAGAACGACCGCCCTGAGACCGGTGGCGGGTGTCGCCTCGAGCTGCTCTTCGATGACCTTTAGCTCTCGGGCCCTCCCTATAACCGGGCTCAACGCTCGCGGCGACTCGAGGTCGAACGCTTCTGCCGAGGCGGCACGGGTCTCTCTACTGGTCCGCCCCACCGCGGCTTCCTTGTCCCTCCACAGAACCTCGAACAGCCGCCATCTCTCGGGAAAGCCCTTGAGCCAGAACAACCCCCGGTCGACGATCTTGGTGTCGCCCAGAGTGCCGGCCAGATCCTGGACGACCTGGGAGACAAGGATTTGGCCACCCTGGGCCTTGTCGGCGACCCTCGATGCGGCGTGAACCGCGGTTCCATGGGCGTCTCCTGCCGACTGGGTGACATCCCCACTGTTCAGCCCCATTCGAACCGAGAGCTGCATGTCGAGGTTGGAATCGTTGTGCTCCTGGATCGCCCTCTGTATCGATGCGGCGGCTTCGATCGCCTGATTGGCCGAACTGAAGAGCGCCATGAACCCGTCACCGAGTGATTTGGTTTCGACGGCCCCGGCGATCTCCAACCGGGAGCGAACCAGCTCGTCGTGAAGGCGAATCACCTCATTGGCGGTGGCGTCACCGACTCTGACCCGCAAGTCAGTGGAACCCTCCAGATCCGTGAAAAGGATCGTGAAGGTTCCCTGCAAGCCCGGTGTCTCAACCTCACTCAATCCAGCTCCCCATTTCCTTCCACGATACCTGCAAGCACTTGGGGTTGCTTATGGTGGCAAGGGGACCTTGGTGACGCTGCCGGTCGGGTTCTGGAACGGATTGCCGAAGCCACCATTCATCACACTTCCCGGTGGGCAGGGTTGAGAATCAAGTATTCCGTCAGTCGGTCTGGGACTGTCTATTTCGCGTCGTTTGGCAGAGATGATGGGCGGAGAGCTCACCTATCGATACCACAACGGATGGGGCACCTTCTCCTTGACCCTTCCTGAGGCGCGGGAGTCCGAGGCATCACCGGAGAGTCATTGATTGGCAACACCTAGACCTACAACCGGCAACGAGCCCAGTTTCCGAGCAGTTAGAAGGTTCTCAAGTATCGGCCGACGGTCCTCTCCCAACCTCGTTGTGGCGCATGCCCTGTTCGATCTGAGCCTTCCCATCTACGTGCTCCATGCGTTTTTGGCAGGGTGACCTCTTCCGGCGATCACTGTTCGCCGGCACAGCCGTAAGCTGAATCCCGGATGACGAACCCCGAGTTGGCCACGCCCGAAGAGGGGCTCACCCAGGACGAGGTGCGCCAACGCATCGAGGCCGGACTGGTCAACCAGGTTGTCGAGAGACCGAGCAGGACGACCGGCGAGATCGTGCGGGCCAACGTCGTCACCCGATTCAACATCCTCCTCGGCGCCCTGCTCCTCATTGTTCTGGTAGTCCTGCGCGAGCCCCGTGATGCGCTCTTCGGCATCGTGTTGGTGACCAATGCGGCCATCGGCATCGTCCAAGAGCTTCGGGCCAAGCGCACCTTGGACCGTTTGGAGTTGGTGGCGGCGCCCCGGGTGCGAGTGGTCAGGTCGGGAAAGGTCTCCGATGTGGCGGTGGACCGGATCGTGGTTGACGACCTGATCGATCTGTGGCCGGGCGAACAGCTGGTTGTGGACGGGGTGGTGGTCAGCTCCCAAGGGCTGGAGATCGACGAGTCACTGCTCACCGGGGAGTCGGACCCTGTGCACAAGCGAGCTGACGACGAGTGTCTCTCCGGGAGCTTCGTAGCGGCAGGCTCGGGGCGTTACCGGGCGACAAGAGTGGGAGACGAGTCCTATGCCGCGGGGCTCGCCCACGCCGCCAAGCGGTTCGCCCTGGTCCGTTCCGAGCTCCGTGATGGGATCAATTGGATCCTCGGGATCGTGAGCTGGGCGGTGGTGCCGATCGGAGCCCTTGTGGTGTGGAGCGCTTTGCGCGGTGGCGGAACCTTCCTCGAGGGCTTGGGTGGGGCGGTGGCAGCGGGTGTGGCCATGATCCCCCAGGGACTGGTGTTGTTGACTTCTATCGCCTTTGCCGTTGGGGTCATCCGACTGGGGCGTAGCAACGTCCTGGTTCAGGAGTTGCCCGCTATCGAAGGCTTGGCCCGGGTCGACACCGTCTGCTTCGACAAGACCGGAACCCTGACCGAGGGGCGGTTGGCGGTCGAAAAGGTCTTGCTTCTATCTGAGCGGGATCCCCAACCCGCCTTGGCGGCCATCGCCGCTGCCGAACCTCACCCCAATGCCACCCTCGCTGCGATTGGAGCCGCTTTCCCCGATAACCCCGGCTGGGGGGTGCAGACGGCCGTTCCCTTCTCATCTGTGCGGAAGTGGAGCGGTGTCACATTCCGCGGCCACGGCACCTGGGTGCTCGGAGCCCCCGATGTGGTCGCTCCCCGTGACAAGAGCATCACGGAAGCCGTTTCCGATGCCTCAGCCGACGGGAGACGCGTCTTGTTGGTGGGCGCGGGAATGACACCCCTGGCCGATGGTCGCATCCCTTCGGACGTTACGCCGGTCGCCATCGTCGTCCTCTCCGATCAGGTCCGGGTCGACGCCGCCGACACGCTTCGCTACTTCGCCGACCAGGGGATTCGGATCAAGGTGATCTCCGGAGACCACCCCGAGACGGTGGCCTCGATCGCCCGACAGGTTGGGATCGACGGTGCAGACCAGGTCGTCGACGCTCGTCTCCTGCCTGAGGGCAACGACGAGTTGGCGGCGATAATGGAGCGGGCCACCATTTTCGGTCGGGTGGCCCCCCACCAGAAGAGCGCCATGGTCCGCGCCATGCAGTCGGTGGGGCATGTGGTTGCGATGACCGGTGACGGGGTCAACGACGTGCTGGCCCTGAAAGACTCCGACATCGGGATCGCCATCGGCGGCGGGGCACCCGCCTCACGCGCGGTGGCTCAGTTGGTGCTGATCGATGGTCGTTTCGCCAGCCTTCCCGGGATCGTAGGGGAGGGGCGAAGGGTCACCTCGAACATCGAGAGGGTGGCCAACCTCTTCATCACCAGCACCGTCTATGCCCTCGGCCTCTCCCTGGCCATCGTGGTCTCCACCTTGCCGTTCCCCTTCCTCCCTCGTCATCTCACCCTGGTCGGGAGTCTGACCGTCGGGATTCCGGCGTTCTTCCTCGCCCTGGCGCCATCACGTCGACGAAGCCGGCCAGGCTTCGTCCTGAGAGTGCTCAAGTTCGCGGCCCCCACCGGGTTGGTTGCGACCATTGCCACCTTCGCCGGGTACTGGCTCGCCGACTCGGAGGGTGCGTCGATCGGTGAGTCGCGCACCACCGCCACCCTGATCCTTGCCGCCATCGGGCTCTTTGCCCTGGGGATCGTCAGTCGACCGCTCGTGCCCTGGAAGAAGGGCCTAATTGCCACGATGGCCGCTCTGCTGGTGGTGACGATGTCCAGCCCCTTCCTCCGCGAGTTCTTTGCCCTTGACCTTCCCCGCACCGTGGTGCTGCTCGCCGCGGTCGGGATCGTCGCCGTCACCGGTGCGGTGATGGTCTTCGCGCTTCGGGCGGTGGGGTGGGCAAAGGTGGTTCCCGACCTGCTCCGTGAGAATCCGCCGACCGAGCGGGAGGCCTGGCGGCGATTAAGCAGACGGGTCGTCGAGGGCTCGGGTTGGGAACAGTCGTTCCCCACCACCACCGAGATGCTCCCGGTCACCAAGCCATCGCCTGATAAGGAAGAGTAAGGGAGGGCGGCAAAGCCTGAGCTCTGCCGCCCTCCCTTGCCAGGCGTTTCGTCTACGACGATCCGTCGATGGTGGCCGGTTCCTGCTCCTGGCTTTGCAGCCTGAGGTTGTCCATAGCCGGCTCTGCGCTCACTGATTCCGTGTTCATGGCGTAGGTGAGGATGGCGAATGCGGCGGCGTCAGACATCTGACCCAGAATCTTCTTACTGACGTTGACGAAGGTGTCACACGCCTGGTGATAGCAGGGGTCAAGCGCCACCCCTGCGTCCCCGCCGAAGATTTCGGCTTGATCAGCGGTCTTTATCTCTTCTGCACCAGTGAACAGACCACATCTCTTCTGCACCAGTGAACAGACCACCGATAGGGATCCCGAACACCGCGAAACCGAAGTGGTCGGAGCGGGCTCCGATCTCGGTCGGTGCGGTGGGCAGGTCACGGCCTTGCTGGGAGGGGGCCGCTAGATTCGGCCGATGACCACGCTTGAAGGCGCAGTAGCCGAGGCGCGCCAGCGTTACATCGAGGACAACCCGAACAGTCGTCACCTCGCCGGCCTGGCTTCGGAGGTGATGCCTGGTGGCAACACACGATCGGTTCTCCATTTCGACCCCTTCCCCTTCCGGGTGGAGGCCGTCGATGGTCCTTACCTCGTCGATGTCGACGGTCACAGTTACCTCGATCTGTTGGGCAACTTCTCAGCAGGCCTCCTCGGGCACAGTCCTGTAGAGGTCCGTCGTGCGGTCTCGTCGGCACTGGAGGGCGGCTGGACTTCGGGGGCGATGCGAACCGCCGAGATCGACTACGCGTCCCTGGTCTGTCAACGCTTCCCATCGATCGACACGGTGCGTTTCACGAACTCGGGCACCGAGGCCAACCTGATGGCCATAGCAACGGCCAAGCATTTCACCGGCCGTGAGTCTGTGATGGCGTTCCACGATGCGTATCACGGTGGAGTGCTCTTCTTCGGCGAGAGTGGTCGGCCTCTCCTAACGCCGCATTCGTGGGTCGTGGCCGATTACAACGACCTTGACCAAGTACGGCAGGTCTTCTCGAGACGAGCTGGCGAGATCGCCTGTGTGATCGTGGAGCCGATGCTCGCTGCGTCGGGGTGCATCCCAGGATCGCCGGAATTCTTGGAAGGATTGCGCGAGGTCACCGAAGCAGCCGGCAGCCTGCTCATCTTCGATGAGGTCATGACCTCGAGACTCTCGCCTGCCGGCGCCCAGGGTGCATTGGGCATCAAGCCCGACATGACCACTTTGGGCAAGTACATCGCGGGCGGATTGTCGGTGGGTGCGTTTGGCGGCCGGCGGGATGTGATGTCGGTCTTTGATCCGGCGCACAGCACACCTCTGACCCATGGGGGAACCTTCAACAACAACGAGCTTTCGGTCGCCGCCGGTGTCGCCGTGCTCCGTGACGTCCTGACCGATGAGCTCATCGAGGCAGTCAATGAACGAGGAGACCACCTCCGGGTCGAGCTCAATGCTGTCTTCGAAAGGACCGGGGTCGAGATGATCGCCACCGGTTGGGGCTCGTTGCTCACAATCCACGCCACGAAGGGACCGGTGTCCTCGCCACGGGACCTGGAGATCGCGAACCAAGAGCTCGAAGAGTTGCTCTTCTTCGAGCTCTTGGAGAAGGGCTACTACCTGGCTCGTCGAGGGTTCATTGCCCTTTCGATCGATATAACCGACGAGCATGTGAATGCTTTGGTCGATGATGTTGGTGAGTGGGCTCGGACGATCCGTCACCTGTCGCTCTGAGGCAGCGGCTATTGACGCGCTCGGCATTGAGCGCTTGCAGCCGCTCCTGAGTTCGTTTGCTACTCGGTCAGGAGCGCGGGGTGCTCGTGAGCCTGTACCGGAAGGGCCTCTCCGCTGAACCGCTCGACCTCCACCAGGCAAATCTGGGCAGTGGGGCCCTGAGCCAACTTCGACGTTCCTACGTCCCGGGTGAGGACATTGGGGTTCCCAGCCCGACACAGGTCGCCCGGCCCAGTGGGATCCCACCAGGCTCCGGTCGGCAGCTGGACCACACCCTGCGTCAGGTCCTCCCTGATCACCAGCGACGCCAGGCAGGCGCCCCGTTCGTTTGAACACCCGGACCACATCCCTGTGGCTCAGGTCACGGGTTTGGGCGTCGTCGGGGTTCATGCCGATCTGCTCTCGGCCGTCGACCTTGCCGTTCAGGCTGGTCTCTCCGTGATCCCATTGGGAATGGAGGCGGGTCTTGGGCGGGTTCGAGATCATGTGAAGCGGGTAGTTGCCGGCGTTCCCCAGCCACTCGGAAGGCTCCAACCACGACGGGTGCGGGGGGCAGTCGTCGTATCCGAAGCTCTCGATCGTCTCCGAGTACAACTCGATCCGACCGGATGGGGTCTTGAGGGCTGCGCCGGCCGGGTCGTTCCGGAATGCTGCCTTGGACGACGTTGATGTACGTGTCGATCGCCCCGCGTGGGGTCACCGGCCTTGACTGGTTCTGGATGGTGCTCGCTGTGGTTGCCGACCTCGCCTCGTACTCCGGTGGCGCCCACGGGAACCGTGACCGGATCCGAAGCTACGGGCCGACGCCAACCGCCACGGCATAGCCCGTTCCGTCTGGTGTCGACATGGTGGGGTCGCTGACGTTTCACCCCTCCGGGGGTGTAGCTCGGGCGGCTGCGACCAGAATCTCACGGACAAGGATCTCCTTGATTCCCGGCCAGAGTCGGCACGCTGCTTCGAGCATCCAGGGCGGAGGAACCAAACCATGGACACAGGCGGAGCAGCTGTGGCCCCCGCCCCTCCCGTTCTCGCAGTCGATCCAGCCGTCCGCACGCAACCGATTCGCCTTACCGGCCTCGTCAGAGAGTTGCAGGCTCATGGTCAGCGGCTCAGACCAGTGTTTCGAGGAGGAGGGTGGTATCCAGGACTTCAGGGCGGAGCATTGCGTCGAGGGAACGGCCCTTGCGGTACTTGCGGCGGAATCCTTCTGAGGTGCGCTCCACCGACTCGGGGTCGGTGACGGGTGTCGCCGTGAACCGAAATCGGATGTCTCCAACGCTTAGGGTCACCTCGGGTTCGGCGAGTGCTCGTTGCCACCACCGCCCCGCTCGACCAAGAACCGAGCGCACGAACACGTCCTCACCATCGACGACCACCCAGATCACAGTCCGGACAACCCGGTCGCCCGACCGGGTCTCGACCACGACCTCGTTCGCCCCTGCGATCAGCGTGAGGTCTTCGGGGGTCAATGACACCGGCGAGACGCTACCTGGCACCGTGCAAACGGTCTGCCCCCCTCGACCGAGCGGGGCTCGGCCGGTCCCCCCGCTCCGCGGGGGGACAACGGTGAGGCGTGGAACGGTCTGCCCCCCTCGACCGAGCGGGGCTCGGTCGGTCCCCCCGCTTCGCAGGGGGACAACGCTGAGCTGATGTCCGATCTGTCGCTGGCTGCCCGTAACCTTTGAACGGTGACAGCACCCGGCCCACTTGAGCTCGGACGCTCTGTGGTGGTGGGCCCGGGGGCGCCCGCCCTTGCGGCTTGGGCGGATGCCGATCGGGTTCGTATCGACTCAGCCATACTGGCGGACCCCCAACGGCTCGGCGAGACCGTCACCGACCTGCAGCGTCGTTACGTTCAGAGGACACCCACGGTGTTCGAACTGGACGTTCTCCCCGATGCACTGGCCAATGCCGAGACCACCGACGCACCGCCCTACGAGTTGGGCGCCCGGTTCACGTTGTTGGAGGAGCGGTTGGTCAAGACGATTTGGCATAACTCCTACGACGCACGTTCCGACTCGCCGGTGTGGTGGTGGGGGCACAAGGCGGCGGCCCGGCTGGAGGTCACAGTCGGCGGCCCGGCCGACGTCATCGCACCTGATGGCACACCGGTCTGGATCGATGGTGGACCGCGTCAGCCACTCGACTTGGACCACATCGTGATCCACCACGAAACCGTCGAGCTGGGACGGGACACCCCGGTCCCGCCATTCAAGGCACCGTCTCTCGATCTGGCACCGGACCAGCTGGAGGCGGTGTCCCATCTGGTCGGTCCGGCCCGGATCATCGCCCCGGCCGGCTCGGGTAAGACCCGGGTGCTGACCGCCCGGGTCCGTCATCTGATCGAGGATCGACGAATCGAGCGGGAACTGTTGACCGCCCTCGCCTACAACCGCCGGGCGGCAGAGGAAATGGTCGAACGGCTCCCCGACGGGAGACGGCTCAACGTCCGCACGATCCACTCGCTGGGTTGGGAGATCCTGCGGATGGCGAAACCGCATCTGCGTCTCATCGACGAACGGGAGCAGCGACGCCGACTGGAGCCGATCACCACCGCTCCGCCGCGGGCCAACACCGATGTGATTGGCCCCTATCTGGAGGCCCTGGACGAGGTGCGGATCGGGCTCCGTGACCCCGAGTTGGTCGAGATCGAGCGTGACGACGTGCCCGGGTTCGCCGAGACCTTCCTCCGTTACCGGGAGGGGTTGGAACGATCGGGTGAGGCCGACCATTCCGAACAGATTTACGGCGCGATCGAAGCCCTGTGCCGGCTCCCGGAGCTGCGGGCCCACTGGCAGGCCCAGTGCCGCCACCTTCTCGTCGACGAGTTCCAGGACCTGACCCCCGCCTATCTGCTTCTGATCCGGCTCCTGGCCGGCCCGGGAATGAACGTGTTCGGGGTGGGTGACGACGATCAGGTGATCTACGGGTACGCCGGTGCCGACCCGGGGTTTCTAATCGACTTCGAGGAGCTATTCCCTGGTGCGGCCGTCCATGCGCTCGAGGTCAATTACCGCTGTCCCGCCGACGTGGTGGAGTCGGCCGCCACCCTGCTCAGATACAACAGGCGTCGGGTGGAGAAGACGATCCGGGCGGTATCCGACACCAATGGCCTCGAAGTGGTGCGCTCGCCCGGGGATGAGCTCGGTCTGATCACCGTCGATCGCATCGCCGCCCTGATCGACGAAGGGGTGGAGCCGAGCGCGATCGCCGTCCTCTCCCGGGTCAACTCCAGTCTGTTACCGGTCCACGTCGCCCTCAGCTCGCGTGGTCTTCCGTTCAACAGCGCGTTGTCGGTGAGCGTCCTCGAGCGCACCGTGCTCCGAGCCGCATTGGCCTGGATCCGGATCGCACTCGACCCGGGCCAGATGAGCCGCAACGACCTGTTCGAGACCATCAGACGACCCGGTCGGGGGATCACCCGGTTGTTCAGTGAAACGATCGGACGGCGCCATGGCCCGTTCTCCCTGGAACAGCTGATCGGGTTAGGGGAAGTGCTCGAGGGACGACGGGCCGATCGTTGGGACGAGTTCTGCGAGGACATCCTCACCGCCTCGAAGGCCGCCATCTCCACCTCATATCTCCTGGATGTCTTGACCACGGAGATCGGGCTGGATCGGGCGGCGGCCGCTCTCGATGCGGGTCGGACCCGCGCCGACCGCGCCGCCCAGGGTGATGACCTGACCGCACTGCGTCGGGTGGCGGCACTGGGCCCGGAGCCGGCCGAGTTCGAACCATGGCTCCGGGACCGGTTAGGGGCGGCGACCAGCACTGAAGGGGTCACCCTGTCCACGGTGCATCGGGTGAAAGGGCTGGAGTGGGACCACGTGCTGGTGTTCGGGGCCGACCGGGGATCGATGCCCCACGAGCTGTCCGACGACATAGAAGAGGAGCGCCGGGTGTTTCACGTCGCCGTGACCCGGGGCCGGAGGACGGTGAGCATCCTCGTCGACGAAGACCGGCCCTCCCGATTCCTCGCCGAGCTCGACGGCACCGCCCCCGTCGAGGAGGTGCCCCCTCCGGTGCGGACCGATCTGAGGCCGACCAGGGTCCCGCCCGACGCCGTGTTCGTCGCGGTCGGCGAGGAGATCACGCTGAGCGGCGGGTACCAGGGGAGGGTCGATGAGATCCTGACCACAGGGGTGCTGGTCAAGCTGGCCGGGACCGAGGCGGTCATGGGCGTGCCCTGGGGTGAGCAGGTGGTCAAGGCCGGTGTCTCGGGGCGGCTCACCCCGGGTGGCGGCTCCGCCGACCCCGACCTGATCGAACGGCTCAAGACCTGGCGTTTGGACCAGGCGAGATCCCAAGGTGTCCCCGCCTACGTCGTGTTCAACGACCGGACCTTGGAGGCAATCGCATCGTTGCGCCCATCAACGGAGACGGATCTGCTCGAGGTGCCGGGGATCGGTCCCGCCAAGCTCGACGCCTACGGCGACCAGTTGCTGGACCTGCTCGCCGGGTATTGAGCGGAGAGAATGTTCCCCGAACTGGAGCCGGCTATCTAGACCCACCCCGGTCGGGTTCTTCCCTAGGAGCACTCTCCCCAGAGCTGAGAGGACTCACATCCGGGAGGGGCGAGCTAGCTCTGTCATTGGTGAGATCAGGGTTTTGATCGGGGTCTTCTCTCCCTCGGCCATCGAGCGGAGGGCAACCTCAACGTCATCGAGGGGGAGCACCAGGGGGGCAACGTCACTCCAGAGAACATCGCGGGCGGCGAGGAGTCTGATTGCCTCGGGAAGGTCGGTGGCCGGGTCGATCCTGTTGGTCCCGACCCACTCCTGCTCCGAGGTTGTCATTTCTCCGAAATCGATCTCGATCGGGTGCTTTTGGAATCCGACGACAACCAGACGGCCACCCCGGCCCAGGCCGGCCAGCGCCGCCGACAGCCCATTTTTTGATCCGGTGATCTCGAACACGACCGCTGCCTCTAGCCCATTCGTGTCGGATTCGGCCCCGGCCAGAACGGTGTCTCGAGCGCCCAGAGCCGAGGCGATGTCGAGACGATCCGGGTCGAGGTCGACCGCGATCACGTTGCATCCTGCTGCGGCCGCGGCGTAGGTGACGAAGGCGCCGATCCCCCCGGCACCGATCACCAGAACGTCTTCCCCACCTTCCACCCGCCCTCTGCGGAGGGCATGCACCGCGATCGACATCGGCTGGGCCAGAGCCGCCGCATCCGGGGTCAGGCCCTCAACGACCACGCAAGCGCTGGCCGGGACGGTGCAGTACTCGGCCAGGGCCCCATCACGGTGCAGACCCACCGCCCAATAGCCAGCACAGCGGCTGGGCCGCCCGGATCGACAGAAGCCACAGCTGCCGCATCCGGTCGACCCTGCGCTTGCCACCAGTTCACCTTCGGCGAACCCTTCGACACCGGGCCCGATGGCGGCCACCGCGCCGCTGAACTCATGGCCGGGGATGAGAGGGCCAAGGTGGCCGGTCACGGGATGGCGCCGGTCGAGGGGAAACAGCTTCGGTCCATGGCGGTACTCGGAGGCGTCGGTGCCACAGATCCCGACCGTCTCCACCCGCAGCAGCAGCTCGCCGGGGCCCGGATCGGGGATAGCTGCCTCCGCGATACGGAGGTCGCCTGCAGCGTGGAGAACGGCCGCCCGCATCTTCGGTTGGACGGAGGTAATCACCGATGTGAACACTATCTAGGACAATGGGGAGTGGACCGGGCAGTGACCTACGCCAATACCTGCCTCGCCATGATCAGGTCGTGCTCGTCGAAGCCCTCGGTGAAAGTGGCATAGAGAGCTGCCAGCTCCTCACTGCCGTCGGGGGAGTGGCCCATCTCGCGACGGAGACCGACCAGCCTGGTCCAGGCCTGCAACTCGATCAGATGAAGCCCGCCCGCCCTCGCCCCACGACTCGCAGACAGATAGGCCTGCTCTGCCCCGGCGAGGTCGGGTTGGAGCTTCATCCTGAGGAAGTCACCCTTGAACACCCGGAACTCGGGTGAGACCACCTCGTGGTGTCCCCCGAGTTCGATGGCCTCGTCGATCAAGGCGAGAGCCTGCTCGGGCTGGCCGGCGAGTGCGTACACCAGGCCCCGCAGACTGAGGATCAGTGGCCAGAACACCGGCGGTGTCGTCAGCCCTTGGTAGAGGTCGATCGCGGTCTCGGTCATCGCCAGCCCTTCTTCGGTCTGGCCTAGGGCCGTGATACTCACTCCTTCGAGGACAGTGGCGAGCGTCTTCCACACCACGTAGTCGTTCTCGTCGGCGACCTCGGCCAGCTGCTGTGCCGTCTGCACGCATTCCTCGAACCGGCTTCTGCCCAGGGCGAGGAAGCCATTGTGATAGAGGGCGTAGGCGATGCTGTAGGGGTGGTCGATTTCCCGGGCAACGTCCAGAGCTGCGCTGACCCGGGCAACGGACCTTTCCAGTGCACCGCATTGCCAGAGGATCAGTCCCGATGCGACTCGAGCCACCACTCCGGTGTTGGGCCCGAGACGGAAGCGGGTGGAGCCGTGGACCCGCGGGTCGTGAAGCTCGATTGCCCGGTCCAGGTGGGGGAGACCGGTGTCGAGATCACCGGAGAAAGCCAGTGCTGCACCGTAGACATAATGACCTTCGATCCGGATCGACTCGTCTCCCTCCCGCTCGCCGAGCTCGAGAAGCTGTCGCCCGTACTCGGCGCCTTGGCCAAAGTCGGCGATGCTCATGTAGTAGGTGGCGAGGGCTCGGAGCACCGGGAAGCGTTGCGCGGTGGTGCCCGCGGTCTGCGCGATCTCCAGGGCCCGTTTGAACTCTTCCTCCACCTCGACGCCGTAGCCACGTACCGCCATCAATGCCCGGGCCAGGCTGGTGCGCAGGGTCAGCTCCTCGGCGGCGAGCTCCGGTGACGGCTCGGCCTTTGCCAGCACGCCAAGAGTGTCGGAGGCGAGCTCGATTGCGGCGTGGTACCAGCCTTTGGCCTCAAGGAGGGTCCAGAGCCCCTCGATGAGATTGAACACCTGCTCAAGGTCACCTTGATCGACCCAGTAACGCCAGGCGGTCCTCAGATTGCCGATCTCCGACTCGAGCTCGTCGAGGGCCGCGTCACGTTCCACACCATGGAGCCGGTCTTGAAGCCGTTGGCCGAAGGCGGAGAAGTAGAGGGCGTGGGCGCGACGCACCGTCTGCTCCCGCTCGGGGGAGTCGGCGAGCTGCGCCTCGGCGTACTCCTTGATCATCAGCAGCATCGAGAACCGCTGGGAGGTGCCGCTGTCGTCACTTCGGACCAGGCTCTTGTCCACCAACGAGGCCAGAGAGTCGACGACGACCCCGGTACCGAAGACGGAGGCCGACACGGCCTCCAGTGCCTGGAGATCGGTCGTCGAGAACACCGACATGAGCTCGAAGAAGGCACGCTCAGCCTCGTCGAGGAGCTCATAGCTCCAGCCAATCGCCCCCCACAGGGTGCGTTGCCGGTCGGGCAGATCCCGGCCCCCTGCTCCCAGGACGTCGAGTCTCTCCCGGAGCCGATCGAGGAGGTCCGATGGGGTGAACACGTTGAGACGCGCCGCCGCCAGCTCGATGGCCAGCGGGAGACCGTCGAGACGGAGGCAGATCTCGGCGATGAACGCAGCGTTCTCGTCGGTGATGGCGAAACCGGGTCGCACCGCTCTTGCCCGCTCGGTGAACAGCTGCACCGCCTCCGATTCGGCGATGGACGCGGTCGGGTCCCTGGGATGGGGGAGTGAGAGCGGGGGAACCGGGAAGACGTGTTCGGCACGCACCCGGAGCGTCTCCCGACTGGTGACGATGACCTTCAGGTCCGGTGCCTGCTGGAGGAGCTCGCCGACTCCGACCGCCGCCGCGGTCACCTGTTCGAAGTTGTCGAGGAGCAGCAGCATCTGGCGGTCTCGAAGTCTCGATTTCAGGATCTGGAGCGGGTCGCCACCTCCCGAAACCGGGAGGTCGAGGGCGCGGACGATGGCCTCGAAAGCCGCATCCGGATCCCGCTCGGCGGAGAGGTCGACGAAGAACACCCCGTCGCGGAAACGGTCCAGCCACTCAGCTGCCACCTGGAGACCGAGACGTGTCTTGCCGGCTCCGCCAGGGCCGGCGATGGTCAGCAACCTGGTAGTGGGGGACTCCAGCATGACCTCGATCGCTGCTAGCTCGCTGCTCCGTCCCAGGAACTCCGTGGCCTGGAGGGGAAGGTTGTGTGGTCTGGCGTCGAGGGTGCGCGGCGGCGGGAACTCGGTCTCGATGTCCTGGTGGATCAGCTGATAGAGATGTTCGGGAAGGGTCAGGTCCTTGAGCCGGTGCGTCCCCAGGTCTCGCAAGACGGCGTCGTCGGGGAGATGGCCCGCTGCAGAATCGGCCGCTACCGCAGAGAGCAACACCTGACCACCGTGACCCGCGGCCATGATCCGGGCGGTCCGATTCATCGCCGGGCCGAAGAAGTCGCCGTCACGGCTCTCCGTCTCTCCGGAGTGGACACCCATCCGCACCCGCAGTGGCCCGGTCGGTCCCCACTCTTCGGCGGCCAGTGCCCTTTGGGCCCCGATCGTGGCGGCCACCGCGTCACCCCCCGAGTCGAACACCGCGATCATGCCGTCACCAGTCGTCTTCAACACCTTGCCCCGGGCCTGGTCGATCGCCTCGGTCAGGATCGAATCGTGTCGGGCCAGGGCGGCAGCCATCTCATCTGGATGCTCCTCCCAGAGACGCGTGCTCGCCTCGATATCGGTGAACAGAAACGTCTGCATCGCTGCGGAATATAGGTAGGGCCAGAGAAGGGAGCGGCCGAGCCTGCTCGCCGTTCTCCGGGACGGCTGAGCGTCCGCCGGCTCAATCCGGGAGCAGCGGCACCGTCATGCCTTGGTCTTTGCCGAGTAGCACCGCCCGGGTGACTGCGGAGGACCCGAATCGGGCGTTGAGGTTGTCAAGGGCGTCATCGAGAGCCATGCCCGCCTCGCGATCGAACGGCAGCACGAGCTGGACGGCTTCGTCGTCATCGAGATTGGCCATTGCCACGCCGACGAGAGTGAGACCCTGCACCTCGATCATCGGCATGGCATCCGCGAGCAGATCCCGTAGCGCGAGGAGGATCGTCTGGGTGTGAGCAGTCGCACGAGGCAGGGTGTGTGAACGCGTCGCCCGGGAGAAGTCGTCGAAACGCAGTCGAAGGATCACCGTTCGGCTCACCCGACCCGCGGTTCGCATTCGACGGGTCACCCGCTCGACCAGCCCGATCAGGATGGCGTCGAGGTCCGCCGGCGACCTCAGGGAGCGACCGAGCGCACGCTGCGACCCGATCGAGCGCCGCCTCCGGCCCACCTGCAACGGCCGTGGGTCGTGGTTGTGGGCCAGGGCATGGAGGTGGCGGCCTGACGCCCGGCCGAGCATCGCCACCAGGGCGGGCTCGGCAAGTTGAGCCAGTTCACCGACGGTGGAGATCCCCCGATCGTGCAGCTTGGCGGCAGTCACCTGTCCCACCCCCCAGACCCGTTCCACGGGCAAAGGGTGGAGAAAGTCGAGCTCACTCTCGGGCGGCACCACCAGGAGTCCGTCGGGTTTGGCCACCCCGCTCGCCACCTTGGCCAAGAACTTGGTGCGAGCCGCCCCAACTGTGATCGGCAAGCCGACCTCCTCGAGCACCTGTCGTCGTAGCCGCCGTGCTATCTCGGTGGGGGAGCCCGAGACCCGTTTCAACCCACCCACATCGAGGAAGGCCTCGTCGATCGAGATCCCTTCCACCATTGGCGTGGTGTCTTTGAACACCTCGAATACCGCCTTGCTCGCCTCGGAGTAGGCGGAGATCCTCGGCTCGACAACCATCGCCGGTGGGCAGAGCCGGCGGGCGAGGCCGCATCCCATCGCGGTGCGAACTCCGTACGCCCTCGCCTCATAGCTCGCCGCCAACACCACCCCCGACCCCACGATCACCGGGCGGGAGCGCAGCCGCGGATCATCACGTTGCTCGACCGACGCATAGAAGGCGTCGAGATCGGCGTGCAGGATCGACGCCTCGTCTCGCATCGAACATATGTTCGCTCAGTCGAGACCGGATGGCAAGAGGCAGCCGGCTCTCAACAGTCGACCGTTACCCGATGATCGCGGTGGCGATGGCGAAATAGACAATGATCGAGATCAGATCCTGGATGACGGTGGCGAGCGGTCCGCTCCCGTACGCCGGATCCTTCCCCAGGCGGTTGAGAAGATAAGGGAGCGCCATGGCCACCACGGTGGCGGTGCTGCAGGCGGCGAACAGCGCCAGAGCCGCCGTTGCTGCGACCTCGAGGTCGCCCCAGCGCCACAGCGCCAGCGGGTAGAAGGCAGCGGCGACCGTCACCCCCACCAGGAGACCCGTCAGGAGCTCGCGCTTGACCACCTGGCGGACCTTCACCCCAACCGACAGGCCCCGGATGATCAGAGTTTCGGTCTGGGTCCCCACGGCATCGGCCATGTAGACGATGCCGGGGATGAAGAATGCCAGCAGGACATTGGCCTCGAGCTGCTGCTCATAGGCACCGATGAGGCCCGCCGAGATCAGGGCTCCGGCCAGCCCGACCAAAAGCCACGGCAGACGGTGCCAATAGCGACGGGTGACCGGCTCCTGGCTTGCCTCTCGAGCCGCCTCGGCATCGTGGACGAAGCCCCCAAGCCGGGCCAGGTCCTCGTCGTGCTCCCAGAGAAGAACCTGCAACATCCGCGACGGCGGGATCAAGCCAAGGAACACCCGGCCCTCACCGACCACCGCCAGCGTGGCTTCACCGTGCTGGACCGCCTGCCACACCGCCCGCTCCTGGTGCAATCCCGGCCCAACCACCGGGGGGTCAGGATCCATCGCCGCCGCGGCCGACACCCCTTCGGGGGTAGCGAGCAGGTCCTCGATCCTGAGCAGACCGACCAGCCGGCCTTCATCGCAAACCGCCACCGCTGCCGCGGTGTCGAACCGGCGGCCTCCCAGCCAAGTTCTGATGGCGCCGATGGTGTCTGTCGGTGCGGCCACTGGCACCGCTCGAGCTACATGCTCACCGGCGGTTTCGAAAATCACCCGGTCTTCTGTTGACGTCACCATCAGCCATCTCCTTCAGTGGGCCCGCAGAGCTTGGTCGAGTGACGAGGCTCGCGCTTCGCGAAGCGACTCGTTCGGGATTGTGACCGTCACCTGTGCCCGCGGGCTCGCCTTGATGATCACCACCGGGGCGAGTACGACATCAGGGCTCGCATGTAATTGGCTCGCTCGAATTCCGATGGGTCGGCGACCGCTGCCTGACTGAAGGATCCTTTGGCTTGCTCCAGGGACTCGTAGCCCTTTTCCTCGAGCCAGGTTCTAAGTCCGTCCACCGTTTCACGCAATCGCTCCGGTCCATGGCGAAGAAGGGACGAGGCCATCATCGTGACGTCGGCGCCCGCAAGGACCAGCTTTGCGGCCTCTTCGGCCCCGTCTACTCCCGTAGTCGCAGCCAACGAGCCTTCGATCCGCCCGTGGAGGATGGCAATCCATCGGAGCACCAGACGAAGCTCGGCTGGAGTGGACAGGACCAGGTTGGGGACCACCTCCATCCGTTCGAGGTCTATGTCGGGCTGGTAAAAGCGGTTGAAGATGACGAGGCCGTCGGCTCCGGCGCTGATCAAGCGGGTGGCCATGTTCGCCATGGAGGAAAAGAAGGGACCGACCTTCACCGCCAGGGGCACCTCGACCGTTTGCCGTACCAATTCGACCAGACTCAGGTACTGATGCTCCACCTGGCTTCCGGTGAGGGTGGGGTCGGCGGCAATCAGGTAGATGTTGAGCTCGAGGGCATCGATTCCCTCGTCTGCGAGAATCTTGGCGTACAGGACCCAGCCCCCGGCTGTGGTGCCGTTGAGGCTGGCGATAACGGGGACTTTCAACTCGGACTTTGCTGCCCGAATCAGCTCGAGGTACCGGTCGGGCCCGGTGTTGTAGTCGTTCAACTCGGGGAGGTAGCCGCTGGCTGCTTCCGCAAAGGAGTCTTTGGCCCAATCCAGCCCCATGTGCACTGCCATCGCCTCGTGTTCGACCTGCTCCTCAAACAGCGAAGGCAGCACGACTGCAGATGCGCCCGCCTCAACCAGGCGAAGGAGATGGTCGATGTCACCGGTTATCGGCGAAGCCGAGGGCACGATGGGATGGGCGAGCGTCATTCCCAAGTACCGGGTGCGCATGTCGACAGTCATCAATCCTCCAGTTCGGCGTATTCGGCGGTGCGATGGACCTCGACGAGTTGTTCGTACAGATGCCAGCGATCGTCGATGTCTCTTTGCGCGCTCGCCATGAGCTCGTCAGATCGCTCCGGGTTGGCCCGGGTCAACATGGCGAAGCGGCCCTCCTTTTCGGCGAAGTCCTTGAAGCGAATGGTCGGTTTGCGGCTGTCGAGTCGCAAGCCGGGTTGACCCTGAGCCTCGAAGGCCGGGTCGTAGCGGTACAGCGGCCAATAACCGGAGGCGGCTGCCTCCTTCTGGTGGCTCATCTGCGTTGACATCTCGATTCCATGGGCGATACAAGGGCTATAGGCGAGGATCAGAGACACACCGCGATGAGCCTCGGCCTCGGCGAAGGCCTTAACGGTCTGGGTCATGTTGGCCCCCATCGCCACCTGTGCCACGTAGACGTTTCCATAGGCCATGGCGATCTGGCCGAGGTCCTTCTTCGCGGTGCTCTTGCCACCCGATGCGAACTTGGCGACGGCCGCCCGAGGGGTCGCCTTGGAAGCTTGGCCCCCGGTGTTGGAATACACCTCGGTGTCGAGGACCAGGATGTTGATGTCGCGACCCGAGGCGAGCACATGGTCGAGGCCTCCAAAGCCGATGTCGTAAGCCCACCCGTCTCCACCGACGATCCACACCGAAGTGCGAACCAAGGCATCGGCGACTCCTTCAAGCCGTCGGGCGAGGAGCCCCTCCATGCCGGCCAACTGCTCGCGCAGGCTCTCGACTCGCCGACGTTGATCGGCGATCCCCAGCTCCTCTGATTGATCGGCCTCGAGGATCTCCACCCCCAACTGTCCGAGCTCGGGGATGAGAGCGGTCACCAGAAGAAGGGCATCGGCTTCCATGGCCTCGAGTCCGAGACGCATCCCCAACCCGAATTCGGCGTTGTCCTCGAACAATGAGTTGGCCCACGCCGGTCCCCGCCCGGTCTCATCGACCGTCCAAGGCGTGGTTGGGAGGTTGCCGCCGTAAATCGATGAGCATCCGGTGGCGTTAGCGATGACTACTCGGTCGCCGAATTGCTGAGAGAGAAGCTTGAGGTATGGCGTCTCCCCACATCCGGCGCAGGCCCCTGAGAATTCGAACAGCGGCTCGATCATCTGCGACCCCTTCACCGAATCGAGCCTCACCTCATGACGTGGTGGGTCGGGGATGGTGAGATAGAAGTCGAAGTTGGCCCGTTCCCTCTCGAGATGGTCGTCCTTGGCCACCATGTCAATCGCCTTGTGCCGGATCTCCTCCTTTGACCGGGCCGGGCACACGTCCACACACACCCCACAACCGGTGCAGTCGTCAGGAGCCACTTGGAGAGCTAGCACCTTGCCCTCGAATTCAGTTCCGCTCGCTTCCTTCCATACGAACCCAATGGGGGCGCCCTTCAGTGCCTCAGGATCGAACACCTTGAACCGGATCGCGGCATGGGGGCAGACCAAGGCGCAACGGGCACAGTCGATGCAGATCGTTGGGTCCCAGATGGGGATCTCGGTCCCGATCGAGCGCTTCTCCCACAGTGCGGTTCCGGTGGGGAAAGTGCCGTCGACCGGCATCGCCGAAACCGGAAGCAGGTCGCCCTTCCCAGCCAGCATCATTCCGGTCACTCGTTGAATGAAGTCGGGGGCCGTTGCCAGCCTGGAAGAGAGGAGGTCGCCAGGACCAGTGACGTCTGTGATCGTCGCAGCGGGGACGGTCACTTGTCGCAGCCCCTCAAGAGTCGAATTGATCGCCTCCAGGTTGCGGCGGACCACCACCTCTCCTCTCTTGCCATACGCCCTGGTCACCTCCTCAGTGATCGCCGCCATAGCCTCGTCGCGGGGCATGATCTTCGAAAGGGCGAAGAAGCACGTCTGGAGGACGGTGTTGATCCGCCCGCCCAGACCCGCTTCGGCCGCGATTCGGGTGGCGTCCACCACCCAGAAATCGAGGCCCTTGTCGACGATTCCCCGCTGGATCCAGCCGGGAAGGTGCCCCCATACCTCATTTGAGTCATAGCGGCTGTTGAGCAGGAACGTGGCCCCGGGTGCAGCGAGCTCGAGCACATCGACGTTTTCGAGCAGGTGGAATTGATGGCAGGCGACGAAAGTCGCCTGCCCCGGGCCTATCAGGTAGGTGGAGGCGATCGGATGCGGTCCGAATCGGAGGTGGGAGATGGTCCGCGACCCCGACTTCTTGGAGTCATAGACGAAGTAGCCCTGGGCATAAAGGTCAGTGCGGTCGCCGATGATCTTGACCGTGGCCTTGTTGGCCCCGACGGTGCCATCGCTTCCCAGTCCAAAAAACACCCCCCGAACCATGCCTTCTGGCTCGTCCCAGTCGTCGGAGCTGTATTCCAGGCTGGCGTGAGTGACGTCATCGTTGATGCCAACCGTGAAGTGACGCTTAGGGGTCTCCCGGTCGAGCTCGGCGAAGACAGCCGACGCCATGGCTGGCGTGAACTCCTTAGAGGCCAGTCCGTACCGGCCACCAATTACGTGCGGGCTGGGGCGATCTCCCTCGAACAGCGCGGTGACGACGTCGAGATACAGAGGTTCCCCGACTGCACCTGGCTCCTTGGTCCGGTCGAGGACGGCAACGGCTCGGGTGGTCGGTGGGAGAATCGCCCGGAAGGCATCGCTGTCGAATGGCCGGTAGAGGCGGACGATCACCATGCCGATGCGTTCCCCCCGGGCGACCAGTCGCTCCACTGCTTCCGATGCGGCGCCCACCCCGGAACCCATGAGGACTATGACCCGTTCGGCCTCAGGGTGACCGACGTAATCGAAGAGGTGGTAGCTGCGGCCGGTGAGCTCGGCGAATCGATCCATCTCGGCTTGCACGATCGACGGCACGGCGGAGTAATAGGGATTGATTGCTTCCCGCGCCTGGAAGAAGACGTCCGGATCCTGGGCCGAGCCGCGCAGCACCGGACGGTGCGGGCTGAGGGCTCGCAGCCGGTGCTGGGCAATCAGGTCCTCATCGATCATCGCCCTGAGCACGTCATTGCCAAGAGCGACGATCTTCGCAACCTCATGCGAGGTCCGGAATCCATCAAAGAAATGGAGGAAAGGAATGCGCGCCCGTAGCGTGGCGGCGTGGGAGACCAAGGCGAGATCCTGAACCTCCTGCACCGAAGCCGAGGCCAGCATTGCGAAACCCGTTTGACGGGCGGCCATCACGTCGGAATGGTCACCGAAGATCGACAGGGCATGTGTGGCCAAAGTCCTTGCCGCGATGTGGAACACCGTCGAAGTCAGCTCGCCAGCGATCTTGTACATATTGGGCAGCATGAGAAGCAGGCCCTGTGAGGCGGTGAAGGTGGTTGTGAGAGCCCCTACCTGAAGCGATCCGTGCACGGCACCAGCCGCGCCGGCTTCGCTCTGCATCTCCACCACGTCGGGAACCACTCCCCACAGATTGGTGCGACCCATATGCGACCATGCGTCGGAATGCTCACCCATCGGCGTAGCGGGAGTGATCGGGTAAATGGCGATCACCTCGCTCAGGGCGTGAGCCACTCGGGCCGCGGCCTCATTGCCGTCGACCGTGGCGAAGAGATTCGACATATCATTCAATCTATGGACGCGCGGCGTTCCACGCGAGAGCCGAACGTCACGACAACCGCGGTCGAAGCGCCCTAGTCACACGATCAACCGACCGTTGAGAAACTCGGCGCCGGTCTGTTTTGACCTCGTGGTGGGACCCCGACGACGAACAAGGAGAACTCGATGCCGTGGGCAGTGGTCAGGAGCGGGGACACCTCAGCAGTCAAGGCCCGTGGAGGCGAAGGTCTCACCGTGCGGGCTCTGGTCGGGGCTGAGCAGGGTGCGGTGCACATCGAGGTCGCTCTGGTCGAGCTGGCCCCGGGCGGGCGCATCGACGGTCAGTACCACCCCTTCGAAGAGTCGTGCTATCTGCTCGAAGGCGAAGTTCTGCTGGCGATGGGCGGGGAGACCCACCACCTCAGGTCCGACGACTACGCCTATGCCCCCGTAGCCATGCCGCATGCCTGGAGGAACCCAGGGGAGACGACGGCCCGCTGGCTGAGGATCCGCTCGCCGCAGCCGAGGACCATCGGCGGGGCGACGGGCACCTACCCCTCCGGCGTTGTGCCGGCTGAGACCGGTCGTCCGGTTGACCCGTCGGATCCGACCACTCCTCTGGTGGGCCATTTCGACTCCGACATGCTCCCCACCCCCGGTCCTCTGCAGATGAAGGGGTTCCGTTCGGCCGCCGCCCGCAATGTGGGGCTCTGGAACCTCATCGACGAGGTGGTCGGGGCAGTACATCACACCGTGTTCGTGGTCCAGTGCCGGCCGATGGGAAGCCTGATCGGCCCCGAGTCCCAGCATTTCCACCCATTCGAGGAGACCTATTACGTAGTCAGCGGCGAGATGGTTGCCCATCTGGAAGACGAGGCAGTGGAGGTGAAGACCGGCGACCTGATCTTTGCCGGGGTCAACACCTTCCACGGGTTCTCCAACATCAGCGACGCCCCGGTGCGCTGGATCGAAGCCCAGGCCCCGGTGCCGCCAGGCTCGGGAGCCTTCTACTTCCGCGGGGAGTGGGCCGGGCACTGACCGATTGGCGCCGCCCCCTAATTGGGACCTACAGGTGCCATATCCGGCCCTGTGGATCTCAATTACGGAGGGGAGGGTAACTAGGCTCGATTGATCGGGCCCGAGCATCCTTGAAGGGAATGCCCGCCCCCAATAGTGGCGAGCCGAGTGTCAACTACCAGGTAAGAGAACGAGGAATTTCTGATGATCTATGCCGCCATCATCCTGGCCGCCGCAGGGCTGTTCGTCTGGGCCAGGAGTTGGCCCGATCCGGACGTGGACAGGCTGTTCCAAAGAATCGGGATAGTTGGAATCATCATTGCCCCAATTCTGGTCATGGCCTCGACGCTGACCATCGTCTCCCCGGGCGAGGTAGCCGTGCCGGTCCTCTTTGGTTCGGCCCAGACACCGCTCGAAGAGGGCTTCCATCTGCGAAATCCGTTCGCCTCGGTGCGGCCGCTCTCGGTTCGAACCCAGGAGTCGACTTACTCGGACACTATCGGTGAAGGGGAACAGACCGATCGAGCGGATGCGATCACCGCGGTGTCACTGGAGAACGCGTCGGTTCGGGTCGAGATCACCATTCTCTGGCATCTGGTCGGATCGGAAGCTTCGAAGGTTTACCGCGCCCTTGGCACCGGCTACCGGGACGTGATTGTGCGACCGGTGTCGCGATCAGCAGTCCGCGACTGCATCTCCAAGTATCGATTCGAGTTGGCCCGCACCTCTCAACGCCCTGATGTTGAACGTTGCATCGAGGAGTCACTCACCGGAGAATTCGAGCCACGTGGTCTTGCGGTCGATGGAGTCCAGTTGCGCGACATCGCCGCCACACCAGAATTGCAGGCGTCCATCGAGGCGAAACTTCAAGCTGAGCAGGACGCCCAGCGAGCCCAGTTCCGCCAAGATCAAGCCCGCATCGATGCCGAAACCAGAGTCATCACCGCTGGCGCGGAAGCCGAGGCGAACCAACTGGTCGCCGAGTCGCTGACACCGGACCTTCTCCAACTTCGGATTGTGGAGGCCCTGTCCGACAAGGCGATCGTGTATCTCCTGGGGAGCGAAGGTCCGACACCTGTGATCCCTTTGCCTACCCCGGTGCCTACTCCGTGAACTGTTCAGGTTCTCCAGTCGGAGCTGCCCGGGCCTGCGATGGAGATCCCACTTGACGCGCCGCCCCAGCGCGTAGTACTTTCTGACACAGTTCGTCTCCGATCCGACAAACGGCACGTCTAACAAACGGAGGATGGCCCAAATATGCCCCCTATCTCACTCGTCTTCATCGGGACCGGTTTGGCCGCATGGCTCAACGGGCTCTACTTCCTCGGCGTCGGCGCCGACAAGAAAGAGGGGGGGGCAGACCCCTTGGCCTCCGTGGGATGGGTGTCCCTCGTGGCCGGCATCGCCGACCTCGCGTCGGCCTTGTACATCCTCACCCTCGGTGAAGGCGCGATCCTTCTCGCCGGCATCATCACTTTCTACGGCATCTTCTTCACGCTGCTGGGAGTAACAGAGATCAAGGGTCTCGACCTTCGACCGGTCGGTAACCTGTCGATCGCCGTCGCGCTCGTTCCACTGATGTGGTGGGAGTTCTTTGCCGGCGGTTGGATGTTCCGGTCGATTCTCTTGGTGTGGGCCGTTGCCTTCCTGGCAATCGCAGCCACTACCTACGGCAAGTTCCAGGCCAAGCTCCTCGGTCTCATCCTTCTGGTGGTAGCCATCTATACGTTCTGGGTGCCGATCAGCATCCTCGCCATGGGGAATAGCATTCCGTAACCCTTGAGGCGTCGGGTCCGTGGCCTCTGAACGGTTCTTGGCCGGCCCCTCTGGGGACCCGGGACGGTTCCGACGATGACTCCCACTGCCGCTCGGTGGCCAATCGGCTCCAAAAGTTGCTTTGTCACACCCGACCGGATGTCAACTATCATCAATTCACGTATGACGATGGTGAATACGGAGCCGGCTCATCCGATGGCTGGCGTGGCGCAACATGTCTGAGCCAGTCGAGCTCATCGAGGACTCTGAGCCGCCAGAAGCTCTCGAACGTAAGCCGAGTACGTTGGATGAGGTGATCAGCGGCATCGGTGCCAAGGTTCGGCTCATGCGGACCCGCAAGGGATACTCGTTGCAGCGGCTGGCCAACCTGGCGGACGTGTCTTCTGCCGCGATTCACAAGATCGAACGCAACGGCATGGTCCCGACCATCACCACGTTGATGAAGCTGGCGGCAGCGCTCAACCGACCGGTGAGCTATTTCATCGCCGAAGACGAGGACAGCGATCGGCCGGCGATACACACGACGCCCGAGAATCGGCGCCCGGTTCTCACATCCATTCCGGGCCTCGACCTGAAGAGTATCTCGGGTGTCTACGGACGCTTCTTTCTCGCTGGGGCGTACGCAAAGGTGCAACCGGGAAGCGAGTCAGGGCCCGGTCCAACCAGTCATCCCGGCGAGGAATTGGTCTATCTGCTCGAAGGTGAACTGTGCTTCGAATTCGAGGCGGAGACGATGACGCTCAAGCCCGGTGATTCGGTGCACTTTCGCGGAGACCTGAAGCACCGCTGGAGCAATCCCGCATCGAAGCCTGCAAAAGCGGTGTGGATGGCCCTTCGCCCGATCTGATCGAGTGAACACGACGCCCGGGTGGACTCGTCTCTTTGGCAACGTCTCGACCCTCCGCGTACCCTTCATGTCAGCCGACCGGCGGTGATCACGCCTGATACTATGGGAAACGAGTGCTCGTACTTTAGTAGGTGCCGCTCGTGGGAACGCACACGGCACTTTCGGCACTCAGGGTCTGGAACTGCGGGGTACCGCGGTCTCGGACCCGCAAGGTCACACGTGGTCGAGTGAGAGGCATCGAGCGATGCGAATAGTTGTCGTCGGCGGTGGGGCTGCCGGCATCGGTGCGCAGGGCGGTGCAAAGGGTGCGGCGCCAGACGCTGAGGTCATTCTCTACACCGAATACGAAGACGTCGGCTACAGCCCGTGCGGAATCCCGTTCGTCCACGGCAAAGAGATCGAGCGCTTCGAGGATCTCATCCTCCAGGACAAGAAGTTCTACGAGGATGCCGGATTCGACATCCGGTATACCACCAGGGTCGAAAGCATCGACACGGCCTCACAGGAGATTCAGGTAGCCGGCCAAGGCGCCGTCAAGTATGACCGTCTGGTGCTCGGGACCGGATGGAACTACGAGGACCCGGGGATACCGGGTAGCGACCTCGCCGGTCTGCACTACGTGAAGAACATTCGCCGCGCCATGGAATTCGACAAACTGCTCGATGACGCGAAAGTTGCCGTTGTCGTCGACGCCACCCCGATCGGCGTTGAGATGGCCACCGCGTTCGCTCATCGAGGCCTCGAAACCCACTTCGTCGACCCCGGCGGATGGCCGCTCGCCGACGTGGCCGATCCGGAGATCATGGAGCCTGTCGAGGAATCGATGCGCGGTCTTGGCATCCACCTGCATATGCAGACAAGCGTCGAGCGCTTCGTTGGTGAGGGCAGCGTCAGAGCCGTGGCTACGTCCAAGGGCGAGATTCCAGCCGACGTCGTGGTGGTAGCCACCCACAAGACTCCCAACACTCAGCTCGCGACGGCGGCTGGCATCAAGACCGGGTCCACAGGCGGGATCATCGTCGACGACGGCATGGCCACGTCGGCCGAGAACGTCTGGGCAGCCGGAGACTGCGTGGAGATCCCACACAGCGTGACCAAGGTCCCGATCAACGGCCTCTCAGGAAGCCACGCGTACGCTCAGGGAAAGGTGGCTGGCGTGAACGCCGGCGGCGGTGAGCGTGCCTATCAGGCCGTCCAGGTTCCCTGGGGCATGGTGGCGGGCACATGGACGATCGGCGGTGTGTCGTTTGGCGAGACGCTCGCGACCGCTCTGGGGATTCCGCACGTCGTCGGTATGGCCGACGGCATCTCCAAGGCTCGTTACTACCCCGGTTGGTCTCGGATCCGGGTGAAGCTCCTCGTCGACCCGAAGGACAGAACCTTGGTCGGTGGGCAGATGGTCGGCGTCGAAGGCATCAAGGAGCGGGCCGACTTCCTGGCCATGGCAATGCGGGCGAGGATCCCGATCGACGACATCGCCTGGATGGAGAATGTCTATTCGCCACCGATCGGCGCCCTGAACGAGCCAATGGCGCTCGCCGCCCAGAACGCGCTCGGGAAGCTGTGAGGCGGCGGTGAAGTTCTTCCGCTGGCTCCGCCAAAACGCCGAGCACTACTTGCTCGAGGCCGCCCAGGTGGACATGGCCAAGAAGCACCGCGCCGGGTCTGGGCCCCTACAGCCGCGGACCCCTCAGGCCTTCTTCTGGCGGCGGGTTTTCGTTCCCATCTACCGGTTGCTTCCGTGGTCAGTTCGAAGAATGATCATGCGCGCAATGCCGGGAAGTCATCGCCGTTCGTGGGAAAGGAGGGCATCCAACTAACTGACACCGGTCCAAATGACGCTTGGCTTGCTTCGCACGTCGGTCCGACAGACAAGACAGTGGTGGAGCGGGCCGTAGGCGGCCGGCACCAACGAATGCCCGGTCTCAAAGTGAGACACCAAGGCTGACACACAAAGGAGCCCACATGGCAGAATTTGCACGCGGCCGGGTACAACCCGGAGACGCGATCGTCGACTACGAGCAGAAGGTCTTTCCAGATATCCAAGCTGAAGCGGGCGAGCAGGCATGGGTGTTCATGCATACCGTGCCGTTCGAGGGGTCGGTCGGGCTCGTCAATATGCTCACGACCACGCGCATCAACCGGAAGGGCTTCGACACCCACCTGGTGCTGTACGGGCCGGGCTCGTTGATGGCATCGGCCTCGCGCGGCTTCCCGAAGGTCGGCGATGAAGCGTTCCCGGGCGCCATGGCTTACAACCGGCAGATCCAAACGCTGCTGGACGAAGGGGCGCACGTATATGCCTGTCGATTCTCGGCAGCCATGCTCTACGGGATGCGAGAGGCGGACATGATCGAGGGAGTGACGCCCATCAATCCGCTCGACGTCTTGGACGCGACCCTCACCGCCTTTCGCGCCAAGGCGCTCATCCTGTCCACCTGGACGCTCTAGTCAACGAGGAGCCCAATCCAACACAGCATGGATGTCGGGGACCTGCTTACGCGATGGCGGGCTGCCGAGGCGAAGCTGTACCCGATGGTCGTGGTCAGTCCGCACCAGTACGAGGTCAACCTCACGCTGGTGCGGGCCATGACCGACGACCTGTCCGACATCACCACGGTCGATGATCTGATCTCAGCGTACGAACATCGGGTCGATCGGCTGGCAGAGGCGGTCGACCGACTCAGCGTCGCCGCGCCGTCTGCCGAGGTCGGCGATCTCGTCGCTGATGCCGCGTTCCAGGGCCGCTATCGCGAACTTCCCTCGGAACGCCAGCAAGGTGACGCGGTGCGACGCATCGCCGCGGCTGGCGCTGGGCCGGCATGGGTCCTGCTCGGCGAGTTCGGTGACGATGCCGCAGGCGTCGCCACCGGCTTTCGACGCATCGAGATGCGGATCCCGGACGGGCTTGGCATGCATTCGTACATCGACATTGATGCGACGACGTTCTTGCCGCTCTTCGGCATCGAGATCCTGCAACTGGACCCTGATACGGGCGAGTTCGCCGGCACCCATGCCCGCCCGGAGCGTCGGGAGTTCACGGATCGTGAAGAGTGGCTCGCGGCGATCGCAGCCACCAAGGCAGCCACCGATGGCTAGCGGCCACTAAACGCTCGCACGCCGATCGGACGTGAGCCGCTCATAGACACCTCGGTGGGCGGTGGCTGCTCGAGCCCAGGTGAAGCGGCGAGAGATGCCACGGCCGCCGGCGGAGAGCCGGGCTCTGACGTCTTGATCCTCGATGAGCATCCGCATCGCTTCCGCGAGCCTGCGGTGATCACCAGGAGGCACGAGAATCGCCGACTCGCCGTCCACAAGGTACTCGCGAAACACAGGGATGTCGGTGGCGATCAGTGGCAACCCGACAGCCAATGCCTCCATTGCGACCAGGCCCCAGCCTTCCTCGATTGACGGAAACAGGAAGGCGTCTGCCGTGTGGTACCACTTCGCGAGGTCGCCATCCGAGACCGTGCCGAGCTGCACGATGTCGCTCTCAAGTGAGACGCCGAGCTGCTCGGCGAGGTCGATCGCCGCAGTCCGGTAGGCCCTGTGGTCTTGGAACGAGTGGCCGCCGACGATGGCGAGCATCGGTGGCACCTCCATCGAGGTCTTGAGCGCCCCGAGCGCTTCGATCATCTCCATCGTGCCCTTGCGGGGCTCGATTCCTCCCACGGTCATGAACAGGAAACGCTGGCCGGCGCCGATCGAGTCACGAGCTGCGGCCCTATCCATGTCCTTGGGGCGCGCCAGCCTCGCGGTGTTGACGCCGTTGTAGATGACTGTGGCCTCGAGGGCGTACTCGTCGCGGAGAATCCTCTGCCATTGCCGACTGACAACGATCAATTCGTCGGGCTCGATGATCGCCTGGCGTTGACAGTCGATGAGTGCCTGGGTCGTGAAATCGTCGACGTGGTGAACGGTGCGGATCACACACGGTCGCCGCGGATCGGTGGTCGACATCTCGTCCCTGATACGGGCGGCGGCTCGGGCGGCGATGCAGTCCTGAGTATGGAGGATGGAGAATTCGCCGACCAGCGACCGGAGCCCGTCGGCGAGGGCGTCGACCGATCTGAAGACTCGTTCGTCCAGAGTCTCGGCCCACGGTGGCGCCGGGATGAAGGTGACGGGCACGTTCGTCTCGCGGAAGAAACCAACGGCGGGGTCACCGAGGGCGATGATCCTTATGTCCGTGCCCCCGGCGAGCAACGCTTCCGCAAGGTCCAATGTGTGAACGACACCGCCGCGAGGCCTGGTGGAATAGGTGACGAGGGCAACGCTCATGGCAGAAGCCGACGTCCCGACGAGCCTGAATGCACTACCGGCTCCTCTGGTATTCGCTGACCCCGGGTTGTCGCGTGGCGATGGCGATCGCCATCAGGGCAGCCCGAGCGTTCGTCGGAGCGACAATGCACCCAGCATCCTCGAGTTGGCGACGTTGGCTCACGATCCCTTGCGGGTCGGAGTCGGTGCCGAGCACGTATGCGACGACCTGCGGTCCGCCCTCGATCGCCATGAGCTCGGCGCACGCTGGTGCGAGTTGGCCGGCCGGGTCGTCGTGGCCGCCGTAGCCCAAGACGACGTCGAGCAGCACAACCGCCGTCTCCGGACGACTTCCGTCCCGCCGGATCCATTCCAATCGCCCTTCTGGGTCAATCATTGGGTGGGGGCGCCCTTTCGTGTATTCCTCTTCACCGAGGTCGAGGCAGATATGGCTGTCGCTCGAGGCGAGGTCGAGCGACAGCTCGGGCTCGAGCGGCGTATTCGAGTGCACTCGGAGGCCGTGCTCGGACATGAGCGTCATCGCCTCGAAGCACAATGTTCCTCCAGAGAAGAGGCCGTGGATGGCAGTTCTCGAATTGTCGATTCGCCCGATTGAGCTAACGGCCCGGTCGGCAAGCCCAGCCCCGATCAGATCAATCGTCGTCCCAATCGCCGAGGCGACGGCAACGACGCCTTCTTCGAGATCCGAAGCCAGCGTGACGTGGGGAGCAACCTCGATGGGCTCGTCGAGACCGATCAACGCTGCAACGATCGGTTTGGCGGCTGGTCGGTTGAGCAACCGTTCCGACACATCGGATGACGGGGGCTTCGACACCAACAGGATCGCTTCTGTTTCCGAATCGTTCTCGAGGATGCGGATCGCAAGGTCGGTCATCCGCCCGCCGACTGCTTCGGAGAGATCTCTGCCACCGACGCCGATCACCTGGGTGACACCGAGCCCCGCTCGGTCGATGAGGCTCATCACTTCTTGGGCTCCGGTCCCCGCGGCGGCCACCACCCCGATGGACCCCTTGTGAACAGCGTTGGCGAAACCAAGACCGATCCCGCCGATGACCGCAGTTCCGGCACCTGGGCCCATGACCAACAACGATCGCTCTTCGCCTCGCCGCTTGAGCTCGATCTCGTCCTCTAGCGACACGTTGTCACTGAACAGCAGGACGTGCATTGATGCGCTGATCGCCTTGTGTGCCTCCAAGACGGCATAGGCACCGCCGACTGAGATGACCGCCACATTCGGGCGCTCCGGAAATGCAACTGTTTCGTCGATGGAGCGGATCGAAGCCCTGTCAGCCGAGCGCTCACTGCCGGTCTGCGATGGGAACATGACCGCGTCGGCATTCGCGAATGCAAGTTCTGCCTGGTCGCCATGAGCCGCCATGATCAGATCGTTGGCGTCGAAGCCGGTCAGCTCCGAGGCCTCGAAGCCTTCCCTGATCAAGACCTCGATGTTGGAAGGGGTTCCGGTGACGACAGCTCCCCACTCGATACCGACGGTTTCGAGAATCGCCCGGGACCCTGCGAGCAGTTTGACGGAGTCGATGTACAACTGCGGGTGACATCGAATGCTGCGACGACTCATGTCGTGGTGCTCCTCACGACCCGGGTACCGGCTCGTCCACGAAGCGCCTCGGCGAGCCGGCCGGTCGAGGTGATGACTGCATGATCGCCGCCGTGTTCGACGAAGTCGATCGCTGATTCGATCTTCGGGCCCATGCTTCCGTCCGGGAATTCCCCGGCAGCCAGATGGTTGGCCGCCTCGGCGGTAGTCATCTGACTGATCGGTCGCTCGAGGGTCGTCCCATACCCGAGGACGACGCAGTCGACCCCGGTGACAAGGGCAAGTACGTCAGCTGTCACGACTCTCGCAATCTGTACCGCGAGGCGATCCTTGTCGATGACCGCGTCGACTCCTTTGAGGCCATCAGCGTCGCGAATGGTCGGGATGCCGCCGCCTCCGCCGGCAACGACAAGAAAAGCGTCGTCGAGTAGCGACTTGATCGCAGCAGCCTCGAGCACTTCACACGGCCTCGGTGACGCCACCAGACGTCGATCGCCGCGCCCCGAATCGTCGGCGACGGTCCAGCCGCGACCCCGAGCGTCGCTGACCTCGTCGCCTCGGAGGAATGGCCCAATTGGCTTGGTCGGCCGTGAGAAGGCGTCGTCGTCCTGGTTCACGATGGCGTGCGTCACAAGCGCCGCCAGTCTCTCACGGTGCCCGGGCAACTGGTTCCAGAGAGCCCTGATGATGATGCTTCCCATGTAACCCTGGGTCATGGCTCCCATCAAGTGGAGCGGCAAAGCGGGCACCGTCTCCCTTGCAGCGAACTGCTGTATGGCCAGGTTGCCGACTTGGGGGCCGTTGCCGTGGGTAATGACGATCTTGTGCCCTTCGGTGACGAGCTCACCGACTGCGGCGGCCATCCTGGCGGCGTTTGCTTCTTGCTCGGCGGACGTCCCTGCCTCCCCGGGCTGTGTCAGCGCATTTCCTCCCAAAGCGACGACGACGGTGCTCACGTCGACCTCGTATCACAGGTGGGCATGCGGCATCGCCGAGGTCGGCGTCGAGGTGGGTCGTTTGTCGGGCCCGGAACCACGTTCACCTCGAGTTGGAGCGTCCACCTGACGGCCTCACCATGCGGTCGTGCGTTGGTTGTGCAATTCGACGCCATACCGCCGATGGTTACTAAAGGCCACAGAATGTTGAGGATAGTTGACGGTTCTGCGGACCGCCAGAGGCGATCACGTGTTGATCGGCAGACCCGACCCTCAGGCGTCGGACGGCCCAAGCCGCCGTTGCTGGCTGTGGTTATGCTCCGGGACGCCGCCCGTTGCCGCGTATTATAGTGTGTCAGATAGAAGACGAACGTTGCCGAAAGTGAACGGGTCGGCAGGCCATGAGTGGACCGCCCTGGGTCACTAGTAGCGGCGTTCACCGTGATCAGGTGCGACCGAACCGGTTGGGATGCACCTGGCTGAGGGAGGAAGTGCAGCGATGAGTTCCCCGAAGGTGAACCGGCGGGTTATCGACGGACACAGCCACATCGGCTCGATGGAGCCCTGGCAGTTCTACGACCTCAAGGAGCCCGTGACGCCAACGGTGTACGACTTCGCGGACACCGCCGCCTACTTGGGGCACCTGGACAAGTTCGGCGCGGAGCGCGGGCTCGTCATCCCGAACTACGGCATTCCTGTCCAGTCTCAGCCGTTCTCGCTCAACGATGTGATGCTCGATGCCGTGACCACGAGCGACCGGTTGGCCGGAGCGCTCTGGGTTTCATTCCTGCCACAGAACAAAGAGATGACAATGGAGGCGTTGACACACGTAGGCGAGAAGCGTGTTGTTGCACTCAAAACGACGTTCCTCCTCGGAGGAAACCCCAACCCGAACGAATGGGACGACGACACCCGTGAGGTTGCGGATGCGTGTTTCAACGCGGCCGAGAAGCACGACCTTGTCTTCCACTTCCATACCAGCCCGGGTGGCGCGTCGGATATCAACAACTACATCCCGCTGGTCGAGCAGTACGCCAAGCGGGTCAAGATGTACCTCGTCCATTTCGGCGGCGGCGTGAGCGGCCACATCAAGCTCGTTCCCAGGTTCCTCGACTGGGTCGAAGAGGGGTACAAGGTGTACGCGGACACAACCTGGACGGTTGGGTTCGGTACTCGATGGTTGCTGGACGAGATCGAGAAACGCGGAGTGGGCGAGGACCGAGTCATCTTTGCGTCCGATGAGCCGTGGAGCGACTTTTTGGGCGAGTACTGGAAGATCGAAGGTGCCAACGTCAGTGAAGAGCTGAAGAATCGTGTGTTCTATCAGAACTTCGAGGACCTCTATGGCGCAGCCTGGTAGCACATCGATCCTTCGGCCCGAACTCGGGCCGCTGATAGCGGATCTCCAGAGTCGAGGTCTCCGGGTTCAGCGCACAGGCGAGACAACTCGGGTTGGAGGAGCAGGTCCGTCCGACGCGGGCATGATCAGCGTCGAGGGAGTCTTCATCACGGTACCGGTAGGCGCGGGCTTCGTTGCCGAATCGCCCTACTCCCTGCGTGAAGACATTTTCGGTTCTTGGGCGATCTACAAATATGAGGAGCGAGTGGCCTCCGCTGAGGTGGCGCCGCGACCCAAGTTCTACGACCTCACGACCGACGACGGGATCCCGTATTGGAAGATCGCGCTGCTTCACCTCGATTCACTGGCGAGCACCGTGGTTCAGAAGTGTGCCTATTGGGATACGGACGATCAGTGCAAATTCTGCGGGATCGAACTGTCGCTCGAGTCCGGGAACACCATTGCGGCGAAGCGACCCGAACACTTGGCCGAGGTTGCGGTGGCGGCGAAGGAACTCGACGGCGCCGTAGACATCACACTCACGACCGGCAGTACCTACGGGCCCGACAAAGGTGCGTTGTACCTGGGTCGATGTGCCGAGGCCATGTTCAACGCCAGCGGGCTGCCGGTCGAAGCACAATTCGAACCTCCAGACGACCTCGACGTCATCAATCGGGTTCACGACATGGGTGTGGGAGGGGTTGGCATGCACGTCGAGTCATTCGACCCGGTCACTCTGGCGGAAATTGCACCTCCCAAGGCTCGAACCGGCATCGAGGGCTACTTCACCGCGTGGGAGCGTGCCGTCGAAGTGTTCGGCGAGGGTCAGGTGTCGACCTACGTCATCCTTGGCATGGGCGAGGACCCGGACCTCACCGTCGAGGGATGCAGACGAGCAATCGACATGGGTGTATACCCTTTCATCGTGCCGCTCCGGCCTGTGCCCGGAAGCCTCCTCGAGGATTTGCTGCCGCCCGATGCCGCGTACACCGAGTCGATCTACCGCCGGGTTGTGCCCTACCTTTTGGAGCGAGGCATCGGATCTTGGACCGTGTCAGCTGGATGTGCCCGGTGTCAGGCATGCTCCGGCATGAGTCTGATCGAGCAGGAGTACCTTGAGCTCTCCTCAGCAGGAGAAACCCGAACTCGTATCCCCGTTCGACTCGTCGATTGACCTCGGGGCCATCGCCAGAAGTCGGGTGGAGGTCGCGTGCCGACCTGCTGCGACCGACGCCGAGCGGGCGATCTGTGCCCAGCTGCGCCACGCGGTCTTTGTGGTCGAACAGTCGATCTTCGATCTGACCGACCAGGACCTCAGGGACGCTGACGACGCAACGATTCACCTCATCGCCGACGTGGGTGGTGTCGCCGGAGGCACCGTGAGGATCTACCGTTTGGACGACTCCGAGCTCTGGAAAGGCGATCGCCTCGCCGTCGCGGCACCCCTGCGAACGATGGTGATCGGCAGGCGCCTCGTCCAGACAGCGGTTCGGACCGCAGGTGAGATGGGCGGCCACGAGATGGTCGCGACGGTTCAAGTCCCCAACACCCCCTTCTTCGAACGTCTCGGCTGGAGGCGAATTGGTGAGCCCTCGGTGGCGTACGCCCTGCCGCACCAAGAGATGCGCATCGGCCTTTCCGGTGGGCGATTCACCTAGCGGCGCAGGTCATTGGCGGGGGATCGGTTCAGAGGGGGGTGAGACCGGTGATGTGGTCGTCGGGGAAGCGGACGATCACCTCGGAGAGCCCTTGACTCGCGACCTCGAGCACGCCGCCATCGGTGACCACGCCGATCTGCTCACACGTGAGGCCCCTCTCCACGAACGGTGCACGGCAAGTCTCGGCCCGATCCGGGTCCGTGCAGAGGAGAAATGCGTATGCCGGGAACGAGATGAGCCAGCGTTCCAAGGCAACACCAATGGGCACCGGTATTGAATCGAGATCTACGACAGCACCGGCCTGACGTGCTTCGAGGAGCATCGCGAGCGAACCGAGCAGGCCGGCCATGCTCACATCTTTGGCCGCGACCGCACCGCCAGAGGCGGCAAGTCCGGCGAGGATTCTGACGTCGCCGGCCATACGATCACGGCGCACGTCGAATGATGCGAAGAACGGAAAGTCATCCCGCATCGTTCCGTCCAGCGAGCACGCCAGGAGGATCGCCTGCCCCGGCCGCACGTTGCGCACCGACAGCACGACAGTCGCCTCGCCGATCCCGAATGCCGACACGGACGCCGGCCCATCGAGCACGGTCAGATGGCCTCCGACGATTGGCACCTCGTACATGGTGCTGGCTTCCTTCATTCCTTCAAGAACCAATGCGGCGATGGGGGCAGGGCCCACGATCGTGTCGAGGATCCCGAGTGGGATAGCGCCCATCGCTGCGAGGTCATTGACATTGGCTAGAACCGCCGCGAACCCGGCGCCCCTGGGGTCGGCGTCCACGAAAGGCGGGAACATCGCTTCGCTGCTGACGACGACCTGACCGCTGTTCGCCCGGATGAGCGCACCGTCATCGCCAGGTCCGGTCAGCCAGTCGGTCTTTCCGAGCATGTCCGAAACCAAGCTGATCGGCGCCTTTTGCGCTACCCCCGAATGGGAACGGTACGCCTCGGTCACCCGGGTCAAGAGATTCATCGAGACGCCTCGCAGGGGCGCTCCGTGGGACTCATGCTGGAGCCGCGACCTTGTTAAATCCGTGCCCTATGATTGTAGGAAAGTGCACGTGCATTGAGTATAGGAGACACACCATGACGTCATGGTCCGTTGGTCGCCTAGACCGGACAGCCAAGCCAAGGCGTCAGGGATTGACGCATGTCATCGACACCGGCGTCCCGATCGAAGATCTCCGTGGCCGATTGGAGATAATCGCCGAATACACAGACATCTGGAAGTTCGGATTCGGAACCGGCTACCTCGATCCGACAGCGGCCAAGAAGGTTCAGGTCTTGGGTGATGCCGGAATCGAGGCCTGCGTGGGTGGCACGCTGCTCGAGGCAGCGTGGCTCGAGTCGAAGGAACGCACCTGCCTTCTCTGGGCCAAAGACATGGGGTTTCCGTGTGTCGAAGTGTCCAATGGCGCATCTGGGATGGCCAGCGTGGAGAAACGGCGCCTGATCGAGCTCGCGGCGGCCGACTTCGTGGTGCTCTCCGAGGTCGGAAGCAAGGATCCTGCCGACCCGGTCCTCCCGTTGGCCTGGGCGCAGGAGATGGCAGCAGACCTCGCAGCCGGAGCCACCTGGGGCATTGCGGAAGGACGTGAGAGCGGAACCGTCGGTCTGTACGGTCCGGACGGTTCCGTGCGGTGGGACGTGGTCGAGTCCCTCACCGAAGCGGTCGATATCAAGCGTGTGGTCTTCGAGGCGCCGAGGACCTCCCAGCAGGCGGCATTCATCCGAGCCTTCGGTCCAAACGTTTCACTCGGGAACATCGCGCCACAAGACGTCCTCGGGCTGGAGTCGCTCCGGCGTGGGCTGCGCGCCGATACTCTGGGCGTTGGGGTCGGCCCCGATGGAGCGCAATGACCAATGTCATGCCGGATCAGTACCGGCAAGTGGCCATCGCCAACGTTGACATCGAGCTGGAGCCAGACGCGCTGCGTCGATTCTTCCTCGGCCGCGAGGCCTACCGCCGCACTCGATACATCGTGGTGGTCGCGGGTGAACGCACGGCCTTGGTCCGGGTCGACAAGGCATCAGAGAAGCCGCTGTTCTCCCCTATCAGTGCTGTCGAGATGGTCGCAGGCCCGGACGATTGTGCCTTTGTCCGCGATCGAGAGATCGACACGGGGGTCCCGTCGCAGCTGGCGGAGGCCGCCCGCCGATACGCCCCGGACAAGCGGTGCATCGCCGTCATCGGCCGCTACGAGCACCTGAGTTTCATCGTCGATCCGCAACCGATCGAGATCGTGGTTCGAGATGTCGTCCCACCGCACCCCGCGAAGCTGATCGATCAGGCCAGGCGGATCATCGACGTCAGCGAGGATTTGCCCCCGATCGAGTTGATCCCGGACGTCCTCGACCTCGACGAGTTGCTCGACGACGATGGCGAGTTCCTCCTCCCGTGTGCCGGAGCGGCAACGGATAAGGGTCGGGTGACCCTGAGCTATCTCGACCAGCGACCCGTACGCCGGGACTGGACTCTGATCGGTTGCACTCGTTCGCAACAGATCCACTCGTGGTTCTACGGTGAGCAGGCTCCCATCCGCGACTTCTGCCCGCGGCACTTCACGACTTTGCCGGGAACGGTCGTCTTAACCAAGTGTTGCCTGATCGAATCCGGTATGGAGGTGAGTGGAACCACTGTTTACGTCCCGTGGGGCTCGACGCTCGATGCAGTCAGGGAGGGCATCGACGCGGCGATCGCTCTGAGTGGTTCGACCACCCATCCCACACCGGAACGATCCACTCGCGACGTGAACGAACAGCCGACCGCGATTTACCAGGACTGAAATGTCCCGCATCGCCGACTCCCCGATGTACGCCCATTTGTGGGGAACCGAGGAGCTTCGGACCCACTTCAGCGAGGAGGGCAGACTCGGAGGGTGGCTCACAATTCTGGTGGCATTGGCGGATGCACAGGCGGCCAACGGTGTGATTCCGGCCGAGGCAGCTGCACTCATCAGGCTGAAGGCGAAAGTCGAGCTGCTCGACCTCGAGTATGTGGCTGCCGAGACGAGACGGACGTCTCATTCAACGCTCGGGCTCATCCACGCTCTCGAGAAGGTCCTTCCGCCAGACGCGGCACAGTTCGTCTACTACGGGGCGACCGTCCAGGACGTGACCGACACATGGATGGCGCTGACGATGAAGACTGTGGGTGGGACCGCCTGGCAGCAGCTTCACGTGATCGAGAAGAACATCCTCGAGCTGGCGGTGGAACACCGAACAACCCCCATGGCCGGTCGAACGCACGGACAGATCGGCTCCACCATCACCTTCGGTTTCAAACTCGCATCGTGGGCGGACGAGATCCGTCGGCACATCGGTCGTCTCGCAGATGGTCGAACTCGCTGGCTCGTAGGCCAGCTTGCCGGTTCGGTAGGGACCCTCGGGTTCTTAGGGCCACATGGCCCGGCCGTACGGGCGGACTTCTGCAACCTCCTCGAACTGTCCGACCCCGGCATTTCCTGGACTACGAGTCGAGACCGCATCGCAGAGTTCAGCCTGGTGCTGGCAATGATCGCAACCACGATGGCGCGAATCGGTGACGAAGTGTACGAGTTACAGCGTCCCGAGCTGGCCGAGGTCGGAGAATCTGTTTCGATTGATGCGGTTGGCAGCATCACGATGCCGCACAAGCAGAACCCAGAGGGCTCAGAGCATCTCGTCACCCTGGGGCGCATGGTGCGGTCCCAGGCAAACCTCCTCCTTGATTCATCGGTGCAAAGCCACGAACGGGACGGGCGCGGCTGGAAGGCCGAATGGGTGGCGTTCCCCGAAGTGTGTTTGTTGACTGCCGCGTCGCTCCGTATTGCCGACGAGCTCATACGCGGCCTCACCGTCGACACCGATTCGATGACTCGAAATCTGGAACGCACACGTGGGTACTGGGCTTCGGAGTCGGCTCTCGTGACCCTGTCACGTGATCTCGGCAAGCATCGAGCTCAGCAACTCCTCTCTGAGGCGCTGCGGCAGGGCCTGTCCCGTGGCGTCGACTTCAAGGAGGCCGTCCTGTCCGAGCCGGATCTGAGTCGGCACCTCGATGCCAGCAAGATCGACCAGCTTCTGCAAGAACCGGACACCGGTTCGGCGACCATGATGGTCGATACGGTTGTCGCGAGAGCAGACGCCGAAAGGCGTGAAGAGGCTGAGCAGTGGCCATGAGGGGGCCGATGAGGATGGCGCTCGCCTCTTTGCCGACACCGCTCCAACGTGCGACGCGCCTTGGCGTGAGGCTTGGGATCGAGGAGCTCTTCATCAAGCGCGACGACCTCACGGGATTCAGCCTCGGCGGCAACAAGATCAGAAAACTCGAGTTTCTCATTGGGGACGCGCTCGCACAGGATGCCGACACGATCCTTGTAATGGGAGGTCCGAAGTCCAACCTCTGCCAGGCGGCTGCGGACGCAGCTCGCGTTGCGGGCCTGGCGTGTGAGCTGATTCTCTACGGCAGCCGACCAAGCCGGGCGCCGGCCAATCTGGCACTCGCAGAGGGGAGCGGCGCCATCGGCTGGTTCACGGGTGACGACGACCGATCCTCGGTAGATGCGCTCGCGGAGCAACGAGCCGCCCACCTCAGGTCCGATGGGCATCGGGTGTACGGGATACCACGAGGCGGAGCCACGGCGGTTGGCGCTGTCGGTTACCACCTCGCCGCGGCTGAGATCGCGGCACAACTCGGCGACGTCGGCATCGACACGGCTTCGATCGTCGTCGGCGTCGGATCAGGAGGAACCTTGGCCGGCATTGTCTCCGGGGCGGCTTCGTTGGGAACCTCGTGGCCACTGTTCGGGGCTTCCGTCAGTCGCGACTGCGATGAGGCGGAGAGTCAAGTGGACCACATCGCGGCACAATGTGCACGGCTCCTGGATACGGCGGCGCCGACTCATCGTTTCACGATGGTCGACGCTCGCGGACCCGGGTACGGACAAACCTGGTCCGCGGCTGAGGCAGCATCTGAGCTGGCTCGCGACAGCGAAGGACTGATACTCGACCCCATCTACACCGCGAAGGCCTTCGCGGCGCTGGTCCAGCTGACAGCAGCCGGCATGGAGGGGCCTTTGGTCTTTTGGCACACCGGTGGCACAGCAACGGCGATCGACGCCGTCGCACGAGAGGATTGCGCATGACCGACAACCAGCAGCGGCTCGCCGGGCCTTCGGACCTCGCCCCTGCGCAGACCCTCATCGACGCCGGTTTCGCCACAGAAATCGCCGATGCTCCCTATCTCCACCACGGCCTGAACCTGGCCGACATGGCGCATGTCCTTGATCTCCAAGACAGGGGATTCGTACCGCCGGATGCGCTCCGAGACCTGGCGCGAGTGCTGCTGGAAGCACATGAAACGCGGCCGGAAGACTTCCCGTACAACCCGGAGTTCGGTGAGACCTACAACTGTCGCGAGAAGCATTTCTCGGAGACCATTGGAGATGCTTCGGGCTGGCTTCACGCCGGCCGCCCCCGACGCGAGGCTGGGCGGGTGGCAATTCGGCTGGTGCTGCGTCGGATGTGTGCCGAGCTCGCCGTTGCCGGTGCGAACTTCGTCGAGTCGATCGCATCCGTCGCTACCGACCACGCTGAGAGCTACATGGCGGACCAGACCTATCTCCAGCATGCGCAGCCGTCCACGTTTGGCCACTACCTCCTCGGCTTTGCCGCCCCGGCGGTTCGAGACGTTCGCCGGCTTCTGTCCGAGCTCGAATCGGTGAATCTGAGCCCAGGCGGTGCCGGGTGCGTCAACGGCACGAGACTGCTCGATGACCGCAGCCTTCTGTCTGGGTCTCTGGGGTTTCTCGGCATCATCGAGCACACCCGCGACGCCATGTGGCAGACCGATGTTCTGGTCTCACTGCTGTCAATCACGACCAGCCTCGTATCGAACGCGAGCAAACTCGCCGAGGATCTCGAGATCTGGAGCAGTCCAGAATTCGATTACGTCGAGCTGGCTGGCCCATACACCCGCTCCAGCGTTCTGATGCCACAGAAGCGCAACCCATACGCCCTTTCGATCGTCCGTGGCGCGTCTGGTGTTCTGATCGGGCGTCTTTCAGGCTTCTTGTCCGTGATCAAGACACCCTCGGCCAGAAGTGACAACTACATCTACGCGTACGGCGAAGTGCCAAGGGCGATGGATCTGGCCCGCCGCAGCATTGACCTGATGACTGGTGTGATATCCACGGTCACGGTGAATCGTGAGCGACTGCATGAGCAACTCGATCGGGGGTTCTCGCAATCCACCGATCTCGCCGAGTACGTCATGCTCGAGGCCGGCATCGACTACCGGACGGCGTATCGCGTTGTTGGCAACACCGTGCGACGCGTGAGCCGAGAGGGACGGCGTGGTTTGGACATCACGGGTGCCGACATCGATGCAGCTGCGGTTGAGCTACTCGATGCCCCAATCGGTATGAGTGACGTCGACCTGACGGAGGTGCTCGACCCTCGGCACATTGTCCAGACACGCCGGGCGCAGGGCGGCGCGGCACCGGACGTCGTTGTTGGGATGGCAGCGGACCTCGCCGAGTCGGCCCGGGCGGCCCGAAATGAGGCCGAGCAGGTCCTGGCCGGATACGACCAGGCCGAGAATGAGGTTCTTCAGCGCACGAGGGAGGCTGCAGGTGGCGCTTGACTCATGCGACCGAGTACTCGAATTCGCAGCCAAGCGAGTTCGACACGAAACACACTCGGGATGCCCGATCTGCCAGCCACTGCAGGTCTGCAGACGGAATCCCAGACGATGCAACAACCGATATCCGACCGAATCGGAAACCGTCGAAGTCACCGAACGCCTCCACTTCGAGGTCGGTGAGGGGTTTACCGTGTTTCTTGGCCATATGCGCGATCGCGATCGTGAAACACGATGCAACCGCCGTCAGCAGCATCTCCGTTGGCCGAGGACCGGTGTCGTCACCACCCTCCTCGCCAGGTTCATCAACCGCCAGCTCGAACTGTCGGACCTGTACGCGACACCGGTAACCGCCGTCCCAGCGGGAGGAGACACTTCTCATGGATGAGCAGTTTATGTCCGGGTCGCAAGTGCCTCGCCTTCCTCGCAGTATCCGGGTCGTCAACGTAGGCCTCGATTTGCTCGCCGACTCCATCCGCCGCCAGGGAGGCGACGTGGTGACAGTCGATTGGCGGATACCCGCAGCCGGCGACGAGCTGGTCATCGAGGCGCTCGAGCGACTGATGGGACGGCATGCCGCGCAGATCGACGCCGCGAACGCCGAAGTCTTCCGACGCCTTGATACGGCGTCACCAAAGCTCACCGGCGTGGCAACGGCGTTAGATGTCGTCCCGGGAATGACTGATCGGACGATCCTCCATTCGGGTCCTCCTCTCGCGTGGGCCGAGTTCTGTGATCCGCTCCGCCGGTCGGTTCGGGCGACGGTGATGGCTGAGGGTTGGGCCCGCGACCGGGACGAGGCCGAAAAGCTCGTTGCGTCGGGCGGAGTCGCGCTCGACTCGGCCAATCACCATGCCACGGTTGTTCCTATGGCCGCTGCGATCGGGCCGACCGCGTCGGTCTTCGTGGTCGGATTCGACGACTACTGGGCCTACTCGCCGATCAATCAAGGACCGGGCAAGACGGCGTGGTTTGGTGTCGACGAAACGGAGGCTGTGGAACATCTGGTGTGGTTGGCAGAGGTTGCCGGGCCGATACTCAGCACTGCGATCTCGTCGGCAGGCCCGATTGATGTCTTTGCGATGGCGACCCAGGGCCTCCACATGGGTGACGACCTCCACATGCGAACGCAGGCCACTGGCAACTTGTTGCTACGCCATCTCTTTGGTGACCTCATCGAGACGTCTGCCAGTCAGCTGGCGGAATTCGCTCGGTTCTGGAGCGCGAACCACCTGTTCTTCCTCAACATCGCCATGGCGGCCGCCAAGGCAACGACGACGTGGGCAGCGGAGGTGCCCGACTCGAGCGTTGTCACTGCGATGGCCCGCAACGGGACAACGTTCGGAATTCGGGTCGCCGGCGCCGGCGATGATTGGTTCATCGCGCCGGCGCCTCCGGTTCAACAGGCAATGCATTACTCCGGATACGGGCCCGAGACCAGTGCCCCTGACATCGGCGACAGCGCAGTGCTCGAGCTCGTCGGCCTCGGAGGGCCGGCAGCAGCCGGAGCCCCAGCGGTCGCGGCATTTGTGGGCGGCACGATGGCCGACGCCGAGGCCGTGACCGAGCAAATGTCCCACATCTCGGTCGGCAGAAGCAGTCGCTTCACAATTCCGACACTCAATTACGTGGGAACTCCAGTGGGTATCGACATCCGAAAGGTCGTCGAGCTTCAGATCACTCCTTCCGTCAACACCGGAATCCTCCACAAGACAGACGGAATCGGCCAGGTCGGAGCCGGAGTTGCTGTCGCCCCGATCGGCGTGTTTCGAGAGGCGCTGCTCGCCCTCGATGCGAGAATGCAAGGACGTCGGTAGCCCGGTGCTGCTGACGGCGTTGACGATCGGCGCCTTTGCCGAATCCGCGCTGCGAACGTCAGCCGGCCTCTGGAAGGTAGTGGCGTCGTTCGAAAAAGCGGCCTATCTCGCGCACGACTCAGAGGTCATCGTCGTCACCTCTAGGCAGGTGCCACCAGGGCCCCTGTATGTGACCGTCGATGCTGACCGCGTCCTCGCGAAGGATGGAGCTGCCGTCAACTTCGAAAAGGGTCACCTCGAACTGGGCCCGCAGTCGGTCAACCTCACATCAGCCGACGTATGGACAGGCGTGCTTCCGGACCCGGGGCGTCTGATCGCTCAGCGAGCGATGATCATGACCGCACTCGCCCCGGTGGCCGGCCAGTCCGCCCTCGCCGCGGCGCCATACTCGCGGCCGGCGAACGAGATTATGGAGTGGCTTCAGCAGCGGGACTTCGACGGGATCGCCCGGTCCATTGTCGGACTCGGGCCTGGGTTCACGCCGGCAGGAGACGATGCACTCGCCGGTCTGCTCGTGACCACGGTCGCCCAGGGACGGCTCGTTCCTGGAGAGTGGCTCATCGATCCGGAGACAGCCCGGAGAACCAGTCTGATGAGCCTCGCGTTCGTGCGATGCGCTGCCGCCGGTCAGGCGATTGCCCCCGTTCATGACGTGCTCATGGCCGGGGCAGCAGGCAAAGCGACGGCTTGTCGTGCGGCGTGTGCAGAGCTTGCCTCTGTTGGTGCAACGTCGGGCGCCGACATCGCCTTCGGGATGTGGGCCGGGCTCCAGACGCCCAATGAGCTGAGCGCCCTGCGATCCCGACCTTTCAATCCCTTGCTATCGTGACCGTCGCTGTTCGGGCAGTAGGAGGTCAAACCATGCCAACACTGCACGATTCCCGACCCACGGCCGAACACGTCATCACGGCGTCCCAGTTTGACCGGGACAGCCTCCTTGATCTCTTCGCTACCGCACGACGCATGGAGAGCGCCGTCGCTCGGCGCGAGAAGTTAGTTGTGTTGCAGGGCGCTCTTCTTGGGAATCTCTTCTTCGAGCCGAGCACCCGCACGCGACTGAGCTTCGGAGCGGCGTTCCAGCGCCTCGGAGGCTCTGTGCTCGACACGACAGGAATGGCTTTCTCATCGATGGCGAAGGGGGAGTCCCTCCGCGACACGGCACGCGTCATCTCGGGATATGTCGATGTCATCGTTATTCGGCATCCAGAACGTGGCTCGGCAGCCGAGTTTGCTGCGGCATCGGTCGTACCCGTGATCAATGGAGGGGACGGACCAGGCGAGCACCCGACGCAAGCGTTGCTAGACGTCTACACGATCCAGAAAGAGATCGGACGGCTGGACCAGCTGGTCGTAGCGTTTGTTGGCGACCTTCGGTACGGCCGAACCGTGCATTCGCTGATCAGGGCGCTCTCCAATTTCGAGGGGATAACGGCGCGACTCGTGGCGCCTGACAGCCTCCAATTGCCTGACGAACTTGAAACCGAGATGACTGCTCGAGGCATGAAGCTCACCCGACACTCCGCGATGCCGGAAGGCCTGGCCGACGCCCACGTTGTGTACATGACCCGCCTTCAGAAGGAGCGGATGCCCGAATCCGAAAGGGCTTCCATGTCGGCCGACTTCGTGCTGAACGTGAAGCGGGTCGACTCCTGGTGTCGAGACGAGGTTGTCATCATGCATCCACTCCCGCGCGACAGCAACGCTCCCGTATGCGAACTCAGCGAGGATCTCGACTCAGACCCACGGCTCGCCATCTTTCGCCAGACTGATAACGGGATCCCGGTGCGAATGGCGCTGTTTGCACATGTCATGGGCGTCGCCCAGGAGATTCCATAACCCCACGCCACGCGTGGCACGATGCCCCCTCCCGGCTTCGCCGGCTCTCCCCCCAACGGTGGGAGAAACATTTCCTCCCCCAGGTGCGGAGCGACGTTGGGGGAGGTGGATTGACCGAAGGCCAAGACGGAGGGGGCACCCCTGACGCGTGGCGGCATGGACCCCACATTTCCTCCCCCAGGAGCGGAGCGACGTTGGGGGAGGTGCCGCCATAGGCGACGGAGGGGGCACGCACCCGCCCCGAATTGATCAGAAGGTTGAACCTCTGCGGCTCAATCTGTAGGGGCGCTCAGCCAGGCCAGCACCTGGTCCTGGACCTCGGGATCGTGGAGCAGGTCGAAATGCC
>JBBDWM010000016.1:48907-131189 GCA_040902845.1 Acidimicrobiia bacterium
AGCCAGGCCAGCACCTGGTCCTGGACCTCGGGATCGTGGAGCAGGTCGAAATGCCGGTGCCCACCGAGCACCTGAACGTCCGTTGCCTCGATGCGACGTCGTCGCCCTTGACCGGTGCCGCTCGCTGCACGGACCATCAGGTCGCCGACCAGCGCCCCAACCGGGTGGGCCGGGTCCGAGGTGATCACTGCGGCTACGAAATGATGGTCGGCGCCCTCGAAAAGCGGCACGTTGCTCACAGTGTTGTGAAGCAAAGCGTCAGGTTCAACGTCCCGCCAATCGTCCTCGACGACGGCACCGAAGCGAAGGTCCTTGATCCCCGCGCTTCTTGCGTCCAGGAAATCAGCAAGCGGACTGCTCTCGGGTGTGGCTCGGAGGCCCCACGAGACGACATTCACCGCCTTCTCCAGCGGCGCTCCGAGGTGAGGCGTGCCCACCGTGACCACCTTGTCCACGGTGTCCACCCAACTTTGCTGCTCAGCCTGTCCGACGTGACAGGCACTTCGGATCACGAGACCGCCCATCGAATGGCCAACCAGGGCCATCGATTCGATGTGGGTAGGCCAGGATCGCCAGACCTGTTCGATTAACCGGGCCAGTTCGGTGCCGTTCTCCGAGACGTGCCTGCCCGTGTTGTACCGGACCATGACCGGAGTCACGGATGTGTCGGCCGTGAACTGTTCCCAGAGCCCGGCCTGCTCACCCTTCCCCTGCCAGCAACTCTCGGTTCGACCCAGCCCGTGGACTAGCACGACCAATCTGGGTGTCGCCGATGGGAAGCTTTGGGCGAGATCCGCGGGCGTGAGATGAATTAGGGTTCCGTCGGGGTTGCGCAGACCCATCTCGATGCGCAGGTCATTTCCTCTTTGCTCGAGCTCATCGCCCCAGGTGGCGTTGATCGCAGCTTGCACCCGGCTCCCGAAGCGCGTCTCCGAGAAAAGCTCGTCTCGGCTGCTAGCGACCATCGCTCCCAGCCCCACTGATGTTCCCGCCGCGGAGCCGGTCAAACGGATCGCTTCGTAGATGGTCGCGATGGTGGCGTCGAGCATGCGTCGAGCTGGTTCCCCGGCCGACCCCGTCCAGCGCAGCGAGCGGTCGGCGATGGCCCGATGCATACCCTCGACCGGCGCCGTGACTCGGTCGACGACCAGGGCGATGAGTTCGCCTAAACCCCGCATCTCGTTGACCTGGTCATGTTCTCTCAAGGTAAGGACGGTAACGCCAGTGCTGCACTCTCCTGTCGGGGGCGGAATACTTGGCGGATGCGCGCACTGGTTGTCCACGGGCCGGGGGATGCCCGGGTCGATGAAGTGGAGGATCCGCTCGCCGCGGTCGGCCAGGTGGTGGTCGACGTCGAGCGGGTCGGCATCTGCGGTACCGACGTCGAGTTCTATACCGGTGAGATGGCCTATCTGCGGCAGGGCCACGCCAGCTACCCGCTGCGCATCGGCCACGAGTGGGTGGGCCGGGTCACCGCCTTGGGTGACGGAGCGGACCCGTCCTGGCTGGGCAAGAGGGTCACCGGGGACACCATGCTCGGATGTGGGAACTGTGAGCGTTGCCGCCGCGGCCGCCACCATATCTGCGAATTCCGCCATGAGATCGGAATTCGTGGCGGTTGGCCGGGCGCCCTGGCCGAACAACTGGTTGTGCCCGTCTCTGCCCTCTACCAGATACCCGAGTCGGTATCGCTGGCGGCGGCGGCGATGGTCGAGCCGGGGGCGGGTGCGGTCCGCTCGGTCAACGCCGCCTCTCTCGAGCCCGGACGGCGACTCCTGATCTACGGTCCGGGGACGATCGGGCTCCTTGCCGCCCAGTTTGCCCTGGCCAGAGGTGTCGAAGTCCACGTCGTCGGCATCGAGAACACCAGCCTCGAGCTGGCACGCTCCGTTGGGGTTCACGGGGCCTACCTCGATGCTGAAGACTTACCCTCGACCTTTGATGCAGTGATCGACGCCACCAACGATGCCGGTATCCCGGCAGCCAGCTTGCGTTGGGTCGAGCCGGGAGGCCGTGTGATCCTGGTCGGCCTCTCAGGTGAGCCCAGCCTGCTCGACAGTCGTCAGATCACCCTCGGCGACGTGACGGTTGTCGGGATCCTCGGTGGGTCGGCAGGGATCGGTGAGGCGATAGCGGCCTACACCGACGGACGGGTGGTGCCCGATGCCTTGGTGTCAGAGGTGATCAGTCTCGAGGAGGTCGCCAGCAGGTTGGAAGGGGAGCGGGGAGCGAGCGCCGGCATCGGCCCCAAAGTCCATGTCGATCCCCGAGTCGTCTGAGTTTCGGCGGAGCGATGCTCAGCGTTCATTGGCGCCCAATCTCGACGTGATCCTCATCGGAAAACCGCACTGGACCGCGATGTCAGGGTCTCGGAACGAAGTTATCGCGGCGATGGTGTTGGCATCGGCATCGATGTCGATGACCTGGAGACCGCTGGCGACCATCGTGTTGTCGGGGCCTGGCTCATAGGTGGCGAGAGCGGGTTGGCCGTTGGCGCCCCCTAATCGCACCGTGATTCCATGAGACCGGGATGGGCCGAAGATGGCGGCTTCGATGAAGGCGGCCACGTCCGCCGACCCCTGGTACCAGGTCGGTACCGGCGGCATCGACAAACGCACGTCGGCACTGACTGTGGCAACGAACTCGGAGATGTCGGCTTGCTCCCAGGCCCGGATGTATCGGGCGAGGAGCTGCTTGACCGCCGGGCTATCGGGGTCAGCCGGGATGATTCTGGGAGAGGCGCTCATGGTCTCCCGGGCCCGGAATAGGAGGCTGTTGACCGCCGAAGGCGAGCTTTCGAGAACCTCGGCTACCTCATCGTGGGAGAAGTCCAGGACATCGTGAAGCAGCAATGCGGCCCGTTGGCGGGCCGACAGTCGCTGGAGAGCGGCAACAAAGGCGAGGCTGATTAGCTCCCGTTGTTCTGCCGAGTGCGCCGGGTCGTCGGCGAGCCCGATGCTGTGATCGCCGATGGGCTCGATCCATTCAATTGGTGAGTCCGCCGTTTCGGCAGGAGATCCGAGGTGGGAAGGTGGCCCGTGGTTCACCGGATGGCTTCTCGGTCGCCGGCCCCGGAGCCGGTCGATGCACAGGTTGGTCGCGATGCGATACATCCATCCTTGAAAGGAGCCCCGGGCCTCGAAGGTGTCGAGACGCTGCCACGCCCGCAGCAGTGTGTCCTGGAGTGCTTCTTCGGCGTCGGGCCCAGACCCCAACATGCGATAACAATGACGCAACAGGCCGACTCGATGCCCGTCCACCAATGACGCAAACGCGACGGTGTCACCGGCCCGGGCCCGAGCCAACGTCTGACCGTCGTCAACGCTTTGGGTCGTCACCTATTGGCTCCTCGCTCTTTCCACCAGCCATACACAGTATGACGAGAGCCGGACGGCGCATCTTGCGGTCGCCAAGCAAGTGTCACCGCGAGCCAGGAGGGTCCCGTCTCGTCTTGAAGGGTGACAAGGACTATCCAAAGGAGAGATGATGTCTGCGCTCAGCCAACCGTCGGTCTTGCTATCAGTCAGAGGCAAGACAATCCCAAGTGACCCCGACGCCGCCCGCAACCTGCACAATCAGACCGCAGGGTCACCCGAAGGTATCGCCGGCGCCCGGGCGCTCGGTGACCTCAGTCACAGTGTGTACACGCCCCTGCCCGGTGCCCCCGGCGCCTCTGAGCGCGAGCTCCTCTTCCTCGATGTCTGGAAGGACGGCGAGGGGATCGGCACCTTCTTCTCGAATGAGCAGGTGCAACAGGGCGCGTCGATGCTGTTCTCCGAACGCGAGGCCGTGATCTGGATGCCCGCCGAAGGTGGGTTCGGATTCGAACTGCCCGCCCCCATGAACCTCACCGGACGGTATCTCGGCATCGTCCGAGGCCCGATCGATGATCCACAACACGCCATCGACGTCTTCCGGAAGACGCACGAAGCGGGCATCTCAGACGCTCGCAGGCTCGGCCAGCTCTCGCATCAGCTGTTCATCCGGGTGCCGACACCGGGTCAGCCGGCTCAGCTCGAAGCCCTGGGTCTCGACCTGTGGGCAGACGCCGGCGGCATGGGCGAGCATTACTCAACACTCGCCGGCTTCGAAGCTGCGTTCAACGGCGAGATCCAGACCTCGGTCTGGGAGCAAGGCCCGGGGGGAACCTGGACCGAGTGGTAGGAGCGTCCGTAATTGGGAGCCACAGGGCCGTATATGACACCTCACGGTCCCAATTAGGGGGAGAGGACGCTATTTGAGGGAGCCGTCGACGATTCCGGCGACGATCTGGCGGTGGAACATCACGTACACGGCCACCATGGGCAGGGTCACGATGGTCAGGGCCGAGAACAGAAGCTGGTAGTCGGTGACATACCGGCTGGAAAACGCCAGTAGCCCAGTGGGGATGGTCTTGAGGTCGTCGTTGGTGACATAGAGCAACGCCAGCAGGAACTCGTTCCAGGCGTTGAGAGCCGAGAAGATGGCCACGGTGGCCAGACCGGGGCGGAGCAAAGGCAGCACCAGGGTGGTGAACATGCGGCCGTCGCCACAGCCGTCGACCCGGGCCGCCTCGAAGAGCTCTCGAGGAAGGGCGTCGAGGTACACCTTCAACAGATACACCGCCAGGGGCAGACCCATCCCGGCGTAGGGGATGATCAGCGCCCAGCGGGTGTCCTTGAGATCCAACAGCTCGAACAGGGAGTTCTGGGCGATGAAGTAGGACTGGAGCGGCATGAGGAGCCCGAGGGCGAACAGCCCCATCATCAGACCCTTGCCCCTGAACTCGAAGCGGCTGAAGGAGTAGGCGGCGAGGGCGGCCGCCAGGAGGATGGCCAGCACCGCAACCGCGGTCACGATCGCGCTGTTGATGGCGTAACGACCCAGGTTGCCGACCTGCCACGCCTCCCCCCAGGTCGAGAAGTCGATGGCGGTGGGCAGGGCCAGGGGAGCGGTGAAGATCTCGCTATTGGTCTTGAAGCTCGACCACGCCATCCACAACAGCGGGAAGGCATACACCAATGCGAGGAGACCCATGACAGTGAAGAACACCGGACGGCTCCCCACCACCCGTCTCATGCCGGGGCCTCGCCCACGTCGAGGCCGCGCCGCCGCAGCCGGACATACAACGCTCCCAGCACTAGCACCACCAGGGTCATGATCACCGCCATCGCCGATCCGTAACCCACCTCCTGATTGCGGAACACCACCTTCACCAGATAGGTGGTGGGGATCTCGGTCGAGTTGTATGGCCCGCCGTTGGTAAGCACGTAGAACAGGTCGAAGCTCTGGAACCCCCCGGTGATGCACAAGAGAAGGGCGACCTCGATGACGTTGCGAATCATCGGGACCTTGACCCGCCAGAAGGCCTGGATCTCGGTGGCGCCATCGATGCGGGCCGCTTCGATCACGTCGGTGGGGATCTGTTTGAAGCCGGCGTAGAAGATGGCCATGTAGAACCCGGCGAACACCCATCCCGACACCACCGACACCGCGATCAGCGCGGTCCGGGTATCACCCAGCCAGATGTTGGTGAAGGCCCCGAGATCGACAGTGTCCAACGCCGAGTTGAGAAGGCCGAAGTCGGGGTTGTAGACGAAGCCCCACAACACCGCCACCACCACCATCGGCAGCATCACGGGGATGAAGAACGCAACCCGGAAAAAGGCCGACCCCCGAGGCCGAGCGGTGACCATCCCGGCCAACACCAGCCCGACCCCCACCTCCAGGAAGATGGTGAGGGCGATGTAGATGAACACATGGAGGAAGGAAGCCCGAAAGATCGGGTCGTTGACTGCCCGCAGGTAGTTCGCCATTCCCGCCGGCTCGAGCGGGCCGAACCCGTTCCAATCGAAAAAGCTGAACACGCCTGTGGCGACGATCGGCCCCAGCACTGCAAAGGCGAACAGTGCCAGGGCCGGCGTCACCAGCAAGTAGGGGGTATACCGCCGCCTCGGCCGCATCCAGCCTCCTTGCCTCCGATTCCCTTCTCCGCTACTGATCCAGCTTTGCCTGGGCGGCGGCGGCGGCCTCGGCCGGGGTGCTCACCCCACCCAGCACTTCGGCCTGGGCCGCATAGAGGGCGTCGGCTACCTCGATGGCGTAGCCGGTGTCGGGTGGTGCAATCAGGGCACCTGCACCCTGCATCAACTCCATCAGACTCAGCAGCCGCGGGTCGATGTCGTCCCGGTCGAGGGCGCCAGTTGCGAGCGGTGTCCCGCCGGCGTCGACCATCTGGGCGGTGAACTCGGGTGACGAGAACAACGCGAGGAAGTCGACGGCAGTGCCGATGTGCTCTGAGTGGGCGTTGACGATGAACCCGGTGGCCACGGCGATCACCGAGTCCTGGGTACCCGCCCCGGGTATGGCCGGGAGGTTGAAGTAGTCGAAATTGAGCTCGGGCGCCTCCTCGAGGGCCCACGACACCAGCCAACTCCCGATCGGGTGCATGGCCGCCTGGCCTTGGAAGAACAGCTGGGCGCCTTCGTTGTCGTCGATGGCGTTGGCGCTCTCGTTGACGATCCCGGTCTCGGCCAGCTCGGCCACATATCCCAAGGCCTCGACGATCTCGGGTGAGTCCATCGGGATCTCCTGGGTCAGCATCTGGTGGTACATGTCCTCGCCGATGACCCTCGACACGATGTGCGAGGCCCAGTTGCCCACCGGCCACAGGTCCTTGTTACCGGTGGCGATGGGGATGATCCCGGCGTCCTTGATGGTCGAGGAGACCTCGAGCATCTCCTCCCAGGTGGTGGGAGGGGTGAGGCTCAGTTCCTCGAAGATGTCGACGTTGTACCACATGACTGTGGTGACGTCGGCGTTGGCGGGGACCATGACGTTCTTGCCGTCGATCACCATCCCGTTGAACGCCCCTTCGTCGAAATAGCTCCCCAACTCACCGTCGACATACTCGGTGAGGTCGGCCACGAAACCTTCGTCGTAGCGGCTCTGGAGACGAGCACCGGCCCACTCGAAGTAGATGTCGGGAGCGTCGCCGCCGTTGAGCAGATTGAGCAGCCCAATCGTCTCGTAGAGGTCGTCGTCCTGGAAGTTGAGTTCGACGGTTACATTCGGATTTGCTTCCTCGAAGGCGGCCTTGGTCGCCTCCCAAACCGCGATCTGAGCCTCGCCGGGAGATCCCATCGCCACCCGCAGGGTGATCTCTTCCCCTACCCCGGTGGTGTCACTGGCGTCCGGGGTGGCATCGGCGCAGGCCGTGAGGATCAGGGCCATCGCCAACGTCAGAGCCCCAAAGGTCGGGCCGAATCGCCTGGTTCTTGAAGTTGTCTTTTGCATGTAGTTCCTTCCTTTCACGTGATCACGTCGGCGAGCGTCATCTCGAGCACATCGCCGAACACTCGATGGGGGTCATCTCTCAGACGGGACAGAATCTTGGACAACGCCTCCTGTCCCTGGGCCGTCAGCGGGCTGGAGGCGGCGTAGGTGGCAAGGCGGTCTATCGCTTCGGCGCCAAGTTTGAACTTGGCCAACCATGGTGCCAATTCGGCCTGGAGGGTGCGGTTCTCGAGGCGGTCACCGAGGAGATGGTCGGCGGCGGCGGCCACCTCGGCGGCGACTGCGGCCAGTTCGGGTCCGGCGGCATCGGCGTCGCCGTGCTCGAGCTGAAACCCAAAATGCTGCAACGCCTGGGTGAGACTCAGCGGCTCGGGATCCGAGAGGCAACTGGCGCGGACCGTGTCTGCGAAAAGGGCCATCGCTGGAGCATCAGCCGGTCCCGCGACCTGGGCGATTGCGGCCTGCCAACTCCGGTCCGAGTCATAGGCGGAAGGGTCCCACAGGTAGTCGGCGATGGTGGCCAGCGCGATCTTCGACGCCTCGGCGTACTCCATGGCGTTGGCCATGACTCCATGGCTGAACCGGTCGAGGAGCGGGTCGCGGTTCTGATAGGGGCCGATGTGCATCTCGTTGCGCATGGCCACGTCGTTGACCGGGTAGTTGTCCCAGTACAAGGGTGGGCGGCGGGCGGCGCGTGCGAAATGGGCCGCTTCGGTGGCGGTGATGGCGGGTGAGCAGATGGCCCGTCCCGTCCAGAAAAGGTCGATACGGGGGTCGAGTTGGTCACCGAGACGGCTGATGTACTCCTCGTCGCCATTGCCCCAGTAGATGGTGGGGCACACGACGAGGGGGATCTCTGAAGCCATCACGTCCCTGACCCGGTTGGCCGTCCCGGCGTGGGCGGTGGCCAGATCGGGGAAGGCGTCGATGTCGGCAGGGTGCTGGAGTCGGTCGGGGATGTCGTCGAGGAGCAGGGCGATGGAGGTGGCCCCCAGCTCGACCAGGTTGGCGATCTTCTCCGTCAGCAAGGCGGCGTCCTCGGCGCTGGAGTAACGCATCGAGACACCGGGTGAGACGCCGATCATGAGGCCGATGTCCCGGTCGCGGCAGCGCTCAATCATCTCTTGGAGCCGGCCCCGGCTCTCGGCGTCCAGGGGTGTCCGCCAATTCCGACGTAGGAACGGGTCGTCCTTGGGGGAGTAGAGAATCGTGTTGAAGCGGTTACGGGCGGTGAAGTCGACCATGTCGAGCCGGGCCTGGTGGGTCCACGGCGGCCCGTAGAAGCCCTCGATCACTCCCCGGATCTGAAACGCCGGGCCACATCGATGCGGGCCCGGGACCCAGCGTTGCGACCGGAGCCGGTCGGCAAGGTCGACGAGCGCCCAGCGCAGCGAGCGGTTGCCGGTGACCGTGACCGCGCTTTCGTCCCCGGGGACGGCTCCCAGGTGCAGCATGTAGAGCTCGTCGCTGCTGCGGCGATGGACAGGGTCATAGGCGAGACCGGGGTCGGCTGACCAGGTCACGGCCACCGCCAGGTCGGTGCCCGGACCGCTTTCGGGAACGAGCCCTGACTGGCGGGCGACCTCGTCGAGTCGGTTGCGGTCGATCTCGGGCGGCGTTGACAACCAGCGCAAGGTGACGGTCACAACGCCTTCACCCTGTTGCGATACCGGGCCACCAGTTCGGCGTTGGCGGCATCGCCCCCAGCCACGTTGCTGCTGGAGAACACATCGACCGCAACCCCCCGCCCGACGAGGATCTCGACGCTCTCGGCCACGATGGCATTCAAGATGGCGGCGCCGGCCACCGTCGAGGTCGGGGCCACCCGTCGCCCCAGACCTTCGATGTCGACGCTGGCGTCACCGACGTCGCCGTGGTTGTCGATCACCAGGTCTGCCAGATCGAGCAATTGCGACTTGTCGCCTTGGGAGGCCGAATGATGGGCATGGCGACGGCTGATGATGGCCACGATGCGGGCGCCGGCGTCGTGGGCGAGTTGGGCCATTTCCTCGCACACCGCGTTGCCCCCCGAGTTGGAGGCGACGATCAGGGTGTCGCCTCTCTTCAACGGCAGGTCGGCGAAGATCGTCTCGGCCAATCCTTCCTGACGTTCCAGGAGAGTGCTGTTCTCGGCACCGGCGTGGAGCATGAGGGATCCGACCAGAATCGGGTTGACCGCGGCCAGGCCCCCGGCCCGATAGAACAACTCCTCGGCCAGCATGTGGGAATGGCCGGTCCCGAAGACGTGAACCAGCCCGCCGCCGGCCACCGTGTCGGCCACCTGCGCGGCGGCGGCTCGAATGGCCGGCCATTGATCGACGGCGATCTCCCCGAGGATGGTCACGACGCCAATCAGGTAACGCTGCCCGGCCGAGGGGGACTCGTGTGGTGTGGCCGTCATGGCTGCGGCCGATACATAGTGAGCAGCGGTCGGTAGGGACCCGGAGCGACCCATTCGGCCAAGATGCACGCCCCGTCGAGACTCGAGCCCGTGGCCATGGAAATAGTCGCTGTGGGATGGGCGGCCCTGATGCCGGTGGCAACCCGCTCGGAGAGGAGGGTTGCCCCCCTCGACGCGTTCCCTTCGGTCGCTGGCGTCGGTCCCCCCGCTTCGCGGGGGGACATTAAGAGGCGGCCACCCAAGGCCACTCTCACCTGGGGTTCGGCGGACAAGAAACGCACCCCGGCGGAGACGGTGGTCACCAGTCGGGTGGCGGCGTCGGACACGATGGCGTCCGCGACGGGATCGCCGGTGGCGGCTTCGGCCAGGACGACAACCGCGATCTGGGCGATGGTGTCGACCGCCCGCGGATTGGAATGAAGACCGATGGGCACTCCATCCAGCGGACCGAGTTGGGCTGCCACGGTCTCGGCGAGAGTGGTGTGTGGGCCGCGCCCCTCTTGGGCAGCCAGAGCGGCCCGGATCCCATGCCGCCCGAGCCAGAATCCACCGCCCTCGTCACCCACCAAATAACCCACCCCGTCGAAGTTGCGGTGGGCGCCGGTGTCGGCGTCGAGGGCAAGGCAGGCCACCCCGGTCCCCACCGAGAGAACCACACCGCTAGCACCCTCAAAAGCGCCGGTGTGGGAAATGACCTCGTCGCCGCCGAGCCACACCTCCGATGCTCCGGTGACCTCGGCCAGACGAGTGGCCAGAAGATGACGCTCCCCTTCGGTTGCAGGGATCGTGGTGAGACCGGCCACCAGCCGCGAAATCCTCTCACTTCGCCCGTTCCAGAGCTCGGCGACGGTGTCGATCACGGCGCGGCCGGTATCGGCTTCGCGATGGCTCACCCCCGGGGCGCTCTTGGCGTCGGGCTCGCCCGAAACACGCAGCCGGATCTGGGACTGGCCTCCGTCGACGCCGACCGTGACGCTCATGACGATCTCGCCGGGGGTGGTTCGGCGGTGAAGGCGGCGGGGGTCAGGACAACATGGAGCTGGTATCGGTCGCCGCGATAGAGACAGGTCGCCGCCATGATCGGGCGTCGCCGGTGGTCGAGGTAGTCCATCTGGATACGCAAGCAGGGCTGGTGGGCGTCGATATCGAGGTCGATCGCCGAGGCCTGGTCGGGAAGGGCAGGGTCGATGGTGCTCGATGCCTGGCCGGGAATGATCCCGAATTTGTGGGCCAGGGTCTCGAACAATGAACCGGCCAGATCCTCCTCGGTGAGGCCAGGCACCAGATGAGCCGGCATCCAGGTGGTTTCGACGGCGATCGGCTCGGCGTCGGCCAGACGCAACCGGGTGAAGCGCTTCAACTCTGCACCCTCGCTGACTTGGAGTCGGGCGGCGGTGGCGGCATCAGCGAGGACATGGCTGAACTCCAATACCCGGCTGGTGGGAACGAGGCCCCGCCGTTCCATGTCGACTGTGAACGAGGACAGGCCCAACGTCTTTGCGTAGGGCATCTGGGAGACATAAGTGCCCGAACCGCGACGGCGGTCGAGCCACCCCTCCACCGTCAGCGTCTCGATGGCCTTGCGAGCGGTCATGCGTGCGATGCCCCATTCAGCGGCCAGGTCGCGTTCGCTGGGGATCCGAGAGCCCATGTCGAGGGAGCCGACCAGGTCGCGCAGTCGATGCAACACCGCCTTGGTCTTGTTGTCCGAACTGGACACCGTCACGGTCGGGACTATACATCTTTGGTCTGCTGGTGGTCGGAGAAAAGGGTTTCAGCAAAGGCCTCTTCATCATCGAATTGGTATAGTCGACTTTGACGGCATGACGCCGCCTTAAGGTCTACAGATGCCCCTAATCCGAGCAGTTGAGGCCGGCGATCTCGACGCCCTCTATGAGGTCTGCCTTCGCACCGGTGACGCCGGGGCGGACGGCACCTCTCTGTTCAAAGACCCCCGCCTGTTGGGCGAGGTCTACGTAGGTCCCTACCTCTCGGTCCGGGGTGGGCTCGGGCTCACCGCAGTCGACGATGATGGCCCGGCCGGTTACGCCCTCGCTGCCGTCGACACCCGCCGGTTCGAAGCCGAATGTGAGGCGGAATGGTGGCCGGCGCTGCGGGCCCGCTACCCCGACCCCGGTCCCGGCCCGGCGACGCCCGATGAGGAGGTCATCGCGGTGATCCACCGGCCGCACCGCGCCTTGGATGCAGTGGTGGCCCGCTTCCCGGCCCATCTTCACCTCGATCTGCTGCCCCGTCTCCAGGGGCGGGGAGTGGGCCGGATCATGATGGGCCGAATGCTGGGAGAGCTGGTGGCCCGTGGCGTGGAGGGGGTCCATCTGGGAGCAGACGCTCGCAACCAGCGCGCCATCGGCTTCTACACCCACCTCGGCTTCATCACTCTGGAAGCAGACGAATATGGCGTGGTCATGGGAATCCGCCTGGATAAGGAGCCGTGGCAGCAGGTCACCCCCCCGTAATTGGGACCGTCAGGTGTCATATACGGACCTGTGGGTCCCAATTACGAGGGCAGGAAGGTAGCGTCGGCGGGCCTGCGACCATCGAGCCACACCAGGCGTTCAGAGGAGGTCACTTTGGCTTGGCCGGGACCGGTGCGCACTCAGGCTCAAAGACAGCCGATGTCGCGGCTCGGGTCACAATGACCGGAATCGAGTCGTTGCTCACGAGTGGGTTGACCACCGAGGAAGCCAGTGGGCTTCTGGAACTCCATGGTCCCAACCGGCTCCCGCCGATGCCTCAACGGGGAGTTTGGCGTCATCTCGTCGGCCAGTTCTTTCATTTCTTCGCGATCATGCTCTGGGTGGCGGGCGCCTTGGCGACTCTGGCCGGGCTACCTGAGCTTGGGCTCGCCATCCTGGCCGTGATCGTCTTCAACGGGATATTCGCCTTTGTCCAGGAGTATCGGGCCGAACGGGCCGGGGACCGCCTTCGCGAGATTGTGCCCCGTCTGGCCACCGTGATCCGCGACGGGCAACCCCGGGAGATCGATGCGTCGGAGTTGGTGCCCGGCGATCTGGTGGTCCTGGCCGGAGGCAACCGGGTGAGTGCTGACCTGAGGGTGGTGGAAGCCCATTCGGTCAAGGTGGACGAGTCGATTCTGACCGGGGAGAGCGTTCCTGCGGACAAGGAACTCGACGATGATCTCTACTCGGGCACCTTCGTCGTCGAAGGGGAAGGGCTAGCCGTGGTAGCTGCCACCGGGAGCGCCACCCGGCTGGCGTCCGTGGCCGTCCTCACCACCCAGGTGCAGCGGCCAGTCACCCCCCTGGCCCGCCAGCTCCGGCAATTGGTCCGCACGATCGCGTTCATAACGGCTGGGGTGGGGCTGGTCTTCTTCGCAGTCAGTTTGGCGTTCGGCGTCCCGGCCCGCTCGGGCTTCATTTTCGGGGTGGGGGTGATGGTGGCACTGGTGCCCGAAGCGTTGCTGCCGACGGTGACTCTCTCCCTGGCGATCGGGGCGCAGCGGATGGCCCGACATAATGCACTGGTTCGGCGGCTGGAAGCGGTGGAAACCCTGGGCTCCACCACCTTCATCTGCACCGACAAGACCGGAACCATCACCCAGAATCGGATGGCGGTGGTCAAGGTATGGACCCCGATCGGCACTGCCACCATCGATGGAATCGGTTACGAGCCAGAGGGCCGGGTAGAGAGCACTTCTCCTCAGGTTTTGGCCATGGTCAGGGATGTGGCGCGGGCCGGGCGACGCTGCTCAACCGGGCGCGCCGTGTTCCAGGATTCCACGTGGGTGGCAGTAGGCGATCCAATGGAGGCGGCCCTCGACGTTCTCGCCCGAAGGGTCGGGGTGGGGATCGACCAGGATGGGACGGCCGATCCCGACCGGCGCCGCTATCCCTTCGATGCTCGACGCCGCCGCATGTCGGTGCTGACAACCCGTTATCTGTATGTGAAGGGTGCTCCCGATGCCGTTTTTCCGGTCTGCACCAACGCCACTCAGGAGGCTTTCGAGGCTCTCCAGGATCTAACCCGCAAAGGCCTCAGGGTTCTCGCGGTGGCTGCCCGCCCCGCAGTCGACGACGTTCCCATGGACATTGATGCAGTGGAACGAGATTTGACCCTTTGGGGGTTGATCGGTCTCGAAGATCCCCCTCGGCCGGGGGCGGCCGCCTCGATCGCTTCCTGTCGGAAGGCCGGTCTCAATATTGCTTTGGTCACCGGCGACCATCCCGACACCGCGAAAGCTATCGCCGACGAAGTCGGCTTGTCCCTGCCTGGGGCCCCAACCCTCACCGGGCGCCAGCTCCCTGCAGACGAGGCCCTACTGGCAGCGCTGGTCGATCACGACGGGGCGGTGATCAGCCGGGTGACTCCTGAGGACAAGCAACGGATCGCCCGGGCCCTGCAGAGTCGCGGCCACGTTGTCGCCATGACCGGGGACGGCGTCAACGACGGGCCCGCCCTGCGAGAAGCCGATATCGGTGTGGCGATGGGGCGAACCGGCACCGATGTCGCTCGCGAGGCCGCCGACCTGGTGCTCCTCGACGACGACCTGGCCACCATCGTCGCAGCCATCGCCCAGGGACGAGCCACGTTCGCCAACGCCCGCCGCTTCCTCACGTATCACTTGACCGATAACGTGGCCGAGCTGACACCTTTCCTGATATGGGCTCTGTCTGCGAACCACATCCCTCTCGCACTGGGAATCCTCCAGATCCTCGCCCTCGACATCGGCACCGACACCTTTTCCGCAACTGCTTTGGGCGCCGAGCCGACCCACCCCCACCTTTCCGAGGACCGTCCCAACACCGGGCGACTGCTCGATCGCAAGGTCGCGTTCCGCGCTTTCGGCTTGCTCGGGCCCATCGAGGCGCTCGCAGAGATGGCCGCCTTCTTCGCGGTATTCCTCGCTGCAGGGTGGCGACCTGGTGAGGCCTTTCCTACGAATGTCATCCCGGCAGCGTCGGGAGCGGCCTTCGCCACCGTGGTCCTTGCCCAGACCGCCAACGCCTTTGCCTGCCGAAGCACAGTCCGCCCGGTATGGAGGCTGTCGTTTTGGGGCAACCGGTTGTTGATCATCGGAGCCGGCACCGGGCTCGCCCTGGCCGCCGTGTTTCTGTTCGTTCCTTCTGTGGCTGGGCTACTCGAGCATGAGGGCCCCACCGGGCCGGGGTGGTTGATCGCCCTGACGTCGATCCCGCTGCTCCTGATGGCGGACGGCGTCCACAAATGGATCATTCGAAGGAGGTCGAGCACCCACCTCGTCGGCGACGTCTGAGGTTGGCCCTTGACGGGCCATGCGAGGTGTCGTCAGCCGTTCGCGCTTGCTCGAAACGACAGCCTCACGAGTGATCTCCCTGATGCTTTGGGGGGTTCACCGCGGGCGATCGTGGAACTCCAATTGCCCTGGCGGCCTTCCTCTCACGACTCGGGGCTAGGCCCCACGAGAGCTCTATGACCCTGGAGATAGTGCCCGACCTGGCGCCTCCTCGAGCTCGCCTGAACCCACCGTATCTGCGTGAGGGGCTGAGGGTGATCGCCCGGACCCGGAAGGGGGCGGCCTTTCGGCCACCCCCCTTCGCAGGGCTCCGGACGTTTGAGAGAGGCTTCGTCAGTTGTTATGACCCGGAGCAGATCCAGACTTGCCGGGGGAATCGGGTTCGCCTGCGTTGTCGGGCTTGCCGGCGTGGTCGGGCCTTCCATTCGCCTCATCGTTCCCGTCCTCCCCGTTATCGGTTGCCTTGTCCGCCTTCTCACAGTCAGTTTCGATGGACGTGAAGTCGATGACACCGGTGTCATCGGCCAGGACCGACTCGAAGTCGGGGTCTTCACCGGCCTTGACCTGCTGCTCTCCCTTGCCCAGGTCGGACTGGGCGAGATAACGGACGACACAGCCACGACCGGCGCCGTCGTAAAGACTGTTGAACAGCCTCATAAACATGCCGTGGTTGACCTGGCCCTCCGGTCCGGAGACCTCGCCACCGCTCAGACCACACTCGCCGTCGGCACCGTTGTATACGACCGGGGCGCCGGCCGGCTCCAGACCCTCGGCCAACTCCTCCTCGGGGCGATCGGGGAAGGAGACGACCCCGGCCTCGTCCTGGAGATTGTTCACCGGGATGACGCCCTCGTCTGTGGGCTCTCCGTAGGTGGCGGTCAGCGGGCCGTTTTCCAGACTGCAGTCATAGAGCCAGTCGAGCGCGGTGAGATTCCACGCGAGAACGCGATTGATGATGTCGTAGCCGAAGTTGAACAGTGTGTTCGGGGTCTGTTCGGCATCCGTCTCTTCCGGCTCGGCGGCAACTTCGCTCGCCCAGGCAACCCCGGAGCCGACGAGGAGCCCGATCAGGACAACGACTCCAATTCCGGGCCTCTTCAGTTTTCGCATCGATTCCCTCCAAGGTGGTCTGAATCCTTCACCCCTGTTATCGGTGGAAGGGGGGTTTGGGTTACTCAAGGCTCGCCTATCGGCCCCGGGACCGATGGCGACGAGAGCTGCATCCGACGAGGAGGCGGCCTTCGGAGCTAGAGAAACAGCTCGGGGTTGAACGGGTTGACCCCGCCGCCCGGTGGGGGGTTGCCGCGGAGCCCGCTGGGCAGGGCGGCGTCGGGGATGATGATCCCCGAGAGCTGGATCAGCTTCCAACTGCCGCCAGAGGAGAAAGTCGCCGGTTCACCGGGATGGAAGACGTCGGTGGTCCCGCCCTTCTTCCACCATGTGGCTTGAAGCCAGGTCGCTTTGAAACGCCAGATGTGCCGGGGCGCGCTGGTGCCGGAGGGCCATTCGTCTTCCCAGAACTGGGGCACGTATCCGAATCGGGGTGACTCGCCGAGGGTGTCGAGGAAGAGCTGGGCCGTGTGACTGCCGGCCACGAACTGGCTGAGACAGGCGCCGAGGTGCTCCCAGGAGTTGGGCTCGTCATCGACGCCGTCACCGTCCCAGTCCTGACGAGAATTGGTCGGGAACGGGTCGAAGGTGCCCCGCTCGCAGATGGCGGGCATACCCACGCTGAGGGCTGGATCGATGTACTCCCAGAGCGGCTTGTCGTCCAGCGGGTACCCGTGGACGTTTCGCTTGGGATTGCTGCCTTGTTGGAGCAGCGGATCGGTGAGGCCATGGGGGACGGGGCCGGTGGCCAGACCCTCGGGGATCCCCTGGCTGATGCCGGTGAAGGTGTCCAAGGTGTCCGGGGTTCGCCCAGCGTCCATATTGGCACAGGTGTCCCGGACCTCGTTGGTCGCCAAACCGTCGGGATCGGGAATGATGCGATGGTCGATCCCGTAGGCGATGTTGACCGCGATCAGATCCGACTTGGGGCTCCCGGTGCAGTTTTGGTCCGGCCCGTCGGGCTGGGTTCCATAATGCGGGGAGTCGATGGCCCCAAAGTTGCCGGCGTCGGTCCCGTCACAGGGAGGCTCATTCAGACCGCCAGCGGTATCACGGAGACAGACATGTGTGCCCTCACCGGCGCCCAACAGCAGGCCGAAGGGAAGGATGTGGCCGCGGCCCCGGGGCCCGATGTGGGCGATGGCGTCGGCGTTGGTCTGCAACTCGTCGACACCGAGGATCTTGCCAAAGGTGGTGTCGAACTCGAGATCTGGCAGGTTGACCCGGACATAACCGCCGGCGTCGAATGATATGCAGTCGATGGTCGCCGTGCTCCATCCAGCCGGCGCCGCCGCCGGCTGGAAGTTGAAGCCACTGGCGTTGAGCGCTGCCCGCTCCGGGTCGGTGCATGCCTGCCACCGGGCCTGCCAATCGGCATTCGAGTAGGTGGCGATGACGTTACGCCGGGTGAAATCGAGGATCATGTCCCGGATCAGCGTGTTCGGCCCCAGGGTCTCGACGGCGCCGGCCATCACCCCGATGTCGGCCGCGGTCTGGTCCTGACGCCTTTCGTTGAACCCGACACTCAAGTCGATGGCGATGGCGGCGAACCCGATCAGAAGAAACAGCGACATCGCGATGATCAACGCGCTCGCCCCGCGCTCTGGGTCGAACCGTTTCAACACGAGACCGGGGTAGCGTCGGTCGACCAGTCCTCGGAGTCCTGTTCGAGACGGAACTCGACCGTCGACGCGAGCGTGTCTGGCAAGAAGATCTCGATGAGCCCGACCCCGGACAGCGAGCCAAGGGTAGCGGTTACCTGGACGGTCCCGGTGTCACCGATGCTCCCGGTGGCCCCGTCCGTGAACTGCACGGTGACGTTGGAGGTGAGGTCCATGGCATCACAGGTAAGATTGAGGAGAAACGTGTTGTCCCCGGTGTTGACGGCCGCGGCCCGTGCCCCCTCACGTGCTCCATGACGAACGTCGTTGAACTCGCCGAGCAGATACCCGAACTCGATGATTCCGAGGAGAAGGAGGATGAGGAAGGGCACGAGCATCGCAAATTCGACGAGGCTGGCTCCGTCTTCGCCCCGAAAGCTGCCCGCGATATGCGACCGACGGGCAGGAGGACCGGCTAATGAAACCTGCACCTCGATGTAATCGCCCAAAGCAGGGGAGGGGATACTCGCTGGTCTGGGTCCAGCGAATCATTGCTAAGGCCGTCGCTGTTTTGCCGATAACTGATGAAGGTCGTGAGCTTCAGGGTCATTACAGAGTTGTCGGAACGAATCGAGCCGAACTAGCGCCATGTCTCTGGGAGAAAACTTCGAGTCGGCGCTGGACGCGGCCAAAGCAGGTGCCGACTGGGCCTGGGCCTCGCTCTACCGCGATCTCGCCGGCCCGGTGACCGGATATCTGGCCAGCCGCGGTGCGCCGGAGCCCGAAGACCTGGCCGCAGAGACCTTCCTCCAGGTAGCCCGTAACATCCAGAGCTTCGAGGGAAGGGAGGAGGCGTTTCGATCGTGGGTCTTTGTGATCGCCCATCGTCGTCTCATCGACCAAAGACGAAAGAAGGGGCGCGAGCCCGAGTTCACCGCCCTGCCCGACGAAGTCCACCATCCGGGCGGGGACGTGGAAGGCGAAGCCCTGGATCGTCTGGTGACGGGCGAATTGAGGCTGGCCCTGGAGACACTCACCGACGATCAGCGTGACGTTCTGGCCCTGCGCATCATCGGAAACCTGACCGTCGAAGAGACCGCCGAAGTCGTGGGAAAGCGGGTTGGGGCAGTCAAGGCCCTTCAGAGAAGAGGTCTGCTCGCCCTACGCGAACACCTCGACCAGGACCGAGTACCCAAGTGAGCCGTTTCGACGATTACGAGGATGAGATGCTCACATCGACATTATCCGACCAGGACATCGAGCGGCTGCTCTCAGGAGCAAGACCCGAGAGCGACGAAGCATCCCGATTCGTTGTGTTTATCGATCTGATCCGCGCCGAAGGTGCCTATGCCCCGTCCGAGACGGTGCTGGCCCGGGTAGCGACCGAGGCGGCGAAGCTCGCCCGCACAACATCCTCCCCGAGCGTCGTGGCCGATCCCCGGCCACAAGGACGATGGGCCGGATTGAGATTTCGGCCGCAACTCGCAGTCGCAGCCGTCGCAGTTCTCCTGCTTTGCGGCGCGACCGGTGTCGCGGTGGCCGCCAATTCCGCGGCGCCCGGTGACTTCCTGTACGGGATAGATCGCGCCCTGGAGAAGATCGGAATCGGTGCGGGCCATGGCCAGGAGCGACTGGACGAGGCGATTGTCCTGCTCTCCGAAGGCAAGGTGAGACAGGCGCTGAAACAAGCCGCGCAGGCCTTGGATGAGGCGGCGGGCGCGGCCGGGGGATTCGATGATCTCGAAGCGGCTCGCGTCGCACTCGTGGAGGCCGCCGGGAGGCTGCCGGAGACCAGCCCGGGCGATGTGAGCGAGCTGTTGGTCCGGGACAACGTGTCGACCCTTCTCGACTACCTGAGGGAGAATCTTGGCAAACGGGTCGGAGCCGATGGGAATGAGTTCGGCCAGGGCGTGGCCGACCTGGCCCGTGGCATAACTTCTGAAGGGGATGAGGCCGATCCCACCCCAAAGCCGGCCGAGGACAACGGCAAGAACGACGACGGGGTCGGCGGTCCCCTAGAGGGCGCGCCCGGGAACGGCGACGGGGGGGAAAATGGGGAGGGGAACGGCCCTCCCGATGAATCACCGTCCGGAACGGCTCCCGACCAGGGCGAGAAGCCCTAGGGAGCCCAGACCCGTAGCACGGCCTCACCCCTCGGCGACAGGCGGCAGCCGGTCTCCAGACTCTCGGTCAGACCCGGCTCTTTCAGCTTCCCGACGTCGAGTTTGAACCCTTCTTGCCCCGCCGGACCGAATGCGCCAGGTCCTCGGCACGCACCCCCGGGTTCCCGGCGATCAGGCGCAGCGTCTGGGTGGTCCACGGGCCATGGCGGCTGATTGTGTCGAGACGGTCGAGACGGCGGTTGATCTCGGCAAGCCCCTGCTCGTCGGGGGGCGACTCTCTGAGCGTGACCCTCGGGTCTGACCATTCTGTACACGGCGACGATCCGGACCTGACTGGATTCCGTGGAGGACATCCTGTTTGAGCAGCATCGCCCCGAGTGGTGTCGAAGCGGTATTGATCGGGACCAGGCCCGAGATCGCAGAGGACACCATGCGGGAGTGCGCCGAACTGGGGATCAACCAGGTGTGGATGCACCGCTCCTTTGGCATAGGTAGCGTCTCTGATGCCGCCACCGAATACGGCCGGGAGCACGGCATCACGGTGATCGACGGAGGTTGTCCGTGCATGTTCGAACCCACCGCCGACGCCGGGCACAAAGCGATGCGGATCATGTTCACCCTCACCGGCAAGGTCCCCGAGAGGTGTGAGCTACCCGACAGCGAGAGGAGACAGATGGTCCGGGACAAGATCGAAGCGCTTTCTCCGCAGGGAACCTCTCGCGGGCTGCCCAATCAGGCGGAGAAAGACAGCAGGTCTCCGACAAGCTCGGTTCCGCCGGAGCGGTCGACCGTGCCCGAGGTCGCGGGCTTTGGTCGTTCGGCTTCGGCGAGCTCCGGCCGTGGGCCGAACCTGGGGATCCGGCGCCGGATCATGCTGTACGTGACAGCCGGACTCATGTTGATGTTCGGCGTGCTCATCTTCGCCGGTCTGCGCGCCCTCGAGCAGGCGACGGATCTCGTTTTCGAGGCTCGCCTCAGCACGGCGAAGAGTTTGGCGTTGACCCTCGAACGGGATCTGGTCCACGTGACCGCCGACGTACATGGGTTTGCAAGCGATCTTGTCCGCGCGCCCGAGGGGCCCGTCCTCGACCGACTCGTGTCCAGCATGATGCGCCATCTTGCTTCGGATTCGTTCACCTTCTTCGAATCGGACGGCATCCAAATGGTCGCTTCCGACGGGCGCAGGCTGACGGCGGCCGGTTCCCCGTTCGGGTTCGAGTTGCCCGATTCCGACGATCTGAAGGCCGGCGACTCCGAGGCCCGGATTCTCGGAGCGAGCGGTGATCCTTCCGAAGACCCGGGTTTCGCGACGATGGCGATCCATGTCGAGTCGATATCCGATCAATCCTGGGTGTTGGTGCATCTCTCCGCTCTCAACTCGGCACGACCGCTCGTTCTCGAGGACTACATGCAAAGCCGTGGCGCGAGTGAGGACCCGGTCTCGTCCGGGCCCGATGACTCGTATCACCTCGAGGTGATCGATCCCACGGGAAATGTCGCTTTGGGCATCGGGGGAGATGAGCGTCCCGGCCTACCGAGCCCCCATATGACCGCGATCGTCGAGCGCTCTCCGATGGTGGAACCGGTGGTGCTCCGGCACCTGGCCGACCCAGGATCGGAGGTCGGGGACCACGTCATGGGTGTGGTGCCACTTCCGGACTTCGGACTCACCCTCATCCTCGAACAGCCGATCGATGTGGCTCTCGCTCTCCCGCTCCGCCTCAGACGGCAGTTGCTCCTGTGGAGCGCGGTGAGCTTCGCCGGGTCGTTGATGGTCGCCTGGGCAACCACGAGGGCGGTGGTCAGGCCGACTCAGCAGCTCACCTTCGCCGCAGAACGTATCGCGAGTGGTGATCTCGACAGTCCGATCGAAGTGACGGCGCGCGACGAGTTCAAGGTCCTTGCGGATCGGTTCGAATCGATGCGACAAGGTATCAAGAAGGCGTACGACGCCGTCGAGGTGGCCAATCAGGTGCTCGAAACCCGGGTCAAGGAGCGGACGGCCCGCCTCGGCACACTCCTTGCCGGGATCATCTCGGCCCAGGAGGAGGAACGGGTGCGTCTTGCCCGCGAGCTACACGACGGGACGGCCCAGACTCTGGGGGCCCTGTCGATCGCTCTTGGCCGGGCGGCCGACACTGTCCCGGTCGAGTCCGGCGTCTCGTTCGACCAGCTCAGGAAGGCGCAGGAGATCGTCGGCCTGTTGTTGGAAGAGACCCGAAGGTTGATCCTCGATCTGAGGCCGATGCTGCTCGACGACATGGGTTTGATCCCGGCCATCCGCTGGCACACCGAGTCGAGGCTCACAGCCACGGGCATCGAGGCGAGCTTCGAGGTCGACGCCCCACGCGAAAGGTTCCCGCCGCATGTCGAGACGGCGTTGTTCAGAATCGTCCAGGAGGCGATCAACAACGTCGCCAAGCACTCCGAGGCGAGCCGTCTCCGATTCAGCTTCTTCCACGCAGGCGACGTCATCCGTATCGTCGTCTCCGATGACGGCAAGGGATTCGACATGGACGCTTCCGGCGCAGGCGTCGTCGACGGACACGTCGGGCTCGCCGGGATGCGAGAGCGGGTGAGCCTTCTCGGCGGGAAGATGTCCGTTGTCTCCAAGCCCGGCATGGGCACCACAGTGCGTGCCGAGATCCCTTTGATCGACTCGGGCAGGTGACGGAGATGATTCGGGTCGTCGTAGTGGACGATCACACGCTCATGCGTCAGGGGCTTGTCGGGCTCCTGGACGAAGACCCCGATCTCGTCGTTGTCGGACAGGCAGGCGATGCCTCAAGTGCGCTGGAGGTCATCGAGGAGACGAGGCCGGACGTGGTCCTCATGGACGTCGGACTTCCCGGGGTCAGCGGTCTCGAGCTCACAGTTCGCGTCAAGCGCATCGTCCCGGACATCAAAGTCCTGGTCCTGACGATGTACGAACGGGAGGACTATCTCTTCGAAGCCCTCCAGGCGGGAGCGTCGGGGTACGTGCTGAAGGGCGCCGACATCAAAGATCTGCTCACCGCCGTGCGCACCGTGGCGCGAGGCGAAACGTACGTGTATCAGTCGCTCACCGGCAAGCTGGTGGCCGACTACCTCAGCCGTATCGAAGATGGCGCCGATCGGAAGGACTACGACGGTCTCAGTAGGCGGGAACGCGAGGTTCTCGCTCTCATCGCCGAAGGGTTGACCACAAGTCAGATCGCCGACAGGCTGTACCTCAGTCCGCACACGGTGCAGACCCACCGTGACCACGTCATGACCAAGCTGAACCTCCACTCCAGGGTGGCGCTGACCAAGTATGCCATCCGGAAGGGGCTGATAGAGCTCGAGAAGTGAGCTCGGCCCCCCTCCCCCAAACGCCCCATCCTGGAATAGGTGATTCCGGGGACCGGGATTTCGGTTGGGCGTGCGATGCACATTGAACCCCGACTCCGCATGATGTCTTAGACGACAACTAGGACCCAAGGAGGATCATTGTGTTGAAGAAACTGACCCTGGTTTCAGTCGCGCTCGTGGTGTTCGCTGCTTGCGGTGGGGATTCCGTCGATGTCGTGACCACACCGGAGACGACAGCAGCCGAGCCATCGGAGACGACCACTACCGAGGCGGTGACGAGCACCGCACCGGTAGAGACCACCCAGGCCACCGTTGCCGAGTTCGAGTTCACCGGTGACGTGATCGACACCTACGTCCAGAACGCCGGCGACTTCGCGGGCAAGGAGGCAGCCGACTGGGACAACGCCGAGGTAGTTCGGATCGAGCTCAACGAGATGTCTTTCACTCCCAACGACCTGAGCTTCGAGGCCGGCAAGCCGTACGTGGTCGAGTTGGTGAACGTCGGCGAGGTCAAGCACGAGGTCGCCGCCGAGCACTTCTTCGCCTCGGTCGCATGGCGCAAGGTCGAAAGTGGGCAAAGCGAGATCAAGGCCCCTTACTTCAAGGAGATCGAAGTCTTCCCAGGCCAGACCGTGGAGCTCTTCTTCGTCCCCATCTCGACGGGCACGTTCGATATCGTCTGCGAGATCGAGGGTCACCTCGAGGCCGGGATGTTCGGATCGATCGAAGTAACGGGCACCGCCCCGACCTCACCCGCCCCGATCCTGGCTCTGATCGCCGAGGGCCCGTGGGTGGCGAACGGCGCGGAGCTCGTCGATGCGGCGGACTGGGACACGATGGAGACGATCGAGATTGATATGGGCGAGTTCTATTTCGCTCCGGACGAGATCCATCTGACGGTCGGGCAGCCGTACGAGCTGGTGTTCATCAACTCAGGCGACGTCAAGCACGAGGCGACCGCCGGGGGGCTCTTCGAGACGATTGCCTTCCGCAAGGCCGAAGACGCATCCGGGGAGTACAAGGCCCCAACGCTGGCCGAGATCGAGACCTTTCCCGGAGCCCAGACCGCGGTCTTTCTCATCCCGCAGGAAGCCGGGACCTACGACCTCGTGTGTGAGATCGAGGGTCACTTCGAGGCCGGGATGTTCGGAACGATCGTGGTCGAAGCCGGCTGACCGGATACGGAGCAAGCTCGAACACAGGGAAAGTATGGTTGGCTCGTGCCAGTGGTAAAAGGTCTCCTGATCTTCGCCTACTTCGTGGGAACCACGGTCTGGCTCCCCTCCTGGGTTCTGGAACTCCGGGTTGTCGCCGCCGCCACTCCATTACTCCGTGACCTGGTCGGCACTGGTGTCTGGCTGGTGTTCTTGGTCGGAGGCGTGTGGTGGCTGCGGCGACTGCAGGCGTCGGGATGGATTTGATGGAACCCCTTCACTTCTACGACGAGAACATCCCGTGCCTGGCTGCCTGTCCGGTACATACAAACGCCGGTCTATATGTGGCGGCGATCGCGGACGGTCTCGACCAACACGCATACCTCACGGCCCGGCTTCCCAATCCGTTCGCCTCCGTGTGCGGCCGAGTTTGCGCCGCTCCGTGCGAGGCCGCATGTCGGCGGGGTCAGGTCGATCAGCCGATCGCAATTCGGGCTTTGAAGCGCTTCGTGACAGAACAGTACGGGGTGGAAGCAGGCCCGGCATCCTCATGGGGCGAGGTGGTGCCGGGCGTGGAGGAGGAAAGACCAGAGAGCGTGGGGATCGTCGGAGGTGGACCGGCCGGGCTCAGCGCGGCCCACGACCTGCGCCGGTTGGGCTACCAGGTGACGGTCTACGAAGCGGCGAAGAACCTCGGCGGCATGATGGTCCTGGGTATCCCCGAGTACCGCCTCGATCGTCGATTGCTCAACGCCGAGATCGGGCGGATCGTCGCCCTTGGGGTCGAGGTTCGCCTCGAGACCCGGCTCGGCCGGGACATCCAGCTCGAGGATTTGAGACAGCATCACGACGCGGTGTTCCTGGCGATCGGAGCCACCCGCAGTCGCGACCTCGATATCGAGGGCCACGAGGCGGACGGAGTGCTGCGAGCCCTCGAGTTTCTCATCAACATCAACCAGGCGTTCGAGGTGGACGTGGGAGAGCGGGTCGTGGTGATCGGCGGAGGCAACGTCGCCCTGGATGCCGCCCGCACTGCCCTCCGTGCCCCGGCCTACGCTGAAGTACGAGCACTGCCGGACCGCTACGAGGAGGGCGAGGTGCGGGGCGTCATCACCCAGGCGGTGGACGCGGCCCGTACCGCGATCCGCGCCGGTGCCCAGCAGGTGACCATCGTGTCCCTCGAGTCGCAGGAGGAAATGCCGGCGGACGCGTTCGAAGTCGAGGAGGCACGCATGGAGGGCATCGAGTTTCTCCACCGGCGCGGACCCGCCAGGATCCTAACCGAGGCGGGGCGCGTCGACGGCTTGGAGACCATCGGGGTCACCTCGGTTTTCGACGCCGACGGCAGGTTCGCACCCGAATTCGACGCCGAGGACCGAAGCATCATCGGATGCGATACCGTCATCCTGGCCATCGGCCAGGAGGTCGAGCTAGAAGCTTTGGGCCCGCATGGGCCCAAAGTGACGCCCCGAGGGACCCTCGACATCGACGGCCGTCTCGGAACCTCACTCCCGGACGTGTGGGCCGGCGGCGATGCCGCAGCCGGGCCCCGCAACCTGATCGATGCGATCGCCGATGGCCGTCGGGCCGCTGTCGCCATCCACGAGTCTCTCTCCGGGGCGTCGCCAGACGCTGAGCCGAAGGGTCAGATGGTGACGCTCGACCAATTCCACCGACTCGACGATCTCTACGATCGCCAGGACCGTGTTCCCGTGCCGTCGCTGCCGACGGGTCGCAGGATCGGCCTGCGGGAAGTTGAGCTCGGCTTCACCGAGTTGGAAGCCCGGTGCGAAGCTGCTCGATGCCTGCGCTGTTTTGTGAACGTGCTCCTCGACATCGACCGCTGCGTCCTGTGCGGGCTCTGTGTCGACGTGTGTCCCGTCGATGTCCTCTCCATCGTCCCCGCCATCGAGGTCGGCTCGGGCCTCGGCGCCGGAACGGCGTTGTTGCTCGACGAGCGTGCCTGCATACGATGCGCCCTGTGCGTGGAGCGGTGCCCCACGGACGCGCTCGCTATGGGCATGTGGTCGGGAATTGGGGTGCCGGCATGACTCGCCGCCTCCGAGACAGCACCGTCGGGCGCTCGATCATCCGAAACCCGGACCGAATGACGGCTCGCGATCGGGCTGCGGGTCACTGGTCCAACTTCTTCCTCCATATCTATCCGGTCAAGATCCGGCGGCATGAGGTTGCGTTCCGCTACTCGTGGTTCCTGGGGGTGGCTTCCTTCACCCTCTTCGTTTCCTTGGTGGTCTCCGGGATCTACCTCATGTTCTTCTACGTCCCGACTCCAGCCGCGGCGTATGGGAACATCCAGACATTGCAGACCCAAGTGGCGTTCGGCCAATACTTCAGGAACGTGCATAGGTGGTCCGCCCATCTGATGGTCATCACGGTGGCGGCTCACATGGGTCGGTCTTTCTACCTCGGTGCCTACAAGCCTCCCCGGGAGTACAACTGGGTGATCGGGGTGGTCCTGCTGGTGCTGACGCTGCTCCTGTCCTTCACCGGCTATCTCTTGCCCTGGGATCAGCTGGCCTACTGGGCGGTAACGGTGGGCACATCGATGGCCGCCTATGTTCCCTTCATCGGGAAGACAATCTCCAATCTGCTCCTGGGTGGTTCCCAGGTCGGGGCGGCCACCTTGCTGCGGTTCTACGTTCTCCACGTGGTGTTCATTCCCGCTGCGGTGATGCTCCTGATCGCGGTGCACCTGTGGCGGTGGCGCAAGGACTCGATGCTCGATTCAGGCACCAAGGGAGTCGGTGCCGGTGATCCGGATGCTCCTCGGGAACAACCTCTGGTCATCGGCGGCAAGCGCGTCCTCGGCGTGGTTCCGGGGAAACCTGCGGCCGGGGAACGCAAGGTCCCCGAGGAGCAGGAGCCGGTCATGGTGTGGCCTCACCTGCTGGTACGTCACGCCGTTGCGGCCCTCGCCGTACTCTTCGTCATACTGCTGCTGGCCCTGGCCTTCGACGCGCCACTTCGTTCCATCGCGAACCCGATTCTGACGCCCAATCCGGAGAAGGCCCCTTGGTATTTCGCCGGCCTGCAAGAGCTTCTGAGTCATTTCCACCCCACGATCGCGGGTGTGCTCGTCCCCATGGGCATCGTGGTCGGCGCCATGGCGCTCCCCTACATCGATCGCAACCCGGCGCGGCAGCCCCGGTTGCGGAAGGTTGCCGTGATCACCTTTACCATCTTCTTGGTGGCGTGGGTGATCCTGACCGTGATCGGGTTCGCCTTCAGGGGGCCCAATTGGAGCTGGGTGTGGCCGTGGCAGGCCTGGTACGGAGAGCTATGAGCGACGAAGTCAGCCGCAGGACGCTCCTCTCTCGCCTGTGGAAGGCGGGGGCGGCATTGATGGGTGTGGCCGGCGTATGGACCAGCTGGGACATCCTTCGACCGCCTGCGTCCGCTTCCGCCGCAGGCCCGGTGAGGGCCCTGCCGGCCAACGCCATCCGGGACAAGGCGGTAGTCGAGGTCAGGGCGGCTCGAGCCTATCTGACCCGGCACAACGACCAGGTGGTCGCCTTGTCGTGGAAATGCCCTCATCTCGGATGCCAGGTGCCCTGGTGCGAATCCTCGCAAGAGTTCGAATGTCCCTGCCATGGTTCTATCTTCAATCGAGTCGGGGAATATCGCGAGGGCCCTTCTCCCCGAGGAATGGATCGCTATGCCCTGTCGGTGGAGGACGGTGTCCTGGTCATCGACACCTCCACGGTGCTCTCCGGGCCCGCTCCTGGGACGGAGTCCATCGACGAGCCGCCGGTCGGGCCACGGTGTGTCGCGGAAGAAAGCTGATGCCCGAGCACACCGATCCCGAGATCGAGGCCGCTACCCGGCGCTGGATGTGGGGGGGCGTTGTGCTCATGGCGTTGTTCGTGGTGGCCTTCCCCCTGTACCGGATCTACGAGCCTGGCACTCGAGCCGAGTCGAGACAGCAGCAACTCGAAGCATTGGCGGCCGAAGGGCGCAACCTCTACCTCGACAACTGCGCCGCATGTCATGGGGATCGAGGGCAGGGCGCCCACGCGCCTGACCTCTACTCCAAGCAGTTTCTCGACAACGTCACCCAGGATCAGATCGATTCGATCATCGCTCACGGCATCCCCGGATCACAGATGGTGGCTTGGAGCCTCGACTTCGATGGGCCGATGACATCAGAGCAGATCCGAGCCATCAGCACTTACCTGGAGTCGTTACGGCCGACGGCGCCCGACCGTCCCGACTGGCGGCAGCCGGAAGGGGAGCCATCCTCCGACGACGGCTCAAGTGACTCGACTGCGACCACCACCCCCGCCAGTGAGGAAGCGGTGATCGTTCACATAATTGCCAGCGACTTCGCGTTCGAGTCGGACCTGACCACCTTCCAGGTCGGCGTCCCGTATCGCTTCGTGGTGAGCAACGCAGGCGTCGTGGTGCACGAGCTCATGATCGTTCCTCCGATCGAGCCGGGTGCCGTGGACATGGAGACAATGGACGAGTTGGCCTTGGTAGTGATCGGGGCGGAGGATCTCGCGGCAGGCGCCGAGGCGAGCGCCGACTACACGTTCACGGAGGAGAACGTGGGCCAGCAACTCGAGATGGCCTGCCATGTTGAGGGTCACTACGAAGCTGGGATGCACCTGCCCATCACCGTGACCGATTGATCTGACTCGGCCCTGCTCCCGGCGCCCCCGGGCCTTCATCTACCTTGTTCTGCGGGTCGTCGGCTTGCCTCTGCTTCCGTCAGGCCGGCGACATCGTTAGCGAGGAAGGGAACTCGTCCGCACGGCGCCAGGGGTCGATGCGTAGTCTCGAGGGCATCACGGAGAAGCGACTCGCATGGGAGGAAAGACATGCTCTTTGGTTTCTTCGACGACCTGAATTGGCTCGCCATCCTGGTGGCGGCGATTGCCTGGTTCGCGTTCAGCGCCATCTGGTATTCGATCCCTCCGCTCAGCAATGCCTGGCAACGCGCCGCGAAGGTGACCGCTGGCGAAGGGCCGCCCCTGGTGATGATTCTCGTCCCCACCTTTATCGGGTACCTGGTGACATCGATCGTGATAGCCCTGCTGGCAGCATCGATAGACGGGGCGGAACTCGCCGATGGACTGGCGCTCGGTGTCGCCTTGGGGGTGGGATTCGGCGTTGTCGGCGCCATCGTCAATCAGATGTACGAACAGAAGGGCGGCTCGTACTGGTTGATCAACGGCGTGAACGCGGTAATCGCCTATTCGATCGTGTCGGTGATCGTCACCGTCTGGGATTGACCCTGGAGGCTGCCGGCTGGACAAACGTCCGAGTTCAGTCGGTCTCAGAGAAAGGCGACGAAGAGACCGCTTGAGGCAGAGCGACTAGGCGACGGCTGCCGACGTCTGAGGGTGTAGCTCGTAACGGCTGCGGATGTGGAACCGCTCCTGGGCGGCGAAAGCCCGGGCGGCGGCTTCCAGTTCCTCATCGACCTGATGAGGATCGATCACGGGCGTGTAGCGCACGAGCCAGTCGGGGTCCGGCTCATGGACCGGTGCCGGCTCCTCGACGTGGTCGGCGGGACGGGCGAACCAACGCCGGTGCACTGGCCCGGAAAGCACTTCCGGGTAACGGAAGCTGAGATGACCGCAGGATTCGCAGCTTCGGGAGCCAGGTTGAATGATCCGAGATGAGGAGGAGGTCAAACGATGACCAATGAGCTCACCAGGTCCATTTCGTTGAGGGAACGCTTCGCCGACCTCCACCACGAGGGAACCTTTCTGTTGCCTAACGCGTGGGATGTCGGGTCTGCGTGTGTATTGGCCTCACTCGGGTTCCCGGCGATTGCCACCACGAGCTCGGGGTTTGCTGCGTCCCTGGGCCGGATGGACCAACAGGTCACCCTCGACGAACTCGCAGAACTTGTCCGAGCCCTGGCCTCAGCGGTCGAGGTCCCGGTCAGCGTGGATGCGGAGAACGGGTACGCCGCCACACCCCACGGTGTCGCCGAAACCGTGGATCTTCTCGCCGCAGAGGGCGCCGCCGGAGTTTCGGTCGAGGACTACGACCCGGGCTCGGGTCTGTACCCACTCGACGTCGCTGTCGAGCGAGTGGCTGCTGCCGTCGGGGCAGCCCAGCGCCATGGGGTCGTGCTCACGGCTCGGGCCGAGAACCACCTCTACGACGTCGACGATCTCGACGACACCATTGGCCGTCTCCGCGCCTATCGAGCTGCCGGGGCGGATGTCCTCTACGCCCCGGGGTTGTCGGACCCGGGGCACATCGCCAGGGTGGTGGGGGAGGTGCAGGCGCCGGTCAATGTGCTTCTTCTCCGAAACGGCCCTTCCGTGAGCCAGCTGGCCGAGCTCGGGGTGAGGAGACTGTCGACGGGCGGCTCCCTGACGGTCGCTGCCTATGGCGCACTCGCCGCGGGCGCCCGCGAACTGCTCACTTCAGGCACTTCCACCTACACCGACTCCGCCTTGTCGACCGCCGACCGCCAAGCCGCCTTTGGGGGATGTGGCTAGGCGACGGCTACTGAAGTCTCGGGGTGCAGCTCGTAACGGCTGCGGATGTGGAACCGTTCTTGGGCGGCAAAAGCTCGGGCAGCAGCGGCTGCCTCCTCATCGACGTGAGGCGAATGGATCACGGGGGTGTACCGCACGAGCCAATCGTCGGCCGGCTCATGGATGGGCTTTGCCGGCGCGACATAGTCGGCGGGACGAGCGAACCAACGTCGGTGGACGGGGCCGGAAAGCACCTCCGGGAAATGGAAGCTGAGATGTCCGCATGATTCGCAGACGATCCGCTCCACCCCAGCAGTTGTGGTGATCAGTGTCTCGGTGTGCGGGCAGTCAGACAGCTGTCGAGCACGCTTGGTGCTGACAGCGAAATTCATGCCTCCCAAAGCAATTTCCGCCATAGCACGAGGTTTATCGAAATCGGCGGCAATCGCCTATGGGTCATAAGACCTAAAGCTGTGGACAAGTCATGACGGTGTTGTCGACAGGGGGGATCCCCTGCCCGTAATTGGGAGCGTCAGGGCCGTATACGACCCGTGTGCGTCTCTATTACGGGGGAGAGAGTTCCACTGTCAGTCCAGAGCCGACGCCAGCACGTCATCCACGGTGTCGGCGATATGGAACGTCAGATCCTCACGGACCTTCTCCGGCACGTCGTCGAGGTCAGCTTCGTTCCTGCGAGGGACGACGACCTCCTTGAGCCCAGCCCGGTGGGCGGCCAGCACCTTCTGCTTGACCCCGCCAATGGGCAGGACCTTGCCCTGGAGGGTGATCTCCCCGGTCATTCCCACCGTGCTCTTCACCTTGCGCCCGGTGAGCAATGACACCAGGGCAGTGAGCATCGTCACCCCGGCCGAAGGGCCGTCCTTGGGGATGGCACCCGCCGGGACGTGGACATGGAATTTGCGCTTGAGCAGCGCCGGGTCGATGCCCAGAGCCTCGGCGTGGGCCTCGACGTAAGACAGAGCGATCATGGCCGATTCCTTCATGACGTCACCCAGCTGACCCGTCAGGGTCAAACCGCGCTCACCGTCCATCGCGGTGGCCTCGATGAACAAGACGTCGCCGCCTGCTCCCGTCACCGCCAATCCGGTCGCTACCCCAGGGACGTCGGTCCGGTCTGATGCCTCGTCCTTCCATATCTTCGGCTTGCCGAGATAGTCACGCACCTTGGGCTCGTCGACCACCACTGTGTCGGAACCCGACTCGGCACGCCGCGCCACCTCGGTGGCCACCTTCCGAGAGAGTTTGCCGAGTTCCCGCTCCAGGTTTCGCACTCCCGCCTCTCGGGTGTACCGGTCGACGATGGCCGCCAGGGCAGGCTCGCTCACCTCCAACTCCTCCGGCTCCAGGCCGGCAGCTCGAAGCTGGCGGGGGAGGAGATGGTCACGGGCGATTTCTACCTTCTCGGCGTCGGTGTACCCGTCGAGGGTGATCACCTCGGTCCTGTCGAGCAGCGGCCCGGGGATGGTCTCCACGACGTTGGCGGTGGCGATGAACAACACGTCGGAAAGGTCCAGGTCGACTTCCAGATAATTGTCTCGGAAGGTGTGGTTCTGCGCAGGGTCCAGGACCTCGAGCAAGGCCGACGAGGGGTCACCCCGCCAGTCGTTCCCCACCTTGTCCATTTCGTCGAGAAGGAATACCGGGTTCATGGTCTTTGCTTCGGTAAGAGCGCGGGCGATCCGGCCAGGCCGAGCGCCGACATAAGTGCGGCGGTGCCCACGGATCTCGGCTTCGTCGCGAACCCCACCGAGGGCGACCCGGATGAACTTGCGCCCCAGGGCACGGGCCACCGATTCCCCTAGTGAAGTCTTGCCCACCCCGGGAGGGCCGACCAGCAGGAGTATGGCTCCGACGCTGCGCGCTCCATCGTCGGAGAGGCCACGCTCGGAGCGCAGTTTGCGTACCGCCAGATGCTCGATGATCCGCTCCTTGACGTCTTCGAGACCGGTGTGGTCGGCGTCGAGCACGGTCCAAGCCTCTTCGAGGTCGAGACGGTCCTCCGAACGCACCCCCCACGGCAGCTCGAACATCGTGTCGAGCCAGGTCCGGATCCATGAATTCTCGGGCGACTGCTCACTCATCCGCTCCAGCCGGCCGATCTCGCGGTCGATCGACTCATGTACCTTCTCGGGCAGCTCCCGCTCGGCCAGCTTGGCCCGGTACTCGGACGCGACGTCGCCCTCCTCGCCCAGCTCCTTGCGGATCGCCTCCATCTGCTGACGGAGGATGTAGTCCTTCTGGCCCTTCTCGATCCGCTCGGTCGCGTCTTCGCGGACCTTGCGGCGCAATTCGAGATCGGCGAGCAATTCCCGCATCCACACCAACAGCATCCCGAGACGACGCCGGATGTCGAGCGCTTCCAACAACTCCACCTTCTGTTCCAGGGAGAGGTCGGGGGAGTACACGGCGAGGTCAGCGAGTTGGGATGGGTTGTCGACTGCGAGGAGTCGCTCGGCGACCCCGGCCAGACCCCGGTTCTCGAGAACGGCGCTGACCACGGCGCGGTACTCGGCGATCAGGGCCTCCAATTCATCGTCGATCATGTCGACTTCGGGGTAGGGCTCGGCCTCAACCCAGAGCGCTCCGGTCTCGTCAACCGACCCGGCACCCACCCTGGCCCGGGCCAGGCCCGACACCACGACACTGCCGTCGTCTTCGGACTGGATCTCGGCGATGGTGCCCACCGTGGAATAGCGCCCCTCGAGTTTGGGAACGAGAAGAAGCCGGCCGTCACTCTTGGCGACAGCGGCGAGGGCGGTCTTGCCCTCCTCGGTCTCGATACGGACCGTCACCACCATGTGAGGGAAGACCACACCGTTGTGAAGGGGGAGAACGGGAAGGGTGAGTTGGGCAGTTTCAGGCATCGGGGCCGTTTCCTTTGGTTTATAGAGCGGCGAATCTTCTGCAACCACGGGTACCGGCACCCTATTCCGGATCTGAGCCTTAATCGCTCAGGTTTAGTTATCCCATGATGGCAGGGTTGACGGACTCAGTCGGTCAGTGATCGAGGGTCCCGGCCGGAGCGATCCACTCGGTGGGTTGATTGGTGACTCCGGCGATGCGGTCGTAATCGGCGTCGTAGTGCAACACCGCCAAACCTGCCGCCTCCGCGGTGGCGGCTATCAACAGATCCACCGGCTTGGCCCCGCGATGGTGGCCCGCCTGGGCCAAGAGACCTGAAACCCGGAGCGCACGATCCATCACCGCCTGGCCCATCGGCACCGCAGGCAACGCGAAGCGTTCCTCGATGATGACTGAGACGTCCCTCGCTCGGGCGCCGTATGCGACCTCGAGATCGATCAGCCGGCATGTCCACATGTGCCCACGACGGACCAATTGTTCAAGTCGATCTCCGACATCCTGCTGATGGGCTCGACCCAGCACGGACGTGTCAACCAGATAGGGCCCCTCAGCCATTGGTGCCGGTTCGGGGGCGACGGGCCTCCTCGATCGCAGCCATGTCGAGCGAACCCGCTTTCCTGAGGCGGGCAAGGTGCATCAGCGCGGTGTCCTGGTCGACAAGACGTTTGAGGGCTGTCTCAACGGTCGCCTTCAGGGTTGCAGTCCCGGCAACGGAACGCGCCCTTTCCAGCAGCGCATCATCGATCTCGACTAGTCGCTTGGTCATACCGAGGAGTATATCCGATGATCCACCCGAGATATACTCCTCTGCGATCAGGAAGAACCTTCACCCGCCGATCCCGTTGATGCGATCGAGCAGTTCCTGATCGATCATGGTCCGGTACTCGGGGTGGTGCTCGATCCAGGAGGCGATGAACGGGCAGAGTGGCACGATCGTCCCGCCTTTGGCCCTGACGTCATCAAGTGCAAAGCGGGCTAGCGCCGAGCCCACGCCTTTGCCTTCGTAGTCGGGGTTGACCTCGGTGTGGACGAAGATGTGACGACCGGCCCGCAACTGGTAGACGGCGATCGCTATCACCTCGCCATCGATCTCGGCCACGTAGCGATGCTGCTCCGGATCGTCCCGGAACTGCACGTCGAGGGCTTCCTCGTTCCTAGCTTCCGTTGTGATGTCCGAACCTCCTACCTCCGGTTGACGCTAACGGGCTCGGTGTTGACGACCCGGGTTTCCCGCGGTCAACTTCGGCCAATCGTCGACGCCTAGGGCCAAATTGGGATCGCCAGGGGTCACATTCGGACCTGTAGATCCCAATTACGTAGGATTTCACCCTTTCGGCGGGGGACGTAGTCGAGATCACCGTCGCTCAGTGATCTTCAGCGGCGTCGGCTTCGGCCTTGGTGCGATGGATGGTGCCGTCGGCGTGCTCCGGGGGTGAGTACAGGGAGTAGAGCTTGACCTCATCGCTCCCGGTGTTGACCACGTTGTGCCATATCCCGGCCGGCACGATGACGGCCCAGTCGTCTTTCACATCGTGGGTCTCGTCCACCGCCTCTTGAGTGCGGCCGAACTCCACCCGGGCCTGACCCTGTTCGATGCGGAGGAACTGGTCCCGGTTGTGGTGCGATTCCCACCCGATCTCCTCACATGGGAGGAGACGCATCAGCGTGAGCTGGGCGTGCTCCCCGGTGAAGACCACTGTTCGGAAATTGGTGTTGTCGAGAGTGAGCTGGTTGATGTCGTCGAGCCATCCGAGCATGGTCGCCTCCTGGTTGCTATCGCTCCGATCCTATTGAACGGGCCCCCTTAGCCAGGCGGGATATCCGTCGGGTCCCCACCGTCATCTTCGCTCGCACCCCATCGCTCCCTGGCGGCGGTCATGCCCTTATCGAGGACTTTGCCCAGCTCCTGGGCAGCCTCCTTGGCCGACTCCAGGGCACTCGTTCGGCTGTCCTTGGTGGCATCCCAGGCCGACCTGACCGCGGCTACGACCCGGTCAAGGGCCTCTTGTGCCTCATCCACCCATCGATTGCCGGCAGTGTCGCCCGATTCCTTGAATTCATCATGACTGTTGTCTGTCATTCGCTCCTCCTATCGCTTCCCTTTTGTTGCGTTCCCGTATTGCGGTCCCTGTTTCGGTGTCGAACTCGTTCCACGAGCCAGTTGGACCACCTCCTTGATGACGGCGATCCCGGTGCCGACCATGGTGAGGACGATGACGAATCGGGTAAGAGGCTCCCAGTCGACCTGGTAACTCGAGAAGTCAAAGGGAAACACGCGGTACGTCTGGACAGCCACTGCCATGCTGATTCCTCCCAGCCCGATCTGACACATCGACTTGAACCAGGATGGGTCGTAGCTGAGATAGATCGCGTTAACAGCGATCGCGGCAATAAACGAGAGGTCGATCAGCCAAAGGATCTGTCCGAAATCTGCGGTGAGAAAGGGCAGCCAACCCCATTCGAGGATGTTGTTGGCGATCACCAACATGGCGAAATTGACAACTATGGCGATGATGTAGCCAAAGCGGGACGCGCCCTGTGGCGTCCTGAGATCTGTGACCCGCTGTTCCGTCGTGGTCATCGGAGTCCTTCTATACGGGATCTTCAGCCAATGGTCGCTGCACGGGGTCACGGCGGCCAGAGGAAAAGGTCCATCTTGCATCCGCCTATCGTCGGCATATGGCGGATCATCCTCTGCGCCCGGTCAAGGTCTCTGCTCACATTTCCGCGCCACCCGACGAGTTATTCGCATTCGTGTCCGACACCCGAAACGACCCTTCGTGGTGTCCCAACGTGGAGACGGTGGAGTTGGTCGAAGGGTCAGGCGTCGAGGTTGGAGCCCGATTTCGGTTCCACCAGCACCTTGATCGTCCCCGGGCCGAGCGAATCGAGTTCGACGTCGACTTGGAGGTCATCGCGATTGAGAGCAACTCGATCACCTGGCGGGCCACCGACAAGTTCCAGGAACGTGTGATCCAGCTGAGTGTCGAGCCAGACGGCGCCGGCTCGAGGATCACTCAGGTCACCACTGCCTCGTTCCAACGGTCGCCCGGGATCGGCAAGTGGGTTTACCCATTTCTCGCCCGAGGCACCTTCAAGGAGCAGTTCGGGCAGTTGGCCGCCCATTTCGACAGTTGACGTCGAACCCGGCCGACGATCACAGCGGTGGGGCGGTCGGGAATAACCCTGCTTCGCCGTCGGCTGGACTGTCCTGACATGGAACTCGGAATCACCACGTTCGCCGAGACATACCCCGACCCGCTGACCGGAGAGAAGGTCAGCCACGGGGAACGGCTGCGTCAGGTCGTCGATGAAATCGTCTTGGCGGAAGATGTTGGGCTCGACGTTTACGGGGTTGGGGAGCATCATCGCCCCGATTTCGCCGCCTCTGCGCCGGCCATTGTCCTGGCTGCTGCCGCTGCCCGAACGAACCGAATACATCTCAGTCCGGCAGTCATCATCCTCAGCTCGGCCGATCCGGTCCGCACCTTCCAGGATTTCGCGACGCTCGACCTCCTCTCGTCGGGGCGGGCCGAGCTATTGGTGGGAAGAGGGTCATTCATCGAGTCCTTTCCACTCTTCGGCTACTCACTGTCCGACTACGACGAGCTCTTCAGCGAGAAGCTCGACCTGTTGTTGGCGATCCGGGACAACGAACGGGTGACCTGGTCGGGCAGGCATCGGAGCCCGCTCCAGGACCAGCCGATTTATCCCCGTCCCCAACAAGACCCACTACCGGTTTGGGTTGGGGTGGGGGGCACTCCCGAGTCGATCGTGAGGGCCGCCACCCGAGGGCTTCCCGTTGCTCTCGCCATCATCGGCGGCAACCCCGACCGGTTTTCTTTCTTTGCCGATCTCCACCGGCGCACCCTGGTCGAATCGGGATACGACCCCGCCGACGTCCCGCTCGCTGTCCACGCCCACGGCTACATCGGCGATGACCACGAACAAGCCGCCGACGAGTACTACCCCTCCTATGCAGTGGCCATGTCCACCATCGGACGCGAGCGGGGTTGGGGACCGATGACCCGTCAGCAGTTCGATGTGATGCGAGACCCTGCAGGTTCCTTGGTCCTCGGCGATGTCGAGGCGGTGGCGGCCAAGATCATCCGAATGCGTGAGGTCCTCGGAATCCAGCGTTTCATGCTGCACATCAGCGTCGGCACCCTTCCCCACGACAAGGTGATGAGGACGATCGAGCTTTTCGGAACCAAGGTGGCGCCAATCGTCAACGCACCCTGACGTAATTGGGACCCCCAGGGCCGTATGTGACCCCTGTGTGTCTCAATTAGGGGTGAGCTCTCATTAGGGGTGGCCCTCCGATACGAAGGTGAGCACTCGGGACCACTGATCGAGAAGGAGCTCTCTGCGATGAGGTCCGGCATTGTGGACAGCGGCGACTCCAGCTGCTCCCGATGGGGTGGTGACGATTCCATGCTCGCCAAGGAAGTCCACGGTCTCCAGGGCTTCCTCATCGCTGATGGTGACGAACAGGTCGGCGTCCCGGGCCAGGGCGATGAGGGCGAGATGGGACGGCTCCTTGCAATCGAGTCGGCGCATGCTGGAGACCGGACCGTCGGCGCGCACCGCCCGGCCGGCCCGGATGCTTTCGATGAGACAGGGTGCCCGCTCTGGTTCCACCACCACGAGGACCGGATCGTTACCCCACTGATGACGGGCGAAGGCGGCAATCGAGGCAGCCATTCCTCCAACCCCGGCCTGGAGGAAGATATGGGTGGGCGGGTCGGCGATGACATCGATCTGTTCGGCAGCCTCGGCGCCCATCACCAGATACCCCTCCATCACCTGACGTGGGATCTCGGTGTAGCCGGGCCACGAGGAATCGGAGAGCAGAGTGCAGCCTTCGTCCTCCGCCAAACGTCGGGAGATGGCCATGCTCTCCTCGTAGTCGAAACCAGCTCGAACCACCCGGGCTCCGAATTCCTGAAGCCGTTTGGCGAATACCTCGGACACCCGTTCACTGAGCACTATCACTGCCTTGGCTCCGAAGATCCGCGCTCCGGCGGCTACCGACAGGCCGTGATTGCCCGCACTCGCAGTCACATAGGTGACGTCCGCCAAAGCTCTGGCGACCTCATCAGGTGCCCGCTCCCAGTTCCCCCCAAAACGGGCGTCGGCCTCATGGGCGATGACATAGGCCGCACCCAGCGCCTTGAAACTGCCCAAACCCATCCGGTCTCTCTCGTCTTTGATCCACAGATGCTCGACGCCCAGGGTTGCGGCCAACTTCGGGGAGTCGTGCAACGGGGTGGTGCCGGCCACCGGGCAGCGGCGGAGCAGGTCCCGAACCGCGCCCACATCGACGCTGAGATCCTGCCCGGGGCGACCGGGGAGCCCATGTGATCGCCAGGGATTGGCCATGACTGAGGGCATCGGGACAAGCTACCGCTGATGGGACCCTCACCCGCCGGGGGTCGAAGCCATAATCACCTGACCATGAATGCATACGTGATCGTCCTTCGGATCCTTCACATTGGGGGAGGCGTGTTCTGGGCCGGTGCCTTGTTCGTCATTGTCTGGTTCCTAGTGCCCACCGGCCGAGCCGTCGGGCCGGCAGCGGGCCCGTTCATGGGCCATCTCATGGGGGCGGCGCGGTTTCCCCAGATCGCCAGTGGTGTCGGGCTCGTCACCATCCTCAGTGGCGCCCTTCTCTACTGGCACGACTTCGGGGAAATCATTCCTTTCAATGCACCGATGGCCGGGTTTGCGGTGGGAGCGGTGGCAGCAATCACCCTATGGATTGTCGGAACCTTTGCGTTCGCTCCCGCCAACCGGCGGTTGGGCGCACTTGGGGCCCGTGCCGCGCAAGGGGAGGACGTTGGGGCCGAGATAGGCAGGATCACCGCTTCGCGTGATCGTCTCATCCCGCTCATGACCACTCTGTTGCTAGTGGCAATTGGGGCGATGGCAATTTCGCGCTATCTGTAGGGCCATAATCGCCATCCGGCCCCATGCGTAGACTCGGTGGCTGGAATCTGGTGTGAGGTGAGCCCGGTGCAGACCGTCGAGATGGGCAGGAAGGCCGTCGAACGCCGCGCTTGGGACGATGCCGTCAGCGCCTTCAATGAAGTCGATCTGGAGGAGCCTCTTTCACCACACGACCTGGAGCTGCTCGCCGACGCCGCCTGGTGGTCCGGCCATCCCGACGACTCGGTCGATGCCCTCGAGCGTTCCTTCGCCGGGTACTTGGAGGCAGGGTCTCCCACATCTGCCGCACGGGTCGCGCTTCTGCTCGCCTATCTGGGTGCGAGGCGTTTGGCATCGTCGGTGTTTGCGGGCTGGAAGGCTCAGGCTGAGCGTCTGTTGGAGGATGAGCCCGAATCCGGCGTCCTTGCCCACCTCAAAGTGCTGGAGATGATCGAGTCCCTCTTCTTTCGCAACGATTTCGAATCCGGGCTCCTTCTTGCCGATGAGGCGGTCGTGCTGGCGCGGAGACACGGAAATCGTGACGCAGAGTCGACAGCGCTCGGCTTCAAGGGCGCAACATTGATCTCGGTCGGGCAGTGGCAGGAGGGTATGGCCCTGCTCGACGAGGCAACGGCGGCTGCGCTATCCGGCGAACTCAATCTGAGATCGGCCAGCGACATCTATTGCACCACCATCGCGGCCTGTCGCAGCATGGCCGACTTTCAGAGAGCCGGAGAGTGGACCGAAGCGGCCGACCGCTGGATGACCCGACATTCTGTTGGCGGCTATCCGGGTGTCTGTGGTGTTCATCGGGCCGAACTGAAACGTCTGCGGGGGGATTGGACCGAAGCCGAGGAGGAGGCGCGTAAATCGTGTCTCACGTTGGAGAAATACCACATCCTCGACGGCGTTGGGTTCGCTCATCATGAGGTCGGCGAAGTCCGGCTCCGAATGGGGGATTTGAAAGGGGCTGAGGAGTCGTTCCTTGCCGCGTACGAGTTCGGGGATGACGCACAGCCAGGATTCGCTCTCCTGATGCTGGCCAGGGGTGAAGTTGAGGAGGCCTCTTCCGCCCTTGCCCGGGGCCTGTCCAAGGGAAACGAAGGCGGGCGACAGGACTTGCTCAACAGAGCCCGACTTCTGCCGGCCCAGGTCGAGGTCGCGCTGGCCCGGGACGACCTTTTGACTGCCAAGAAGGCTGTGAAAGAGCTCGACGAAATCGCATCCGAATTCGATCGGCCCGCCTTTGAGGCGGCCGCGCTCACCGCGCGTGGCGAGGTCGCCCTGCATGAGGGAGAAGCCGACGTTGCATCCGAGGCACTGGATCGCGCCTGGCGATTGTGGCGGGAGGTGGAGTTTCCCTATGAAACCGCCAGGGCCCGGATGCTGCTCGGGCAAGCCCGGGCCGCGGCGGGCGATGTTGGCTCTGCCCGAATGGAGTTCGGAGCCGCCCGCTCCACGTTCATGAAGCTGGGCGCGGTGCTCGACCTGAAGCGCGTCGAAGAGCTTCTCTCTCAGGGGAGGGCGCCGGAAGAGGATCGGGCCCGAGTCACCAAGACGCTCATGTTCACCGACATCGTTACCTCAACGGATCTGGTCGGGTTGATCGGAGACAAGGACTGGGAGGAGCTGCTTCGCTGGCATGACAAGGAGCTTCGCTCGGTGTTCGCCAGTCATCGCGGCGAAGAGGTCAGCCACACTGGCGATGGGTTCTTCGTCGCCTTCGAGCACACCGCCGATGCGGTCGATGCTGCGGTCTCGATCCAGCGCCGGCTCGCCGATCACCGGCACGAACACGGTTTCTCCCCAACGGTCCGAATAGGCCTGCACAACGTCGAGGTCACCCTGGAGGGAAACGATTACCGGGGCCAGGGAGTCCATGCGGCGGCCCGGGTTGGGGCGGTGGCCGGCGGCGAGGAGATCGTCATCACGGCGGCCGGTCTCGAGACGATGGAGGAGTCCCTCATTTCGGTGTCGGAGCCCCGAACCGTGGAGCTCAAGGGGATCAAGGAGCCGATCGAGGTCTACCTCGTCAACTGGCGTTAACGAATCAGCCCAGACGCGCTTCGAGACCGTTGATGATGATCTCCAGCCCGAAGGCGAATTCGGAGCCGAACTCGCAGTGTCCCAACAATGGGGCGAGGGCCACAACATGAGGGAACCGGTCGCCGAGCCGGGATAGTTGGTTCTCGAGCCCGTCCCAGTCCTTCTCGTGCCAGCTCCCCGAGGACTGTTGGAAGGCGTAGCCCATGGTGTGCGAGGCCAGCATCTGCCAGGCATGATGCGTCTCTTCGTCGCTGAAGCCTGCAGCGCGGAGAATGCCCAACACCTGGTTCATGAAGATCAGCGACGAGTTGCCGAAGTTGCCTCGTTGCATCAGAAGGCTCACCACCCAGGGATGGGCCGTGAATTGTTCCATGGCGGCGAGTCCGGTGGTGCGGACCGACACCCGCCAATCTTGTTCGGGGTCGGGGAGGGGGATCGCCCTGAAAACGTGGTCGATCATGCCGTCTAGGATTTCGTCCTTGTTGGCAACGTGGTTGTAGAGCGACATCGCCTCCACCCCGAGCTCGGAGCCGAGCTTGCGCATCGACAGCTCCTCCGCACCGTGCTCGTCGGCAAACGTCACGGCGGCGTCGATGATCCGGTCCCTGTTGAGCGGGGATCGGGTTTCGATGACGGTCATCCCTACATCGTAAGTCAAAAGGGGTCTCCTCGGGTGATGTCGAAGCTGGTTTGACGGTGGGGTGGGCAATGGTGTTGACAATCGTGTTGACAGGGCTTACACCGTACGCTTACAGTGTAGGTAACTAGTAGTCGAAGAGCAACAGGAGAACAGGATGTCATTGGGGACTGAGACTCTGGCCAGGACGAGTGCCAGAAGGCCATGGCGGACGGTCGGGATCTGGTTGGTGCTGTTGGTGGTCGCCGGGATCGTCACCTCCCAACTTCTGGCTGGCGCTCTCACCACCACTATCGGCTTCACCGACGAGCCCGAGTCGGTCAAGGCCATCAATCTCGCTGAGGAACTGAGGGGCGAAGCCCCAGACACCGAGTTCGTGGTTGTCACCTCCGAGACAGCCGACACCGGCGATCCTGAGTACGTCGCCTATGGCACCGACCTTCAAACGGCTATCACGGCGCTTGGGCCCGAGGTGACTACGAGTGTTGGCTCGTTTCTCGACGAGACCGGTCCGGTGTCGGAGTCCGGTCATTCCGCTTTGCTCCCGGTCGTGATCACCGGTGACGACGTCGATGTGATCGGTGACAATGCCGAACTGCTGAAGGAAGCGGTGGCCGGCGTGTCCGCCCCCGAAGGGTTCCAGGGTCTGATTGCTGGGCCCGCCACCCTCACCAATGATTTCAACGCGATCGCCGAGGAGGACCTTCGCACCGGGGAGACGATCGGGATCGGGGTGGCCCTGGTCGTCCTGGTTCTGGTCTTCGGCACTGTCGCCTCCGGAGTGATTCCGATCATCCTCGCGGTGGTCGCCATTGCCATCGCCATGGGACTAGCCGCACTCGTTGGCCAGTTCTTCGACCTCAGCTTCTTCATCACCAACATGATCACGATGATCGGTCTTGCGGTGGGGATCGACTATTCCTTGTTCATCGTCTCCCGTTACCGCGAAGAAAGGGGGCACGGCATGGAGAAGCTCGAGGCAATCGAGCGCGCCGGAGCCACAGCCACCCGGGCGGTGTTCTTCTCGGGGCTCACCGTGGTTCTCGCCCTCATCGGGATGTTGATTCTCCCCAACACCCTGTTCCGTGCCCTCGGCACCGGGGCCATCCTTGTGGTGATCGTCGCCGTAAGCGCTTCGCTGACGCTCCTTCCTGCCGTGCTTTCCCTGATGGGGGACAAGATCGACTCACTCAAGGTGCGCCGCCGTCGGTCGCCTGATGAGACCGGGCGGTTCTGGGAGCGGTGGACGCGCATTGTGATGGGTCGTCCGGTCATCAGCCTCGTGCTGTCGGCCGGCTTCTTGATCCTTGCTGCCAGCAGCATGTTCTCGATGAACAGCGGTCTCTCCGGGGTGTCGACCCTTCCCGACGACATGGAGTCCAAGGTGGCGTTCGAGATCCTGGCCACAGAGTTCTCTGGTGGACTCACCTCACCGGTCGAGGTGGTCGTGAAGGGATCTGGGGTGGATGAAACTCTGACCGCCCTTCAGGCCGACATCGCCGCCGATGGCGGGTTTGGGGCGTCGACGGTAGATCCAGCCTCGACCGGGACGCTGGCCATTCTGTCCGTGCAACTGCTCGGCGACGTCAATTCGATCGCCTCCCAAGATGCGGTGCGTCATCTTCGAGCCGACGTCCTTCCCGGCGCCACCGCAGCCGAAACCTCGGTCTTTGTCGGCGGCGAGACCGCCATCACCGTCGACTTCCTCGATCAGATCGATAACTACACCCCGATCGTTTTCACCGTGGTGTTGGGGCTGAGTTTCATGTTGCTGTTGCTTGCCTTCCGCTCGGTCGTGATCCCGGCCAAGGCGATCGGGATGAACCTGCTGTCGGTTGGTGCTGCCTATGGGCTGGTGGTGGCCATGTTCCAGGTCGATGTCGGGCCGGCGTGGCTGAAGGACATTGCCTCCTTTCTCGGGTTCGAGCAGATTGAGACGATCGAGGCTTGGCTCCCCTTGTTCCTGTTCTCGATCCTGTTCGGCTTGTCGATGGATTACCACGTGTTCCTGCTCTCGAGGATCAAGGAGCGTTACGACCAGACCGGGAGAAACACCGATTCGGTGGCTTACGGTCTGCGCACGACCGGTGGGCTGATCACTGGCGCCGCAGTGATCATGGTCGCGGTCTTCTCGGGGTTCGCGGCCGGACGGCTGGTCTCCTTCCAGCAGATGGGATTCGGTCTGGCGATCGCAGTCCTTCTCGACGCCACTGTGGTGCGTTCGATCCTGGTCCCCGCATCGATGAGGCTCCTAGGGGACTGGAACTGGTACTTCCCCAAGTGGCTGGAATGGTTGCCCAACGTCTCAGTGGAAGGCTATTTCGAGCGCGAGGCAGTTCCGGAGCCGGTCAAGGCCTGAACTTGTCTGACAGTGGGTGGCGTCATTCGCCGCTCACGATGGATCCGGACCTCTCCATAGGTGTAGGTTTCCGGGACGCTCTCTTCCCAAAGGAGGAACTATGAGCGAGCACCCAAACGCGGCGATGTACCGCGGCGTGATGGAGAAGCTCAACGCCGGGGACGTGTCGGCTATGGCGTCATCGATCGCTGATGATGTCGTCTGGTGGCAGATCGGCTCGGCCGAGCCAATTCGGGGCAAGGAAGCTCTGATGGAGTCGATGTCCTTGTTCGACCAAGTGGACTTCGAACTCGACCTGACTGATGTCGTGGCCAACGACGACATGGTGGTCGGCCTGGTGACGGCGACGGTTCGCGCCGGTGACGACGCGATCACATATCGCACCGCAGAGGTCGCCCGGATCAAGGACGGGATGGTTACCGAGCGTCGGGCCTATTCGGACGACACTGAAGCCATCAACAACTTCTTTGCTCAGCTCGGCTGAGCTCTAGGGATACAGGTCGTCGGCGTACCAACGCAACGAGCGCTGGTACGCCTCGACCGGTCCCGGGTTGGTGAGCAACAGGTCCAACAACTCTGACACGGCCTGGTCGGCTTGGCCGGCGCTGGTCAATGCCAGGGCGAGAAAGGCCGGGGCCGCCCGGTGCTCGGGATGCTTCATAACCCGACTGTAATTGGGATGCACAGGGCCGCATATGACACCTGTAGGTCCCAATTACGATGGTCGAGGGGGTCACAGCGCTCCGGATTCGGTGTCAGCTGCGCCCGATTGAACTGGGGACGGGGGTCTTTCTCTCAGCTAGCTGGGCGCGATGCTCGGCCATCATCTGGAGACGTCGGGCCTGGATCGAAGGCTCGAACTGGGTCACCTCCGCTTTCAAGGCCGGGGCCGGGTCTGACCCGTCGGCACTTAGCCCGAGACCGATTCCGAGGGCCAGGACAAGACTGGCGAGGCCGAGCCCGACGGCCCGGGTTCGGGTCCGCGACAGCGGTGCGTTGGCGGGACGAACAACACTCGTGGACATGGTTTCCTCCTCACACGGTCACGGCGTGAGCTCCTTGCTCACGACGTAGTAGAAGAGGAACGGGATCGGTGCCTGATACGTAGGTTCCGTAGGTGAATCGAACCGCCGGCGCTGCCGGCCCGGATCGCAGCAGCCGCCTTCATCGCGGCCGGCGTCGGTTGGTTGCTCGAGTGGTTGCTCCCCGCCTGGCCGGCGTGGGTCCCTGGTCTCTTGGTCGGGGCGATCGCCGGTCTTGCCGGGTTCCGGCCGAAGAAGATCCTGCTCGGTGCCGGCGTCGGTGCCCTGATTGGAGTCGTGCTGGCTTTCATCGACCCCGGCGTCGGCTGGCCGGAGGTCTGTGCCGTCACCGTGATCGTCTATCGCAGTCTCTCCGCCTATTGCCCGGTCACTACCTGTCGTTTGTCGAGGAGGGAGGGCTGCTCACCACAGTCCAGCTCACTGCCTTCGGGGAGGAGATCGATGTTTTCGTGGACGGTGAAATGTTCAAGACCGAGCATCGATTCTCGCTGGGCAACGTCACCTTCATGACGCTGTATTACGACGTCGCTCGAAGGTAGCTTCGCGAGTCCCAGGCCATCGAAGCCAATGGACCAGATGCCCGCTCCACAAGGGGGCGAACCGGCTCGCAGCAGGAAAGCCCGAGATGCTTGGACATCCGTTTCCCTGCAGGCAAACAATGGGCCCGGCTAAAGAAATGAAGGTCGCTTGGTCGATAGTTGGACATGTCAGTTCCCCACGTGGCAAGGCCCGGTGGTTTCGACGAGGCTCACAACGGTCACCAGCCCGGCAGCCAGGGACTAGGCCCTGTAGGGCCGCCTTTGGTTGCGCAAAAGCCGCTGCGACGGGAATCCGATGGATGGCTCGACCGTTGGATGGCGACGGTCGCCGACCTGGACCGACTGAGACAATCCCACCCGATGTTGGACGCAGTAATCGACGAGGTGGACGTCCGGAGGATCAGGATCGGGGACCACTGGCTGGCCGATTTCGCATCCTGCAATTACTTGGGTTTGGACTGGGATCGGGAAGTTATCGAAGCCGTTCCGGCGTACCTCGACCAATGGGGGACTCATCCCAGCTGGTCGCGGCTACTCGGCAGCCCAGTTCTGTACGAAGAGCTAGAGGAGCGTTTGACCACGCTTCTGGGCTGCGAGGACACCTTGCTGCTTCCAACCATCACCCATATCCACATGTCGGTGCTCCCCTTGCTGGCCGGAAACGGCACGATCTTCATGGATGACCGGGCGCACAAAACCATATTTGATGGCTGCTCTGTTGCCAAGAGCCACGGGGCGACGGTCCAGCGATACCAACACAACAATGTCGAGCACCTCGAGGAGTTGCTACGAAGCTCGGTCTTGACGCCGCGGGTAATTGCTACTGACGGGGTGAACTCAATGACCGGTAACGCCCCGGACGTGCGGCGCTTGGCCCAACTGGCTCGAGAATACGACGCTCTCCTATACATCGATGACGCTCATGGCTTTGGGGTGATCGGTGAACGGAGCGACCGGGAGCCCTGTGATTACGGCGTGCGTGGCAATGGATTGATTCGCCACCAGGGCGAGAGCTATGACAACGTCGTAATGGTGGCTGGGATGTCCAAGGCCTACTCGTCGCTGCTGGCCTTCCTCGCGCTCCCATCACGGCTCAAGAACGTGCTCAAGGTAGCCGCACCCCCCTATTTGTTTTCCGGACCGTCGCCGATCGCCTCGTTGGCGACGACCCTGGCGGGGATTGAAGTGAACGAGAAACGAGGCGACCTGTACCGCACAGAGATCCATCGGAAGACCCATCGGGTGCTGGATCATCTGGCCAGCCTCGGCATATACACCCCGAACACATCCGGGTTTCCGATCATCGAGATACCACTGGCGAATCGCGAGGACATCGACATAGTTGGCCAGTATCTCTTCAACCGCGGAATTTACGCAACGATGGCGGCCTATCCGCTGGTGCCCAGACACGAGGTCGGCTTTCGGATCCAGGTGACCGCCGTCAACGGCGACGACCAAATCGCCCTGCTCTGCGAGGTGCTTGGTGAACTCGACGACCGTTTCGACCTGCAGCATCAGAATCGCGCTGTTTCGCCGGCGCTGTCACCGGTGCGAGATGCATGAGCGAAGCCCTAATGGGATCGCCTGGACCCGCCGATATTCGAGCCATGGCTCGTAGATCCTGGCTCATGTACCTCGTGGTAGGGACCGCCGTTCTGGCGGCTTTCCTGGTGGTTCCAGGCTTGCGCCTCGGTCCGCTCTTCAACCTCATTGGGCTATCCGGAGCGGTTGTGATAGTGACTGTCATGAGGAAACATGGGCCGGGTGATCGCTGGCCGTGGCTCCTGGTGGCTATCGGGCAGGTGCTTTTCGTGGCTGGGGATGTGATCACCTACAACTACGCCCGCTTCTTCGGCACCGATCCCCCTTTTCCGTCCATCGGTGACCTCTTTTATCTCTCGGTCTATCCCTTCCTCATAGCAGGCATCCTGCTCCTGGTGCGTCATCGGAGTCCCGGACGCGACCGGGCGAGCCTCATCGACTCGCTGATCGTAGGTGTCGGTGTTGGCGCAATCTCCTGGGTCTTCCTGATCTCGCCCTACGTCGATGATTCAACTCTGACTCTTAGGGAGAAGCTGGTGGCCATGGCGTACCCGCTCATGGACCTGATCCTGGTGACAGTGGCAGTCCGTTTGGCCGTCGGGGCGCGGCGGCGTTCCACTGCCTTCCACTTGATGATGGCTTCGATCGCAGTCCTGTTCGTGACCGACAGCATCTACGGCTGGATCGTCCTCCACGGCGGTTACGACAACACGACCGGTTATCTCGAAGGAGGCTGGGGACTGTTCTATATCCTGTGGGGGGCGGCAGCGCTCCACCCTTCGGCTCACGTGTTCGACGAGCCCGTTGAGGAGAACGAGCCCAAACAGCCTCGACGGCGGCTCCTCATCCTGGCGGCCGCCGCCCTGTTGGCGCCCAGCATCAATTTCGTCGTGTCAATCCGGGTTCAAACCAAAGTCACCGCGGCCGCAGCCATTATCACCTTCGCCCTTGTCTTGATTCGACTCAACGGACTGATGGTGGACATCACCGAGTACCGCCGAACAGCCCGCGCTTTGCGCGAGGCCGAGGTGAAGTATCGCTCTCTGGTCGAAGGCTTGCCGGCCGTCGTCTACATCGCGGAGTTTGGTGAGGACGGAGACTTCACCTACATCAGCCCACAAGTCGAATCCATCTTGGGGTTCACCCAGGAGGAGTTCGCTGTCGCCTCAGTGTGGAGGCAGCGCATCGTGCCGGACGACCGGGCGTTGGCAATCGGTGCCGAGTTGGGAGTGTTGCGTGGCGAGGGGCGCCTCCAATGTGAGTATCGAATCGTTGACAAGGACGACAACCTGGTCTGGATTCGTGAGGAAGCCGATGCCGTCTATGACGAAAACGGGAAGCCGATTTTCCTACAAGGCGTCATGTACGACATCACGGACCAGAAGAATATCGAGGAACAATTGGTCAAGGCCCTCGAGGCCGAACAGGAGACCAACCGCATCCGCTCCGAATTCGTGCTGATGATCAACCATGAGCTTCGAACCCCTCTTACCACTGTCGTCACCGGCGCCGAGCTCCTGGCCAACGAGTCCTTGGCCGAGACAGACCGGCAGGAATTGGTGGAGGACATGATCCGGGATGGCCATCGACTCGACGGCCTCATATCCGAGATGCTGACCGTGGCTCAAATCGAGAACAGCGGGTTGAGCTATACCTTGAGGCGGACGACAGTCGGGACCGTGCTGGAGAGATTGCGGCGGGACGGAGCCAGCGGGAACTTGACCATCGGCGGCGACCTGTTGGCGGAAGAAGTTGTGCACACCGACCCCCAGCCTTTGATCCAGCTCCTTCTCTCCCTGGCCGACAACGCATTTACCCATGGCGCTACCAGAGTGGAACTGGACGTGGCACGGTCACTCCCGTTCACTCCAATGCAGACGGTGGGTGCTGAGCTCACCTCGGGCCTCTACTTCCTGGTACAAGACAACGGACCTGGGATAGATCCAGAATTCCTCCCCCGTGCCTTCGACAAATTTGAGAAGCAAAGCCGCAGCTCGGGCACCGGCCTGGGTCTCTATCTGGCTCGCTTGATGGTCGAGGCCATCGAGGGTTCTATCTTGGTTTGCACCGGCCCTGAAGGCACCGTCATCGCCGTAGCGATACCCCTGGTGTCCACGGAGGCGCTCAACGGGTTCAGTTCGCCAAAGGCGACCGCCGCTGCCGTGGGCCCCGGAACGGGAAACCCGAAGGCAAAACGACGCCGGGTTCAACGGGACAAGTCGTTGTCGGCATAAAGGACCTCCTCCAACGGTCCGATATCAATAAACATGCGGGCATATTCGAACGCGGTGACAGCCAAAATCGCTGGCGGCTACGTCATCTGAGCCCATCGGAGAGGTGGCCAATCTGATGGCAGCAAACGGGTCCACGACCTCCACCGGGTCCGATCGAGTGCCACTTCTGTCACCACTGCGCTTCCGGGACTTCCGCCTGCTGTGGACCGGCATGGTCGTGTCGCTGGTCGGGGACGGCATGTTCCTGGTCGCGATTGCATGGCAGGTGTACGAGCTTTCGAACGCGCCCACGGCGCTTTCGATCGTGGGCATTGCAATGTCTCTCCCCCATATTCTGCTGTTGTTACTTGGCGGAGTAGTGAGCGACCGGTTCGATCGGCGAACTGTGATGATTTTTGCCGATCTGGTACGGGGCGCCGCTGTGGGAGCACTTGGCGTGCTTTCTATCAGCGGCACAATCGAGGTGTGGCATATCGCGGCGTTCGCTGCGCTCTATGGGGCGGGCACGGCGTTCTTCGGGCCCTCGTTCGACGCAATCGTTCCCGAACTCGTCCCCGCCGAGGAGTTGACCCAGGCGAACTCACTAGACCAGTTCGTGCGTCCCGCGGCATGGTATCTCGCCGGTCCGGCATTGGGTGGGCTGGTGATCGGAGCTTGGGGTTTAGGGATTGCGCTGCTGCTCGATGCCGGCACTTTCGCCGTTTCGATTGCAGCTCTGGCAATGATGCGACGGCGCCCGAGAATCCAGAAGACCGAGGATGAGAGCTCGTTGCTTGACGACGCTGCTGAGGGTTTTCGGTTCATCCGCTCCCAAGTTTGGCTGTGGGGGACCTTTCTCGCAGCCACCTGCGCCTACCTTTTGTTTCTTGGCCCGATCGAGGTACTCCTTCCATTCGTCGTGAAGAACGAAATGGGCGGATCAGCCCAAGACCTCGGATTCATCCTGGCGGTTGGCGGAATCGGCTCGATCAGCGCTGCAATTTTCGTCAGTCGCCGGGGGGTTCCACGACGGAACATGACGTTTATCTACATTTGTTGGACCGTATCCACCCTCGCGGTGGCTGGCTACGGACTGGCCAGAGTCCCGTGGCAGGCGATGATCGCGGCTTTCATCTTCGGTTCCCTAGAGAGCGCCGGGCTCATCGCCTGGGCAACGACGAAACAGCGCTTAGTTCCGGGACCCCTCCTGGGAAGAGTGTCCAGCTTGGACTGGTTCATCTCGATCGGGTTGGTGCCGTTGTCCTACGCACTTACGGGGCCGATTGCCGAGCTGCTGGGCGCTCGGACCACATTGATCGCTGCCGGAATCCTCGGCGGAGCGGTGACATTCGGTTTCCTTTTCCTCCCAGGGATGCGTGACATCGAGCAGGGCGGCTCCATCCATACTCGTGCACTACAACGTGCGGCCGCCGACTTCGCTCGACACATGCGGCAAGGAGTCAGCTCGGCCAAACACCTTGAATCCCAGATCCTGGTCGCTGTTGAGGCAGGTCTCATAGAGGCCCGGGCCGGTACAGAACTGGTCAAGGAAGCAGAAGAGATCGCGGAGACGCTTGAGGCGGTGCAACGACGCGTAGGAAGCACCGAAGCACCCAATGGTCGGGCGCAGTAAAGCCGGTTAACGATTCTCACCTTGGCTATCGCTAGGCAACTTCCTCGAGAGGCGCGTTGGGGAGAGGCCGAATCTTGCCGACCGTGGCGCCCTTTTGCGCGCTGGCCACCAGGGCGACACCGAGAAGAATCATTGGCAAGGCGATGAAGATCGGCCCGGTGATGACCTCCCCGCCGAGGGTGAGACCAAGGGCGACAGCCACGATCGGGTTGACGTAGGCGTAGCTGGTGGCGAGCGTCGGGCGTACGGTCCTGATCAGATAGAAGTAGGAGGTGTAGGCGATGATCGAGCCGAAGAAGATCAGATAGGCCATCGCAAGCCAGGCCGAGGCAGGGGGCATCTCGACAATGCGCTCACCACGTCCGAGACCGATGAGCGTCAGCAGAACCCCACCCGAGAGGAGTTGTGCCGCTGGAGCAATGAGCCCTTTGGGCAAGTCGAGCCGGGGGCCCCATATCGATCCGAAGGACCAGAAGATGGGGGAGATCACCACCAGCAGGGTGCCGACGGCACTGGAGCGAAAGTCGCCCTCCTGGGCGAGGACGAGAACACCCAGGAGGCCGACGATCAACCCGATCCACTCATGGCGGACCGGCCATTGTCCGAACAAACCGCTCCAGAGGGCGGCCCAGACTGGTGTCATTGCGATCGCGGTTGCGGTCACCCCGGACCCCACACCGAGATCCTCGGCCAATGTCACCAGACTCAAACCGCCGACGAATAACGGTATCCCCATCAGTATCAGGTTCCGCCACTGACGAGGAGTTGGTGACCCTTCGCCCCGGGACCTGAGAACAACGAACATGATTCCCCCGGCGATGATGAATCGAATCCCGTTGAGCAGGAATGGGGGGAAGCCCTCCAGACCGAATCGCAGCCCCAGATATGTCGATCCCCAGATGAAGTAGATCGCAAGTAGTGCGGCGACCACCTTTCCTCGGGACGGGGTGCCGGTAGTTGTGGTGGCGACTGACGTTTCCATGTTTCTCTATCGGGCTCGACTGTAGTGGGCTATACTGAGTTCGTTCCTTACACTATAGACCACTTCAGTAAGGGCTCAAATGGACTTTTCGCATTACAACGGTCAACCGGTGGACATGGCCGTCCATCTGGTCAACACCCTCGACGCCGTCAGTGGTGAAGAGAAGCTGATCACACCGACCGACGTCTCCACCTTCATCGACGGACATGACAGCACCGATTGGTGCCGCCCGGGGTGGCGGCCCACCGAGCGCGACCTACACGAAGTGCGTGCCCTTCGTTCCAGGCTTCGAGAAGTGTTCGAAGCCGTGGACCAGGCGGGGGCCGCCTCGGTGCTCAACGCCATCCTGTCCGACGTCCACGCCGTGCCCCGTCTCAGTGTCCACGGCGAGGGCCCTCACCTCCATTTCGAGTCCCAGGACGGCAGCCCGGCCCGATGGCTGGGGGCGATCACCGCTATGGGGCTGACGGTGGCAATGATCGAAGGGGGCTTCGATCGGTTCGGTACCTGCGCTGCGGGGACCTGTGACGACGTGTTCGTCGACACGTCGCGCAATCACTCGCGGCTCCATTGCTCGGGCAAATGCACCACCCGGGAGAACGTGGCCGCCCACCGCGCCCGACAGCGCGAACACGACTGAGCCAAACTCGGCGGCTCCCTAGGCTTCCCGCAATGCGAGGTGTCGCTGCGGTCCTGCTACTGGTGACCACCGCCTGTACCCCCACTTCTCTCGACGATCCCTCGTCGACTTCTGCTCAAGCCTCCACGTCGACGACATCGGCTCCGATCGGTTGGGTCGAAGTTGCTCCGATGAGCATCGCCCGCAGCGAACACCCGGGCGTCGTCCTGAACGGTGAGATCGTGGTGGCGGGTGGGTTCATCGAGGTTGGTGTTGGGAGGACGGGCGTGACCGACACTATCGAGGCCTACACCCCGGAATCGGACACCTGGCGTGACCTCCCAGCCCTCCCCGAGCCGAGACACCACGGGATGGCGGCCGTCGTCGCCGATCGGCTCTTCGTGATTGGTGGCTATTCCGTCTTAGGAGACGCCACAAGCACGGTGTGGGAGTTGGTCGATGTCCAGTGGGTTGAGCGGTCCTTGCTTCCGGGACCGGTGGCCGCGGGGGCAGCCGTGGTGCTCGATGACTCGATCTATGTCGTGGGTGGCACTCCCGACGGTGGTCTCTCTCGCTACGACGTGGCGGAGAACCTCTGGACCAGCTTTCTCGGGCCCGGGCTGCAGCGGGAGCATGTGGCCGCCGTGGCCTTTGAAGATGAGATTTGGGCCATCGCTGGTCGCTGGCAAGGGGACATCTTCAACACCACAGAGATCTTCGACCCGGTGGCCGGCTCCTGGCGTTCCGGTCCGAGCCTCAATGATGCCCGATCCGGTTTCGGAGCTGCAGTCATCGACGGCGGGATTGTGGTGGCCGGAGGAGAGGTGCTCGAGCCCGATGAGGCCCTGAGCACAGTGGAACGTTTCGATGCCTCGAACGGTGAATGGTCGTTCATCGACCCCCTTTCCCATGGGCTGCACGGGAATCCTCTGGTGGTTGTTGGGTCGAACCTGTATCTGCCTGGTGGGTCGACCCGGGCCGCCGCTATCGAGAACGACGGACGGAGCTACCGCCTCAGTTTCGGGTGATCCACTCCTTCGTTGGCCCGTTTATCTAGGGTTCACCGACTGACCAGGGAGATGTCCGCGTGAAAAGGCTCCTCAGAATGAAATGGCTCCTCAGTTTGTTGGCGACCGCCGCTGCCCTCTGGGTGGCCACCAGGATCGTGCCGGGTTTCGAGTTCAGCGACACGATCTGGGTCTTCATCGGTTTGACCATCTTGTTGTGGGCGGTGAACGCCGTGGTGAAACCGATCATCACCTTGTTCAGCCTTCCGATTGTGGTACTGACCCTTGGTTTGTTTCTCCTGTTCGTAAATGCCCTGGCGCTGCAGGTAGTGGTCTGGCTGGCCGCCCCGGAGCGTCTCGACCTCGGTCTCACCTCGACCGGGTTCTTCTGGGCGACCTTCCTCGGGGCGCTCACCATCAGCGTGGTGAGACTCATCCTCGACAAAGTCCTGAAGATCTGAGGAGGGGCCGGGTCACGGAACCGTCTTCACGCCTGAGGTGGCCGGGTCCTTGGTGTAGCTGAGGCCGGAAACGGCGTCGTAATCCACAGACGCGTCCGGCCACCAGTCGATGCCATAGTCACGCACGGGAGTGTCCCCTCGGGCGTACAGGGCCGCAGCCACGGCACTGGCAAACGAAGAGCCGCTCCAGGCGACGACCACACCTTCAGTGTTCGGTCCCGGTGTTGCAAGACCTACCAGATTGGACCCAGGTGCTACGTCATCTATCCAATAGCGGGGAGGTGCCAGCTCCTCGTCATTGCTGACCCAGACGACCTGTTGGCCTAATCCACTCTGGTTGGCCGCCCCAACCGCACGCACGGTGTCGAGTGCGCCCGGCCAGAACGGTGCGGGATAGTCCTCGTTGCCCCCGGCGGCGAAACTCTGGCCCCCGATTTCGGTATCCCACCTCTCGAGGGCGGCGACAAGAGTCACCAACAGGGCGTCCTCATTGGGATCACAGGTGTACGTGCCGAGGGACATGTTGAGGGCTTCGACATCCTGGGACTCCGCGTGTCTCATGATCAGTCGCTCCAGCGCCTGGAAGACGTGGAGTTCGCTGCTGAGACTGACCTGCAGGGGGTCTTCGGCTCGGGGGATGAAACGGCCCTTCGATACGAAAGGTGCCCGCGCTATCGACACCCGATTGTCCGGGGAGAGCTGACGGATGAGTCCGGTGATGAACGTGCCATGACTCGCCAAACCTGGATCGGGATCCTCGTCGAACGGGTCGTAAAACACGTTGCGGCCGCCGGCCCACGACGGGCCGCCGGGAACGAAGCCTGAATCGATCACCGCCACATAGGGGCCGTATCCGTCGTCGACAGCCGGTAGCTCGCCCTCCATGACCTCGGGGTCGGTACCCGGCTTGAAGGTCCAATGACCCGCAAGCCCGACCGCATGAATCGGTGAAGCGACGATGCTCGGATCCTGATCACCAAGATAAATGGCCGCCCGCAACGGATCCAAAGTGGTGCTCACCAGTCCAAGGACCCCATCGATGTTGGCGGATATTCCTTCGATGTCTTCTGGTGGATCGTCGTCAGCGTTGAATATAACGCCGGCGTTGGTCGGAGCCGCCGTCTCATCGAATTCGACCAACAGGGCAGCAGCCGCTAGCTCCATTGCGTCCACTTCCCCAGGCGCCGCCTGAATGGCGATCACTCCGTCGAGGTAATAGCACTCCCAGTCCGGATCCACATTTACCTCTAGGCCATCCGGTTCGGTTGTGGTGGACTGGTCGGTCCCGGGTTGGCACGCAGTCACGATCATCGCCAAACCGATACCCACGACCAACGCTCGTGACCTCATCGCCACCCCCATGTAGCTTCAGGTGCCGGTGCGGTTGGTGGTGGGAAGCAATCCGCCTCCAAGCCGCAACCGAGGAACCCTAATCCTCGAAGAGGGAGATGCGTGTCGTCTGTGGTCGATGAGAGTGTCGTCGCCGCTTCAATGTTGATCGATCGCGCACGGATTCATCCTCGGCGGACACTCGTCGACGGCAACCTGCTCCTCAACACGCTGGGTTCGTCGGATCATCGGGCTCGGGCGATCGTCCTTCGGGCCCTGAGCATCGCCGGTCGCTATGCCACAACCATTCGGGAATCGATCTCATATGCAGAATCGGCTGTCAGCGAGGCAGAGGCAGCCGCCGACCTGGAGCTCGGGGCTCGAGCCAGGATGACGCTGGCCGGGTCGCTGGCTCTTGCAGGAGAAAACGCGAGGGCGGATGCCGTTCTTGAGGAAGCGTCCGCGACTGCAACAGGTCTCTTGGCTGCCGAAATCGATTTCCAGCGGGGGTCAGTCCTCAGCCGCATGGGGGAATCGACCCGGGCTCTCGAGACCTACGGTGCGGCCCTCCCCGTCTTCTTAGAGCACGACGACCAAGAGTCGGTTGCAATGACCCTGCACAACCAGGCCTTGCTCAAACTCAACGCCGGTGACATAGCGGGGGCGGAGCTGGATCTGCGTCGAGCCAGCGACCTGTACGAGGGAATCGGTCAGATCGTCCCAAGGGCCTTCGTCGATCACAACCTCGGGATGGTGGCTGCGCGCCGAGGCGATATCCCGACCGCGCTACAACTCTTTGACGTCAGCGAGCGCGAGTTGCGAGGTCTCCTCGGGTCGGCTGCCGAAGTCCAGGTCAGCCGGGTCGAGATCCTTCTGTCGGCAGGTTTGTTTCGTGAGGCGCTGGCGTTGGCGGTCGACACTGCGGGCTCCATGCATGAGGCGGGTCTTGGCGAGGACGAGGCCGAGGCTCGGTTGGTCGGAGCCCAAGCGTCGCTGTTGGCCGGCGACGTGGAGCTCGCCCTGCGGTGGGCCGATATCGCTGCAGAGCTCTTCGACCAGCAACGACGCGTGGTGTGGGCGGCGAGCGCCCGACTAGTCGGGATTCAGGCCCAGTACCAAGCAGGCGCGATCAACCCGGCCCTGATCGTGGAAGCGAAGGAGATCGCCACCGTTCTCGAGACCGAAGGCCAGGTCATTCCGGCCTTCAACGCCCGGCTAACCGCCGGTCGCATCGGTCTGGAGCTCGGGCTGGTGACCGAGGCCATTGAGGACCTGGCGCGGGTCGCGGAGCAACGCACCGGGCCGGTCGAGCTCCGACTCCAATCGTGGCTGGCCACGGCGCTGGTTCGCCAGGCGACCGGGAACACCGCTGGTGCCGATGCCGCGGCCCGGGCAGGGATGCGGCTTCTTGACGAATACCAGGCCGCCCTCGGTGCCACCGATATTCGCACCGGGGTGGAGCGTCATGGTGCCGAGTTGGGTGAGCTCGGCCTGCGTTTGGCTTTGAATTCATCCAACCCGCGCCGGGTGTTCGCCTGGATGGAACGAAGCCGAGCCAGGGCGCTGCGTCATCGACCGGTGACACCATCGGACGATCGGGCCCAGGCAGCCGACCTCGCCGAGTTACGTCGGGTCTCCATGGAGCTGAGAGCTGCGGAGGGGAACGAGGTTCGGGAACTGGGTCGTCAGGAGCGGGCGCTTCAGGAGTCGATCCGGGACCGGGGTCGGGTAGCTCGCGGTGGTAGGTCGAAGAGCAGGGCCGCGCTTCCCGATATCGCCAAGTCGCTTGGCAAGAAAACTCTGGTCGAATTCGCATCACTCGACGACCGGTTGTGGGCGGTGACCATTCGCGATGGCCGATTCTCGGTTGCGGGATTGGGCCCGGAGCCAGTGGTCCTCGCCGAATTGGAGAGCCTTCGTTTCATGATGCGACGTCTGGCGCGGGGCCGGGGCAACGCATCAAATGATCTCGCCCGACAGGTAGCGGGCCGTCTCGACGAGATGTTGTTCGGTTCGTTGGACACCGGTATTGGGCCACTCGTGGTGATCCCCACCCCCGCCTTGCATGCCACTCCATGGGCGACGTTGCCCACCTGTCGAGGGCGTTCGGTCACCGTGGCCCCGTCGGCCGAGCTCTGGTGGCGGGCATCAATGCGGAGGCGACGTTCCGGTGCGGTGGTGGTGGCCGCCGGCCCCGATCTGGCCTTGGCCGAAACTGAGACCCGAGAGGTGGGAGCCCTGTATCGGGGTGCGGTGATGATGGGACCCGACCATTCCACGGTCGAGGAAATCAGGAACGTCCTCGACCGGGCTGCGACCGCCCACATCGCCAGTCATGCGACATTCGAAACGGAGAACCCGATGTTCTCCTCGCTGCGTCTCGCAGACGGCGATCTCACGGTTTACGACCTGGAACGGATGCGACGGCTGCCTGACCTTGTTGTGCTCTCCGCCTGTGACTCGGGTTTTAGCGACACCCACGCCGGGGAGGAACTGATGGGTCTCGGATCCGCCCTGATCAGTTTGGGGACCCGCACTTTGGTGGCCAGTGTTGGCCTGGTTCCAGATTCGGATGCCACCCGGGAGCTGATGGTGGGCTTCCATCGTGGTCTCATTTCCGGTCTCAGCCCCTCTGAGGCGCTCAATGAGGCCCAGGTGGGCATCGACGGGACCTCAGCCGGTTACGTGGCGGCCGCCTCGTTCGTGTGCATCGGAGCTGGCTGAAGAATTCTCCAATTCGATGTATCTCTAGGCAGGCCGGGCCCTCCGTTCCTTACCATGACCCAAATGGCTGAAGCCATCACCCACGGCGAGCTATTGGCTCGGGCATCGAGGGGCGACCAGGTTGCATGGAACACTCTGGTCGAGACCTTCGGGCAGATGGTGTGGTCGATTGCCAGGAGCTTCCGGCTCGACGATGCCACAGCAAAAGACGTGACTCAGACTGTCTGGCTCAAACTGGTCGAGAACTGTGATCGCATCAAAGACCCCGAGCGTCTTCCCGGATGGCTCGCAACCACTTGTCGACGGGAGGCCCTCAAGGTCGCCCGGCTCCGCCAGCGCACCCTTCCCACCGACTTCGAATACGACTTGGCGGACCCGTCGCCCTCGCTCGAGGCAATGCTGGTCGAGGACGAAGAGGTGCGCGAAGTGGTGACCGCCTTTGGCTCCCTCGCTGAGGATTGTCAGCAATTGCTTCGGCTTCTGGCCACCGACCCACCGCTCAGTTATGAGGAGATATCCGAGATCACCGGCCGTCCGGTGGGAAGTCTTGGCCCGACACGCGCCAGGTGCATCGAGAGACTCAAGTCGGCAATGGGTATCAGAAATGACGCTGCCGGCTCTATTGACCAAGGAGATGGTGAAAAGTGAGCGAGAACAGGGATTACACCGAAAGCCAGCTGTTGGAGCTCCTTCGGCAAGGTCTTGAATCCACCGACCCGGTGCCGGCCGACGTCAACGAATTCGCCATGGCCGCACTCACCTGGAGGACGATCGAAGCCGAACTGGCAGAGATCGCCTTCGACTCCGCAAGCGAGGAGACACCGGCCGGGGTTCGGGGGCCCGCAGGTGAGCGGATGCTCTCCTACGAGACTGCGACTCTCAGCATCGATATCGAGTATCGGAGCGGCATCCGCCGGCTCATCGGGCAGGTCGCCCCACCCCAGCCGGCCAAGGTCGAGCTCCATCACTCCAAAGGGACTCTCACTACCGTCGCCGACGATCTCGGCCGGTTCAGCTTCGAAGATGTCGAGCCTGGCCCAGTGAGCATCGTCTGCACCTCGCACGGGCCCGACCCGGATGTGATCAAGACCGAATGGACGGTCCTCTGACCCGAAGCCGGATAGGTGGGTATCTGAGCCGGTCCCCATGCCTCTCTACTTCAGAAGCAGTCGTCGCACAGACGAAGTTGAGAAAGAGGCAGAAGATGACAGACATGTCCCCAAACCAGAGCCCGAAATGGGCATGGCGTCGGGCATGGGCCAGGAAACCGATCGCACAACTCGACCACCCGGTCGATAGGTGGCTCGGTTCCCGGTCGAGGGAACCCGGAATCAAGGAAAGCCACCGAAGCCGTCGTCGCTATCGCTGGCTCAATGCCCGCCCCGCCTTCTGAACGTTCCACAATCCGATAAAGGGAAAGGGCCCCCACCTTCAGAGGTGGGGCCCTTTCCATGCTGGGCGCCTCCTCGACTTCTCCGATGAGCCTGGGGAGCAGCGCCTGTTTCTGCGGATCAGAGCCATATCCGTTCATCGTGACCGACTTAAGCCGAACCGAGATCCCACTGGTTACTATCAGCGGCGGCTATCGCTACCCGGGCCGCGTTGCCGTCGGTTTCGATAGAAGGGGCAACATCCATCGAGGTCGACGATGGAACTCTGGTGGGCTCCCATTCGTCAGACCCGGAGCCATCGACGAGCAGGCCGCTCTCGACTTCCTGGCAAGCCCGCTGGTCGGTGTCATCACCGAGGCTGCCATCCCATACGGTCAACACCTGGGCCATTCAGCCCGGGTGACAGTCCAACGAAAAAACACCGGGATCGCCTTATCGACGATCCCGGTGTTGTGCTCCCCGGAGTTGTATCGGATTTTTCGACAGAATCCTGAAACTACCGTGGTCTCTTTTCAGCGGGCAGCCGGTTCGGCGCCGCATCGGCAGCTGTGTCGGCTCCGATCGGAGCGTCGACGCTGTCCATCAGCTTGCGCCAGTCCGAGGGAAAGGCGTTGTGCTGATCGGCTCCTATTGGAGCTTCGACGCTATCCATCAGCTTGCGATAATCCGAAGGCAAGACGTTCAGCTGCGCGGCTGCGATTCGAGCCGCATAGGCGTCTCCATCGATGTTCACCTGCAGCAACTTGGACGCCGGGGAAGTCTGGCGCACCGCGTGCTGCTGGGTCATGAACTCGATCCTCGAATTCCAGGCGTTTTCATAAGCCTGACTGACTTGGAGATCGACGTCGGATTCGATGACTTCGTTCGTCTGGTTGGAGGCGAAGACGAAGCCGAGGGCGATGACAGCTGCCAATCCAGCAGCGGCCAACCCGACAAAACGACCGGAGGGTCCGGCCGACCGGGTGGTACCCGGATGAATGACACTCGTAGACATGATTTCCTCCTATGTCCCAACGTGGACGATTTGTTCACGTTGGCAGAGGAGAGCGTTCGCGGAGGTCCCTGATACGAGGTTTGTCAGGATCCCTGTTGCACCTCGCCCAGGATGCCGACCTCCCCGAAGATCTGGATCTCGGGGTCACTTCGGGTGCGGATGATGTCCCCGGTTGCGAGGTCGATCACGTGGATGTTGGTTCGTGTGTCCCAGCAAGTCACGTATCCGATCGTCCCATCGCGGCTGAATGACTCGGAGCCGCAGTACCGGGTCGGTTGATCGGATCCGTGATGGGCGATGACTTCAAGACCGGTCGGATCTATGACATAGAAACCGAACGATTCCTCCTCATATGTGCTGGCGCCATTGGTGTTGCCATAGCCGGTTGCGAGGAGCCGGGCACCATCCGGGGAGAGGTGGACCTGCGATATTGGCGCCTCGAGATGGTCGACGATCTGCCAGGTTTTGGTATCGATGGTGATGATCCCGGTCGGCGAACTCGTGGCCAACCAGCCGTCGTCGGTGACCTCGAACTCCCCGCTCGTGGTCGCTACGTGAAGAGACCTTCCATCCCCGCTCAGAGTCGCCGAACGTGTGTCGGCCACGTAGGCGCCCATCTCATCAGATGCTGGAGCAAGCGGGCCGGAGTCTGGGGCCACCTGTCCGAACTTGTGCTTGGTGGACTCACCGGTGGTCAGATCGACTTCGGTGACCACGTCCTCGTTGCCGTGAACGATCAGGGCACGGAATCGATCGGCGTCCCAAACCACCGCCGGCCTGGCCTCGACCGAACCGGGGTAGCTCTCACCAATGTCGACCTGCTCGACGATCCCGATGCTCACTCCTGGCATCGGGATTTCGGTTACGACTCCTGTCGCAAGGTCCACTGTCACGATGACCGCCACCCCCCCGGAGTCACCGAAAAGAGCTGCTTGCTCCTCGCCAAAGACGTGAAGCTCGGACCAGTAAATGAACCCGATCGGAAGCTCTGCGATGGTGTCCGGTTGAGGCTGCGAGATGTTCGCCCGACGCAACTGGAGGGTGAAGGGACCATTCTCAATGATGTAGACCTTTCCATCGTCGGTCACGTGGACCACCTGATCCACCGGATCCCACGTCGAAGCCGTCTCCCAGGTTGCGAGGTCGATCAGGCGCAACTCGACGTTGTACCCGTTGTCGTCGCCGACGTTGAGAGCCAGCCAGGAGCCCTTCTCAGAGGTCATGCCCCAGAACCAGTCGCCCATCGTGATCGGCGCGTAACCACTGATCGCTTCCAGGGTGAGTGGGTCGACCGGATAGATCGCCGCCCGCTCGGTGTCGATGGTGGTCGTGGGTTGATCGGTTCGGTCGACAGTCGTGACCGTTGTGGACGAAGAGAAGGTGTCGGGCAGGGCTAGCGGTTCGGTGTTGGGCGTCGCGTCGGGACGGGTGCAGGCGACGGTCATCGTGAACAGAGCAATCACAAGGAGCAGATTCCTACGGGGCGTCATGGGAAGGCCTCCCGATCACGACGCTATCAACGGTGGTGGGGAGGATCGGCGTTCCCCGAATCTGGATGCACCACGTCACGCATGCGTGACGCCCTTCCTCAGGAACGCGCGGCTACTTCTTCTTGGCGAGGTCCCCGATGATCTGTTGGGAGGCGAAGCGACCCGGGGCGCCCATCACACAGCCACCGGGGTGGGTGCCCGAACCGCACTGGTAGTAACCCTCGATCGGCGTCCGATACTGGTTCCAACCGGGCGCCGGGCGGAAGAAGAACATCTGGGGGGCGAGGAACTCACCGGCGAAGATGTTGCCCTCGGTGAGGCCCACGGTGCGCTCTATGTCGAGCGGGGTGACCACCTCCCGATGCAACACCAAGTCCCCAAAACCGGGGAAGAACGACTCCAGGGTTTTCTGGACCACGTCGCCGAACCGGTCCCGCTCGGTGTCCCAGTCGCTCTCCTTGAGGTGATACGGGGCGTACTGGATGAAGCAAGACATCACCGCCTTGCCCGGAGGCGCCATGTCGGGGTCGACGTTGGACTGGATGCACCCGTCGATGTAAGGCTTCAGTGAATACCATCCGTATTTGGCATCGTCGAACGCCCGTTCCAGATAGTCCAGCGAGGGGCCGATGTTGATGAACCCCCGGTACTGATCCGAGCGGCCGGCCAGGGCGGGGTAGGTGGGGTTGGCGTCGAGGGCGAAGTTGACCTTGGCCGACGTCCCCTGGAATTTGAAGCGGCGGATGTTGTCCACCAGGTCGGTGGGCAGCTCACGAGGATCGACCAGCTCCATAAATGTGCGGCGGGGGTCGACGGAACTGACCACCGTCTTGGCCTCCAGCTCGGTCCCATCCTCCAGCATGACCCCGGTGGCCCGCCCGTTCTTGGTGATCACGTGGGCGACCTGTGACTCCAGCCGGATTTCAGCTCCGAGCGCCTCGGCGGCCCGCGCCAGAACCTGAGTGAAGCCCCCATTCCCTCCCTTGTGGAAGGCCCAGGACCCATAAGCCCCGTCGTGCTCGCCGAAGGAGTGATAGAGAAGGACCAGACCCGACCCCTGGGAGCGGGGGCCGACCTTGGTCCCGATGATTCCCGAGGAGGCCAGCAGACCCTGCATGATGTTGGACTCGAAGTAATCCTCGAGGATGTCGGCCGCGCTGCCCGTCATCAACCGGATCAGGTCGTGGAGGACGTTGGGAGGCAGATCCGCGAGATACGAGCCGATCGCCGCCAGCCGGGCTCGCTCCTCGGGGTCCTTCGAGGTGATGTCGGGTGGGATCGAATCCATCAATGGGCGGATGGCGTGGACCGCCTGTTCCATCATGTGCCCGTAGGCGTCATAGGCGTCGGCGTCGTGTGGCGAGTGCCTGGCGATCTCGTGATGGTTCTCGTTCTTGTCGGCGCCAAGGTAGAGGTAGTCGCCGTTCTCCATAGGGGCGAAGCTCGACGGCATGAGGAGAGGCATGAACCCGTGTTTGGTCAGCTCCAATTCATGGATGATCTCGGGGCGGAGGAGGCTGAGGGCGTAGGAGAAGGTGGTGAAGCTGAATCCAGGATGGAGCTCCTCGGTGATCGCCGCCCCGCCAACGAGATGGCGGCGTTCCAGGATCAGAGTGTCGAGCCCGGCCTTGGCCAAGTAGGCCCCGTTGACCAGGCCGTTGTGACCGCCACCAATGACGATCGCGTCGTACTTCCGCTTATCTGCCATCACTACCTCATGCAGTCTTTCTCGGCGGGTTGTAGAAGGGCATCCGGGTCACCTCGGCCTTCACCATGTCATAACGGTGGTCGATGGTGATTTCGAGACTGACCTTCGACCCGAGCTTGGCGTGCTCCGGCCGCACCCTTGCGATCCCGATATGTCGTTGCATCATCGGGGAGTATTCGAAGCTCGGGGTATAACCGATCTGTTTGACCTTGGCGTCGTAGAGCATCATCCCGCCATGTTCGGGGGTGTGGTCTTTGGGTGGGACCAGGCTCCGCTCGTTGTAGACCCGGTTCCAGTCCTCCCAATCCACCATGATCCCCACGGTCCGCCACCTCGAGGTTCCGTCGGCGAGCTCCTTCTCGATTGCTCTGCGCCCGATGAAGGCCCGGTCGTCGGTCTCGAGGTCACGCAACATCCACGACATCCCCAACTCGATGGGGGTGGTCCGCTGGTCATCGTTCCAGGCGTAGCGGGAGGAATAGAAGTCGACGTCGATCAGGACCAGCCCGGCCTCGATGCGGCTGATGAGAAGGGCAGTCTGGCCGGCAGGGATGACACCCCACGGGGCGCCGACCTCCTCGACCGCGTCCCAAACGTCGAGCGCATCGCCACTTTCAACCCAGACCTCGTATCCGAGGTCGCCGGTGTAACCGGTGCGGGAAATGGTTACCGAAGCGTTGCCGATCTTGGCCGGGGTGAGGTGGAAGTAGCCGATGCCCTCCATCTCGGGGGCCAGTGTCTTGAGGATGTTCCGGGCGTAGGGCCCCTGGAGGGCGAGGGCGCCGTAGTCATCGGAGACATCGGTGATCTCCACAGACTCGTGCCCGATCAAATCCCGGAAATAGGCGAGGTTGGGCTCGGCGGCGGTGAGCAGGAACTCATCCTCGGAGAGGCGGAGAATGACGCCGTCCTCGACCACGTAGCCGGCGTCATCACACCAGATCGTGTAGTGAGCCTGACCGGGGCGGCATTTGCGGATGTCCCTAGCGAGGACGCCGGAAAGGAAATGCTCGCCATCGCGCCCGGTGATGCGGTACTTGTAGAGGGGAGAGGTGTCGATCATCGCCGCCGCATTGCGGATGGCGAAATACTCGAACTTCTCCGAGCTCTGATATTTGTCGGTGGCCAGGTACCCCGACCAGTGACTCCACAAACCAGTCTGGTTGGCGGCGCTGGTCCGCGGGTGAAACGGCGTCTCGCGGATCAATGGCTACCTCGGGGTCGGTGGAGGCAGGTTAACCCGTCGGCGCAGGCCTCCGGTCGGGAAAGGAGGGGTTTTCTGAACCGTCGTTCAGGGTTCCGCTGCTACCGTCGAGGGTCGTGTCCACCTTCCTCACCTCTGCCGAACGTGTTCTGCAATCAAGGGCCCGAGACTTCATCGACGAGTTGATTCCCTACGAGGTCGAGGCCGAGATGAACCGGGGGGAGCTCTCTCCAGAGGTGGCCAAGAGCCATCATGAGAAGGCTCGGGCGCTGGGGTTTCTCTCGATCAACATGCCGGAGCGGATGGGTGGCCCCGGATATGGGACGTTGGAGCAGGCGTTGATCCAGGAGCAGAGTGGTCGGGTGACCAATGCCCTGGGTTGGGTGGTCTCCACCGGGCCCTCATGGATCGCCGAAGTGGTCACTGATTATCAACTGGAGCGCTGGATTCGCCCCACGGTCGACGGTGACATCCACGAGTGCTACGCCATCACCGAGGAGGGCGCGGGATCGGATGTCGACGGGATCGAGGCCACCGCCAACCCCGCCGGCGAGGACTACGTGCTGAACGGAGTCAAATGGCATGTCACATCGGCCAACCTCGCCGCATACGTGTTCTTCCAGGCCAAGCTCACCGACGGTCCCAATGCTGGTCGACATGTCCTGTTCTTCGTCGACATGGACGCTCCGGGTGTCGAGTGTGTCCGGGTCCCCGAGTACAGCCACACCTACGGGCATCACCATTGGGAGATGAAGTTCACCGATGTTCGTGTGCCCAAGGAGAACCTGGTTGGCTCCGAGGGTGACGGGATGAGCTTCTCCCATGCCTGGTTCCGCTACGAGCGGCTGATGATCGCCGCCCGCTGTTGTGGTGCGGCGGAGCGACTCATCGAGGAGGCCACCGCTTTCGCCGAGCAGCGGCAGGCATATGGGTCGAGCATCGCGGATTACCAGGCGATCCAGTTCATGCTCGCCGACTCACTCACCGAGTTGTGGGCGGCGCGGCTGATGACCTACGAGACCGCCCGCGGCATCGACGCCGGGGTCGATCTCAAGGTGCAACACGCCCAGTGCTCGATGGCCAAGCTGTACGCCTCGGAGATGGCGAACCGGGTGGCGGACCGGGCGGTTCAGATCTTCGGCGGCCGTGGCTTCATGCGGGAGAACGTTGCCGAGCGGTTCTTTCGGGAGCTCAGGGTGGACCGGATCTGGGAGGGCACGTCCGAGATCCAACGCATCATCATCGCCGACCAACTCCGGAAACGGGGAGCGGCAACCCTGACCAACTGATGCGTTCCTAATGCACGGCGTCACGTATATCGCGCGATCTGCATTCCGAATCAGTCGTGGGCGGCGATCCTCATGTTGACAGAGGCGATGGATTCCGCGATCAACTTCTCCAAGACTATGCGGTCGATGTCGGCGAGCCGTTTCACATAGAGACACGATTTGCCTGTGCTGTGCTTTCCCAGCCCGGAGAGCAATGTGTCGTACCCGACGAACCCGTCCATGAGGTAAAGGGTCAATGTCTTCTTGCGCGGTGAAAACCCGACTTTGAACCATTCGGCGGCACCGGATCGGTTCTGGTAGGGGTAGCTGCCGAAGCCAACGATGCTCGATCCCCACATTTGGGGCTTCTCCCCGGTGAGAGCTCCCATGAGCTTCGTCAGTTCCTTCGAATCCCGACGCTGGGTCTCGTCGTCAATGCCAGTTAGAAACTCGGCAACGCTGGCATTGGTTTTCTGGGTCTTCAGCTCGGCCAATCGGGCCAACCTATCAATTCTGTATGCACGGCGTCACGGATGCGTGACGCCGAACATTAGGAACGAGGGGTCTAGTGCAGTTCGCGCTGGGGGACGGTGGGCACGACCATGCCCTCCCCCAGGTAGAGACGGGCCATGACCCCGAGGAACTGGTACACGGTTCCCTCCCACCGGCTGAGCGGTCCCGGCCGATAACCCCGATTGCGGATCCCGCGCTGTACCCCTTCACAGGCCGACCAGTCCTCGCGGTTGGTGATGTCCCAAAAGTCCGTGGCGTATGCCGGGTCGAAATCAGGGCGCTCGAAGGCCTCCGGCGGGAACAGCCAGGCACACTCGATATGGGTCCGGTCCACGTCGACCGGGGTCAGGCGGTGGGTCATCACATAGTCGGGATGAATCGAGAGCAACAGGTTTGGCGCCACTGTGATGTACCACACCTGACGGGCCAGTTCGTCGTCGATATGGCGGAAATTGACTCCATTGGAGTTGCCGTCCAAGGACATGGTGACCGCATGCTCCTTGAGGTCCATGGTCCCGCCCAGCCACATGCCGGTCGGGATGTGGTCGAAGCCACTGTCCGGCGGGGTCACCTCGCAGAGCTCGGGATGGATCGTGGAGCAGTGGTAGCACTCGTTGTAGTTCTCAACAACGACCTTCCAGTTGGCGTCGACGTCATAGGAGTGGGAGGCGGCAGTGACCAGGCGTTCCGGCTCGTACGGAGCGATGATCTCGGCAAGATTGCCGAATTGGGCATCGAGGGGTTGCGATGTGCCGGAGAGGTCGACGAAGACCCAACCCCCGTAGACGCCGAGTCGAATTGAGATCAGCGGGAACTCGGTGGTCTCGAACGTCGGGTTTTGGGTGAAGGTGGGTGCGGTCCGGAGACTGCCATCGAAGCGATAGGACCAGGAGTGGTAGGGGCACCGGATGAGACGGACATCGATGGCGTCACCGACCGGAGCCAACTCGTGACCCCGATGCCGACACACATTGGAGAAGGCGCGCAGGATCCCTTCCTCATCACGCACCAGCAGGACACTCTCCTCGCCAAGTTCGATGGCCCGAACCTGGCGCGGGGCTACCAACTCTTCGAGACGCCCGACACATACCCAGGTGCTCTGCCACAGGTTTTCCCTTTCCCAGGCCAGCACTTCGTGAGAGGTGTAAGCCGCCGCCGGGAGGGTCAGATTGGCGCCAAAGGGCTCGATGACCTTGCGGAGCTGGTCTTGGTCGAGCGGCGCCGTATTCATCGATCTTCCCCTTCTTCTCGGTCGGTGAACGTGGAGGCAGCGGTGCTGATCCGCCAGAATCGACGGGCAGGCGTTCAGTCGCCAGTGTATCCTGAACGGCGAGTCAGATTACCCGAAAGGAAGGTGGCTCATGTCCCCCGCGCAGGATCAGGTCTCGATTCTCGACGACTTGGTCGCAAGAGAGGAGCGGACTTTTCTCGATCGGGCACCGAAAGCGACCGAGCTGGGCCTTCGGGCCAGCAAGTCACTCGCAGGTGGCGTCACCTCGAGCTGGCAGATCTCCGAGCCCCAGCCAATCTGGATCGATCGTGGGCTTGGATCCAAGGTTTGGGACGTCGACGGAAACGAATACGTCGACCTTCACGATGGGTATGGCGCCATGCTCGCCGGTCATGCCCACCCTGCCATCGTGGCTGCCGTCTCTGAGCGGGTCCGGAAAGGAACCCACTTCGCCCAGCCGACGGCCGACGCCATCGTGGTCGCCGAGGAGCTCTCGGCCAGCTATGGGTTCCCGTTGTGGCGATTTGGCAACTCGGGCACCGAAGCCACCATGGACGCCGTCCACTTGATGCGTGTCGTCACCGGCCGCGACCTGATCATCAAGTTCGAAGGCGGCTATCACGGTCATCACGATTCGGTCATGGTCTCGGTGTGGAATGAGGTGGACCTGGGCTCAGCCAAGAAACCGCGGAGTGTTGCCGCCGGTGGCGGCATACCCCAGGCCATGGTTGATCTGACTCTCGTAGCAACCTACAACGACCTCGAGGTGGTCAGCCGGCTGTTCGACGAGAACCCAGGCAAAGTCGCCGGAGTGATAGTCGAGCCCATCCTCCAGAACTGTGGTGTTCTCCTCCCAGAAGACGGGTTTCTCCAAGGTCTCCGCGACCTCACCCGCAAACACAGCGCCATGCTCACCTTCGACGAGGTCAAAACCGGTCTCACGTTGGGCAAGGGGGGAGCGATTCGCCGGTACGGCGTCCAGCCCGACATCGTCTGTCTGGCCAAGGCCCTCGGTGGTGGCCTTCCCATCTCGGCGATCGGAGGGACCATGGAGGTCATGGGTCACATCGTCGACGGCACCTACGAGCAGGTTGGGACGTTCAACGGAAATCCTCTGAGTCTGGCCGGAGCCCGGGCGATGTTGACCGAGGTGATGGTGGAGGATGCCTATCGGCATCTCGAGCAGCTCCAGAACCGGATGGAAAAGGGCGCCAACGAGGTGGTGGGACGTCACGGGCTGGTCGCCCATGTCGCCACTGCCGGAGCCAAGGGCAGTGTCATCTACTCGGCGGAACCGCTGCGGAGCTATCGAGACTTTCTCGCGGTCGACGGTCGATACTCCCAGGCCGCCTGGCTCTACCAGTACAACCGGGGCGTCTTTTTGCCCCCGTGGAGCAAGGGCGAGCAGTGGTTGCTCTCGGTCCAGCACACCGAGGACGATGTTGATCGATATCTGGAGACATTGGATGGCTTTGCCGACGTCATCACCCGATGAGTGGGTCGTAGACTCGCCCGGCTGATGAGCGGTGTCGTTGAACTGGTCGACCTGGAGAAGTCCTTCGGTGACGTGCCGGCGGTGGATCGGATCAACCTGAGGATCGAGGACGGCGAGTTCTTCTCCCTTCTCGGCCCATCGGGTTGTGGCAAGACCACCACGCTTCGCCTTATCGCTGGGTTCGAGCGCCCCGACGCCGGAGCTATCCTGATCGATGGTGTCGACCAGGCTGGGACGCCGCCCCACAAACGTCCGGTGAACACGGTGTTTCAGAGCTATGCGCTGTTCCCCCACATGGACGTGGCCGCCAATGTCGCTTTTGGCCTTCGCTATCAGAACGCGACCAAGGCCGAGCAGAACAAGCGGGTGGGCGACGCCCTGGAGCAGGTGAGGCTGACCGGCATGGAGTCCCGGAGGCCGACGCAACTCTCCGGCGGACAACAGCAACGGGTGGCACTGGCTCGCTCGCTGGTGCTCAACCCTTCGGTGCTGCTCCTCGACGAACCACTGGGTGCCTTGGACGCCAAGCTGCGCAAGGCGCTCCAAGTCGAGCTGAAGCGCCTCCAAGAGGATCTGGAGATCACGTTCATCTACGTGACCCATGACCAGGACGAGGCACTCACCATGTCCGACCGGATGGCCGTGATGACAGAGGGCAAGGTCGAGCAACTCGGGACTCCTTCCGAGGTCTACGAGATACCCACCTCCAGCTATATCGCCGATTTCCTCGGGGTTTCCAACCTGATGTACGCCGATGCCGTCGGAGCAGGGCGGATCTCACTGGCCGGACGAGAGCTGAGTTGTGTCGACAAGGACGGCGCCTCCGGTGAGGTAACGGTGAGTATCCGACCGGAGCGGGTCGAGATCCACCCTCCCGACCACACCGGCGACAATCTCTTGTTTGGTGAGATCGAACGGGTGGTCTTCGCCGGCCCGCTGCTCAACGTCCTGGTCACAGTGGAGGAGGTGGGGACGATTCAGGTGACCGTTCCCAACCAGGGCGGGACTTTCCGTTGGGACTGGCCGGACAAGGTGGCGCTTCACTTCCCGACTCAGTCGCTTCGGATCGTCTCGGAGACCGGGACCGCCACCGAGGAGCTAGACGTTGATGTGGAGGAAGAAGAGGGGGCGTAGGCCGCAACAAGGTTCGCGCCGATCCTCCTCAGCTCGGCTTCCAACTCCAGCGGCTCCTCGACCACGAAGTCCCAGGGCAATCCGAGCAGATACCGGGCCAGCCAGTTCATGTCGTCGGCTCCGACGGTCAATCGGCACTGGTCGGCATCAACGGTCTCCAATGCACCGACTGTGGTCGGGATCACCTGACGCGCCCGCTCGATCGACGTCTGTAGGCGAATCACACCCCGGTGGGTGTAGACGTCGATGGCCACACCACGTTGGACCAGTTCCACGGGATCGGGCTCCGGGCGACGGGTGGACTGCATTCCGGTCGCCTTCAGAGCTGATACTCGGTCGAGTCTGAAGGTGCGCCAGTCGTCACGATCGAGGTCGAAGGCGACCAGATACCAACGCCGTCCGGTGTGGACCAGACGCAACGGCTCGGCATGTCGCTTCGAAGATCGGCCCTCGCCGTCGGTGTACCCGAACCGAAGCCGTTCTCGACTGCGAGCGGCGGATGCGGCAACGGCCAGGGCATTGTGATCAGCCCGCGAGGCCGAGGTGGAGACAGTGGAAACGGTCGCCACGGAGATGTCTTCGAGCCGGGTCCGAAGCCGTGGCGGTAGGACGTGCTCCAGTTTGGACAGGGCGGACAATGACGCTTCCTCCAGACCGCCAACCGCGGTTGCTGCGGCGACACGTAAGCCCAGAGCCACCGCCAGTGCCTCTTCGTCGTCGAGAAGGAGTGGTGGGAGCTTGCCTCCCGCTCCCAACCGGTATCCGCCTCCTGGCCCGGCCACCGCCGCGACCGGGTAGCCGAGATCACGCAGCCTGGTTATGTCACGTCTGACCGTTCGCGGGGTGACCTCGAGTCTGCGGGCGAGGTCTTGGGCGGTCCAGTCGATCCGCCCTTCCAGCAAGCCTAGGAGTTTGAGAAGCCGTTCGGCGCTGTCCATCTGATGGTCATTTTATCGATTATGCGGACAGAAGCTGTCCGCATTTCCTCGTACGCTGATCGAAGGTCGAAATTGGGTTCCACAGGGGTCACATTCGGACCTGTGGCTCCCAATTAGGTAGGTCCACGAGAAGGGAGATTGAGATGCATCCGTTCATGAGTTATGAGGTAGCGAGGGGCATCGTTGAGGAGAGGAGGGCCATCTCGGAAAGGAGATCCCGGTGGCGTCGCGTAGAGCGTGAGGAGGCTCCACCACTACCGTCGTGGGACGCCGAGGTCATTCAACTCCTGGCGAGGGACAACGAAGGCGAACAAGAGAAGGTCGGTGCCTGAGAGTGGAATGGTCTGTCTCAGCTGAGATCGATGGAGGTGTACTCGCAGCCAGACCTCTGACACCGGAGCGGTTCGGGGACATCGAGGAGGTCTTTGGTAAGGCGGGTGCGGCCAGGTGGTGCTTTTGCATGCATTGGCGCCGGCCCGATGGGGGATTCTTGGATCGTCGGGACAACCGTGAGCGGTTCGCCGACCGAGGGGCCCAGGGTCGGCCTCCCGGTCTCATCGGTTATCTGGACGGGACGCCGGTGGGATGGGTGTCGGTAGGTCCCCGGGACGAGTTCCCTACGATCGAGCGGTCCCGGCTTCTCAAACCGGTCCATGACGCCGAATCATGGTCGATCAACTGTTTCGTGGTTCGGGTCGGATATCGGCGCCGGGGCATCGCCACCGCCCTGCTCTCGACGGCCATGGGATTTGCTCGGGACGAGGGTGCCAATCTGGTCGAGGGGTACCCGGTCGATGGGGAACGGGCCTCGTCAGTCGATTACTTCACCGGGACTTTGGGCATGTTCCAGGAGGAAGGATTTGTCGAGATCCTACGAAGGAACCCGACTCGGCCAATCGTGCGCCTAGAGCTCGCTCCGCTCGCCGTAATCCGTAATCCGTAATCCGTAATCCGTCCCATCGGCGAACGGTCAACGGTTAACGGTCAACGGTCAACGGGACTCATATCTCGAAACCGGCGATCGACTTCAGGGCAGAGCCGTCCTCGCCGCGTCGCTTGCCGATCGCTCGGAACAAGAGGCCGGCGATGGCAACCGCCACGATCGTGATCACCATGAGGATGGTGGCGAGTGCATTGAGTGAGGGTGGCGGGGCGAGCCGGGCCCCCGAGTAGAGCTTGACCGGGATGGTGACCGAATCGGCTCCCCCGAGCAGGAACTGGCTGATCACGAAGTCGTCGATGGAGATGGCGAAGACGATGGCGAACGAGGCCAGGAGTGCCGGAGCGAGAAGAGGGAGGAGCACACGACGCATCGCCTGGAACTGAGAAGCTCCGAGATCCATGGCGGCTTCCTCGTAGTCCCTGCCTATTGCAAACAGACGTCCTCTCACGATTATCACCACGAAGGAGATGGAGAAGGTGACATGCCCGAGGAACTGGGTCCAGGTCCCGAACGGAACGAAGTCGTACACCTTGTCGAACACCAGGAACAAAGCGACTCCCATGACGATCTCGGGGGTCACCAGTGGGATGAGCATCAAGAGATTGGACGCTTTCACCCCTCGCCCTCGCCATCTCGCCAAACCAATGGCAAGGGCGACACCAATTGGGGTGGCCACCAACATCGTCAGGACTGCGAGCCGGACACTCTGGGTCAGGGCGAAGCGCAGCGACTCGTCATAGAGAACCGACTCGGCGGCGGCCGGGTCACCAACGTACCAGCGGGTGGAAAATCCCTGCCAGACACTTCTCGATCGGCCGGAGTTGAACGAGAACCGAACGGCGATTACTACCGGGATGATCGACCAGAGAACATACAACAGGGTTACCAGTGGCAAGAACCTCGACTTTCCCCAGGGGTTCGTCAACACCGATTTGACCGACCGCGTGGTCTTGCCGGCAGTCATCACCGCGCCTCCTCGGAGGCGCGGTTAATCGACCGAAGGTAATACACCATGAGACCGGCGACGAAGATCATCAAGATGATGGTCAGGGCAGCGCCGAGGGCACCCCCGCTAGTCGTCTGATTTATGAACGAGTCGATGGTGTTCCCGTACATCCGGGTCCTCGGTGACCCCGAGAGGAGATTCGGCGTGTAGTAGTCCCCGAACATCGGAAGCATGACGATCACCAGGCCGCCGAGCACCCCATTGCGCGACAAAGGCCAGGTCACCCGCCAGAAAGTTTGCCTCGAGCTGGCTCCGAGGTCGCGTGATGCCTCGAGAGTGGCGTCGTCGATCCGGTCCAGGGCTGCGAACAGGGGGAGGATGAAGAACGGGATGTACCCGTAGACCAACCCGAGGATCACCACGATGTGATAGCCGGAAAGCCACGAAGGCGGAATGAAGTCGATGTTGAACCATCCCGCGATCGTCGAAAGCCATCTGTTCACCTGCCCGTCAGGGCTGAGCAGATTCACCCAGGACATCATGCGCATCAGATAGTTGATCCAAAACGGGGCCAGGATCAGGAGCAGCCACAACCATCTCCACCGCCCGGCCTTGCGGGACACGAAGTAGGCGACCGGGTAACCAATCAGAACGCACAAAAGCGATGCGATGAACACGTATGCGACGGTGCGGAGGGCGATAACCCCTAATTGCCCTCCGAACAGGTCGGCGAAGGCCTTGCCGAAGACGGTCAGGTCCCAATAGATCGGGTTCCACTCCGGGCTGGCTCGCTGCAAGATCGGGTCGAGTTGGCCCATCGCAACGGCGAAAACGGCGTAGAACGGGACAAGGAAGAACAACGCCAACCAGGTCACCCCGGGGAGGGCAAAACCCGGCCACACCCATCGTTTCTGCCCGACGGTGTCATATTCGGCGCCCGAGGAAAGGTTGGTGGGCATGACCCGGCTATGTCACCGGCTCAGCCACCCGCGTTGGCCCTATTCCACTGGTCATTCCACAGCGTCTCCGTGGCGGCATCAAGCGGTCCTTGGACCCAGGCCGTGTCGAGCTCAAAGTCCTCGGGCGCCACCAGGGTCGGCTCAAGGTGCGGTAGCAACCATCCCTCGTTGATCAGGTACTCGGCGGTTAGACCGTTTTGTGGGGGCTGGTAACCGACGTACTCGAAGTTCTTTAGCGCATTGGCCTCATTGAGCATGTAGTCGAGGAACATGTGGGCCAACACCGGACGCTCCGAGCCCTTAAGGACTGTCATGGTGTCGCTCGATATCGGCCCTTCAGTGGTCGAGCCTTCACTCTTGGCAGGCCACAGATATCGCGTGGTCCCTAGATCCACTCCACCCGGCCAGAAGTATTGAGAGTTGACGAGGTCACCAGACCAGGCCTGATGAATAGCGTATCTGCCCTCCGGCAGACCCGAATAGGAGCCGTCGATCCGGTATCGGATATCCACCAGATCGATTAGCTCGACGAGGGCGTCACCGGCGGCAATCAGTTCGGCCTCGGTGGCCTGGGATGGGTCAGGTACCCCGTTGCGGAACAGGGCGAGTGGGATCACGTCGGTGAAAGAGTCGAGCATTCCGATCATCCCGTGGTACTTCGGGTTCCAGAAGACGTCCCAAGGGTTCGCTTGACCCTCGATGTCCGCACTGTCGGCTAGGTCGATCCGCCAGCCGATACCCGTGGTGTAGGTCACATACGGCACCGAGTATCGGGACCCCTTGTCGTAGTAGGGGTCTGCCAACTGTGGCCATACGTTGGCATCGAGATTCGTGAGGTAGGCGTGGTTGAGGGGCTGGATCAGAGAGGCGGCCACCGCCACCGGGATCCTCTGTGACGTGGGGAACCAAACGTCGAACTCGACCTCCCCCGACGCCAGCCTCGCGAGTGCCTCTTCCTCGTTGACGAACGTGGTTTCCGTGATCTCCACTCCGAGGGCTTCCTCGGCTAGAGGGAGGATTTCGGGGTTCAGGTATTCCTCCCAGTTGTAAAGCAACAGGGGACCCGCTTCGGCCTGGAGACCCGACTCGATCGCCGGGTTGTCATCGAAAAGTGGCTGTTGGATAGGACTGGCCGGCGTTCCGATTGCGAGATCTGCGGTGCCGGAGCTCTCTCGCTCGGCGCATGCCGCGAGAAATGAGGGGAGTATCGGGAGGGTGATCCCCAACACCGCCGCCCGCTGCAGGAAATCCCTCCGTGTATAGACCCGGTTGCGGGTCTGTGGGTTCCAGTTCTCCCGTGGGTGATACACCATGACTATTCCTCGCTCAGCCGGTCGCCGATCCTAAACCGTCGTTCAGTCAAGTTGCGCCCGAAACCGGGGTTTTGAGGGCCAGATCCAGGAAGGCGTTGGCGAGGGCACGCATCCGGTCGGCATCGACGGTGGGGTCGCCGAGCATCACTTCGATGGCGAGACCGTCGAGCATGGCCGCGAGTTGGATCGCGAAGTCGGTCGAGTTCACGTTGCGAAACTCTCCGCTGGCGATGCCTTCGTCGACGATGGCGGCGATCTGGGCCCGCCACGTCTCGTCCAGCCGGGCCCGGGCCGAAGCCAGAGCCGGGTCGTGACGTGACATCTCCCACGCCGCTGGCCACAGCGTCCAACCGTCGGTGGCGCCGTTGCTCCGAGAGGGTCTGGGGCAGCTGGTTTCGATGAGTATGGCGAACTTGTCAACTGCCGAGCTGGCGCCTGCAAGCGCGTCTTTGACCGATTCGTGAAAAAGGCGATCCTGATAGATCAGCGCCTCAGTGAGCAGGACAGCCTTGGAGGGGAAGTAGTAGAGAATCAAGGCCGGGCTGGCCCCGATGTTGTCGGCAATGTCGGCGATCCTCGTCTCGCACAGGCCGCGTTCGGCGATTGCGGTGCTGGCGGCGGCGAGGATGTCCTGGCGTCGGCTTTCGGTCAGGGAAGGTCTCGGGCTCACCGCGCGATATTGGCACAATGTGATGTGCCCCGTTGCCGCCATGTCCCCACCCCCGGTACGCTGAATTGCCGTTCAGGATGAGCCACCCATGACGTCCCTCGATCCGATGCTCCTCGCCCGTTCGGTTGCCGTCGTGGGCGCCAGCGAACGGCAGGGATCGGTGGGCGACCAGGTGGTGCGCCAACTCATCTCGGGTGGTTTCGACGGTCCCATCTATCCGGTCAACCCGAGATATGAGACGTTGCATGGCCTGGCCTGCGCCCCGGATCTGGCGAGCTTGAGAGACCCGGTCGATCTGGTGGTCCTGGCGGTGGCCAATGCCCACCTCGAGAGTGGGTTAGCCGAAGCGGCCACGATGGGGGCCCTTTCGGCTGCGATATTCGCCAGTTGTCACGGGGAGGCGGCTGACGGGACCCCACTCCGAGCCCGGCTCCATGAGATCGCTGCCGACGCCGCGATCCCGATCTGCGGTGGCAACGGGATGGGTTTTCTCAACATCGAAGCCGGTCTCCGGGTGTGCGGTTTCTACCAACCACCCGATCTGGTCCCCGGCGGGGTGACCTTTCTCAGTCACTCCGGGTCCCTCTTCTCTGCCCTCCTCCACAATCGCCGCGGTATCCGGTTCAACCTCGTGGTATCCACCGGTCTCGAGATCAACACCACCATGGACCGCTATCTGGACTGGTCGCTTGGTCGTGAGACGACCCGGGTGGTGGCTCTATTCCTGGAGACAATCCGTGATCCCGAGGGATTCAAAGATGCCCTCGGTGCCGCGGCGCGGCTCGACATTCCGGTGGTGGCCCTCAAAGTAGGTGCCAGCACTCGCGGTCAAGAGGCGGTCGCCACCCATAGTGAGGCGCTGGCCGGCGACGACGCCATCTACGAGGCGCTGTTCGACGCATACGGTGTGCATCGAGTGTGGACCATGGACGAAATGGCGGACACTCTCGAGCTGTTCTCGACAGGGCGGCGAGCCACTGCATTTGGGTTGGGGGCAGTCCACGACTCGGGTGGAGAGCGGGCCATGCTCATCGACACCGCCGATCGAGTCGGTGTTCCCCTCCCCGAACTGGGAACAGCCACCACCGATCGAATCTCAGCGGTCCTCGACCCCGGGCTCGAGCCGGCTAACCCTGTCGACGCTTGGGGCACCGGGCGGGAATCGGAGGAGGTGTTTGCCGAGTGTTTGCACGCACTATCTGACGACCCGGCGGTAGGTGTGATCGCCTTCTGTGTCGACCTGACACCCGAAGAACATCCAGATAGCGCCTTTTCCCATGCTGCCTTGAAGGTTGACCGGATCACCGAGAAACCTGTCGTGGTCCTCGGCAATCTCGCCTCGACTATCGACCCCTATCAATCCGGGCTGCTGCGGGAGGCTGGTGTTCCTGTCTTGGAAGGCACCGAAACCGGGTTGCTAGCGGTACGTCACCTCCTCGACCGTCACCGGTGGAGCTTGCTCTCAGAGCTGGCTCCACGGATGACCCTCGTTGCCGATCCGTCTCGTGGAGTCGGAGGGGAGCTGGCCGCTCTTTCAATACTTGCCGGCTACGGCATTCCAACTCCCTCCGTCATTCCCGTGACGTCGGAGGAAGGAGCGGTTGGGGCCGCTGTGGAGATCGGGTTCCCGGTAGTGCTCAAGACGGCCGAGTCGATCAGCCACAAGACAGAGGCCGGTGGGGTCGTGGTGGGCATCGCCGACGAGCCTCGACTCCGAGAGTCGTATCGGGAGATCGCTGCTCGGTTAGGACCTGGAGCCGTCGTGGCAGAGATGGCGCCAAACGGAGTCGAGGTCGGGCTCGGGATGATCACCGACCCCCAATTCGGCCCTGTCGTGATCCTCTCCGCCGGGGGGATCCTGATCGAGGTGATCGGGGATCGGGTCGCTCTATTGCCACCCGTTGACCTCCCCAGGGCTCTGGCCGCCCTGGATCGGCTCTCGATTCGTCCTCTGTTCGACGGGGTTCGGGGGGGTCCGCCGGCGAATCTCGTGGCACTCGCCGAGGTCGTGGCCAGGTTCTCCGAGCTGGCCCTCGACGCCTCGGGCCGGCTGGCAGCCATCGATGTCAACCCGGTGATCGCCGGCCCGGAGCGCAGCGTGGCCGTAGATGCTCTGATGAAAGGGCTGTGATGACCGAATTGGTACTGGTCGAGGATCGGGGCCCGGTGCGGGTGCTCACTCTCAATCGGCCCGAGAAACTGAATGCCCTTTCGGCGGCGTTGGTGGAGGGATTCTCGGTCGAGCTTGCCGAGGCCGCAGGGCGCGAGGCGACCAGGGTTGTGATTCTGGCCGGGGCCGGTCGTTCCTTTTGTGCCGGTTATGACCTTTCCGAAGAGGCCGACCCTTCGATCGATCCCGCCGAAGGCCTGCGTCACAGCTTGGGGCGGCTTCTCGAGGTGTTCGATCATCCCAAACCGATCATCGCTCAGGTACAGGGACACTGCCTGGCCGGTGGCTGCGACCTGATGATGATGTGTGATCTCGCAGTCGCCTCCGAGGATGCGGTCTTCGGGCAACCCGAGATCCGGTTCGGGGCGGCGGTGGTGGCTCACGTCATGCCCTGGTTGATCGGGGCCCGACGAGCCAAGGAGCTGGTGCTCACCGGTGAGGACAAGGTTTCGGCATCGGAGGCGGAACGGATCGGGCTGGTCAACCGGGTCGTGCCCGGGGAACGCCTGGAGGAAGAGACGATGCTCCTGGCCGATGCCCTCGCAATGGTCGATCCTTATGCCATGCAGATGACCAAGAGGGCGATCAATCTGACGTGGGAGGCTGCGGGCTTTCGCGACGCCTTGCTGGGCGGTGTCGAGTTGGGAGCGATGATCGAGAACGCCCGGGTGCCGGAGCGGGAGGAGTTCGAGAGGATCACCGCCGAGCAGGGTTTGGGTGAGGCGATTCGATGGAGAGATGAGAGGTTCGAGAAATGAGACGTTACGTGTTGACCTTGAGCTGCCCCGACCGACCCGGGATTGTCAACGCCGTCACGGGAGCCCTCCTCGAGATCGAGGCCAATATCCTGGAAAGTGCCCAATTCGGTGACGTCGAGAGCGCCACGTTTGCCCTGCGCACCGTCTTCGAGACCGAGAAAGACGATCTGACGACTGTCGAGGCGCCTTTGACCGCGGTGGCGGCCGGTCTTTCCGGTTTGCTCAAGTTACGGGCGGTCGATGTAAAGCCACGGGTGCTGGTCATGGTCTCCAAGTACGACCATTGTCTGCTCGATCTCCTGCACCGCCAGCGGTATGGAGAACTGGCCATCGACATTCCGCTGATCGTCTCGAATCACCCGGATTGCGCGGAGTTAGCCGGTCACTACGGGGTGCCCTACGCCCACATTCCCGTGACCGAAGAGACCAAGGCCAATGCCGAAGCCCGGCTGCTGGCCCTGATCGAGGAACATGCGATCGACCTCGTGGTCCTGGCGCGCTACATGCAGATTCTCTCCCCTGAGACCTGTCTGGCGCTCCAGGGTCGGGCGATCAACATCCACCATTCCTTCCTGCCGGGATTCAAGGGCTCACGTCCCTATCACCAGGCACATCATCGGGGGGTGAAGTTGATCGGGGCCACCGCCCATTACGTGACCGTCGATCTCGACGAGGGCCCGATCATCGAACAGGACGTGGCTCGGGTGACTCACGCTCACACTGCCGAAGACCTGGTCTCAATTGGCCGCGATGTCGAGCGCATGGTCCTCGCCCGTGCGGTCCGATACCACGCTGAGGAACGAGTGATCCTGATCGGTTCGAAGACGGTGGTCTTCTCCTGACAGAGGACGGATCGATCGCCGAACCTCCGTTTTCGCGCGGGGATCTGGGCCCATAGGCCCAGATCCCCGCGCGAAAACGAAAGGAACGCCCGGCGCGAGGCGCCGCTACCCGTGTTTCACCATCACGTGTTTGGTGATGGTGTAGTCGTGGACCGACTCCAGCGACATGTCCTTGCCAAACCCCGACTGCTTGAACCCGCCGTGTGGCGCCTCGGAGGCCAACGGCATGTGGTCGTTGACCCACACCGTCCCGAATTCGAGGGCCGAGGAAAGCCGCATAGCCCGGCCTATGTCCTTGGTCCAAACCGAAGCGGCCAACCCGTAGAGCACGTCGTTTCCGAGTTGGATGGCCTGTTCCTCGCCATCGAAGGGCAGAACCACCAGGACCGGCCCGAAGATCTCCTGTTGGACGATTTCCGACTTCTGGTCGGCGTCGACGATCACCGTCGGCGAGTAGTAGTAGCCCTTATCGAACCCATCGGGGACATTGCCGCCGAGCACAACCTTGGCCCCGTCCTGGCGGGCCCGCTCCACGAACCCGGCGACGCGGTCCCGGTGGGTACCTGAGATCAATGGGCCGAGGAACGTCTCCTCGTCCCAGGGGTCGCCGATGGTGATCCCTTTGAAGGTCTCGACCACGGCATCGACCGTCTCTTCGAACCGGGCACTCTCGACATAGAGCCGTGTGGCGGCGGTGCAGTCCTGACCGGTGTTGAAGCAGGCTCCCACCATCGCCGCCTCGGCCAAGGCCTCCAGGTCGGCATCTTCGAACACGATGAATGGCGCCTTGCCCCCCAACTCGAGGTGGACCCGCTTCAGGGTGTCGGCAGCGGTCCTCATCACCTTTTTGCCGGTGCCGGTGGAGCCGGTCAGCGACACCATCCGAAGGTCGGGATGCTCGACCAGGGTCTGGCCCGCATCGTTGCCTCCGGTGATCACGTTGAACACGCCATCGGGGATGCCGGCCTCCGAGGCGAGCTCAGCGAGCATCAGGGCGGTGCGCGGCGTCCCGGGCGCCGGTTTCAGGACCGTGGTGCAGCCGGCTGCCAGCGCCGGGCCCACCTTCCAAATCGCCATCAACAACGGGTAGTTCCAGGGGGCGATCTGACCAACCGGTCCCACTGGCTCGCGACGGAGCATCGAGGTGTACCCGGCGGCGAAGTCACCAGCGGCAGTCCCGGCGATGTTGCGTGCCGCGGCGGCGAAAAAGCGGAGGTTGTCCACTCCGAACGGGAGGTCGCCTCCCAACGAGTTCTGGGCGTAGGGCTTGCCGGTGTCCTCGGACTCCACCCTGGCGAAATCCTCGGCTCTGCCCTCGAGAAGATCCGCCAGTTTGTGGATCACCCGGGCCCTTTCCCCGGGGGTCTGCCCGGACCATCGACCGTCGAAGAACGCGTCCCGGGCCGCTCCAACCGCGGCGTCGACGTCCTCCCCGGAGGGGGCGACGACTTCGTCGATGATCTCCCCGGTTGCCGGGTTCTCGACCTTGAGCGGCTCGCCGCCCCGACTCGGTGTCCACTTTCCGTTTATCCAGAGGTCCCACGCCATGGGCTGCTCCTATCTGCTCAGTTCTCCTCGGCCCGCTGGGCGAACCTCTGGGCCAGGACGATCGGTATGAAGGTGATGAGGACGACGAATACTGCCACGACATTGGTCACGGG
>JBBDWM010000017.1:0-25298 GCA_040902845.1 Acidimicrobiia bacterium
CAGGACTGCCGCTGCGCAGGGGGACAACGGACTCGGTGCCTCCGCTTCCTAGGGGAACCACTGGGTCGGAGTCGACGAAGGCTGCTGCTGACTGGAGCACATCGACGTTGGCTTCGGCCACGGCATCGGTCAGGTCGAGTTGGACTCCGGCCTCGGCGGCCAGACCCTTGGCGGGTGCGGCTAGCTCACCGACTTCGCGGTCCGGTGGCACCTGGGCCAGTTCGTCACGCTCCAGGTACTCCACACCCAGGGCACGAAACACGTAGTCCACGATCGAGTTGGCCATCTTGATGTTGGGATGGCCCTCGACCATTCCTCTCGGCTCGAAGGTCTGGAAGGTGAAGGTGTCGACGAACTCCTCCAACGGCACCCCGTACTGGAGACCCTTGGACACTGCGATGGCGAAGCAGGAGAGGATCCCCTTCAGGGTCGCCCCCTCCTTGGCCAGGTCGATGAAGATCTCACCAAGTGTCCCGTCGTCGTACTCACCGGTGCGCATGAACACCTTGTGCCCGCCGATCCTCGCCTCCTGGTTGTACCCGTTGCGACGGGCCGGGAGCAGGAACCGAGGCGGCTTCATCCCCTGTTTGTAAGCCTCGGTGGGGGAGATCCCCGGGGGCAGGTTGCCCCAATGGATCGCCTTCTCGGCTTCAACGGAGGCGGTGATCCTCGGTGACTCGTCCTCGTGCTCCTCGCCCTCATCGGAGGTCGAGTTGAGCGGCTGTGCGGCTTTGGAGCCGTCCCGGTAGATGGCCATGGCCTTCAGACCGAGCTCCCAGGACATCCGGTAGGACTCTTCGATGTCCTCGACGGTGATCTCGTTGGGCATGTTGATCGTCTTGGAGATCGCACCCGAGATGAACGGCTGGGCCGCAGCCATCATCTTGATGTGCCCGTAGTGATGGATGAACCGGGTCCCGTACTTGCCGTTCTTGTTGGCGGTGTCGAACACGGGGAGGTGCTCTTCTTTGATATGAGGAGCACCCTCGATGGTCTGCCGGCCACAGACGTGGTCGTTGGCCTCGTTGATCTCAGATTGGGTGAAGCCGAGTGCTCGCAGCATGTTGAAGTCCCAGCCCGTGTACTCGTCAACCCCGTACCCGAGTCGTTGCAGGGCTTGCTCCCCGAAGGTGAACACGTTGAAGGCCTGTCTCAGCTCGAACACTGAGGCCAGGGCGGCCTCCACCTTGTCCAGGTCCTCGTCGTCGAAGCCCTTGGCGGCCAGGGTCTCCCGATTGATATGGGGAGCACCGTCCAATGAGCCGGTGCCGACGATGTACTCGACCACATCCTTGATCTGGTCGGCGTCGTATCCAAGGTGTGCCAAAGCCGGGGCTACCGACTGATTGGCGATCTTGAAATAGCCTCCACCGGCCAGCTTCTTGAACTTGACCAATGAGAAGTCGGGCTCGATGCCAGTGGTATCCGAGTCGAGTAGGAGCCCAATTGTTCCGGTCGGAGCGATGACACTGGACTGTGCGTTGCGGTAGCCGTGCTGCTCACCACGCTCGAGTGCCAAGTCCCATGATCCCTGGGCGGCTTGGAGCAGGTCGGGGGGGCACAGAGCGGGATCGATGGCCATTACCTGGGTGGTGACGCCTTCATAGTCATCGTGGCTGTACGCCGCACGACGGTGGTTGCGCATTACCCGCAGCATCGCCTCCCGGTTCTCGCTGAACCTGGGGAAGGGCCCGGTGACCTCAGCAATCTCGGCCGAAGTGGCATAGGAGTAGCCGGTGAGGATCGCGGTCATCGCACCTGCGATGGCGCGGCCTTCATCAGAGTCGTAGGCAATCCCTTGACGCATCAACAGCGACCCGAGGTTGGCGTAGCCAAGACCCAGGGTTCGGTAGTCATACGACCCTCGGGCGATGTCCTGTGAAGGGAAGTGAGCCATAGCCACCGAGATCTCGAGGACGATCGTCCAGAGCCGAATGGCGTGCTGGTAGGACTCAACGTCGAAGGCGCCAGTTTCGTCGTCATAGAAACGGACCAGATTTATCGAGGCCAGATTGCAGGCGGTGTCATCGAGGAACATGTACTCGCTACATGGGTTGCTGGCCCGAATCCGACCGCCGGCCGGACTGGTGTGCCATTCGTTGATCGTGGTGTCGAACTGGAGACCTGGATCGGCGCAGGCCCAGGCTGCCTCGGCGATGCTGTTCCACAGGTCGCGGGCCTTGACCGTCTTGCGGACCGACCCGTCGGTGCGGTTGAACAGGCTCCAGTCACCGTCATCGAGGACGGTCTGGATGAACTCGTTGGTGACCCGAACCGAGTTGTTCGAGTTCTGCCCGGAGACGGTGGCGTAGGCGTCGCCGTTGAAGTCGGCGGGGAGTCCACCGTGCTTGATCAGGACCCGGGCCTTGTCCTCCTCGACCTTTTTCCAGTCGATGAACTTCTCGATGTCGGGATGATCGACGTCGAGGATGACCATCTTGGCGGCGCGACGGGTCGTACCTCCGCTCTTGATCGCGCCGGCCGCCCGGTCGCCGATCTTGAGGAAGGACATCACACCGGAGGACTTGCCGCCGCCGGAGAGCTGTTCGTTCTCTCCCCGGATGTGGCTGAAGTTGGACCCTGCTCCGGAGCCGAACTTGAAGATGCGAGCCTCACGAACCCAGAGGTCCATGATCCCGCCCGGGTTCACCAGGTCGTCCTTGACCGAGAGGATGAAGCAGTTGTGGACGACTACACCATTGGCGACGTAGCTCTCATCCTCCTCGACCTGGAAGTTGTAGACGGTCCCGTAGAAAGGGATCCGCTCGATCTGGAGCACCGGGGCCGCCACACCATTCGGACGTGCCGTATCTGAGTTCGGCATGGTGAAAACGGGCTCACCCAGCAAGATGTCTGAAGCGGCGACCCAAACGGGAGAGCCATTCCGCAAGACCAAAAGAGGATGGTTCTGGGTGGCCGTGACCTCTTGGTTTCCGACCTGAAGCCTGATCAGATCCTCGTCTACTTGGCGCTGCATTACCTCACGGACGGTTCGATAGCGTCCGTGGTGTGTGAGAACCGAATCGCCGGATTCGATCTTCTCGATTGATTTGAACCCGTCCTCGACAATGACACGAGTGCCAGCCGGGAAACAGGCATGAGGTGAGGGACGGCTGTAGGAGTCGGGGGAGGCCTTCATCTCCCCATCGGCGCCGTCGACGTACCAGAAGCCCTGGGCGGGACCGGTCAGGCCATAGGCCCAATTGAGCCCCGTGTTGAACCATTGTGGGGAGTTGGGGGCCGCCATTTGGTTGGCGAGCATGTAGCGGAGCTCGTCCTCGAAGGCCACGGCATTGTCGGTGGTGGCGAAGTAGCCCTCCTTCTCGCCCCAATGGCGCCAGGTGCCAGCGAGACGGTTGAACACCTGCTTGGCGGAGCGCTCCGGGCCGAGCACCGGCTGGCCGGCGTCGTCGAAGATCTGGTTCCCCTCATCGTCGAACTGGGGGACACCGGCCTTGCGGAAATACTTCGAGGCCATGATGTCGGCGGCGACCTGTGACCAACCCGAAGGGATCTCGGCATCGGTCATCTCGAAGACGATCGAGCCGTCGGGGTTGGTGATCCGGGAATCACGACGCGACCACTCGATCTTGTCGTAGGCGTCCTTACCGGCCTCGGTGAAGCGACGATTGATCCGCAGGCCTTTGCTCATGAATAGTGCCTCCTCTGCACTGTTTCGTCCTTCGTCATTCTACGAGGACGAGGTCCATAAATCAGCTCCTACCACAAGATGTAGTGGTACGGGGGGAAGTGACCACGACATCTAGTATGGACTTCAATACTGTAATTACATCCTTGTCATCGGTCAAGCATTTTGTTTTTCACAGTCCGAGACGTCCTCGAGAGCGCGAGAAACAGCACTCTGACGGGGGAAGTGAACGCCCCGATAAGCATTCGGGGGAAGTGTTGGCACCCTAGAACGGAGGGTGCGCTGGGGTCCAGTTGTGGCGGTGATGAGTTTTCGCGAGCACCCCGCCTGAGCGATTCTCAGAGAACCCACATCGTTTGCTAGGCCCGCTCCGGCCAGAATCATGGAGATGCCCACAGTCCTCGTTGTCGACGACGATCGATCGATTCGTGAAGCCCTCGACCGTGGGCTCAGTCTTGAGGGTTTCGAGGTGTTGACGGTGGGGACGGGCGAAGAGGCAATCGAGGTTGCGGACACGACCCGCCCTCACCTGGTGGTGCTCGACGTGGGATTGCCGGGTATCGACGGAGTGGAAGTGGTGCGCCGGATCCGAGCCACCGGTGACGACGTCCCGATCTGCATCCTCTCGGCGCGCGTGGAGGTTGGGGATCGGGTGGCAGGTCTCGAGGCCGGGGCCGATGACTATCTCGTCAAACCGTTCGTCGTCGCCGAGCTGGTCGCCAGACTCAATGCCCTGCTCCGGCGGCGACCTGAGGCCGACGTCCCGGTGTTGACGGCCGGCGAGCTACGGGTGGACACCGCGCGACGCAGGGTCCAGCGCAGCGGTCGTGAGATCGAGCTCACGAAGCGCGAATTCCATCTTCTCGAGACCTTGATTCGCAACCAGGGCATCGTGCTCAGCCGGGCACGCCTCCTCGAGTTGGTGTGGGGGTACGACTTCGAGGTGAACACCAACGTGGTCGACGTTTTCGTCGGGTACCTACGGCGCAAGCTTGAAGAGGACGAGAGCTCCCGGCTGATCCACACCGTCCGTGGAATCGGTTTCGTGCTTCGCCCATGAGCCTCCGACTAAGGGTCGCCCTATTCACGGCTGCCGGCACGTCGCTGCTGATGGTGCTGGGGTCCTTGGCGGTCATTGGGGCGTTCCGTTCCGACCAGATTGCATCAGTCGACTCCGTGTTAGCGGCGCAGTACCAGGTGCTGGCGAAGCCTGCGGCGACCGCCGCCCGCCTCAATCGTCCACGGCTGGAGGAGCTCGCCAATCAGCGATTGGTGGCTCCGGCTGTGGTCAGGGTGTGGCAAGGGGATCAACTCCTGCTCGAGCTGGGAGCGGAGGACCTGGGCGGGTTGCCTGCTGCCAATCCTGGTTACAGCACATTGGATGGAGACTTGGCTCGCTACCGCGCCTTCAGCGCCACGGTCGACCCGGCTTTGGCGATCGGCCGAGCGGTCGATGTAGAAGTGGCGATGTCCCTAGAACAGGTGGACGCCGTATACGAGCGTCTACGGGCCCGGCTGCGCACGGTGGTTGTGCTTGGCGTTGGGCTCTTCGGGCTCGCCGGCTGGGTCGCCGCGGCAGGCGCCCTCGCCCCGCTCGCCCGACTTCGCAAGGCCACCGAGCACGTGACCGCAACCAATGACCTGACGACCCGCGTTGGCGGTGATCAGGGGCCCCGCGAGGTCAAAGAGCTGGCAGCCTCGTTTGAAGCGATGTTGGCCCGCCTGCAACAAGCCGACTTCCAGCGGGAGGAGGCGCTCGAAACCGCCCGAACTTTTGCCGCCGCGGCAGCCCATGAGCTGCGCACTCCGATCACCAGCATGGGGGCCAACCTCGAGGTCCTGTCTGCCCATCCCGAGGTCGGGGACCGGGAGGACCTGGTCGAGGACTTGGTCAAGGAGCATCGGCGCCTGGTGGGGCTTCTCGAAGCTCTGCGTATTCTCTCCCGCGGCGACTTGACCGGGCCCGAGGCCTTCGAAGACGTGGACCTGGCCGATCTGGTGGAGCAGATCGTGGCCAACGCTCGTCGGCGCAACCCGACCGCCCGAATCACGGTGGTCGCTCCCGACACGCCGATCATTGCCAGGGGGTGGCCCGAGGGACTGCGACTGATGGTCGACAATCTGGTGGCCAATGCCATCACCCATGGCCGGAGTGCGGAGGGACCATCCGAGATCACGGTTGAGCTCGTCAACGAGGCTCAGGGAACCTCTTTGACCGTCACCGACCGCGGGCCTGGCGTCCCTGCGGGCGAACGAGGCGCAGTCATGGGTCGATTCGTGCGGGGCAGCTCGGCTCAGGGAGCCGGAAGCGGGCTGGGACTGGCGCTGGCTGCCCAACAGGCTCGCATCCACGGTGGCTCGATCACCATCGACGACGCTCCCGGTGGAGGAGCAGCGATCACCTTCCGACTCCCCTGATCCTTTACGACCTCCTCACGATCGCCACAGAGTTCTCACAAGGTTGGTGCCGAACATTCGTGATGACCGGATCCCAACCAGGAGGTAGAAATGTCAATCCGTCGCATCGCGATGGCAGTCGGGCTCATCACTATCTTGCTGCTCAGCGCCACTCCGGCAATGGCTGCAAGCACCGAATCGGACCACCGTCGGCAGCGCCTCGAACTGGCCTGCGCCCGCGTGCCGAATATCACCATTCGGGTCGAAAAGGTGCTCGCCCGGATAAATGGTGACGCCGACACGATCGGATCGATCGCATGGCTCGAGACGAAGGCTGACGACGCCCGTGAGAACGGACGTGACAAGTTGGCCGAGTTCATCGAGAACCGGATCGCGGTTCGCACCGAGCGCATCGATGTCCTCAAAAACCGTCTCGACAATCTGGCCGAAGCGGCGGCCGCCTGTGAGGCGAGAAGATGAAGCGGGGGCTCGTTGCGCTCCCTTTGGTCCTGGTTCTTGCAGCCTGCACTCGAGTAGGTGGGGTGCCCGACACCCCACCCACTCAAACCGAGACTTCGACGACTGTTGCCACGACTGTCCCCGAAGTGATCCAGACCACAGCCGCCGCCCCAACAATTGTCGAGGAGGGCACGGTCACTGAGGCCGAGGTTGCCGAACTGGAAGCGCTCCTCGCAGAGGTCGAGGAGCTGGTCCCCGACACCGAGGCATTGATCGAAGAGCCGTTGCCCTGAGATAGAGCGGATGGCGCGGCCAGACTGCTGCCGTACGATCGGCCGTCTCGCCTCTTTCTGGTGTGAATGGCCGTGAAAGCAAAATGTTGACCGATAGAGCCGTCGGCGGTGCCTTCGAGATCTTCGTCAAGGAGATCGAGCCCCGCCTACGTGACGCCCTCTCCGCCTCATTGGGGAGCGATCGGGGAAGGGAAGCCACGGCAGACGCCGACGAATTGGGTGATCTGCTTAACGCGATGCGTGTGGACTTTCCCTTGGACCAGGCAGACATCCAGAATTTGACCTCGGGTCTCGACATTTAGAGCCGATCGGCACTCTGACCCTGACCAGTTCTGACGGCACCGACTGGGAGGCGGTCTACACCCCGGACTGATCCCACCAGTAGCGGATCATCAGGGCAGCCTCGGGACCGGCGTCGTCCTGCCAGTAGTGGCCGGCGTGACGGAGGATGTAGGTGCGTCGGTTGGTCAACACGCTCTCCCAACGCCGTTTCTCCGCTCCGCGGAAGACCGGGTCCTGATCGGCCCAGAACAACAGTGAGGGCTTGTCAGCGATCTCGCCCAACCGCTCCTCGATCGACGCCAGCCAGTCGGCCGAGCCCATCAACTCCCGGGCCATCACCCGCATCGGGAGACGGGACGATTGGTTGGGGAACGGACCACGCCACATCTTCATCTCCCGACCGGTCGGGCTTCGCCGTCGCATCGCCCGTCTCACTATCAGGTTGACGAAGACGTTGGCGCGGTCGACAAGGAACTCGCCGGTCTTGCCCTCGCCGAGCGTCGCCGAGAAGCGCTCTGCCGCGGCATCGGTGCGGGGCCAGGCCCAGGTATTGCCGAGGATGATCGCCCGCACCCGGTCCTTGCGTTCCAGGGCGACCGAGAGCCCGATCGGCCCACCCCAGTCCTGCAAGACCAGCGTGAAATCATCCAGATCCATGGCGTCGACAAACCCGCCGACGGTGGCGGCGTGCTCGGCGGGGGTGTACCCGTAGCCCTGCGCCGCGGTGGACAGACCGAAACCCGGGTAGTCCAAGGCTATGCAGCGGAATCGGTCAGACAGATAGGGGACCATCCGCCGGTAAAGGAACGACCAAGTCGGGTTGCCGTGGAGCATGAGCAGCACCGGGCCCTCACCCTCGTCCAGATAGTGGACCTGAGCCCCATCGACCTCCTGCCAGTGACTCTCGAACGGGTAGAGGTCCTCGGTGAACCAATCGGGTCGTTCCACGCCCGCAAACCTACTCCTCAGTTGGCGATGTGCTCCCCTGCCTCCTCGATGTCGGTGCCCGGGTCGAGGCTGAGACGGGGAAGGAAGAAATGGACCAGCGGGCCGATCAACGCCGCAAAGACGACGGTCCCCCAACCGAAGGTCCCACCCAATGCCCACCCGGCGGCGAGGACCACAACTTCTATCACCGTCCTGGTCAACCGGATCGAGTGACCGCGTTTGGCGATCCCCGTCATCAGACCATCGCGGGGGCCGGGTCCGAAGTGGGCTCCGATGTAGAGACCGGAGGCGAGACCGATCAGCAAGACCCCGCCGAGGAGCATCAGCCAGGCGATGAGGGCGTTGTCCGTCTCGGGGATCAGCGCCGAGGCGGCGTCGATCATCAGGCCGATGATGATCACGTTGGCCACCGTCCCGATGCCGATCCGCTCCTTGAGGGGGATCCAGAACAGCAGGACAACCCCGGACACGATGATCGACCAGATGCCCACGGTGAGACCGAAGCGGACCGCGAGACCCTGGTGCAACACGTCCCACGGGGGCACTCCCCGCCCCGACTCGAGCATGAGCCCGATGCCTGTGCCGAACAGGGTCAAACCTATCGCGAGTTGGGCGAGACGTCGGGTCACGGGGTGATTCTGCCTCCGTAATTGGGACCCACAGGTGTCATATGCGGACCTGTGGGTCCCAATTACGAAACCTGGCGGGCCTCGCTGAATAACCTCAGCTTCATGGAGGGGCCCACCGTCCAGTTGGTTGTCACCTGTCTGGTCGACGCCCTCGCCCCCCAAGTGGGCCGGGCTACCGTCACGGTGCTGACCCGGGCGGGCTGTCAGGTCGAGTTTCCCGAAGGCCAAACCTGCTGTGGGCAGCCGGCTTTCAACGTGGGGATGCTCACCGAGGCCCGGCGCATGGCCGGGCACACCCTCGACCTGCTCGATGTCACCCAAGGCACGGTCGTCGTGCCCTCGGGATCCTGCGCCGACATGATGACCCGTCACTACGCAGAGCTGTTCGCAGGCACCGACAGGGAGCAGCAGGCCGAGCGGGTCGGCTCCCGGGTTAGGGAGTTGAGTCAGTTCCTGGTCGACGACTTGGACACCGACCTCAAGGGATCGTGCGACGGATGCACAGTCGCCTACCACCATTCATGTCACGGGTTGCGTGGTCTCGGGTTGGGTCACCAGGCCGAACAGCTCCTTTCCGAGGTCGAGATGGCAGAGCTCGAAGGAGCCAAGGACTGCTGTGGCTTCGGCGGGGTGTTCGCCATCGAGATGCCAGCCGTGTCGGCCGCGATCATGAACGAGAAGCTGGACCGGATCGAGGCTTCCGGCGCCGACACCCTGGTGGGGGGCGACGTCTCGTGTCTCATCCATCTCGAAGGGGGCCTGCGTCGACGGAACTCCAAGATCACGGTCAAGCATCTAGCCGAGATCTTGGCCGGAGACGATTCATGACCTCCCAACCGGTCACCTTCCTAGGGCGGGCCGAGGCCCTGCTCGGCACTCGTGAGGCGGTGTCGGTCAACCAGGGGATGCTGCATCTGACCGAGATGCGAGACACCGCCGTTGCCGCCTTCCCCCTGATGGACGCGATGAGGGATCGGGCGCGGGTTATCCGACTCCATGCCCTGGCCAACCTCGACCGTTTGCTGTCCCATTTTGCCGACCAGGTCATCGAGCTTGGAGGCCAGGTCCATTTTGCGGCCGATGCAGTGGAGGCCAACGAGATCATCGCCCGCATCCTGGAGGAGACCGGTTCGCACCTGGTCGTGAAATCGAAGTCAATGGTGTCCGAGGAGATCCACCTCAACCCCTACCTGGAGGCAAGGGGATTCGAGGTGGTGGAGACCGACCTCGGTGAGTTCATCGTCCAACTCGCCGGCGACACCCCGAGTCACATCATCGCCCCGACCATCCATCTCGACCGATACGACATCGGGACGTTGTTTGCCCAGAAACTCGGGGTCCAGGAGACTTCTGACCCCATCCAGCTCAATCAGATCGCACGTGAGCATCTGAGGGAGATCTTCCTCCGGGCCGATGCCGGGATCTCGGGGGTCAACATCGCCGTTGCCGAATCCGGCTCGGTGATCACGGTGACCAACGAGGGGAACGGGCGTCTGGTGACCACCGCCCCTCGGGTTCACATCGCCCTGCTCGGGATGGAGCGCATCGTCTCGAGATGGGAGGACGCCTCTGTGATCCTCGAGGTCCTCGCCCGGTCGGCAACCGGCCAGCGTCTCTCCTCCTACACCAACGTCGTCACCGGGCCCCGTCGAGAAGGCGACGAGGACGGTCCACAGCAACTTCACGTGGTGGTGCTCGACAATGGTCGCTCCGAGATCCTCGGCAGCGACACCGCCGAGATCCTCGCCTGCATCCGGTGTGGCGCCTGTCTCAATGTCTGCCCGGTCTTTCGCACGGTCGGCGGCCACGCCTACGGCACGGTCTACTCGGGCCCGGTCGGCTCGATCGTCACCCCCGGTCTCCTCGGAATGGAGCCATGGTGGGAATTGCCCTATGCCTCCACCCTCTGTGGTGCCTGTGAGGAAGTGTGCCCGATCCGAATCCAGATCCCGTCGATGTTGTTGAAGTTGAGGGCAAGGGCTGCTGCGGAGGGCAGGCTTCCGGGCTGGCTGGAACGTGGAATGCGGCGCTATGCGAACACCGTCCACACGCCGAGCAAATGGGAACGGGCGAAACGTCTGGCCCACAGTGTCACCGGGCCGATCTCACGTGATGGCTGGATTCGCCGTCTCCCGGGACGGGGTCGGGGGTGGACCGCCTATCGTGACTTCCCACGCCCGGCCCGGGAATCATTCAGTGCGTGGTGGAGGTCCAATCGTGGAACGTGATGCGTTCTTGAAACGAGTCTCCGTTGCAGCCATGGTGGCGACACTTCCCCGGCCACCCGACGTTCCTGCGCGTCTGCCCGACCTCGATCCGGTGGATCTCGTCGGATTGTTCCGGGCGAGGGCCCAGGAGGAGTCGGTTGTGGTTCATGGCCCGATCGGCAGCCACGGTGTCCCCCGCGCGGTGGCAGGGATCGCCGCCGGGCACGCCTGTCGGTCCTACATGGCCTGGGACGACCTCCCCGTCCCCGGGGTAACCAGCGCGCTGACAGGTGCCGGGGTGCAAAGGGTGGAGCATCGGGTCCCCGAGGACAGACGTATCTCCCATCAACTCGAGTATCAGACTCTGGACCTCGGAGTGACGGGCGCCGACGCCGGTCTGGCCGAATCGGGGAGCCTCGTTCTGCTCCATGGCGACGGCCGCCCCCGGATGGCGAGCTTGATCCCCGAGGTCCACGTGGCGCTCCTCGACGCCACGTTGATCGAACGCACCCTCGTCCATTGGGCCCACCGGCACCCCGCCACCGTGTTCGAGTCGGCCAACATGGTTTTGGTGACAGGTCCCAGCCGGACCGGGGACATCGAACAGCAGTTGAGATTGGGTGTCCATGGCCCCCGTCACCTTCACGTGGTCATCTTCCGATGAGCGGGCTGCGGCCACCGCCCAGGGCCGAGGCCCCGACACGGGTGGTGGCTCGGTTCGTGGGCCTGATTCTTCTCCTGGCTCTGGCGGGGACGGCGATCTGGGCTGTAGTCACCAACCAGCGGATCGATCTGATCGAGGTGACCACAACTGAGGATCTGGACCGGTCGGCAATCGTCACCAGTGACGGGACCGCCCTCCACGTCGTCCAGGAAGGAACAGGGGCTATCCCGGTGGTCCTGCTTCACGATGTCGACCTAGCCGGCGGGATCCTTTGGGACGGCGTCGTGACCGCACTCGGCGCCGACGTCTCAGCTCTTCGCATCGATCTTCCCGGGTTTGGTCTGAGTGACCGGGTGCCTGAGGAGGGGAGCAGACACACGGTGGCCGGGATGGCCGAGATGGTCAGCGAGGTGGTCGGAGCCCGATTCGATGGGCCGGTCGTGTTCGCCGGTGTTGGTTTGGGTGGCGAAGTGGCAGCCGAGATAGCCGTGATTCACCCCGACTTGGTCTCAGGTCTTGTGATGGTCGATGTCGACTTCGACAAGGCCGACGGCTGGGTCGAGTTCATGCAGAAACTGCCTTTCTACGGTCGTCCGGTGACTTTCTCGTTCGAGGGCGCCGGCCGCTTCGCCGCCGATCGCTGGGCTCCGAACTGCGAAGCCGACGGTTGGTGCCCGACTTTGGAACAAGTCGAGAGGCGAGACCTGACCGAGACCCTAAAGAACACCTCCGAATCGATGCGTGCCTTCCGACGGACCCCGGCAGCATCGGTGGTCCCGTCGAAGCTCAACGAGATCACGGCGCCGACCTTCTACGTCTGGAGTCAGGAGGGCGACGTTCCCCGAGAGTCTGTCGACCTCATCGAACAGGCACTCCCCGACATGCAGGTCGAGGTGGCCCAGGTCTGGAAGGCCCATCTCGAGGCACCCGATGTGGTCGCCAACGCCATCCTGGCGGTCAGTTCGCCCTGAGCTAGGGAACCAGGATCACCTTTCCAGTGGTGGCCCGACCCTCGAGGGCGCGGTGGGCGTCGGCGGCCTCGGCGAGTGGGAACTCGGCTCCGATCCGAACCCGCAGACTGTCGTCGCCAATCCACTGAAAGAGATCAGAGGCGCGTCTCAACAACTCCGCGCGGTCACCCAGGTAGTGACGCATGCTGGGTCGGGTCAGGTAGATCGAGCCTTTGGCGGCAAGGATCAATGGTGAGATCTCAGGTGGTGGCCCCGAGGCGTTGCCGAACGTGACCATCATCCCTCTCGGTCGGATCAGGTCCAGGCCCTGCTCGAAGGTGGCGGCGCCAACCCCGTCATAGACCACGTCCATGCCGTTGGTGCCGGCAATCGCCTCGACGGCCGTCTTGAAGTCGGTTTGGGTGTAGACGATCACATGGTCGGCGCCCGCAGCTCGACTGAGCTCGGCCTTGTCCTCGCTCCCGACCGTTGTGAACACCTCTGCGCCTCGGAGCTTGGCGAGCTGAGTGAGGAGGAGCCCGACCCCTCCCGCTCCGGCGTGGATCAGACATCTGTCCCCGGGGGAGAGGGGGAAGGTGTCGGAGGCGAGGAAATGAGCGGTCAAACCCTGGAGTAGAACCGCGGCGGCCGTCTTCGCGTCGATGCCAGCGGGCAAGGGCACCGCTCGTGAGGCGGCCAGAGAGATTCTCCCGGCATAGGACCCCATCCCGTCGGTCCAACCCACCCGGTCCCCGACGCTGAATCCGTCGACGTTGGAGCCGACCTCGAGGATGGTGCCCGCGCCCTCCAGCCCCGGGATGAACGGGAGTTTCACGTCGTAGAAACCGGACCGCTGATAGATGTCGATGAAATTGACCCCTGCTGCCTCCACATCGACGAGGAGGTCGTCGGGACCCGGATCCGGGTCGGCAACCTCGGAAAGCTCGAGTTGCTCGGCCCCGCCCTTCTTCGAGATGACGATTGCTCGCACTATTTCTCCACCCTCCAACCCCGCGCCCTCAGCTCCTCTGCAAGCAGATCGTCGCTGAGATGGCTCAGGTCGAGGGGCTGTTTCTCCATCCCCAAGCACCGCTCCACCGTGTCGCGGATGGTCCGGGCCCAAGCCTTGCCTTTTGCCTCAGCTTCCATGCTGATGGTGGCGTCGGCGTTGACGGTGAAGACCCGTGCTGTGATCTGCGGGTTGCCCCGTGAGCCACGCTCGCCGTAGACGAGAAGGACCGATCCAGCGGGGATGTCCTGAATCCCGCCCGTCGCCACGAACGGGCCGTCGAATGCCCAACCCGAGGACTTGCTGGTGTCGACCGAGTCGACGATCTTGGCCCAGTTCTTGTGACGTTCGTCACCGAGCAACGGAACATCGATCGGAACCAGCACCCTGTCGTCCATAATGGTCAGGGTACGCAATAGAGCGCGAACCCGTCTCCGACGACCAAGACGCTTTACCCTTTGCGGATGACCAAGCTCCGTCTTTTCGCCAACCTCAGAGAGATAGCCGGCTCTGCCAGGGTGGAAGTGGGGTCCGACACGGTGGGTGGAGCGATCGAGGAGGCGTCGGAGCGTTTTGGGCCCGATTTCCGGCGAACCGTCGAAACCTCGCGGGTTTGGGTCAACGGAGAGACTGCCTCTTACGACGATCCCGTAGGCGACAGCGACGAGGTCGTCATCCTCCCGCCGGTCTCCGGCGGCAATCGGTCGATCACCGCCCCGTCCACGCTCGATGTGGTGGCCTTTCTACCTCTGGCGGTCCTGGTGCTCGCAGTTGTTGCCAACCTCCAGAGCCAGGAGATATGGGCCGCAGCTCTGGTGGCGATCGTGGCGGCTTGGGCCCTCGACCTCGGATCTGCCCTCTTCTCCCGTGGACGGATGTTTGCACCGTTGGCCGTGGTGGTGGCCTCCGCCGTATCGGCGATGGCAGCCCACGTTCTGGGCGGAACCGGCTATTCCCTGGCCTTGGTGGTGGCCGTGGTGGTTGCTCTGGGATGGGCCGTTGCGTTACCGGCATACCGTGAGGTCGATATCTTCAGCCCGGTCCTCCTCGTGTCCCTCTTTGCAGCGCTGAGCTCGGCGTCTTTGATCCTGGCCCGGTCGGCTCACAGTCCCGACCCGAAGGCGGTCGACGTCTTCCTGGCGGCCGTCGTCGCAGGACTGGTGCTCGGCTCGATCGTCGAGCGAATGCCCTCCGTACCACTGGTGGACCCGTTCTCGGCGACGGCGATCGGCGCCGTGCTCGGTGCGGTCGGAGCCGCCATGCTCTGGGATCTGGACGTCGTCGGCTACTTGCTGATCGGACTGGGGATCGCGGTGGCTCTGGTTGCGGGTCGGGGGTTTGCTTCGATGCTGCGCACCGGCCGGGTCGCATTGACGGAAAGGCCTCCAGGCTGGCTCATCTCCCTGGACGGGGTAGCGCTGGCTGCCGCGATCTATTTTCCGTTGCTCACCGTCATTCTTTAGCTCTCGCGCCCAGGAAACGCCAAAGAGCCAGGCCGAGAACCGCCGTTATCCGAGATGGACTAGAGCAAAGCACAGGGCCTGGTTACGCTTTCACCGCATGGCTGCCACGAGGACGCACTATCGCGTCGTTCTGCTTGTCACCGTGACCGCCCTGGTGGCCTCACTATTTCCGCTGGCCACGTCGGCGGTCACCCAAGATCAGGTCGATGAGGCCTGTGCTGACTCGCGCGAGCAGCTCGATGAGTATCGGGCAGCGCAGGCCGAATTCGAGGATGCTGCCCTCGAGTATGAGGAGGTCCTCAACGAGGTGGAGAAGGTCGAGCGGAAACAGGATCGGGTTGAAGGCTCAATGGCGGTTCATTCCGAGGATCTCGACCTGATCCAGCAACAGATCGAGGAACAGGCCGTCGAGCTCTACATGCGGGGCGGCCTCTCGAGCCCGGGATTGATCCTTTCGGCGTCATCGGTCGATCAGCTGATGACGACATCCGAGTTTCTGACCCAGGCCGCCACCGGGGGCCAGAGATCCATCGACGACTTGATTGCCGCCCGCAGCGAGCTCAACCGATTCAGCGGTGACCTCTCCGTCGCCCGAGATGAGCTCAAGGTGGTCGAAGCGGACAAACTCGATGCCAAGAACCGTCAGGAGGAGGCGATGGAGGCCGAGCAAGCCGCCTACTCCAAGCTCTCGGATCGTTGCAAGACCCTGACCTCCAGGTACGACACCGAGCGGCGTGCCGCAGTTGCCGCCGCCAACGCTCGGGCGAGCGGTTCGGTCCAGGTGGGGTCGTTCATCTGTCCCTTCACACGTGGTCGGACCTCCTTCATCGACTCCTGGGGCTTCCCGAGATCAGGGGGCCGGCGTCACAAAGGGACCGACCTGATGGCTTCCTGGAACGAGCCGATGTACGCCGTCGCCTCGGGGGTGGTCCGTATCTCGCACAGCTCTCTTGGCGGGAATTCGATCTGGTTGTCAGGTGACAACGGAATCGCCTTCTACTACGCCCATCTTTCCGGGTTCAACGTCTCCTCCGGCTCGAGGGTGAGCCAGGGCCAGACCATCGGCTTCAACGGTGACAGCGGCAACGCTTCTGGAGGGAGCCCTCACCTCCACTTTGAGATCCATCCCGGGGGGGGAGGGGCCCCGGCGGTCAATCCCTATCCGACCGTTGCCGCGGCCTGCAGGTAATCTCTACACAGTGAGCGGACAACGCCGAATCGATACCGTCCTCGAGCCTGATTTTCTCGCCGGCCTTGGTGCGCTCGACCTCGACGAGCTAAGGGCGCGGCGCAACACCGCGGAAGACGTCGAGAACCAGATCTCCTATTACCGACGGCTTCTGCATGGGCGCATGGACCTGTTGAACTTCGAGCTTCGTCGTCGCAGCGGCGAGGAGGAGCGGTCTCTTCTCGATGCCCTCCCCGAGATCCTCGCAGCCGGGATGGTGCTCGGCCCGGAGCCGAACCTTCGCCACATCGACGTCATGCCGCCTTTGCCGACCACCACCGGCAAGCGCCTCATCGACAAGATCATGGACGACGGGATCCTGACCCAGCTCCCCGAGTTGTCCGACGAAGAGTTGGACGAGTCCCTGGAGCGGCTCCGAGAGGTGGAAGCCGAGTTGTCATTACAGCGAAGGCAACTCCACAGTGTCATCGACGCTCTCCAGGACGAGATCGTCGTCCGCTACCGGAGCCAACAGGGCCAAACGCAGGTTTCCGGTTAGGCCTTGCTAGCCGCAAAGACCCGCTCGGGTCTGGTCGAAACGCTTCACGACGGCGCGGTAGCGATCGTTTCAGCAGACGGGGATCTCATCGCCTGGTCCGGCGACATCGACCGGCCCTTCTATCTCCGATCAGCGGCCAAACCGTTTCAAGCCGCTGTCGCTCAGGAGGCGGGCGCCCTGCTCCGGCCGGTCGAGCTGGCGGTTGCGGCCGGATCCCACGACGGGCAGCCGGTTCATGTTGCGCTGGTCGAGTCCATGCTCCACACGGTCGGGCTCGCCGCCTCTGATCTTCGCTGTCCTCCGAGTTGGCCGCTCTCCTCGGACGCCGAGCGACGTCTTGCCCGCGAAGGGCATGCTTCACCTCGCCCGCTTTGGCACAATTGCTCAGGCAAACATGCGGCATGGCTACGGGCCGCTCGAGCCCAGGGCTGGCCGATCGAGAGTTATCTGGCGCCGGATCATCCGATACAACAACGGATCGTTGAGCTGGTCAGTGACCTCGGGCAACACAGGGCCGAACCGGTCGGCGTAGACGGATGTGGAGCTCCGGTGTTGCGAACGACCACCCGGGTCATGGCTCTCCTCTTTGCGAGGCTATCCCATCACCCGTCGCTGCGACCTGTCTTCGTGGCAATGCACCGCTACCCGGCACTCGCATCCGGATCGGGCAATGCTGACGCCGCCATCGCCACCGTCATGAATGCCGCTGCCAAGCGGGGCGCGGAGGGCTGCTTCGGTGTGGCGTTGGAGAACAGACTCGGAATCGCGGTCAAGTCCTGGGACGGCCTGCACACGGCCGCCACCGTGGGTGCCGCCGCGGCCCTGATCGCACTCGGCGAGGTGTCGCCTCATGTGGCCGATCAGATCGCTCTGATCGGCCGGCCCAAGGTCATGGGTGGCGACATACAGGTTGGCGAGATGGAGTCGCAGGTCGAGCTGCAATGGTCGTGAGCGACACAACGTCTCCGTGGGTTGGGCTGGAGGAAGCCGGCCCTCCGGCCGACGAATTCGTCGGACCGTTCCCGCTTCCAGGATTCATATCGGCGTGGTGGTCTCATCTCGGCACCGGCGAGGCGTTGGTCATCGGAAGTGGCGACACGAAGCTCCCCCTAACCGCTGATTCCCGGATCTTGCGCATCGCGGGCGATGCCGACCTCACTGACTATCACAGCCCGCTCGGAGATGAGGTCGAGGAACTCGGTGCCAAGCTCGGGGAACTGGTGGCGGAGGGATACCGCATCTCGCTCGATTCCCTGCCCGAAGCCTCAGCCAGACGGTTGGTGTCCGGTCTCGTTGCCACGGGTCTGGAAGTAACAGCCCAGCGGGATGTCATGGTTGCCGTCCTCGAACTGACTCAAGGCGTCGAGTACGTGGCGACACTCGAAAAGCGGCAACGACATGAGGTGAGGAGAAAGCGCCGCCGCTACGAGGACCAGATCGGTGCAGTGATTGTCGACACCGACCGCGACGGTGCATTCGACAGGTTTGCCGAACTACACCGACGGTCACCCGGCCGCAAAGGGCGCTTCATGCTCGATGACCGTGAGGAGTTCTTCAGGGCTCTCTACGGCCAGCACGGGTGGCGGGTGGACGAGTTGTTCGACGGTGACCGAGCGGTGGCCGTCATGTTTGGGTTCTCCGACGGGGCCAGTTACTACCTGTACAACAGCGCCTACGACAACGAGCTCGCCGCGGCGTCGCCCGGCATCGTCCTGCTCACTCACACCATCGAGAGCCTGGCTGCCGAAGGCTTCACCAGATTCGACTTCCTCAAGGGAGAAGAGGAATACAAGATCCGTCTCGGAGCTTCGCTTCGACAGCTATACCGGATCGAGGCCTGATGGGCGACCACGTCGTCTTCCTATCGCTGCACACCTGCCCCCTGGTGCAACCCGGACGCGGTTGGGCCGGCGGCATGAATGTCTACGTGGACGAATTGGCCCGGGCTATGGCGAGGGAGGGGATAGAGGTCGACGTCTTCACAAGGCGTCACGACCGCGAAGTCCCGGAGTCGATCACAGTCGAACCGGGCTTCTCCCTTCACCATGTGGAGGCAGGACCACCACGTGAGCTCGACCCCGGGCGTGCCCTCCGTTATCTGAGTGTCTACGCCGACGCCGTGATCGACCACATGGGCTTCATGGCAGATGTAGGTGTGGTGCATAGCCACTACTGGCTATCCGGCTGGGCCGGTTTGAGGGTCAAGCGCCACTTCGGGTTGCCCCACGTCCACTCCTCCCACACTCTGGGCCGGGTCAAGGAGGCGCACAGGCGCGGGGACGAAACTCCGGAGCGGCTGATGAGGATCGCCGCCGAGCAGGAGGTGATCGACGAGTCCGACGTCAACGTCGTGTCAGGGCCCTCCGAGCAGGAGGACCTTATCTCCCGGTACGGAGCCGATCCGAGCCGAGTATCCATGGTCACTCCCGGAGTCGATCACGATCGGTTCATCCCGGGGGTTTGGCAAGCGGCGCGGATCCGTCTCGGGTGGCCCGACGTCACCACCGTGCTGTATGTGGGGAGAATCCAACCCATCAAGGGCCCCGACCTCGCGATCGAAGCCTTTGCCGAGATAGCGAATCAGATTGCCGACGCTCGTCTGGTGTTAGTCGGCGCTCCTGCGGGTGACGATGGTGTCCGGGAGATGGGGCACCTTCAGCGGATGGTGAAAAGCCTTGATCTGGGCCATCTGGTGACATTTGCCGAACCGGTGCCGCATCGTCAGCTCGCTGACGTCTATCGGGCGGCGGACCTGGTCTTGGTCCCGTCGCGTAGCGAGTCGTTCGGGTTGGTGGCAGCCGAGGCGCAGGCGTCGGGCGTGCCGGTCCTAGCCGCGTCGGTGGGTGGTCTGAGAACGGTGGTCGGTGAGGGATCGGGCGGGATCCTTGTCGACGGTTGGGATCCGGCCCGGTGGTCGGAGACGGCGCTCCGGGTGCTGACCGACCCTGTCTTGCACTCGGAACTGGTGGCCGCAGGACCGCGTTGGGCGGAGCGTTTCTCCTGGGAGTCAGCGGTGGCAGATCTCGGGGCCATCTACGGAGCCCTGGCTTGAGGGAGATCCTGGTGGCCCGCGTCGCACAGTGGCTCGACGATCCGGAGTCGAGTGTCGAGTATGCCGAAAAGGTGGAGGGGCGGTGGGCGGTCCGGATGCGCCAGCAGGTGCGGGACGCCACAACCGTCTGGTTCACTGTCCTGGAGCGAAGCCTCGAGTATGAGGCATATGTCATCCCGGTGCCCTCCAACGCCTTCGAGGTCATGCGACAGGCCCTGGTTCGCAACCAGCGCGCCTGGCGGGCCTTCTTCGCGATCGATGCCGAAGGGAATCTGCTGCTCCGCGGACGGCTGCCGGCCGACCGGGTGACCCTGCTCGAGCTCGATCATGTGCTTGGTGAGATCTACGAGACGATCGAGCTGTCCTTCAGGCCGATGGTGGGCGCGATAACGGCGAGTCGCGAAACTTCCGGTTAGAAACTTGTGAACACACCCATGTTGACAAGCCCTGTTGATAACCCCGATTGCTGTTGGTAACCCAGGCGAGACTGCGACTGGCCACCTCTGTGACGCTATTCATCGTTGGTTGATGATCTATTAGGTCGCGGACAGGGTTGTTGATCCGATGAGACCAACTCCGTAGATTCCGCCTTGCGAACGCCCGAGAGGCAGTTCGGAGAAGCATCCGTTCGGGGAAGTGCGGAAGAGGCTCCGAGAGGTCACTCGGGCGTCTCGCATTCCCGCAGTACGCATTCCCGCAGTACGCAATACGCAATACGTGATGCGTTATGCGTTGAACGTATTGCGGACTGATCGGATCCTGCGTTGAGCCGGATTCGATCAGTTGTGGCAGAGCTGGCCGAAACGACCGGCTTCGACGCAGGCTTGACCGGGGACCACGGCCTTATCCGGCCCCACGATCATCGTGGTCGTGGTGGTGGGGGGAAGGGTGGTGGTCGTCGTCTCAACAGTGGTGGTGGTCGGATCCGCTTTGGTGCTGGGCGGACTCGGCGCTTTGGTGGTTCCCGGCGATTGCGAGACGGTGGTGGTGGTCGTGGCGGGAGGCGAGGTCGAGCCCTTCTTCATGAAGACGACAGTGACGTAGAGGTAACCGTCCTGGCTCCCGGTGCCGATGCCGACGTAGTTGTAATCACCGAGGATGTTGGCTTTGTGTCCCGGGGAATTCATGAAAGCTTCGTGGAGACTGCTTGGGCTCTGGCCCTTACCCACGTTCTCCCCCATCTTGTCCCATCCAGTACCTCCGGCGGCACCTAGCTCGCCACCCGACGAGTGGTAGATCTCACCGGCGGCCATCATGTCAGCGGTGTGGTTTCTGGCGTGTGAGACAAGGCCACCGTCGACAGAGAGGGGTCCGAGACCGGCGTTGGCCCGTGAGGCGTTGATCTTGGCGAGGAACTCGGCCTCGGTGCCCGAGTCGGCGCCCGCGGCAAGACCGAGCCCCATCGTTGCCAGGGCGGCAACGAGCAAAAGTGATAGCCGACGCCTTGTCCCCGTCATATACGGGGTTATCGGCCTCTCCCTCAGTGGGCTTTAACCACCGAGGGTGGTTAGTGACCGGTCAGATCCCGAACATGACCTCACGAAGACTGATCACACTCGCGGCGAGAGTGTCGGGGTCGAGTTTCATCGACCCGAGCCGGAGGCCTTTCATTCCCTCGCCCCGGTTGGTCATCACCCGCAGAGCATCCTCCTCGTGGATCAGGATCCCGAGCCCGAGACAGCCACCACCCTCGTCCTGGACCCCCACCAGGACATGATGGAGACGCCCCAGATTGAGACCCATCGGGAGTGTTGGCGCGAACACGGTCGGGCGGACCTTCCATCGTTCCAGGGGTGGCGCCAGTGCCGCCGCGAAGAGAGCGGTTCTCCGCTGGGCCCTCTCATCGGGTGAAACTGGGTTGAGATTCGGGTCGCTGGGGGCAACGGTCACATCCAACCCGAGAAAGCGGCGAAGCATCCCGACCACCGGTTCCATCTCCCCGCCCCGCTGCAAGGCGACGACTTTGTCCGGGCGGCAGAGCTCTGCCTTGTGGTACTTGAGGGTCTCCCCGGCGACGCCGGACACCACGGCTGTTGTGTCGAGAATGACCAGGTCGGCCAGACGTTTGGCGGCGTCGACCATCGCCGCGGTCGCCACCACCTGTTGCAGGACCAGACGCGCCGGCGTGATCGTGCCTACGAAATGGAGCTGGTCGGGGATGGCGACGTCGTCGATGTCCTCTTGGGTCCGGATGATCTTGAGGCCGACGCACGCTGGTGGGCCGACGGTGGAGTTGCCGACGTCGGCATCAACCAGGGCGACAGTTCTCCCGGCGGCCACAGCAAGCCGGGCGGCCTGGAGTGCCAGGGTTGTCTTTCCAGTGTCGACCCCACCAACGAGCATCGCCACGTTTGCCCTCGAGACCTCCCTGGCCAGTGTTTCGATGCTCGGCTCGACCATGACGCAATATAAGCCGGTGTCGGGAACTTCCCCCGCCGCTCACGAGGTGACTGCGTGGTTGGTCTAGCGTCAGCGCGAATGTCGTTGCCGATCAGCTTTCTCTCCGACTACGGGCACAGCGACGAGTTCGTCGGAGTGGTGCACGGTGTGCTTGCCAAGCTGGCGCCCGAGTCGCGGGTGATCGACGTCACTCACAACACCCCGCGTGGTGACGTCCGCGCCGGCGCCCTCCACCTGACGAGAGCAATCCAATACCTTCCCGAAGGGGTTGCGCTGGTGGTGGTCGACCCAGAGGTCGGCTCCGCAAGGAAGGCCCTGGCTGTGGCCACCGGTTGGGGATTCTTTGTTGGCCCGGACAACGGGGTGCTGTCACCTGCCGTCGCCATGGTGGGCGGGGCCTCCGAGATGGTGTCGATCGAGAACCCCGAGGCCATGATCCCTTCACCCGGCGAGACGTTCCATGGTCGCGATGTCTTCGCTCCGGCGGCGGCACTACTCGCTTCAGGTGAGGCCGGTCTCGCCGATCTGGGGCCACCCGTTTCGCCAGACCAGGTGAGACCGTTGCTGCTCCCTCTTCCCAAGGTCGAGGGATCGACCGTGTCCGGGGAGGCCTGGTGGGTGGACCATTTCGGCAACGTGCAAACCAATATCGGGCCAGACGAGCTTGCCAGTGTCGGCGTCTTCCCAGGAACCGTGGTCACCCTCAGGATCGGGGCCACTATTCACTCGATCCCCTGGGTGGGCGCTTATGCCGATGTGGGCAGTGGCGAGCCTTTGATCCACATCGACTCCGCGGGCTTGATTGCGGTGGCTGTCCGCGAAGGTCGGGCCGACGAACTGCTCAGCCTGGCCAATGGGGTGGTGGTCACGCTGGCGGGGAGAGGATCGCCCCCAACTGGATGAGCCCGGCGACCGCGATCAGGACGAGCAGGATCATGATGATGATGGCTGTGGCCGGTCGCACGAGGGGGCGAATCTACCGAATAAATGTCAGGGCCCCCATAAATGGGGGCCCTGACTACATGAAGAAGGGCTCCGTTACCGTGGGGCGGGCTGGGAGGCTATCCGTTCACACCTGGGACGAACGTGCCCTAGGCATGAGGGGAACGGTTCACCCTCCTTCCTGCATGCGACCTCATTATCGACCACGGAGAGTGATATCTTGAGCCTCTTTGTGGTCAGATTTCTCACCAGGGCGGGGTGTCATCTCTGCGAACAGGCCCGGCCTCTGCTGACTTCGGCGGCGCTGGCAGTGGGGGTCACAGTCGAGGAGGTCGATATCGACACCAGCCCCGACCTGACCCGCGACTACGGGTTGAGGATCCCTGTAGTGCTCGGTCCTGACGACCAGGTCATTGCCGAGGGCAGGATCGAGCCACGTCGATTGCGGCGAGAACTGCGGCGTTTACGGTCAACGGTGAACGGTCAACGGTGAACGGTCCTCAGCCGGCCAGCGTCGTCGTGGGCACCGCCCCGTCCTCCGGCGGCGGGGCCCCTTCCTCCCCCTCGACCCCTGGCTCCTCGGGGGCGACTCCACAATCGACCAGCGTCTGATCGGGATCCCCCCCGCCGAAACGAACTCGCTCGAACACCACGACGGCCGCCAGTTGCTCGGGGCTGAGAGAGGCGTGGGCCGGCATCTCCGCACCACTCCCACCCAGCGGCTTGTTGGTGTCCCCGTAGGTGGTCCGACCGGCAGCCTGAAAACCCCTGGTCCCGAGCCGCACCCACTCCATGTGATCTGTGCAGGCCCCGAAGGTGGTGAGCACACCGGTAAGGGCGGGGCCGACGACCCCACCGCCACCCGCACCGTGACAACCGGCGCAAGTCGCGCCTTCTCCGTTGTAAACCCTCTCACCGAGTGCGAGATAGTCGGTGCCGCCACCCCCAACCCCGGACCCGGTGAACTCCGAGCCGTCACAGTTGACGATCTCACCGCTAACGACATCGGTTTGGAGCTCGGTGGCTTCCCCGCAGGTCCCGGTCGCTGATCCGCCCAACGCGAACAAGGCAAAGAGAGGGATGATCAACATCACCGCGGCCAGCCATCTGGGGAACACGAAGTTGGTCCGCTCCCGGATCCCAGCGGTGGGCACCGTGACCACCTCTGAGAGATTGGCCGCTTCGGCTGCCGACACCTCCGCAGGGACTGGCGCCCGGGTGGTGACGCCTGGTGGCGGTGCCGTGGTGACCGTCTCCGGTTCCGACGGCGGTGCGGCGACGGGCGTCTCGCCGACCGTGGGGGGCGCGCTGTCCCCCTGCTCTGCGGGGGGACCGGTCGGCGCCTCGCCGACCGAGGGGGGTGCGGACCCAGCCACCGAACCGCCGCCGGCCCACGCAGTGAGGACTTCGTCCACCGTCATCCCGGTGGCAGTGGCGCGAGCGGCGGCCGAGCGTAGGACCAGTGCCTCGGGCACTCCCAGAGCAGCGGCTGCGGCGGCGGTGAGGTCGCTCACGGTTGAGCCCCGGCTTCTGCACTTTCGGCCGTTGTCTCGTCACCCTCGTTCGGCGACTCCGCCTGACCCGGTGCCGCGGTTGTCGACTCGAAGAGATAGGCGGCGAGATCCCCCAGATCGGAACTGGACAAGACTGCTACGGGATGATCACCGGACCCGGTGATGATGGCTTCGATCTGAGTGCCACTGAGACGGGTGCCGACGTTGGAAAGGTCGGGCCCGAACCGACGTGTGCCCAGCACCTGGTTGGAGTCGTTGAGGGTCACCGCCCCCAGGCCGACATCAGAGATGATGGGACGGACCATCTGGGTGTGACAGGACCCGCACCCCAGGTTCTGATAGATGTCCTGTCCCTGTTGCCCGGCCTCGCTGTAGCTGATCGCGCTGGTCCGGGCACCGGGGTTCTCGGTCGCGATGGAGGGGCCGACCAGACCGACCAGCAAAACCGCTACGAAGAGCCCGACCACTCCTGCCAGAACTGTCAGCGGGCGGTCTGGTTCCCCGACCAGGATCGGTGGCTTGCCGGCAGGCAGGGGCCCAGATGGGGCAGCGGGCCGTGGGGTCGCGGGAGGCTGGATGTCCCCCTTCGCAGCGGGGGGAGCGGTTGGCGCCTCACCCATCGAGGGGGGCGCGTTGTCCCCCTGCGGAGCGGGGGGACCGGTCGGCGTTTAGCCGCCCGAGGGGGGGGGTGCGCCACCGGCCCAGGCGGCGCG
>JBBDWM010000017.1:25308-27868 GCA_040902845.1 Acidimicrobiia bacterium
GGGGGGGGCGTTGTCCCCGTGCGGTGGGGGGGCACCGGTTGGGGTTTCGCCGACGGGGGGGGGTGCGCCTCCGGCCCAGGCGGCGAGGACCTCATCCACCGTCATTCCAGAGGCAGAGGCCCTGGCCTCGGCCGATCTCCTGACCAGCGACTCGGGTGTGCCCAGGGCGGCCGCTGCGGCGGCGAGCAGGTCACTCATTCGGGATTGCCACCAACTGAGACCAGCCAGGTCCCCTGTTGTCCGTCGGCTCCGTAGACCAGTACTTCCTGAGGCACGGCCTTCCCCGAGGTCACGGTTCCGATCACGGCCGAGGCGTATGCCAACTGTCCGAGAAAGGCGACGATCGCAAAGCCGAAGGCGATGAGGAGAAGGGGGTCGGCGGCGGCAGCCCCGGCGGCCCAACCGTCTCCGGCGTCTACATAGGCGGCGCTGTTCGAGCCGGCCAGCCACGAGTAGCCGCTGACGATCCCGGCCGCGGTCATCGTGACCAGCACCCCGCCGACTCCGATCACGGTCAGTCGCAAAAAGGAACGGGCCCGTTTGGTTGACTGCATGGCTCGCCCTGTCACCCGGGGCAGAGCATCGAAGCTGACACCGGCGACCAGCAACGGGCCGACGCCGAGCAGGCATGCGTACTCGATGGCTTCCCAGAACGAGGTCAGGGCCGTCACCGAGCCGATCGCTCGGAACGAGGCAAGGCTCGCCATCACCGCCACCACCACACCGAAGAAGGTGCCGATCACACCTGAGAAGACTCCAGGGCGATCCGTCACTCGATCCCAATGACCCTGAAGCGTGAGAGACACATTCGATGCGTTGGCGAGCGCACCGATCGGGAAGGCGAGACCAAGCGCCGCGGCGACAGCGTCGACCCACCCCGGGCCGGGGCCGAAGACCAGTTGGGCGACACCCCACCAGACCGCGGCGAAGCCGAGCGACCAGAAACCGGCCACGGCAAGTTGACGTGAGGCCAGAGCCACGTCGGCCTCCTTGACCAGGGTGTAGTAGAAGAGACCGGTTCCGACGGTGAACACCCACATCGTGACAAAACCCGCCGAGAAGAACAGACCTGAGTAGGCCTGGGTCAGGGAATCGGCGATGGGGAGAGTCCCGATCACATGGGCGGCGAATAGGAGTGGAAGCCAGACCACGCCGCCGATCACGAACCAGAGAGTGACATAGGTCCGTTTCTCCCGACGGTGGGCGATCGTTCCCAGGGTGTTGAGGGCCGGCAATGAAAGAGCCAGCAACAGCGGGACGTCGAGCCACCATGGAAGGCCGAGTGGTTGCAAGCCATCTCCGAAACCGAAAGCGATCGCTCCTAACCCCGCGAGCACGAGGGCGACCAGGAGTACCAGCCCGCCGCGGGCCATTGCCCTGCTTTGCAGCGGGGCGCCGGTGAGCCGGGGCAGGACGTAGTAGACGCCCCCGAGCATCGAGATCACAAGGAAGCCGATCATCAAGGCGAGGTTGGCCATCGGCTCCAACCGGCCAAGGCTCATTGGCGATAGCCCGCCGAAACGCATGGCGAAGAGGGCGAGCAATTCGAGCAAACCGCCCAGGACCAGGAACACTGCTCCGACGAGAAAATGGGCCGCCGCTAGGCGATCCTCGTCGGCCCCGCCCCCGAGGAAGGCTCGAATGTCTGCTGATTGCCTGGTCGCCACCGGATTCCTCGCTCAGGACAGGACGGCGGGAGCATAACTACTTCGGCGATTCGTTCCATGCTCGACCAAATCCCGGGCCGGCCCGATTCGGGTTCTCTAGGCGGGGCCCGGTTATGGTAGAAACGGCCCGACGGCCAGTTGATCCGCGCCTGAAACACCAGAGATGTACCGACTCGCAGAACTGAGCGACAGCACCCGCAAGAAAGCCGGCTGGGGACTGCTTCTACTTGGGACGGGCCTCCTCGTGGTCGGCGTCCTATGGATCCACTTCTCGAGTTTGGCCCTGACGGTCATCGTGGACGGTGGGGAAGTGCCCCTGGTCGTCGACTACTTCAACTGGTGGCCCCGGGGTGTTCTCTGGCAGGGCGCCGGGTATCTGGTGGTGTTCGCGGCATCTCAAATGATGGTTGGCGGCGCCGTCTTGCTCTGGGTGCTCAACCAGAGGATGACCTGGTCTCGTGCGTTGTTCACCGCCTATCTGACTTGGCTGGAACTGGTCATCATCTTCGGGATGGTTCCCTCCGAATTTCTCAGCTTCGCCCAGACCGATCTCGATTGGTCTTCCCAGAGGGTCGCCCTCGTAGTGCCACCGATCCTCGTGCTGGGCAACAGCGTCGAGATCAGCTACGCAGTTCTCAAGGACTCGATCTCGATGGGCTACCACCTGGTGATGCTGGGGGTGGCAGCCGTGTTCACCCTCGAGGTGCAAAAGATGAGGAAGGGTCGCCCGGCGTCTGCGGAGAAGCCGGAGAAGAAGTCGCCCTACGGTCGTCCCCTGGTCAAGGGAGGCACCTGATGGTTCGTGGTGTCGTCGACGAAAACCCCCCGATTCGTGACGACTACCAGCTCGCGGTGGTCGAGGGCGACTATTTCACCGACAAACTCCGCCCCAA
>JBBDWM010000018.1:0-27331 GCA_040902845.1 Acidimicrobiia bacterium
GACTCGAAAGAGTCGGGTGGTCCATCCACCGGCGGGCGGAGGTACAACCAGAAAGGAATCATCGGTGCCATGGTCACCATGAAGCAACTCTTGGAGGCCGGCGTCCATTTCGGGCATCAGACCCGACGCTGGAATCCAAAAATGCGCCCCTATATCTACGGGGAGCGCAACGGAATCCACATCATCGACCTGCGTCAGACGCTGGAGCAGATCAACGACGCGACTGCCTACGTCACGGACCTGGTGGCTGGCGGTGGCACGGTGCTATTCGTCGGCACCAAGAAGCAAGCCCAAACTGCGGTAGCCGAGCACGCCACTCGCTCCGGGATGCCTTACGTCAACTTCAGATGGCTGGGCGGGATGCTCACCAACTTCGCCACCATCCAAAAGCGGATCTTCTACATGCGGGAACTGCGCCATCTCGAAGAGAGCGGTGAGATCAACTCGCTACCCAAGAAGGAGCGGCTCAAGCTGCGACGTGAGTTGGGCAAGCTCGAGCAGAACCTTGGTGGCGTGGCCGACCTGCAACGGGTCCCCGACGCCGTCTTCGTGATCGACGTCAACGCCGAGACCACTGCAGTCATCGAAGCCTCGAGGCTCGGGCTCCCGGTGATCGCCCTCGTCGACAGCAACTGTGACCCCGACCTCGTCGAGTACGTGATCCCAGGCAATGACGATGCGATCCGCGCCGCAGATCTCATCGCCGGGGCCATGGCCGACGCCGCGATCGAGGGGCGGGAGCTGGCTACGGCCAAGAAGTCCAAGGCGGACGACGCCGAAGAGGCCTGAGTTCGATCATGGCCGATTTCACTGCCAAGGACATTCAAAACCTTCGGATGGATGCCGGTGTCGGGATGATGGACGCCAAGCAGGCCCTGTCTGATGCCGACGGAGACTTCGACAAGGCCTTTGAGCTGCTCAGGGAGCGAGGCCAGGCCAGCTCGGCGAAACGAGCCGACCGAGAGGCCAACGAAGGCACCATCGGCACCTATCTCCACCTCCAGAACGGACGCCCGGTCATGGGCGTGCTGGTCGAGCTGGCGTGTGAGACCGATTTCGTCGCGAAGAGCGACGAGTTCCGGGAGACTGCCGACGACATCGCAATGCATGTCAGCTGGGCGAGCCCGTCTTGGGTCACACGCGACCAGGTCGATACCGACGAACTGGCCAAGGAGCGAGACTTGTTGGCTCGTCAGGCTGCGGCCGAAGGCAAGCCTGAGGCTGTGGTCGAGCGCATCGTCGAGGGAAGGATCAACTCCTGGTACACCGACAACGTGCTCTACGACCAGAAATTCGTGAACGCCGAGAAATTCGAAGGGACTGTAGGCGACCTCGTCTCCCAACTTGCGGCCAAGATGGGTGAGAACATCTCGGTGCGCAAGTTCGCACGGGTGGCCGTCGGTGAGTAGGAGGGCGAAGTGACAGATAGGCCGCGCCGCGTAGTCCTCAAGCTTTCCGGCGAGGCCTTTGCTGATCCAAGCGTCGGTTATGGCATCGACCCGGCGACTGTGGTCCGGGTGGCCGGCGAGATTGCCACTGCCCACGCCACCGGCGTCCAGATCGCGGTCGTGGTCGGAGGAGGCAACATCTTCCGCGGGGTGTCCCAGGCCGCGAAAGGGATGGACCCCGCCTCCGCCGACTACATGGGGATGCTGGCGACGGTCATCAACGCCCTGGCTCTGAGAGACGCCTTGGAGAAGCAGGGAGTGCCGACGCGGGTCCAGAGCGCAATCACCATGCAAGAGTTGGCCGAGCCGTATATCCGATTACGTGCCATCCGCCACCTCGAGAAGGGGCGTTCCGTGATCTTCGCCGCCGGCACCGGGAACCCGTTCTTCACCACCGACACCACCGCCGCACTGAGGGCGGTCGAGATCGGCGCCGATGTGCTGCTCAAGGCGAGCAAGGTGGATGGGATCTATGACGCCGACCCGGCAACCAACGCAGACGCCAACCGCATGGCGGATCTGTCGTATATGGATTTCATCTCCCGCGAACTCAGGGTCATGGACACCACCGCCGTTACGATGTGCAAGGAGCACGGAGTGCCGATAGTCGTGTTCGACATGCTGGCCCCGGGCAACATCCTGAAAGCGGTCAACGGCGAGCGAATCGGAACGGTGATCCACTGAGGAGGTGAAGGCGATGATCAGCGATCTCTTGACCGAGGCCGAGCACAAGATGGAGATGGCAACCGATCACGTCGCAACCGAGTTCTCCACGGTGAGGACCGGCCGGGCCAACCCCCAACTCCTGCAACGGATTCACGTTGACTACTACGGGACTCCCACCCCCCTCCAACAACTGGCTTCGATAGCCGTCCCCGAGCCCCGTCTGCTGGTAGTGAACCCCTTCGACAGGTCAACCGTTTCGGACATCGAGAGGGCCATCCAGCAATCGGATCTCGGTCTCAACCCGTCCAACGACGGGTCGGTGATCAGGATCGCCTTCCCACCCCTGACCGAGGATCGTCGCCGGGACCTGATCAAGGTCGTGAAACACATGGCCGAGGAAGGACGGGTCGCCATCCGTAACATCAGACGTCATATGAAGACGGACATGGAGACGTTGCATGGAGAGATCTCAGACGACGACATCCGCCGGGGAGAGGACGAGCTCCAAAAGCTCACTGATCGTTTCATTGTGAGAATCGACAAGCTGCTCACCAGCAAGGAAGAAGATCTGCTCGAGGTATGAGCGACCGCACCGACAGCGAACGAGACAAAGGCTTCCACCGACCCTGGGAGTCGGAGGATTCGGAAGGCGACGCCGACGTTTTCACCCTGCCCGAGACCGAGCGCCCGACACCCAGCGATGTCGATCTCACCGATTGGGAGGCGATGACAGCCGATAGCGGCGCCCTGGAGGACTACACGGCCGAGGACTACGCAGCTGCCACCACCGAGGAATACCGGGGCCTTGCCGAGGATGTGAGTCGAGCCGCCGAGGAGGAATGGGAGCAGCAGGCTGTGGCCGCGACCATGCCTGGCGTCGACAGCGGGTTGGTTGGCTTCGAGGATGTGACCGGGGCGACCGCGGACAGCGAGGAGGACTACGAGGCTCGGGAGCAAGCCGCGAGCTCGGATCTCGCGATGCGGGTCGGCTCGGCGGTGGTCATTTTTGGGATGTTCCTGGGAAGCCTTTTCCTGGGAGGCTGGTGGTTCACGACATTCATCATCCTGGTGATGGTCGTTGCGACCGGTGAGTTCTATGCCACGGTGCGCCACTCCGGGTACCGACCCCTCGCCCTGTTCGGTCTGCTCGGTGTCGTGTTGATGGGTATCGGGGCCGATACCTCCGGCGTGGTCGCCATCGGCGGTTGGGCGGCCCTCGTCGCGACGGGTTCGGTGCTTTTCTTCTCGCTCTCGCCGCGCAGACAGCCGCTGGAAGACGCGGCGGTCACCGTTGGTGCCATGGCCTGGGTGGGCCTTTTGTCCTTCGCCATCCTGATCGCCGCCGGTCCCCGTCCCTTGGAGTACATCCTCTTCGCAGTGCTCCTCGTCGCCTTCAATGACACGGGCGCCTATTTCATCGGCCGGGCCTTAGGGCAAAGGAGGCTGGCGCCTGTTCTCTCGCCACAGAAGACGGTCGAAGGGTTTTTCGGCGGGCTGATCGCCGGTCTTGTAATTGCATCGATCCTCGTCACCTTCCCGGGGTGGGAGGACATTGGTCTCGCCAGAGGACTGGTGGCAGCCGCCCTTGTAGGCGTAGTCGGTCCGATCGGGGACGCTGCGGAGTCGATGGTGAAGCGCGCCCTCGGCGTCAAGGACATGGGGTCAGTCCTGCCCGGGCATGGCGGGATCCTCGATCGCATCGACTCGTTCCTGTTCGCTGTCCCCGCTATCTACTTCCTCTTCCGGGGTTTCGGGCTTCTGTGACCCGGCCGGTGGTCGTCCTCGGGGCGACCGGCTCCATCGGGTCCCAGACACTGGAAGTCGCGGGCAATCTCGGGTTCGAGGTCGCAGGTCTGGCGGCGCGTGATCCCTCACCCGAACTGCTGAAACTGGCGACCCGGTATCCAACGGCCCGAATCGCGGTGGCCGGCGGGTCGACCGAGGACAGAAAGGGCTTCGAGAGCGAGTTGGGGCGGTCGGTGACATATGACACCGATGCCGTGATCGAGTTGGCTCGTACCCCTGGGTCGATCGTCGTCAACGGCATCGTGGGCGCGGCTGGTTTGCGGGCGACGATCGCCGCTCTCGAGGCCGGCAATCGCGTCGCCCTTGCCAACAAGGAGAGCCTGGTGGCCGGAGGGCCGGTGGTGAAGGCTGCCCTCTCCCAACATGGTGGGGAGCTGATCCCGGTGGACAGTGAGCATTCGGCGTTGATGCAATGTCTCGTCGGTGAGGCGCCGGATTCTGTTGCTCGCTTGATGCTTACCGCCTCGGGTGGGCCATTTCGGGGTCGAGACCGGGAGTCGCTCGCCGAGGTCACCCCCGAGGAGGCGCTGCGTCACCCGACCTGGGACATGGGGCGCCGGATCACGATCGACTCCGCCACGTTGTTCAACAAGGGATTGGAGGTGATCGAGGCACACCATCTCTTCGACATCCCCTACGACGCGATCGACGTCGTGGTGCACCCCCAATCGATCCTGCACTCGGCCGTGGAGTTCGTGGACGGCTCGTGGAAGGGCCATTTCGGCCAAGCCGACATGAGGATCCCGATCCAGTATGCATTGACAGCCCCAAAGCGGGCACCGACGGCTGTGCAGCCCTTTTCGTTCGCGGACCTGTCGCTCACCTTCGAGGAGCCGGATCGGCTCACGTTCCCGGCGATCGACCTGGCATTTGCCGCCGGGGCCCAGGGCGGTTCCAGCCCCGCAGTCCTAAATGCAGCCGACGAGGTCGCCGTCGAGGCCTTCCTGCAACGGCGTCTCGGCTTTCTGGGGATAGCCGAGGTCGTGGCGAGGACGATGGAATCGGTCCCCTGGCGAGAGGTCACCGACGTGGAGAGCGTCCTCGCGGCCGATACCGAGGCCCGTACGGCCGCGGCTGCCTTTATTGCAGGAGCTTGCTGACTAGAACCGGCGGCGAAGGTAGCGTGTCACCGTGCTCGGAGGAATGGCAGCAGCCGTCGCAATCATCGTTTTCGTCACCGCCCACGAGGCGGGGCACTTCTTCGCGGCCAAGGCGGTCGGTATGAAGACCACCCAGTTCTTCTTCGGTTTCGGGCCCAAGATCTGGTCCACCCAGCGCGGCGAGACCGAATACGGAGTCAAGTGGATACCTCTGGGCGGTTATGTGCGGATCATCGGCATGAACCCGCTCGAAGAGATCGATCCTTCCGACGTCGGCCGGACCTATCGAGAGAAGAAATTCTGGGAGAAGAGTGTGGTGGTCCTGGCCGGGGTGGGGATGAACTTCCTCATCGCGTTCGTCATCTTTTACGGGATTGTGCTCACCAACGGGGTTGACGTCATTCAACCGGCCGTGAATAAGGTCATCGCGACGGTGCAGGTGGGCGACGAAGAGGTCCCGACGCCCGCTGCAGTGGCTGGTCTGCAAAGCGGCGATGTTCTCGTCGCGATCGGGCCCCATCAGATCGATGAATGGGAGGACGTTCCCGTGGCTCTCGACTCCGTTGGCGGCGGCCCGACGACGGTCACGGTAGACCGGGAGGGCGAGACGCTCACCTTCGAGGTCGACATGGTCGAGCGGGAAAGCGCCGACGGCTCGGGGACTACCGGGTTCCTCGGTGTCGCCCCGCTGATCGAGAACAGTCAGGCTGGACCGGTTCAGTCCATCGGCATCGCCGGCCAGCAGGTTTGGGAAGGCATCGGGTTCACCTTCAAGGCACTAGGAGACATGCTCAAGCCATCGAGTCTCGCCCAATACCTGGCTGTCTTCGCCGGTGACACCGATATCGATGAGAACATCAGACCCGTTAGCCCGATAGGAATAGTCAATATCGGCACCCAGGCGCCATCGAGCGCCGCCTTTTTCGGCATCCTCGCCTTCGTCAATGTGATTCTGGCCACGATCAACCTGTTGCCTCTGTTTCCCCTCGATGGCGGCCATTTCGCCGTTGCCGTCTACGAGAGATTGACGGGGCGCGTGGCGAACGTGCGCAGGCTGGCTCCCGTGGCGGCGGCGGTGATCGCCATCTTCGCCTTCCTCGGTTTCGTCGCAATCATCCTCGACATCGTCAATCCGATCTCATTGTCTTGAGGCTGATATGACCCCGAGACGCCCCACCCGTCAGCTCCACGTCGGCAAGGTCGCGGTAGGGGGAGACGCACCGGTTTCGGTGCAGTCGATGACGACGACCAAAACCGCCGATGTCGACGGAACTCTTTCTCAGGTTTATGCGCTCGCCGGGGCCGGTGCCGACATCGTTCGCATCACATGCAACGAGGTGGAGGCGGCCCAGGGGCTGGCCGAGATCGTCCCCAGATCCCCGGTTCCGATCATTGCCGATATCCATTATCAGTACCGCCTGGCTCTGGCCGCGCTCGAGGCAGGCGTTCAGGGGCTGCGTCTCAACCCGGGCAACATCCGCAAAGAGGACCAGATCAAGACAGTGGCCCGGGAGGCCAAGGAGCGAGGGGTCCCGATACGGGTGGGGGTCAACGCCGGATCACTCGACAGGGACATCCTCGAGCAATACGGGAGCGCGGTTCCCCAGGCGCTGGTCGATTCGGCCTTGAAGGAGATCCGCTATCTCGAAGAGGTCGACTTTACCGACATCAAGATCTCGGTAAAGCACTCCAACGTGCCGTCGATGATCGAGTCCTACCGTCTCCTGTCCCAGACCGTGGACTATCCGCTCCACCTCGGTGTGACCGAGGCCGGGCCGCCCCCATCCGGTTTGATCAAGGGGGTCGCCGGCATAGCCACCCTTCTCGACGAAGGGATCGGCGACACCATCCGGTTCTCGCTGACGGCGGATCCCGTGGAGGAGGCCAAGGCCGGTCGCCAACTCCTGGAGATCCTCGGTCTCAGAGAGCGCAAGGGCCTGGATCTCATCGCCTGCCCGTCGTGTGGGCGTGCCGAGGTCGACGTGATCGACGTGGCGACCAGGGCCCAGGCCGCCCTCGAAGCCGAGAATCTGCCGATACAGGTGGCAGTGATGGGCTGTGTCGTCAACGGCCCGGGGGAGGCCCGGGAGGCCGACATCGGGATTGCCGCCGGGCGGGGCAAGGGCCATCTGTTCATCAAGGGCCAGGTGGTCAGGGTTGTGCCGGAGGCGGACATGGTCGAGGCCCTTCTTGACGAGGCGCGCAAACTGGTCGAGGAGGGTGTCGAGAGCCGGCTGGCCCACGCCCAGGCGAACGCGGCGGAAATCGCGGCTGCAGCCCGCGAGGAGCTGATCCAGATCCAAGGAGATGTCAACCATTCCCGGGATCGCCGGGCTCGTGTAGCCGAGGTCGCCTCGTCCGACTGACTACCGTCGCCTTCCCCCTCACGTAATTGGGACCTAGAGGGGTCACATACGGACCTCGGGGTCCCAATTAACAGAGAAGTTCACACCATGCGCTGGACCCAGGCCTTCATCCCAACCCTTCGAGACGCCCCGGCTGACGCCGAGGCGATCAGTCACAAGCTCCTGGTCCGGGGCGGGTTCATCCGTCAGCTTGCAGCCGGCTCGTATTCGATCCTGCCGCTCGGGGTCAGGGTTCGGAACAAGGTGGCCGGGATCATCAGGGAGGAGATGAACCGAATCGGGGGCCAGGAGTTCCTTCTTCCAGCCCTTCATCCTGCCGAGATCTGGAAGACCAGCGGGCGCTGGACATCGATGGGTGACAACCTCTTCAGGCTCCAGGACCGAAAACAGGCCGATCACGCCCTGGGGATGACCCATGAAGAGGTGTTTGCGGGCATTGCCACCGAGCTTTTCTCATACCGGGAGCTTCCCCAGATCTGGTATCAGATCCAGACCAAGTTCCGCGACGAGCCCCGCCCCAAGTCCGGGTTGCTCAGGGTTCGTGAGTTCACGATGAAGGACTCGTACACCCTCGACATCGACCAACCAGGTCTCGACACCGGCTTCGACAAGCACCGCGCTGCCTATTTCGCCATCTTCGGCCGGTGTGGGCTCGATGCGGTCGATGTCGAGGCCTCGTCGGGGGCCATGGGGGGCTCGGAATCGGTCGAGTTCATGGTGCGAAGCGAGGCGGGTGAGGACTGGATCGTGACCTGCGCCAACTGCGGGTACCGGGCCAACGTCGAGCGAGCGGCCTCAGCCGTGGCCCCTATCGACGATGGGGAGGGCGCCGATCTCGAGCGGTTCCCCACGCCCGGGTTGAGGACGATCAAGACCCTGGCCGCTGCCCACCCCGAGGTCGCCTCGCCGGACCGCCAGATCAAGACTCTGGTCTACATTCTCGACGGGGAGCCGGTTCTCGTCTTGCTTCGTGGCGATCACGAGCTTCAGGAGCAGAAGCTGATGGACGCCACCGGTGCCGTCGAGGTCCGTTCCGCCCAGGTCGAAGAGATCCGGGAATTGCTCGGCGCCGACCCCGGGAGTCTGGGGGCGGTGGGGGTCAAGGGGCCAACTGTGATCGCCGATCTCGCCCTCCAAGGTCGTAAAGGCATGGTCACGGGGGCAAACGAGGACGATTGGCATTACTCGGGTGTGGATGTGGGCCGCGATCTCGGCGTCGGAGTCTGGGCCGAGATGAGGGCCGTTAGCGCCGGGGAGCCGTGCCCGGTTTGTGGCAACTCGCTGGAGCGTTGGAAGGGGATCGAGGTCGGCCACATCTTCAAGCTGGGGACCAAGTACTCCGAGGCTTTCGGGGCCACCGTTCAGGACGAATCGGGGGAGAGCCGGCCGATCATCATGGGCTCGTACGGGATCGGTGTGGAGCGGGCGATGGCGGCGGTTGTCGAGTCGTCATATGACGACGGTGGGATCATCTGGCCGGTCTCGGTAGCGCCGTACGAGGTCGTAATCACCGTGGTTCGCCCCGATGACGGGCCTACCATGGACACCGCCAACGGGCTCTATCAGGAACTGGTCGAAGCCGGGATCGAGGTGCTTCTCGACGACCGCGACGAGCGCCCTGGTGTGAAATTCGCCGATTCGGAGCTGATCGGCATCCCTTATCGGGTGACCGTCGGCCCCCGTGGCGTCTCTGAAGGCGTGATGGAGCTCACGGCCCGGCGAGCAATGGCGAAATCGGACGTGCCGCTCGCAGACCTGGTGAGCACGGTCAAGGGCGCTGTCGAGTCCGAGCGCTTCGGCTCCCACGGTTCTTGACTCCCGTATAATCAGATCCGACAACAGGACGCTTTTTGGATCAGGTGGGCGCCTTTGGTACCCACCTGAATTGTTGTGGAGTGACATAGGTGACAACAGTGGCTGACATCTGGCCGGTGGTGGAGACATATCTGACCGCCGAACATCTGGAGCTCGACGATGTCGAGTTGTCCGGCCGCGGGCCAGGGCGGGTGCTCAGGATCGTGGTCGATGGAAAGGATGTCGATGTGGAGCGCCTCGCCGAAGTGTCTAGGGGTGTCTCTCGTCTCCTGGACAACGCGACGGAGCTCAGCGATCCCTATCAACTCGAAGTCAGCTCACCGGGGCTGGAGAGAAAGCTTCGCCGTCCCAGCCACTACGTGAAGTCGCTCGGCCGCGAGGTCGTCGCCAAGGTCGCCTCCGAGGGCGGCAAGACCACAGTCAGGGGTGTTATCGCCGACGCCGGCCAGACCTCTTTCACGGTGCAGGGCGAAGGGGACAGTCAGGTTGTCAAATATGAAGACGTACTCACCGCGAACACCGTGTTCAGGTGGGAGAAGGCCCCCAAGCCGGGCCACTGAAGGAGAATTATGAAGCTCGACACGATGATGGAGGCGATCGAAGTCCTCGCCCGGGAGAGGGGCGTGGCGATCGACACCATCCTCGACGCCTTCGCCAACGCCCTGGTGGCCGCCTACAAACGGAGCCCCGGAGCGGCCGAAGAGGCACGGGTCACCATCGACCCCGACTCTGGCGAAGTGACCGTATATGCCCAGGAGTTGGACGAAGAGGGCAATGTGGTGGCCGAATGGGAGGACACCCCGGAAGGGGAGGCCTTCGGGCGGATCGCGGCCCAATCCTTCAAGCAGGTGATGCAGCACAAGCTCCGTGAGGCGAAGCGAGAGCACGTCTACGAGATGTACGAGGGGCGCGAAGGCGACCTGGTCACCGGGCTCGTGCAACAGGTCGACTATCGGTCCGTCATCCTCGACCTCGGGGATGCCGAGGCGATACTCCCCGGCTCGGAACGGATCCCATTCGAGCGTCTGGAGCGGGGCAATCGGGTCAAGGCCCTGATTCTCGAGGTCCGCAACGAGCCCAAAGGGGCACAGATCGTGGTTTCCAGGAGCCATCCCGACCTGGTGCGCCGTCTCCTCGAGCTCGAGGTGCCGGAGTTGACCGATGGCACGGTGGAGATCGTCAATATCGCCCGTGAGCCCGGGCACCGCACCAAGATCGCTGTTGTCTCTCATGACTCCAATGTCGACCCCAAGGGAGCCTGCGTGGGCGCTCGCGGCTCACGGGTGCGCCAGGTTGTCAACGAGTTGAGAGGCGAGAAGGTGGACGTCGTCCAATGGCGTGACGACATCGGCCAGTTCATCGCCGAGGCGTTGGGACCGGCCAAGGTCAAAGAGGTCCACATCAACGAGGCCGACAAGACGGCGGACGTGATTGTTTCCGAGCACCAGCTCTCCCTCGCCATCGGCAAAGAGGGTCAGAATGCCCGGCTGGCAGCCCGTCTTTCGGGATACAAGGTCGATATTCGCTCGGACAACGAGGGTGTCGAGCCAGAGCCTGAGCCTGAGCCGGTCGTCGAAGAGGCGGTTGAGGTTGAGGTGGAAACGACCGAGGATGTTTCTGTTGAGGCAGCCGAGGAAATCGTGGCCGAACCAACCGACGACGAGGGCGCGGTTATCGAGACCGACAACGAGGTCGCGGCCGAACCAACCGACGACGAGGACGCGGTTATCGAGACCGACGACGACGAGAGCGAATGAAAAGGGCTGAGACGTGAGGGTTTATGAATTAGCCCGGGATCTGGGTGTTGACTCGAAAGTGATTCTCGAGCATGCCCAGGCTCTTGGACTCGATGTGAAGACGGCGTCGTCGGGTTTGGGCGACGAGGCGGCGGAGCTCCTTCGACTCGCCGTTGCCGGCGACGAGCCACCCCAGACGACTGAGATCGAATCCGCTGACCTGGAGGGCGATCTAGCGGCGGAGGAAGCCGAGGCCGACACTCAGGTGGGGCTGGCGTCCCTCAAAGAGGGGTCATCGGTCACGGAGTTTGCCGAGGCCCTCGGTGTGCCCTCCAGCGAGATCGTCAAGATCCTCCTGCTGCGCGGCATGCCCGTTGGCGCCGGCCAGCCGATGCCGGAGAGCCTCATGGAGGAGATCGCCGAGTCCTACGGGTTCATTGTCGACGTCGAAGCCCCCCCGGCCGCCCCCGCCATCTCGGATCGCCCTGAGCACCACGATAAGGCCGCCGATTTGAAGCCGAGGCCAGCTGTGGTGACGGTGATGGGCCACGTCGACCACGGAAAGACGACGCTTCTCGACCGTATCCGCAAGACGAGCGTTGTCGAAGGGGAATTGGGCGGAATCACCCAGCACATCGGGGCTTACCAGGTAGAGGTGCACGGGCACCCGGTCACATTCATCGACACACCGGGTCATGAGGCGTTCACTGCCCTCCGGGCCCGCGGCGCCAACATCACAGACATCGTGGTGCTGGTGGTCGCCGCCAACGACGGGGTGATGCCCCAGACGGTGGAAGCCATTTCTCATGCCAGGGCAGCCGGGGTCAAGATCGTTGTCGCCGTCAACAAGATCGACGTGCCAGGGGCAGACCCGACACGGGTCAGGACCGAACTGACCGAGCACAACATCATCACCGAGGAACTGGGTGGTGACGTACCGAGCGTCGAGGTGTCTGCCCTCAACGGCGACGGTGTCGAAGACCTACTCGAGGTGGTCGACCTCATCGCCCAACTCGATGAATACAAGGCGAACCCCGACGCCCCCGCCTCAGGTGTCGTCGTCGAAGCCCGATTTGAGACGGGGAAGGGTGCGGTAGCCACCGTCATCATCCAGCGCGGCACCCTCAACAAGGGCGACTCCTTCGTGGCCGGCGCCGTTGCCGGGCGAGCCCGTGGTCTGATGGACGAGAACGGGAACCCGGTGTTGTCCGCTGGGCCCTCCGACCCCGTGCAGATCATGGGCTGGGACGACGTCCCTGTGGCCGGCGACTACTTCGAGGCAGTGGAGTCGGATCGTGAGGCTCGGCGTCTCGCCACAGAGCGCGAGCAAGAGCTGAAGACAGCGAATCAGGCAGTCCCATCTGCTCGTGACCGGCTGCAGAGCCTGCTCGATCAGCTCCGCACCGACGAGGCCCACCTCAATCTCATCGTCAAGGCCGACGCCCAAGGCTCACTCGAGGCGCTGCGCGAGTCCATCACCAAGATCGAACGCGAGGGCGGCAGGATCCAGATTGTTCATGGCGCAGTGGGTGGCATCAACGAGAACGACGTCACCCTCGCCGAGGTAACCGAATCGGTGATCGTCGGCTTCAACGTGCGTCCTGAGCCAAAGGCCCGCAAGGCGGCCGAGCAAGCCGGGATCGAGATTCGCACCTACGGGATCATCTACGAGATGTTGGACGACGTCGAACTGCTGCTGGTGGGCCAATTGGCACCGGTGGAGCACGAGCAGGTCCTCGGGACCGCCGAGGTTCGGGCAATCTTCAAGGTTCCCCGTGCGGGAACCGTCGCCGGGTGCTACGTGGTGGAAGGTGTGATCCAGCGTGGCGCCAGGGCGAGGCTGCTCCGTGACGGGATCATCATTCACGACGGCGTCCTCTCCTCGCTCAAGCGCTTCAAGGACGATGTTCGAGAGGTGGCGGCCGGCTTCGAATGCGGTACGAGCTTCGAGAACTTCAACGACGTCAAGGAGGGGGACAGCATCGAGGCCTATCTGATCCGCGAGGTCGCTCGAACCTGATGCGCGCCGCGGCCCTCAGGGTCGAACTGCATCTGCCCAGCCCCCAATCGCTCAAAGCAAAACGAGCGATTCTACGTCCCGTAATCGAAGGCATCAAACGGCTGGGTTCGTTCAGTGTGGCCGAAGTCGACCATCACGATCAATGGCAGAGGGCTGCTCTGGGGGTGGCGATAGCGGCCCGGGACGGCGAGGGTCTCGCAATGCAGATCGCGAAGCTTCGTCGCTACCTTGACACCCGACTGGAGGTCGAGGTGCTCGACATCCACATCAGCGAGTTGGAGGATCCGGTATGAGGGAGGCCAGCCCACGAATGCTCAAGGTCAACTCCACTCTCCGGGAGGTTCTCGCCGAGGAAGTGGAGAGGATGAGCGACGATCGTCTCGAAATGGTGTCGATAACCGCCGTTGATACCAGCCCCAATCTGCGATCGGCCGTCGTGTATGTCGATGTCCTCGGCGCCGACGCCCAGGAAGCAGCGTTGATCGCATTGGGTAAGGCCTCCCTCCGCCTGCAAAAGGCGATCGGTCGCCAGGTTCGGATGAAGTACACGCCAACTCTCGAATTCGAGATCGACCCCGGGGTGCTCGGTGGGAACCGTATCGAGACCATCCTCAGGTCACTTCGTGAAGAGGAGAGCGAGGACGAATGATCGACCAGGCGATCCTGAAGTCGGCAGCCGACGCGATCCGATCCGCCGAGTCACTGGCGCTCGCCTGTCATATCGGGCCCGACGGCGACGCCCTGGGCTCGATGCTTGGTCTGGGGATCGCCGCCGAGAACGCGGGCAAGAAGGTGGTCGCCAGTTTCGGGACGCCGTTCGTGGTGCCCGCCAGTCTCGCCTTCCTTCCGACAGCCCTTCTGGTCCCGCCCCAGGACTTCCCTGCCGAGCCGTCCACCATGATCGTCTTCGATGCCGGTTCGCAAGATCGTCTGGGTGAATTGGGCCACAATGCATCCAGGGCCGGGACGACGATCGTCATCGACCACCACGTCACCAACCAAGGATTCGGCGACATCGCTGTGGTGGACGGCAAGGCGGCGGCAAGCGGGGAGTTGGTCGCCTACCTGCTCCGAGTCCTCGGATGGCCTTTGACGCCGGAGATCGCCACCTGTCTTCACACCGCTCTGGTGACCGACACCGGCCGATTCCAGTACGCCAACACCCGGCCCTCGACCTTGATGCTGGCCGCTGGGCTGGTAGCGGCCGGCGCCAACCCTCCCGAGATCAGCCGCCACATCTACGAGGAGGCGCCCTTCGGATACCTGAAAGCGGCCGGGGCAGCGCTGAGTCGCGCCGAGCTCGACGAAGAGAAGAGCCTGGTCACGGCGGTGATCACCCAGGCCGACCTCAACGAAGTCGGGATCGACTGGGGAGACATCGACAATCTGATCAACACCGTCCGGCTGGCGGTCGAAGCGGATGTGGCGGTTCTCGCCAAGGTTCACGCCGATGGCAAGGTCAAGCTGAGCCTGCGATCGAGAGGGGCAACCGACGTCGGCTCGCTGGCTGCCGAGATGGGCGGAGGCGGTCACCGGCTCGCGGCAGGTCTCACCTATGTCGGAGAGGTCAAGGACGCACTGGACGAAGTTCGGAAGCGCATCGAGGACTATCGGTGACCAAGGGCTTCCTCGTCGTCGACAAGCCCGGCGGCATAACGTCGAATGCCGTGGTCGGCCGGGTGCGCCGGGCCACCGGCATCAAGAAGGTGGGCCATGCCGGGACGCTCGACCCTCTCGCCACCGGGGCGATGGTGCTGGCGGTGGGCCCGGTCACCAGACTGATCCGCTTCATTCAGGAGCAACCAAAGGAATATCTCGCGACTGCCCAATTCGGGGTGGCCACCGACACCCTTGATGCCGACGGGGCGGTGTTGGAACGCGAGCCCATGGAGTTCACAGAAACGGAATTGAGGGCCGTCTCCAAGAGGTTTGTGGGCACGATCCACCAGGTCCCCCCGATGGTCTCCGCCCTCAAGCACCAAGGGCGCCGTCTCTACGAGCTGGCGCGCCGGGGAGAGGTAGTCGAGCGTGAGGCCCGTCCGGTGGAGGTGTTCGAGCTGGAGATCCTCTCGGTCGGCCCCGGTCCCTACCCGGAAGTCGACTTCAGGGTGGTCTGTGGCAAGGGGACCTACGTGCGGTCACTGGCTGCCGACATGGCACTTGCGCTCGGAGGCTCGGCGCATCTGACCGCGCTCCGGCGGACCCGCATCGGTTCACTGGAGGTCGACCTCTACGGGGTTTCCCTGGACGATCTAAACCGATGGGAGGAGTGCTTGCTCAGCCCCTCCCAAGCCCTCGTTGATCTGCCCGCCGTCACCGTGGGGCCAGAAACCGCCGAGGGGGTCAGTCACGGCGTGCGCTTCGTCGGTGGCGAGATAGTCGACGCCCCCGACGGGGCGGTTCGGGTTCTCGATGACGCTGGGGAGTTGCTCGCCATCTACCGGCGCATTGGGGAACAGGCCATCCCCGAGGTGGTCCTAGCTTCATGAGGGTGCTCAGGGGGCCGTGGTCGACCTGGGAACCGCAAGCGGCGCCGACCGCGGTGACGGTGGGGGTGTTCGACGGCGTCCATCGCGGCCATCGCACCCTGATCGACCGGCTGAAGGCAACCGGGCACGTCCCGACGGTTCTCACCTTCGACCCCCACCCCGCGGAGGTCCTGGCTCCAGGCACTCATCCTCGGTTGATAACGACGATCGAGGAGAGACTCGAACTGCTCGCCGGCGCCGGGATCGAACTGGTTGGGGTGTTGAATCTGGCCGAGATCCGCCATCTGCGACCCGATGAATTCGTCAATGAGATGTTGGAGCAGCGACTCGCCATGGCGGCGATGGTCATGGGGACCGATTTCCAATTCGGTAAGGACCGGTCAGGGGACGTCGGCTACCTGCGTCGCGCCGGTGACCTCAGCGGCTTCAAGGTCGAGGTTGTGGAACTACAGACAGCCGAGGGTGTCATCTCTTCCTCCGGGATACGGGCCCTGATCGAGGTGGGGGACGTGAAGGCCGCCGCAGTCCTGCTCGGGTCTCGCTATCAGTTGTCCAATGTCGTGGTTGATGGCGACAAGAGGGGCCGGGCGATCGGCTTTCCCACCGCCAACCTCGAGCCGCCGGGACGCAAGGTCATCCCCGGGCACGGGGTGTATGCCGCCTTCGCGCTGCTTCGCGGCGAGCGTCACCAAGCGGCCGTGAATGTGGGCGTGCGGCCGACTTTTGGTGGGAGCGACCTAGTCGTCGAGGCCTATCTGCTCGATTTCAACGATGACTGCTACGGCGAGACAATGATGCTCGAATTCGTGGAGCGGCTTCGCCCTGAACTGAAATTCACAGAGGTATCGGAATTGGTCGAGCAGATGGCCGTCGATGTTGAAATGGTCCGCGATGTCCTCGACGGCATCGATGCGGAGCCTCGAGATGTCTGACGGGGGTCGCCGTCGCATCCCGAACGGGAAGCCGGTGGTCATCAAGGCCGGCTCTTCGAGCCTGGTGCACGAGTCGGGGGAGCTCGATGGCGACGCGCTGGCCCGGATGGTCGACCTGGTGGCAGAAATGTGGAGCAGTGGATATCCCACGTTGCTCGTCTCTTCCGGGGCGGTGGCCGCGGGCCTCCCCGTCCTCGGCCGGGAACGACGGCCCAAAGACGTCGCCGGTTTTCAGGTAGCAGCGGCCATCGGCCAGGGTCGCCTCATCGAGCGTTACACGGCCCTTTTTGCCGCTCATGGGATGGTCGTCGGGCAGGTGCTGCTCACCAAGGACCTTCTCGCCAACAGAAGCCAGTATCTACACGCCCGGGGCGCCCTGGAGCGGATGTTGACCCTGGGCGTGGTCCCGATCATCAATGAGAATGACACTGTGGTGGTCGAAGGGCTACGTCTTGGCGACAACGACCGTCTGGCGGCGATCGTCTCACATCTGGTCAAAGCCGGGATCCTGATCATCCTCACCGATACCCAAGGGATCTACTCGGCCGACCCGAGAACCGTCGAGGATGCCGAGTTGCTTACTGCGGTCCACCCCACCGACAGCGCATTGGACGTTGTGATCGGCGATGCCGGGCCATTCGGGTCGGGTGGCGCAGCCACCAAGGTCGCCGCGGCCCGGATGGCTGCCTGGTCGGGGATCCCCACGGTGATCGCCAGCGCCCGGGAGCCCGATGTTGCTGTCAGGGCGGTTTCCGGACAGGAGGTGGGCACCTGGGTCACCCCCCGTGAGACCAGGTTGCCGGCACGCAAATTATGGATCGCCTTTGGCCAGCCCTCCGAGGGGAAGGTGACGGTGGACCAGGGGGCTATCCGAGCCCTTCTCGATGGGGGTAAGTCGCTGCTAGCTGTTGGTGTGGTCTCGGTGGAGGGCGAGTTTGCAGCAGAGGCTGCGGTGGAGGTGGCCGGCCAAGGCGGGCAAATGATCGGCAAGGGCTTGATGGCGATGACCGCTGACCAGGCGCGCCGTTCGATCGGAAGACACAGCTCGGAAGTGGGTGGTGCGGTCATCCATCGCGACGACTTCGTGTTGCTGGTCGCAGATTCCAAGGCCGCAGATAGGCTTATCCCATGATCGATCAGATCGGCGCGCGGGCGAGGGCGGCGTCACGCGACCTGGCCCAATCGACGGGGGAGAGTCGTCAGCGCGCTCTCCTCGAGATGGCTGACGCTGTGATCGAGGGCAGTTCCGAGATTCTCTCCGCCAACGCCGTGGACATGGGCCAGGCTGTCGAAGAGGAGATCAACGGCGCCCTTCTGGACCGTCTCCGGCTCACCGAGGCGCGCATCGAAGCCATGGCTGCAGGTTTGAGGACGGTCGCGGGATTGCCCGACCCGGTGGGCCGCGAGACCGGGGGTTGGGTCCTCCACAACGGGATCCGTCTCCATCGGGTGCGGGTCCCGCTCGGGGTGGTCGCAGTCATCTACGAGGCCCGCCCCAATGTGACCGCGGACGCAGCGGGCCTCTGCATCAAATCGGGCAATGCGGTGATCCTCCGCGGCTCGTCGTATGCGCTCCAGTCGAACAAGGCGATCAGCACCGCTCTGAGCGCCGCCCTATCACAGGCCGGTCTCCCCGCGGATGGGGTGCAACTGTTGGAGGACACCTCCCGTGACGGGGCCAAGGCATTGATGCAGGCCACCGAGTGGGTCGACCTGCTGGTTCCCCGGGGTGGTCCGGGGTTGATCGACGCGGTACGAGCCGACGCCACGGTGCCAACGGTGATCGATGGAGCAGGCAACTGTCATGTCTACGTTGACGCGGCGGCGGACCTCGACATGGCCCGATCGATCGTGGTCAATGCCAAGGTGCAGCGGCCGGGGGTGTGCAATGCGGCCGAGACCCTCCTCGTGCACGAGGCGGTTGTCGACCGGTTTCTGACCGACGTCGCCAAGGCGCTGATGGCCGAGGGTGTCGAGTTGAGGGGGGACCAGCGTTCGCGTGAGGTGGTTCCCGAGATGGTGGAGGCGGCCGAGTCCGACTGGGCAACCGAGTTCCTGGACCTGGTCATGGCGGTCCGGGTGGTGTCCGACGTCGATGCGGCCATCGAGCACATCCGGAAGTTCGGGACAGGCCACACCGAGGCGATCGTCACCGAGGACAGGGCAACCGCCGACCGGTTTGTGAACGGCATCGACACCGCCGTGGTTGCGGTCAATGTCTCGACCAGGTTCACCGACGGCGAGGAGTTCGGGTTCGGCGCCGAGATCGGCAACTCCACCCAGAAGCTGCACGTAAGGGGCCCGATGGGTCTCGAGTCGCTCACCAGTGAGCGCTATGTGCTCTACGGCTCGGGTCAGGTGCGCTGACCGTGGCGGGGGGCGCCGAACGGAGGCCGGCTTGCGGCTTGGATACGGCTACCTGCTAAAGTTGTGATCGCTCCCCCGGAACTATTCAGGTTTTACGCGCAATGAAGACAACAACCGAGATCGTCGCCGAATACGGCACCCACCAAAGTGACACCGGATCACCGGAGGTCCAGGTGGCGCTTCTCAGCGAGCGGATCAATGAGCTCACAGAGCATCTTCGTGAGCACAAGCACGACCACCACAGCCGGCGTGGCCTGCTGATGATGGTTGGCAAGCGTCGCCGACTTCTCGACTATCTCCGCAGGGAGGACGTCGAGCGTTACCGAAGCCTCATCGCCAAGCTGGGGCTGCGTCGCTAACAGAGGATTCGTGAGCGCGCTTCGCGCAGCTCACGACTATGGGCCCGAGGGCCCGCAACAACAGGTCCCGCCCAAAAGGGCCCGGACCAGAACAGACACTGAGCCTTGTCGGTTGTCAGTGGCGATGTCTCGGAAATCTGAGACATGACTACTGCCAACGGGCGTGGCTCCATACACAAGGAGCACTTAGTGCCCGAAATCTCCGTTACGGGGACCATTGGCGGCAAAGAGTTCGTCCTGAGCACCGGCAAATTGGCCGGACAGGCGGACGGAGCCGTGGTCGCCCGACTCGGCGGTACCGAAATGTTGGTTACCGCCACCGCAAACAAGTCGCTACGTGAAGGCGTCGACTTCTTCCCACTCACCGTGGACTTCGAGGAGCGGATGTACGCCGTGGGCAAGATCCCCGGCTCGTTCTTCCGTCGTGAGGGGCGTCCCAGCGAGCAGGCCACCCTGACCTGTCGTCTCATCGACCGTCCCCTCCGTCCCTCGTTCGCCGATGGCTACCGGTGCGAGACCCATGTCGTCGTGACCAGCCTCGCGGTGGACGGCGAGAACCCCTACGACGTGGTGGCTCTCAATGGCGCCTCGGCCGCACTCAGCGTGAGCTCGATCCCGTTCCGAGGACCGATCGCCGCGGTGCGGGTCGGTCTGAAGAAGGGCGAATGGATCCCGTTCCCGACCAGCGCAGACCTCGAAGAGTCGGTCTTCGAGTTGGTGGTCGCAGGGACACGCAACGAAGCCGGCGGGATCGACATCATCATGGTCGAAGCCGGCTCCACACCAAACGGCCTGCGTTTGATCGCAGCCGGTGATGCTCCTTCGGACGAGGCCACGGTGGCCCGCGGTCTGGAAGAGGCGAAGACCTACATCGGCGAGTCGATCGATCTCCAGAACCAGCTCGTGGCCCAGGTCACGAAGAAGGAAGTCGAATGGCCGGTTGCCGTCGACTACACACCCGAAATCCACGACCAGGTGCAGGCCATTGCCGAGCCCAAGCTCCAGTCAGTTGTCACCATCGCCGAGAAGCAGGAGCGCAACGCCGCTCAGGATGCTGCCTTTGAGGCGACGATGACCGAGTTGGCCCTCGACGAGGACGACGCCGAAGGTCGTGACCAGGCGAAGCGTGCCTTCAAGGCGGTGGTCAAGGACCTGATGAGGAAGCGAGTCGTCGACGACGGCATCCGTCTCGACGGGCGCGGTCCCACCGATATCCGGGAGATCACTGCCGAGGTCGGAGTGGTCCGCAGGACTCATGGCTCCGGTCTCTTCCAGCGAGGCGAGACCCAGGTCCTCAACCTGACCACGCTCGGCATGCTCAAGATGGAGCAGATGCTCGACACGCTGGCCAACGAGGATTCCAAGCGCTACATGCACCACTACAACTTCCCACCGTTCTCCACCGGTGAAGCCGGGTTCATGCGTGGCCCGAAGCGACGCGAGATCGGTCACGGGGCATTGGCCGAGAAGGCTCTTCTCCCGGTCATCCCGACCAAGGACGAGTTCCCCTACGCACTGAGGCTGGTGTCCGAGGTTCTGTCCTCGAACGGCTCGACCTCGATGGCGTCGGTGTGTGCATCGTCGCTGTCGCTGATGGACGCCGGGGTGCCGATTGCGGCGCCGGTCGGCGGCATCGCCATGGGCCTCATCCATAGGGATGGCAAGTACGTGACCCTCACCGACATCCTCGGGGCCGAGGACGCGCTTGGTGACATGGACTTCAAGGTCGCCGGCACCAGAGACGTCATCACCGCGCTTCAGCTCGACACCAAGCTCGAGGGCCTTCCCTCCGAGGTGTTGGCCGAAGCTCTCGGTCAGGCCAAGGTTGCCCGTCTCACCATCCTCGACAAGATGGCAGAGGCCATCGCCGAGCCACGCGCCGAGATGAACGAGTTCGCTCCGCGCATCGAGTCGATCGAGATCCCGAAGGACAAGATCGGTGAGGTCATCGGTCCCAAGGGCGCCGTCATCCGCGAGCTCGAGGAAGTCACCGGAGCTGCCATCGAGATCGAAGAGGCCGACGGCAAGGGCATCGTCAGGATCGCCTCCTCCGACAGCGCCGCTCTCGCGGCCGCCAAGGAGAGGGTGATGCAGATCGCCTTCCCGCCTGAGGTCGAGCTGGGTACTGAGTACACGGGCAAGGTGGTCAACATCACCAAGTTCGGCGCATTCGTCAACATCCTTCCAGGGCGTGACGGTCTGCTCCACATCTCACGTCTCGACGGCTCGACGCGTGTCGAAAGGGTCGAGGACTACCTGACCGACGGTCAGGAGCTCAAGGTCCGGGTGCGTGAGATCGATCGGGGCAAGGTCAGTCTCGAGTTGGTCGATGCGCTCGAAGGCGCCACATTGCCCGACTCCGAACCACCCAGCTCCGGTGGTGGCGACCGGGGTCGTGGCTCCGGCGATCGCGATCGGGGTCGGGGAGGCTCTGGCGACCGTGACCGGGGTCGAGGTGGCCGAGATGGTCGCGACCGGAACCGGGACGACCGTCCGGCTCCTGAGCGGGCTCCGGCGCCGGCGGCAGCCCCAACAGTGCCGGCACCGGCCGGCAACGAGAAGCGACGTGTCGCTCAGCCCTTCGACGAAGTGTTCGAGGATCTGCAAAGCAGCTGATCTCGGATTGTTCAATGGAAAGGGGACGGGAGAAATCCCGTCCCCTTTCACGTCACGATTGCTTTCCGCGGCGAAACCTGGGTTGGGCGCACGGCAGGAACGGTAGAGCGAGCGCCGGTCGTTATACCCCAATCAGCGACCTCAAGGTCGTAGAATCGAAGCGCTGTCCGGATCAGGGAGGGCCCGGTTATGGCAATGGAGGCACAAGGGATCGTCCACATGAGGGGCGACACCAGCCAAACGATCGCGGTGCAGGTGTTTGCCGACTCCGAAGGCCTGCGACTCCTTTCCGGTAATGAGATGATCGGGGAATGGTCGGTGGAGGGCATGGGGATTCACGCCCTTGACGAAGGATTCTCTATCCGCGCCGAGGGTGAGGAACTGATCCTGAAAACCGACAACGATGTTGCCCTCGCTGAGGAACTGGGGCTGCTCACCTCCTCGCCACGCCTCGCCCGCAAGATCGCGGCCTCTCACAACGTCGAGGAAACGGCGCCCGATCCCGAACTGGAGGCACCGAAGTCCAACCTCGCGGCAATCACCTTCGCCCTGGGGGGTGTCCTTATTCTTGCCGGAGGTGCACTCCTTCGGGCGGCTCCGAATCCGGCGGGATCAGAGTCGGGCCTGCTCGGCCGGTACTGGCTTGCCTTCTCGATCGGCGGTCTGGTCATGGTCGCCGTGGCCTACATTCTCGGTCGTGGCGTCAGATGGGCCCAGATTCTGGCAGTCCTCGCACTTGCCGGTCTGACCATCGTTTTTGCTCTTGCGGTCCAGGAGGTTCAGCCCGACGCCAACGATTTGATGGCATACGGCTTTGTCGCCGGTGGGATCGTGGTCGGGGTGTCGGTCCTGTTCAGTGGGACCCTGGGCGGCGAGGGGTAGACGACCGGTAGCGTCGGCACGGTGCCCGAACTGCCAGATATCGTCGTCTACATCGAGGCCCTGGAACGCCGGGTCCTGGGGGAGAGCCTGGACAACGTGAGGATCGCCTCGCCTTCTGTACTCCGCACCTTCGATCCTCCCTATGACGCGGCGGTGGGTTCCCGGGTCACGGCCCTTCGTCGGGTGGGGAAGCGGATCGTGTTCGAGTTCGAGGACGATCTGTTCCTGGTGATCCATCTCATGGTCGCCGGGCGGCTTCGCTGGGAGACACCAGGCAAGCCGATCCCGAAGAAGGTCGGTCTCGCGGCGCTCGACTTCGAGCCGGGAACGTTGGTTCTCACCGAGCAGGGGACACGGAGGCGGGCGGGGATCTGGATGAGCCGGGGGATGGACGGTATCGACGCCCTCGATCGTGGGGGCGTGGAGCCGCTCGAGGTCGATGCTGCCGCCTTCGGTGAGGCGCTTCGATCCGAGAATCGAACGTTGAAGCGGGCCCTGACCGATCCCAGGATCTTCTCCGGGATCGGCAACGCCTATTCGGACGAGATCCTCTGGGAGGCCCGGCTCTCCCCGGTGAAGCGGACCTCACAACTCACCGATGAGGAGGTCACCGGGCTGCACGGGGCCGTGGTCAGCTCACTCGAGTTGTGGACCGAGCGGCTGCGGGCCGAGGTGGGGGAGGACTGGCCGACCAAGGTCACGGCGTTTCGGGAGGACATGGCGGTACACGGGAAGTTCCGCGAACCGTGTCCCCGCTGTGGCTCACCGGTGCAGAGAATCGTGTACGCCAGCAACGAGACCAACTACTGCGCGACCTGCCAAACCGGCGGCAAGCTGCTGGCCGACCGCTCGCTGTCCCGGTTGCTGAAGGACGACTGGCCGCAAACCCTGGAGGAGTTGGAAGAGGGGTAGTTTGATTGCCGGCCGACTTTGCCCGAGGCCAACCCTCAACAGCCCTACAGGTTGATTCCTTGTCCTCATTCACAGCCTCGGGCAAACAGACGCCGGTCGGCCGGGGCTACCGCTCCGCGGAAAGCTTGTCCGCCCCTTGCGAATCGAACGTATGTTCGATATTATTGGGCGCCCGATAGCGGAGTCAGTTTGGGCATCGAGCATCTCGTCCTGGAGAAACCTTCCCGTTTCTTCGACATGGAGGGCTCGCTCCGTCTCCAACCGGGCCGGATCACGGAGATGGTCGGAGTCTCCGGGACCGGGCTCACCCGTCTCGGTCTGAGACTTCTCGCCGAGCCTTCCCAGGTGGCCCCGGTGGTGGTCCTCGACACCAGGAGCTGGATCTCACCCGAGGCTGCCTGGGAGACCGGGGTGGTCCCCGAGCATCTGGTCATCGTGCGTTGTGAAGAGCCGCGGATCTGGCCAAAAGTGGCAGCCGCTCTCCTCGAAGGGGTGCATGCCCTCTATGCCGAGGTCCCGGCACAAGTCAGGGATCAGGATCTGCGTCGTCTGGCCGCATTGGCCAGGGCGAGAGGGGTGGCGGTGGCGATGCGGCCTATGGGTGAGGGTCTCCCCAGTGGTGTTGCCCATCTCCGGCTCCGAGCAATAGGGGTCACCTGGGAGGGGGCGGATCGGGGTCACGGGAGGTTGAAAAGACGACGTCTGGTGTTGGAGGCGTCAGGAAAAGGGTCGGCCGGGGTGACCCGGCGATTCGAGGTGGAGGATGAAGGTTCGGACGTTGTGCGTGTGGTTTCCGATGTGGTCGTTGGGGAGGCCCGACGTTCCATCGGGTGACCCGGTGCTGATCGTCGACGACAGGGTCGTCGGTGCCACAAGTGAGGTTCTCGCCGCAGGGGTGACCCTGGGCATGCCACGCCGGGAAGCGGAGGCGATGGCCCCGTTCGCCACTGTGCTGATACGTGACCCGGGGGAGGAAGCCCGCCGTTTCGAGCTGGTGATGGAGGTCATCGAAGACCTGATCCCGCGAGTCGAGGTGGTGTCGCCCGGTCTGGTCTATGTCCCCGTTTCTGGTGCGGTTCGCTTCTATGGCGGGGAGGTGGCCCTCGCCGAGCGGGTGGTCAAGGAAGTGGACAATCTCGTCGGTCATCTCCGTGGTGGTCAGGCCCTGGTCGGGGTGGCCGATGGGCCGTTCGCCGCCCGTTGGGCTTCTGCAACGGCTGCGGTGGGTCGCCCCCAAGTGGTCGAGGACACCATCGGGTTTCTCTCCCGTCTCGATCTGGCCACGCTCCGGGAGAGCATCAACGGAGAGGAGTTGATCGACACTTTCCGCTGGCTGGGGATCGGCACCCTGGGTGAGCTGGCCCGATTGCCCCGGGATGCTCTGGCAACGCGTTTCGGCAATGAGGGAGCTCTTGCCCATCGGCTGGCCAGTGGGGAGGACCGGTTGGTCGATCCTCGGGCGATCTCGCCCGACCTCGCAGTCGATGCCATCTTTGAGGACCCTCTGGAGACCCTCGATGCGGTCGCCTTTGCCTCCCGCGCCCTGGCAGAGCGTTTGCTCCGCGGGCTTAGGGTGACCGGGGTGGCGCCACACCGAGTTTCCATCCTTGCCGAATCTGCGACCGGCCAGGCTCGGGAACGGATATGGCGATCGGCAGACCCCTTCACCGAGAAGGCCCTCTCCGATCGGGTGTGGTGGCAACTCCGGGCCTGGGTCGAAGCGGGTGGGGTGCCGGGGGGGATCGTGAGATTGCGGATAGCTCCTGCTGATCTCTCCGATCAGGGGCGTCAACTCGGTCTGCTTCAGGACGAGACCTCGAGGATCGAAGCCGAACGGGCCCTGACCAGGGCCCAGGTGCTGCTCGGCCCTGACTCGGTGCTCTCGGGGAGGGCTCAGGGCGGGAGAATGCCCCAGGAGAGAGTCGCCTGGTCCCGTTGGGGGGAGCCACCGACCGCCTCCGTCCGGGACCCGGAAGCTCCCTGGCCGGGGACAACCCCCGGGCCCAGCCCGGCGTTGGTCCCGCCCCGGCTCCAGCCTCTCGAGGTGGAATGGGATGGAGGGATGCCCTCCCGGGTGCGTCTCGGCACCCGTTGGGAGCCGGTGCTCACCTGGAGTGGCCCGTGGCGTCTCAGTGCCCGTTGGTGGCTGGGGGAGAAGGATGCCGACCGTTACCAGCTGGTCACCTCGGTCGGAGCCTTGCTCTGTGTGGTGTCCGAGGGAAGGGCGTTTCTGGCCGGGATCTACGATTGACGATTCTTCTTTACACAAATGTCATCTCTAACCAACATATTGGCTGTCGCACCCTTCGAAGACCCTCTCCTTCCCCTAGTTGTGTGTTAGAGCCAACATTTTGATCTGACCGGGAACGGAGACCTGCATGCGAAGAATCTGTCGTTGCGGTGGACAGACGCGGAGCAGCTGGTGGCGCCAACCCCGGCCTATGACTTGCACTCCACGATTCCCCATCCGCTCGACACACGAATGGCTATGAAGATCGACGGACGGGATGACAGGATTCGTGGGAGCTATGTCATCTCATTTGGAGAACGCTTCGGGCTTCCTTCAAACTGGTCAGGCGCAGGCTCGGCGAGCTCTTGGAGCGGTCGGAGCCCAAACTCCAGTACCTGGAAGACATCGGTTATGACGCACCTACAACAGAGCGCTTGGAAAGAGAGATTCGTCACCGGTTGGGCGAGTTGAGGCGTTTCGCCTAGCCCGGCTTAGGGAGTCAATCGAGTCGCCCGTTATCGTCTGGCGATGTTTGGCAACCCTTCATTCCGTAAAGGTGCCCGGGATTCGGTTCTGATCCTTTTCGCAGTTGGCGCTTTCGGAGTTGCCTACGGGGTTCTCGCCGTCGACGTCGGACTGTCGCCATGGCTGATCTTGTTCTCGTCGGTGATCATCGTCTCGGGAGCAGCTCAGTTCGCCATGGTTGGGCTTCTTGCTGCCGGCCCGGTTCCGATTCTCCTGGCGGCCACCGGGCTCGGGCTCCGGCACCTTCCGATGTCGGCGAGGCTCGCCGACATCATCGAGTCCGAGCCTCTGCTGACCCGGCTCCGTCTCGCCTTCATCCTGGTGGACGAGACCTTCGGTCTCACGATCAGGGCCTACGACGCAGGCGTTGAGGACGTGGTCGCCTACAAAACCGCGGCCGACCTGATGTTGTACACCGGGTGGATCATCGGCACCGCAGTTGGCGTCTGGTTCGGCGCTTCGATCGATCCCGAAGCTGCCGGGATCGGGGTCCTATTCGGGCTCCTCTTCCTCGGTCTGGCGGCCCCAATGGTGAAGATGAGGCGGGACTGGGCGGTGGCCGGCGCTTCGGTAGTAGCGACCCTGATTGCCACGGCCACGCTTCCTCTTGCCTGGCGGGTGTCGACCGCGGCTGTGGCCGCCTCCCTGGTCGGGATGGCCATCGATGAGTGATCTGGCCCTGGTTCTGGGTGTGGCTGCCATCACATTTGCCACCCGGGTGGCGTTCCTGGTGAAGCCGCGTTCGGCGCCCGGGGGACGGGCGGGCAGGTTCCTCGAAGTCTTCCCCCTCGCCCTCTTCATTGCCATCGCCACCTCCGGTTTGGTGGCGCCATGGGGAAGTGCGGAGCTCACTGCCAATCTCGCCGGAGCGCTCGGCGCTGTGGTGGGTGGCATTGTGTTTCGCCGCTCGCTGTGGGGAGTGCTGGGACTCGGTGCGGCCTGTTTCTACTTGGCCCGGGCGTTACTCGGCTAGGGCGGTCCGGTCCGGGACGGCGGCGAGGGAGCCTTGAGTCGAGGGAGGTTGCGGATGATCTCGAGCAGGCCGCCAGGGGGGAGGGTCGC
>JBBDWM010000019.1:0-119748 GCA_040902845.1 Acidimicrobiia bacterium
CCCGGCCACCGCTGTCGTCGCCGGGATGGACACTTCCAACGTCGACACGGTCATGATCGGCGGAAGGATGATGAAGCGTCGCGGGGAGCTGCTGCACGTCGACTGGCCGGCGGTTCGCCGCATGGTCCTCGAATCGCGTGACTACGTGGTCGAGAAGTCGGGCTTCAAGCTCCCGAAGATCTGACCTCGGCTGGCCCGATGAGGTACGACCTCTGCATCATCGGCGCCGGGCTGATAGGTCTTGGCGTCGCCCGCGCGGTCGCCGATAAGTTCCCCGGTGCCACGGTCGCCATCGTGGACAAGGAGCAACACGTCGCCGCCCATCAGAGCAGCCACAACAGCGGCGTCGTCCACTCGGGTCTCTATTACAGGCCCGGCTCTTTCAAGGCGAGGTTATGTGTCGAGGGTGGGCGCCTCCTCGAGGAGTTTTGCACTGTGGAGTCGGTTCCCTTCCGGCGCACCGGGAAGCTGGTGATCGCAAGCAGGCCGGACCAGATTCCGAGGCTGGATGAGCTGGAGCGGCGAGGACGGGAGAACGGCCTGGCCGCCATGGTCCGAGTTGGCCGTGAGGGCATCGCCGAGCTCGAGCCTGCGGCAACGGGCTTGGAAGCCCTTCATGTTCCCACTGCCGGGGTCGTCGACTTCGGCGGGGTCGCCTTGGCCCTGGCCCGGCATCTGGAGGCGAAGGGTGTCGCCGTCCTGCTGGGGAGGGAGGTCGAGGCGATACGGCACGATGCCGGCGGGGTGGGTGTGCTCACCGATGGGGAGGAGTTGCAGGCGAGGGCCCTGGTCAACTGCGCAGGGCTGCAATCCGATCGGGTGGCAGCGCTCGCCGGACTGAGGACCGCTATACGGATCGTGCCCTTTCGCGGGGAGTACTACACCCTGGATCCAGAGCATTCATATCTGGTCAAGAGCCTCATCTACCCGGTGCCTGACCCGCGGTTCCCCTTCTTGGGCGTGCACTTCAGCCGCCGGATCGATGGCAGCGTCGAAGTCGGGCCCAACGCGGTGCTCGCTCTGGGGCGGGAGCACTATCGGAAAGCTCCGGTCGATTGGGCGGACGTGAGGGAGACCGTCACTACCGGTGCCTTCTGGAGGCTGGCTAGCCGACACTGGTGGACCGGCTCCGCGGAGGTGCTTCGATCCCGATCCCGACGCCTCTATGCAAGATCGGCTCGCCGTCTGGTCCCTGCCGTGCGCGCCGGGAATCTCCGTCCCGGAGGTGCTGGTGTCAGAGCCCAAGCATTGACACCCGACGGGCGGCTGGTCGACGACTTCGTCATCGAGGAGGCGGGCGCAACCCTGCATGTCCTCAATGCCCCGTCGCCGGGGGCGACCGCCAGTCTGGCGATCGGAGGCCACATCGCCGGGTTGCTTGGGCCCCATCTCGCCACGTGAAGGCCAAATGTAGGTGTGTAGTGTGACTGTTCATTGATGGAGAGCCTCCCGAAGGTCGCGGTTCTTGGTTGTGGTCGGATGGGCGGAGCCATGGCCGGCACCCTCCATCGCGCCGGCTTCGACCTGATTGTCTGGAATCGGGACCAGGAGAAGGCATCTCGTGTGGCAGGCCCCTTGTCGGCGGTGGTCGCTAAATCCCCTGCCGAGGCTGTGGGGATGGCGGATATTGCCCTCACCAGTCTTGCCGACGACGATGCGGTGCGATCCGTCTATCTCGGTGAGCATGGGGTGGTCGAAGGTCTCCGGCCGGGTGTGGTGGTGATGGAGATGAGCACCATCGATCCCGAGGTTGTGGTCGAAATTGGATTCGCGGTGGACGCCACCGGGGCAGCATTTTTGGACGCCCCAGTGTCGGGGAGTGTCGCCACTGTCGAACAAGGTGCCTTGACCATCATGGTGGGTGGTGAGCGGGATGCTCTTGAAATCGCACGCCCGGTGCTCGAGGCACTTTCGACCCGAGTAGTCGAGGTCGGGAAACGGGGGGCGGGGGCAGCGACCAAATTGGCTGTCAACGCCCTGGTCCACGGGCTCAACGTCGCATTGTCCGAGGCCCTGGTTCTCGCGGAAGCAGCAGGTGTGGAGCGCTCGGTCGCTTATGAGGTGTTTGCGTCAGGCGCCGGGGGGGCTCCATTTGTCCAGTACAAGCGAGAGGCCTATGAGCACCCGGAGAGCGCGGTCGTCGCCTTCAGTCTCCAACTGGTGGCGAAGGACCTCGAACTGATAATCGGGCTCGGTGACCGAGTTGGAGTGCCGATGGACCAAGCTGAGGTCGGGATGCAAATCGTGAGACAGGCCATCGCCGCCGGCCTTGGGGACAGGGATCTGAGCGCCATCGCGGTGTTTCTGCGTGGCGATGGCAATACGGGAGACTGAACGTGAAGATCGTGACGCGATGAGAAGGAGACAGCCATGACCGAGTTTCCGGTAGCCACCACCCCGGCCCCTGGGATCATGGGCGTCGATTGGGAGGATCGGGTCGACTTCCCGCGGCTTCGCTCCTATCGCTTGGATCGGGTGCGCCAGCAACTCGAGGCCAACGACCTGGGCGCCGTCCTCCTTTTCGAGACTTCGAACATCCGATATGCGACCGCGACCCAGATCGGTTACTGGGCCTTCAACAAGGGCGAGCGGTTCGCTCTCGTGACCCGCAAGGGCCGGCCCCGGATCTGGGACTTTGGTTCCGCTGCCAAGGCGCATCGTCGCCAGCTTCCGAGCCTTTATGACGCCGAGAACTCGATCGGTGGGAACACCGGTCTCCAGGGAGCCATCGGGCCTAGCTCTGGGTTGCACACCCGGGCCGCCGCCGAGATCGCGGCCGTGCTCAGGGACGAGGGGTTGTTCGGAGATCCATTGGGAGTCGACATGGCCGAGACCGCGGTCTTTCTCGCCCTACAGAAGGAAGGGCTCCAGGTCACCGATGGCCAGCAAGCGATGATGCTCGCCAGAGAGATCAAGAGCCCGGACGAGATCGTTCTTCTCACCCAGGCGAGTGCGATGGTCGACGGGGTGTATCACGAGATCTACGAGGCTTTGAAGCCGGGAATCCGAGAATCCGACATCGTGGCCCTGGCCAATGCCCGCTTGTTCCAGATGGGCTCAGAGTTCGTCGAAGCCGTCAATTCGATCGCCGGTGAGAGGTGCAGCCCGCACCCGCATGTCTTCAGCGACCGACTGATCCGGCCCGGGGATCAGGCCTACTTCGACATCATCCATGCCTACAACGGGTATCGGACCTGTTATTACAGAACTTTCGTAGTCGGTCGGGCGACGACGGCCCAGCGGGATGCGTTCAAGCAGTCGCGGGAGTGGATGGACGCAGCCATCGAGCTGGTCCGGCCCGGGAACACGACCGACATGATTGCCAAGGTCTGGCCCCGCGCCGAGGACTTCGGCTTTACCGACGAGATGGATGCCTTTGGCCTCCAGTTCGGCCACGGGGTGGGCGTCGGGCTCCATGAGCGACCGATCATCAGTCGACTCAACTCGCTCGACGACCCGATCGAGATCAGGGAGGGGATGTATTTCGCCCTCGAGACCTACGCTCCGGCCTCCGACGGGCGCTCGGCGGCCCGGATCGAGGAGATGATGGTGGTCACAGCCGACGGGCCGCAGATCACCACGCTCTTCCCCTGCGAAGAGTTGATGGTGGCGAATGAGTACTGAGGTCGACGCCGGTCTTTACGACTACGCACAACGGCCACCACGACTCCCCCCGCCGGTCAACCCGGAGAACGACAGGCTGGACATCGACCTCGAGACGAGGGTCGAGATGTTCGAGATGCAGCAGGTCCTCCGCCTGTTCGAGGACCGGGTCTACGACCTGTTCATGCAGAACCTGGTGAAGGGGACCAGTCATCTCTCCTTGGGGATGGAGGCCATCGCCACCGGCGTGGGCAGGGCGATGCGCCCGGACGACTACACGTTCGCCACCTACCGGGGTCATGCACACACCATCGCTAGGGGAGCCCCATTGGGCCCGGTGATGGCCGAGCTTCTGGGACGTGATACCGGGATCCTGGGTGGCAAGGGTGGGTCGATGCATCTCACCTCGGTCGAGCACGGGATGATGGGCAGCTACGCCATCATCGGCGCTCATCTCTGTGTCGCCAATGGCGCAGCGTGGTCGGCGCAGCTTCGAGGGACCGATCAGGTCGCGGTGGCCTTTTTCGGTGACGGGACCACGAATATCGGAGCGTTCCATGAAGCGCTAAACCTTGCCGCGGTGTGGAAGCTCCCGGTGGTCTTCGTCTGTGAGAACAACCTCTATATGGAGTACACACCTATCGATCTGGTGACGGCCACCGCCCATCCGGCGGCGGGGCGGGCGCCCGCATACGACCTGGAGCAGGTCGTCATCGATGGCAATGACGCCGACGAGGTTCATGTCGCGGCGCGGTCGGCGCTGGCGAAGGCCAGGAGTGGTGAGGGCCCTTCACTCATCGAGGCGGTCACCTATCGGCACGGCGGTCACAGTCGCGCCGACCCCGGCAAGTATCGCCCCGCCGATGAGGTCGAGGCCTGGCTGGCCCACGACCCGCTACCCACCTACCACCAGAGAATGCTGCGTTTGGGTGTTCCCGAATCGCGGCTCTCCGACATCGTCCACCTGGTGGCGGATCGGGTCGAGGAGGCGACCGCCTATGCCAAGGCCGGGGAGCGGCCCCCGGAGCATGTCCTGATGACCGACGTCTGGGCCGATGGGGGATCGTCATGGCGGAACTGAGCTACCGCGAAGCCGTGGCCAGGGGCATTGCCCAGGAGATGCGCCGGGATCCGAGCCTGGTCATGCTGGGTGAGGACATCGCCGGGGCCGGGGGGGTCTTCAAGACCACCGTTGGCCTGCTGGACGAGTTCGGCCCGACTCGAATTCGTGACACCCCGATCTCGGAGCAGGCGATTCTCGGTGCCGCCATGGGGGCGGCCATGACCGGGGTGCCGGTGATCGCCGAGATCATGTTCTCCGACTTCCTCGCGGTGTGCTTCGACATGGTCGCAAACGAGATCGCGAAGACCCGCTACATGACCGGTGGCCAGTTCACCATCCCGGTCGTCATCCGCACCGCCAACGGCGGCGGGGTGCGGTTCGGCGCCCAGCACAGCCAGAGCGTGGAGAACTGGTGCATGATGATCCCGGGGCTCAAGGTGGTGGCGCCCTCCACCCCCGAGGACGTGGTCGGGCTGATGGCGGCCTCGGTGCGTGATCCCGACCCGGTCGTCTTCTTCGAACACAAGTCGTTGATGGCAACCAAGGCAGAGGTGCCCGATACCGAGATCGTGGCCAAACTCGGTGAGGCCCGGATCGTGCGTCCTGGCACAGATTGCACCATTGCCGCCCTGGCCTTCATGGTGCCCAGGGCCGTCGAGGCCGCCGCCCGACTGGCGGCCGAAGGGGTGTCGGCCGAGGTGATCGACCTTCGCACCTTGGTTCCGCTCGACACCAGGGCCATCCTGGGCTCGGTGGCGAAGACGGGCCGGTTGTTCACGGTTGAAGAGAACCCCCGGTTGTGTGGCTGGGGGGCTGAAGTGGCATCGATCGTCGCCGAGGAGGCGTTTTGGGATTTGGACGGCCCGGTGATGCGGATCACTACACCCCACATCCCTCTTCCCGCCGCGGAGACCCTGGAGGATCTGGCGATCCCTTCGGTGGACCGGATCTACGAGACGATCAAGAAGATGATGGATTAGGGCGCCCCGTAATTGGGACCTACAGGGGTCAGATACGGACCTACGGCTCCCAATTAGGGCGGCGTCACCTCACCAACAGCAGGTCACAGGTGCCGCTGTTCACGACGTCGTGGGCGGTGGAACCGAGAAGGAGGTTGCTGACCCAGCCCCGGCCAGTGCTGCCAACCACCACCAGCTCGGCTCCGATCTGCGCGCAATAGTCGACCATGGCCTTCCCCGGTGGACCATCGCGTTCGACACGCACCACCTCCACGCCCGCATCTTTCAGCAACGGCTGAGCCGCCTCCCAGACCCTGGAGCGTTGTTCGTCAGCCAGATCACGCGTGTCGACAGTGACGTCGTCGGGGAGGTGGAGCAACGCCTGGGACATATCTACGGCGTGGAGGACATGTAGATCCGCCCGACGCAACACCGCCTCCTCGATCGCCTTGGCCAGGGCTCGGAAACTCGGCTCCGAGCCGTCGATTCCTACCACCACGTGTCCCATGCCAGACGAGTCTGGCATATGTGCCTGTGACCGTTGACGTCGCCCCGTCTGCCATAGTCCGTCTTCTTGACGTTTTGCGTTTTGCGTTTTGCGTATTGCGGTTTCACGCTAAACGGTTCACGGCGAACGGTTTACGGTTAACGGATGTATACCGCGGATGACTCTCGTTACGACCGGATGACCTATGCCCGCTGTGGGCGGAGTGGGCTCGACCTTCCCAGAATCTCACTGGGGTTGTGGCACAACTTCGGTGGGGAGCACTTGACGGCCGAAGCCCGCGAGATGCTCCTCCAGGCTTTCGATCACGGCATCACCCATTTCGACCTTGCCAACAACTACGGGCCACCGGCCGGCTCCGCCGAGACCAACTTCGGAACCGTCATGGCCAGTGACCTGGCTCGGTACCGCGACGAGATGATCATCTCCACCAAGGCTGGTTATTGGATGTGGGACGGTCCCTACGGCGAGTGGGGTTCGCGCAAGTACCTGACTGCCAGTCTCGACCAGAGTCTGCGCCGGATGGGGATCGACTACGTCGACATCTTCTACTCCCACCGCTACGACCCGTCGACACCCCTCGAGGAGACGATGGGAGCCCTCGACAACGCCGTTCGTTCCGGAAAAGCGCTCTATGTGGGGATCTCGTCCTACGGACCGGCCCAGACCCGTGAAGCCGCCGCCATCCTGCGCAGTCTGGGGACCCCTTGTCTCATCCACCAACCTTCCTACTCGATGCTCAATCGCTGGGTCGAGGGCGGCCTCCTCGATGTTCTCGGTGATGAGGAAATCGGCTGCATCGTGTTCTCACCCCTGGCCCAGGGTCTGCTCAGTGACAAGTACCTCGACGGCGTCCCGGCGAACTCGCGTGCCGTCACCGGCGACTCCTTCGACCGCAGCATGCTCAGCGAGGAGAACCTGGCTCGGGTGCGCGGGTTGAACGAGATCGCCCAGCGCCGAGGTCAGGGCCTGGCCCAGATGGCTGTGGCATGGGTACTGCGAGACACGAGGGTTACCTCCGCCCTGGTCGGCGCCAGGAACTGGTCCCAGGTCGAAGGCTTGATCGGTGCCCTGGCCAACCCCGATTTCACCACAGAGGAATTGGCCGAAATCGATAGCTACGCGGTCGACGGTCACCTGAACCTCTGGGCAGCATCCAGCGAGACCTGACCGGTTAACCCCGCTCCAATTTGAAGGCGAGGTCACGGCTGAAGTCGGGCAGCGTGAGCCCACACGGCTGATCACCGGGGCAGTCGACAGTTAGCGGTTCCAGCCAGACTCCGGCCCAGGTGTCATAGGGCGAGACGGTCCAGGTCCCTCCGGCCAGGGTGTCCAGCGTGACTGACACACCGCTGCGCACTGTTTGGTCCGCCCGGATGTCATCCATGCTCGTGCCCTCGAGAGCGAAATCCTGAACCCAGAGGACGCCGCCCGCTTCTCCGGCAACCGCCCACCCTCTGACCTCGGGATCACTCGAGGTCACTGTTACTGATTCGGGGTCGTAGGTCACCAGCGGCACCTCCTCGATGAAGGTGGCGAATCGGGCCATGTCAGATGCCATCCGGTCGTCGAATTGCCCGTACGCATTCCCGTCGTTCCACTCGATCGGGGTCATTGCCGCGCCGGCACCGAGCGCGGCCCAGGTCGAATGGTGGAGCATTTCGGGATAGGACTGCTGACCGCGCTCCCCGTACTCGCCGACCCAGTTCGGCTTCTCCTCGCCGTCCCACATCAGCTCGGTCCACCGGGCGAGTTGGGCGGCCGCCTCGATCGGGTCGTTGAGAAACTCATATAGATGCACCTGGGGCAAGTCCATCACAGCGTGGCCCTCAGGCCAGTCAACGGAGCCCGACATGGTGGCCGTGGTCGGATGGCGATACGGGTCGTGCTCTTGGAAATAGGCATTCACCTTCTCGTGCCACGGGTTGGTCTGGTCGTACGACTCGGTGCCGTCGATTTCGGTGATGGTCTGCCACATGGCGATGGCGGGGGAATAACCCCATCGGGCGATGATGTAGCGGTAGTAGTTGTCCTGCCAGGCCAAAGATTCCTCGTCGGTGAAGAACCCGGCGATGTCGGTGAGCTCGCGAAAGCCGTTGTGTTGCCAACGCCCGTCTCCCCAGGCGTGGTTGTCGGTTCGCAGGTATTGATGGGTCCAAATCGTGTAGACCACGGTGACATCGTTTGCCTCCGCCTCTCGAAGGATGAAATCGATGATCTCCATTTGCGCAGGCGCGTAGTCGTCGTAGTCCTGGGCGACGAAGTTGTTGACCCAGCTCGGCCACCACATCACATAGTTCTCTCCGGCCTCCGGCATCTCGTTGAACAGCCGCAAACCCTGACCGTCCGGGGCGGGGCCACCCATCGTCATGTTCAGGTCGGCGTGGCCTCGCCCATACCACGGCGTGCCGTCGCTCCACGCGAGATACCGTGGGCTGTAGGAGGGGATGACCGTGTTCCCGATCTGGAGCCAACCCCGGCGATCCGACTCGGTGACGACGAAGCTCCCGTTGCTTGGTTGACTGAGGCCCCGGTGATCGGAGACGGTCACCCCGTAACTCCATTCGCCGACCTGTGACGGTGTGAACCTGATCTTCCATTGCTCTCTCCCGTCCCAGAATCCGGGAACTTTCATATCGGTGCCGTCGGGCGCATTGAACGTGGCGTCGAGGGATACCTCTCTTTGATCGAACGGGTTCGAGTAGTCGGCTTCCAGATCGACCACGAAATCGAGCAACTCGTAGTTCCCGACACTTTCCACTGAGGGGCTGGTCGACAACACCGCAAGCCGGTCGACAGGGAGCGAGGTGGTTGTGACCAGACTCGTGTTCGGCTGAGATGGGGCCGACTTGCCCTCACTGGTGCAAGCCGACATCACGAAGATGCAGGTGGCCATGAAGACCCACCGTCCCCAAGGTGATCTCATGGTTCTCGCCTCATGGGGCGGGGATGGTAGGTCTGAGGTCGGCGTGCATATATCGTCGCCCACATGACGGGCCCAACCGATCACATCGTCATCATCGGCCCCATGGCTGCAGGAAAGACCACGGTGGGGCGGGGGATAGCGCAACGGCTGGCGCTCGCGTTTGTCGACTCCGACGATCAGATCCGTGAACATCGAGGCGCCAACGCCGCGAGCATTGCAGGTTCCCAGGGGGTCGAAACATTGCATCGCTTGGAGCTCCAGATGTTCTGGGACGCGCTCCATTCCCCAGATACCTCGGTCATCGCCGCCGCCGCCAGCGTGATCGAGCAAGAGGAGGTCAGGCGCGTCCTCCAGGAAGTCCGTTGTGTTTGGGTCGATGCCGAAGAGGAGATGCTCCGACCTCGTCGGTTGTCGGCCGCCCACCGACGTGAGATCACCGACGACGAGGCGAAACGGCTGGCCACGAGGCGGCCGTGGTTCTCGAGTTGTGCCGACGTGAGAGTCGACACCGGTTTGCTGAGCGAGCATGATGCCGTCTCAATTGCGGTGGAGGCGATCACGCGACGAGATAGCAGATGACACAGAATCACGACACCGATCAGTTCCTGCTCGGGGTCAACTATTGGCCGCGACGCAAAGCGATGTACTGGTGGAATGACTTCGACTCCGCCGAGGTCGCCGATGAGTTCGATGTCATTGCGTCTGTGGGGATGAACGTGGTTCGCCTATTCCTTCTCTGGGACGATTGGCAGCCGACCCCCGATTCAGTCTCTTCCGAGCGCCTCCGTGACTTCGGAACGGTGTGTGACATCGCCGCCGAGAGAGGTCTTGGCCTCGACGTCACATTCTTCACCGGCCACATGAGCGGCCCCAACTGGTCGCCGGCATGGCTGCTCGATCCTGGAGCCGACTCACACCCTTCGCCTTATGTCAGGCAGGTCGTGAGCGGGGGAAAGGTCGTCGACAGTCCCTACCGGAACATGTTCCACGATCCGGCTGCGCTCGGGGCCGAGCGTCTCCTGCTGACTACCGTGGTCGAGGCCTACCGGAACCACGACGCGATCTGGATGTGGAACCTCGGAAACGAGCCCGACTTGTTCGCCCATCCCAGGACTGCTGCTGAAGGTCGTGCCTGGGTCCGTGAGATGACCGGGCTCATTCACGACCTTGATCCCGATCATCCGGTCACCACCGGGCTTCACGCGGCGAACCTGTTCAACGACAACGGCTTGCGGGTCGACGAGGTGTTTGCCGAGAGTGATGTTGCTGTGATGCATGGCTACCCGATGTATGTCGAATGGGCTCGCGACAATCTCGACCCGGATTTCGTGCCCTATCTCTGCGCACTTGTCACCGCGCTGAGCGGGAAGCCCTGTCTCGCGGAGGAGTGGGGTGGTTGTACCTCCCCCGACACCGAGGAGTCGGTCGTTTGGGAATGGACCGCCTATGGATCACCACGCACCCAGTTCATGGCGGGGGAGGCAGCTTTCGCCGACTATGTCGGCGAGGTGTTGCCTCGACTGGTCGAAGTCGGTTCGACCGGAGCTTTTCTCTGGTGCTTCGCGGATTATGCCGAGGATCTATGGGACCGTCCCCCATGTGACCCTGGCGGCGCCAAACACGAGCGGCATTTCGGCCTCGTCCGCCCGGACGGAAGTCTGAAGCCACATGCCGATGTGATCCGTCGGTTCAGCCAGTCCAGGCCCGCGATCCAGAGCGCGGTGAAAAAGGTGACGCTCGACGTGACCGTCGATGAGTACTACCAGGACCCCTGGCACCACGCCCAGAGGCTCTATCAGGGCTGGTAGCCGCCCGGCATTCAGGCCGAAGGCCTTCCTTGCCATTGGCGTTTTGCGTTTTGCGTTTTGCGGCCGCGAAGCGGCCTTCTGAGAGCGCTTTCCGAAGTCGCTCCCAAATGATTCCCCGCTTTTGGTTGACACGGCAGAGAAATTGTCTGTATGTTTGAGAGCGCTCTCAGGAGGAGCCGCTTCGCATGGCACGAACGCTGGATGACTTGGCCGAACTGAGTGGTGTTTCCCGGGCCACCGTCTCTCGGGTGATCAATGGCGGTTCGGTGTCGCCTGAGACGCGGCAAAAGGTGCTCGACGTCCTAGAGACCACCAACTATCGGCCAAACCTCGCAGCGCGAAACCTCGCCAGCGGCAAGTCCGGAGTGGTTGGCGTCGTCATGCATGTCGCAGCCCAGCTGACCTTCTCGGATAACTACTTCGCCGGGCTGCTTACCGGCATCTGCGATTCGTTGACGGAGCATGCGGCGGGAATGATGCTCTGGCTCGGCAACCGGACCAAGGAAGAGACTCTCGACCAGATCCTTTCGATGGGGATGCTTGACGGGATCATCGTCACTGCCGACACCGTCGACGATCCCCTGGTCGATGGTCTTCGGTCCTCGGGTGTGCCCACCGTCCTCATCGGGCACCGTCGTGCTGACAGTGATGCCAGCTACGTCGATATCGACAGCGAGGCCTCTGCCGAGGCGATCACTGATCACCTGGTCGGGCTGGGGCGAACCCGGATTGGCCATATCACGGGGCGTCGGGACAGCGTCTCCGGCCGGGACCGTAAGGCCGGCTACAGACAGTCCCTGCGCCGCGCCGGACTTCCACCCGGCGGCCTGATCGCGGAGGGCGACTACACCGCAGAAGGTGGCTACAAAGCGGCGGCCCGACTCATCGAGGACGGCGTAGACGCCATCTTCTGTGCCAGTGACAACACTGCCGCCGGCGCTCTGGACGCGATCCGTAATGCCGGTCTCAGGGTGCCGGACGACATCGCCCTGGCCGGATTCGACGATCTCGCCTTCGCCAGCGAGCTCGACCCACCCTTGACCACGATGCGGCAGGACATCGAGGGGATCGGCCAGGAGGCCGCAAGAAACCTCCTCAGGCTCCTCGAGCGGCCCGAAGGTGGACCGCGTCGGGTGCTTCTTCCAACCGAGTTGGTGATCAGACAGTCGACGGTTGGATGGCTCTCGGGGTAGCCCCGAAGAGAGATAGGCCCTGCCCGTCCCCGGGGCAGGCCGCACCGGTCGAAGTCGGTCGGTGACAATGTCCGGGGCGAAGGAGGAGAACGGATAGAAATGAAGAAAACAAAGAGAATCGCCCTAGTGGTGGTCCTTCTGCTCATTGTTGCCGCATGCGGTGGTGACACCGGGTCCACCACCACGGTGGCCCCTGGTGGGGATTCCACGACAACGGTGGCGGGGGCAACGACCACGGTTGGGGAGCCGGCCGGCGAGCCGGTGACGATCCGATGGTTCATCGGACTGGGCACCGGAGCCAACCCCGAGCAGAAGGCGGCCCAGGACGCTGCGGTGGTCGAGTTCAATGCGACGCACCCCAACATCATCCTGGAGATCGAGATCGTCGAACACGACGCCGCTCCTGCTGCCCTGGCAACGGAGATGTCTGCAGGCAACGCCCCTGACATCGTCGGCCCGGTGGGTCGTGAGGGTGCCAACGGCTTTGCCGGCCAGTATCTGGACCTGGCGCCGTTGATCGAGTCGAGCGGGTTGGATCTCTCGAGGTGGCCAGAGGCGACCGTCGAGAACTTCCGGGAGAGTGATGGGACCCTTGCTGGGCTCCCCTTCGCTTCCTACCCGTCGTTCATGTACTACAGCCGGGACCTGTTCGATGAGGCCGGTCTTCCCTATCCGCCACAGGAGTACGGGGCCGACGGCACCGCTGTCTACGGCGCGGGGACCGAATACGAAGGCACATGGGACTTCGACAAGGTCGCCGAGATCGCCAAGATCCTGACCGTCGACTCAAACGGCAACGACGGGACGAGCGCCTCGTTCGACCCAACCAGCCGGGTGCAGTACGGCTTCGTCTGGCAGTGGACCGACCGTCTATTCCAGCAGGGGTCGTTCTGGGGAGCCGGTTATCCGGTTGCCGCTGACGGCACCGCCGACATCCCACAGGACTGGCAGGACGAGTGGGCCTGGTACTACGACGCGATCTGGACCTCCGGGTTCGCGCCGGCTCAGGCAGACATCGACGCGATGGGCGGCAACGCCTTCCAGTCGACCAAGGCTGCGATGGGTATCAGCCACCTGTGGTTCACCTGCTGTATCCGCAACGATGACACCGGGGCTGCCGGCGACTTCTACGACATCGCCGTGATGCCGTCGCACAACGGCAAGGTGACGGCGAATATGCACGCCGACACCTTCCGGATCCTGTCGTCCACCGAGCATCCAGAGGAAGCGTTCGAGGTCCTCACCTATCTGGTCACCGACGGGGCCCTCCCGCTTCTGACCACCTACGGTGCGGCACCAGCCGATCCGGCATTGGTGGAAGACTTCCTCGCGACCCTCGATGAGAGGTATCCGCAGGGTGTCAACTGGCAGGTGGCGTTGGACAGCGCGGCGTTCGCCGAGTCGCCCGCCCACGAGACGTTCGTCCCGGGGTGGCAGGAGTACGTCGACAGGATGGGTGTGACGCTGACAGCAATACTCACCGATCCCGCGCTCGATCTGGACGCGGAGATCGCTACGTTGGAGTCGGATCTGTCCACGATCTTTGCCGACAACAGCTAAACAGCGATCTTGACCGTATTGACCGAGGATGGGGCGGCCGGAGGGCCGGCCGCCCCATCGACACCGAAGACCAAGAAGACCGTCTCGCTCGCCAAGCGGCGAGGGCGCGCCGGCCTCTGGTTCGTCATGCCATGGATCGTGGGATTCTTCCTCTGGTACGCGATCCCGATCTTCGCTTCGCTCTGGTTCTCGTTCACCGACTTCAATCTCGTCTCCGACGAGCCCACCCAGTTCGTGGGTCTGGACAACTGGCAACGTCTCATAGCCGATCCTGACGTGAGGAGGTCGGCGATGGTGACTTTCAGGTTCGGGCTCATCGCCCTCCCGCTGGCAATCATCTTCCCGGTGTCTTTGGCATACCTCCTCGTCAACCGCAATCTCAGGGGTCGGGAGGGTTTTCGAGCGCTGTTCTTCATGCCATCGATCATCCCCTTCGTGGCGGCGGTCCTCATATTCGGTGGGATCATGAACGCCCGAATCGGCTGGGTGAACCGGATCCTGGCTTGGGTGGGGATCGATGGCCCGGACTGGTTCCTCGACCCGACATGGGTCTATCCCTCACTGGCATTCGTCGGGTTGTGGGGCGTGGGCAACGCCATGATCATCTTCATCGCCTCGATGAACTCAGTGCCCTCGAGCCTCTATGACGCGGCGCGGATGGACGGTGCCACTGAGGTGCGCACCTTCTGGCACATCACTCTGCCGATCATCTCCCCGATCATCTTCTACAACGTGATCATCGCACTCATTGGGATCTTTAACTATTTCCTGGTGCCATACGTCCTGAACAATGGGACTGGTGCTCCCAACGGGGCCACCAACTTCTACGCCCTGTACTTCTTCAAACAGGGATTCAAGTATTTCGATATGAGCTATGCCGCCACGCTGGCCTGGGCCCTCTTTATCGTCGCCCTGATAGTCACCGGCCTCGTGTTTTGGTCGGCCAAGTATTGGGTCTACTACGAGGCTCGGAGGGACTGATTTGACCGCCACTCTGAAGCCTGCCAGGAGCAGTGAGTTGCCTGAAGCGCCGCCGCCACCCAAACGCAACCCGGGGCGCAGACCACTGGCCAAGGGCTGGCTGTCGACCTCCACCGTTGCTTTGCTTCTTTTCGTATTTCTGCTGCCACTGGGATACATGTTGGTCACGTCGGTGAAGTCGGAAGCTCAGCTCGCCAACATTGGCGGGCCAATCCTTCCCAGATCACCTGCGACTTTCGAGTTCGAAGGGAAGGAACTCGACATGTTCACAGTTGCGATGCCCGACGGCAGTGAGCGAAGCCTGGCAATGCTCAAACCCGGTCGTGAGGTGTCTCAATTCATCGACCCCAGCGATCCTGGTGCCCCACCCATCGAGTGGGAGGGGAACTGGAGACTGCTGCCACCAGCTTACGAATTGGACCCCCAATGGGGGAATTACGAGCGAGCCTGGGACTTGATGAACTTCCCCACCTTGCTTCGCAACACGCTGATCATTGCCGGGCTTGGAACGATCGGTGCAGTGATCTCCTCAATCCTGGTTGCGTATGGTTTGGCTCGGTTCAAGGTCCCGTTCGCCAGGTCAATCCTGGTAGTTCTGATTGCCACGATCCTTCTGCCCTCGTTCGTGACGCTGGTGCCCAAGTATGCCTTTTTTGTGCGGATCGGGTGGGTAGGCACCATGCTCCCTCTGATAGTGCCCCACTTTTTTGCCAATGCTTTCAATGTGTTCCTCTTGCGGCAGTATTTCCTCACCATTCCCATGGAACTCGACGAGGCTGCGACCATCGACGGCGCCGGTTCATTTCGCACCCTGTGGTCTGTAGTGCTGCCACAGATGAAGGCAGCGGTGGTGGCAGTGAGTCTGTTTCATTTCTATTTCGCCTGGAACGACTTTCTCGAGCCATTGATCTATCTGTCTACAAGACCTGAATTGGTGCCGATCTCTGTCGGATTGCGGGCCTTCAACACCATCTATGACACTCAACCCACCTTGATCCAGGCCGGCTCGATGATCAGTTTGATAGTCCCGGTCGTTGTCTTCTTGCTCGCCCAGAAGGTGTTCCTCCAGGGCATCGACCTCTCCGGCGTCCAGAAATAGATATGAGCGAGGACAGAGGGAGGTCAGCTGGTTGATGACGTCTGCATCGGAGTTTCCGCCCGATTTCCTATGGGGGGTGGCCACCGCCTCCTATCAGATCGAGGGAGCCGTCGCCGAAGACGGTCGCGCACCCTCGATCTGGGATACCTTCAGCCACACTCCTGGTCGTACCCACAACGGCGACAACGGCGATGTTGCTGTCGACCACTATCACCGATATGCCGACGATGTCGCCCTCATGGCCGAACTCGGGGTCAAGGCCTATCGATTCTCGATCGCCTGGTCCAGGATCCTCCCCGAAGGCACCGGGCGGGTCAACGAAGCGGGTCTCGACTTCTACCGGCGGTTGTGCAAGGAGCTGGTGGGGGCGGGAATCACGCCGGTCGTCACCCTCTATCACTGGGATCTTCCACAGGCGTTACAGGATCGCGGAGGCTGGCTGAACCGTGAGTCCGTCGATTGGTTCGCCGAGTATGCCGCGATCACCAAAGAGGGGCTCGGTGATCTCATCAAGGTATGGGCCACTCTCAACGAGCCCTGGTGCTCCGCATTTCTCGGCTACAGCTCCGGCGAGCACGCCCCCGGCATCACCGATTCGGCCCAGTCGTTGGTGGCGGCCCATCATCTGATGCTCGCCCATCATGCCGCGATTCGTGTCATGAGCAACACCAACCCACACGATGACGATCAGTTGGGGATCGTGCTCAACCTGATCCCGGCGTGGCCGGCTTCCGACTCCGCCGAGGACGCATTCGCTGCCGCGTCGGTGGATGCAACGAGCAACACATTGTTCACCGAGGCGGTATTCCACGGCCGTTACCCAGACGAGGTTCTTGGTTACTTCGATCGATACGGGGTGACCGATCTGATCGACACCTCCGAACTGACTCGAGCCCTGGAACCCATCGACTTCCTTGGCGTCAACTATTACAACATCAACCACGTGCGACATGCTCCCGGCGCCCCGGCCATGGGCAACTGGCCGGGCTCCTGGGAGGCGCAGATCACAACCCCCCCCGGGCGCGTGACCGAGATGGGTTGGGGTGTGGAGCCTGACGGACTGCTCTGGATGCTGGAGCGCATCGGTCGGGAGCACCCCGGCGTTCCCCTCTACATATGTGAGAACGGGGCCGCATACCCGGATGTGATGTCACCCGCGGGCACGGTCGACGACCCTGACCGGATCGCCTATCTGGCGGGCCATATCGACGCAATGCACCAGGCCGTGGCCCGCGGAGTGGATGTCCGTGGGTATTTCGTCTGGTCGCTCCTCGACAATTTCGAGTGGGCTCGGGGTTACGACAAGAAGTTCGGGATCGTTTGGGTCGATCTGGAGACCATGGAACGAACGATCAAAGCAAGCGGTCAGTGGTATCGGGACTTCATCGCCGGCCATGTTGTTTCCGGGCGATGACCTCGGCCGACCCCGATGCCTGTGACTTCGGATAGTGTTTCCTAATCATGATCACCGAAACCATCGTCTGGAAAGGTCGTTGCGGCCCGTTTGAACTGCAAGTGGCGCCGGACACGTTCCGCCCCTCGACGATTTCGACACTTCTCGCCGACTCGATGGTGATCGAGGAGGGCTCGGTTGTGATCGACGCCGGGTGCGGGTCGGGGGTCCTCTCGATTGTCGCCGCCAAACTCGGCGCAAGGATGGTCTACGGGGTTGACGCTGCCGCCGAGACGGTAGAGATCGCGACAGCAAACGCCGAAGCCCAGGGTGTGAGCGACCGAACAACCTTCTATGAGGGTGACATGTTCGAGCCCATCCCTGACGGCGTTGAGGCCGATGTCGTCATCGGTGACGTTTCGGGCATTCCTGACGACCTGGCCACGGTGTCCGGATGGTTTCCCTCAGGGCTCTCGGGTGGGCCGAGCGGGGCCGAGCTGCCGATGAGAATGCTCGACGAGGCGAAAAGAATCCTTCGCCGGGGCGGCAAGCTGCTCCTTCCCACCGGCACCCTCCAGGACGAGAACTCGATCCTGGACAAGGCGAGATCCTTGTTCGGCTCGATCCGTCAGCTTTCCGAGCGCAGCATCCCGCTTCCCTCGTCGCTCGCAGAGCAACCGGCGGTCCTGGGCCTGCTCCGGGAGAAAGTCATCCAACTGACCGAGCGTGGCAGCAGGATGCTGTGGACGGCGAGGGTGTGGGAAGTATCGGGCTGAGGCCTAAAGCCTGAGTCCATGTCTGTTTCTGACCGGCTCGCCCCCTTCGGCGTCACCATATTCAGCGAGATGACCGCCCTTGCTGAGGAGCATGGGGCGATCAATCTCGGCCAGGGCTTCCCCAACTGGGATGGGGCCGACTTCGTGAAGGCAGCCGCCGCCATGGTGATGACCGAAGGTGGCCACGACCAGTACCCGCCGAGCCCGGGAGTTCCCGAGTTGCGGGAGGCGATTGCTCGCCGATACGGCCCTCTCCTGGCACGGGAACTCGACCCGGCCAACGAGATCACCGTCACCTGCGGTTGCACCGAGGCTCTGGCGGCCGCCTTCCTCGGGCTGATCAACCCCGGAGACGAGGTGATCCTGATCGAGCCCTTCTACGACGCCTATCCCGTGCATGTGGCACTGACCGGCGCTGTGCCCAAATACGTCACGTTGCGGCCTCCGGACTTCGGAATCGACCTTCAGGAGTTGGAGTCTGCGTTTTCGTCGAAGACGAGGGCGATCGTGGTCAACAATCCGCACAACCCGACCGGTCGGGTCTTCAACAACGACGAGCTGAACGCGATCGCTGCGCTGTGCCAGCAGCACGACGCCATCGCGATCACCGACGAGGTTTACGAGGAGATGGTTTTTGGGCGAGCCCATATGAGGCTGGCCGGGCTCCCCGGGATGTGGGACCGAACCCTGACCCTTTCTTCGCTCGGGAAGACCTTCTCACTCACCGGTTGGAAGGTGGGATGGGGAATCGGCCCTCGACATCTGACTGCAGGGCTCCGGGCCGCCCATCAATTCATGACTTTCACCACCCCGACTCCGGTGCAATATGGGGCAATTGCCGCACTCCGGGCTCCCGACTCCTTTTTTGAGGATCTGCGGTCCAGCTATGGCTACAAGCGAGATCTGCTTGCTGCCGGTCTGACCGAGGTCGGTTTCGAGGTCTACCCACCCCAGGGGACCTATTTCATGATGGCGGGGCACGCTCGGTTCGGGTTTCCCGGCGACCGGGCGTTCTGTCGTCATCTGGCGGAGACCGCTCGAGTGGTGGCGATCCCGCCAAGTGTCTTCTATCACCGCCCGGAAGACGGGAGTGGTCTGGTGCGGTTCGCTTTCTGCAAGGACGAGCGAACGCTAGAGGAGGCTCTGAACCGCATGAACGTGTTACGTACTACGTAGTGCGCATTTCCGTTTTCCGTTTTCCGTGTTGCGCTTTTCCGTTTTGCGTTTTGCGTATGGCGGATTTGCGTTGAACAATTAGCGCCTGCGGGTTTGCCGTTTACACTTTCCCATTCACCACTGGGAGCCCTCCATGGCGTCCTCTTTTTTCGATCTGACGCACTCCCACGACGCCTGTGGCGTCGGGTTCATCGCCGCGCTCGACCGTGTTCCCACCTACCGGATGACCCGGCTCGCGGTGGAGTGCCTCGAGAGGCTGGATCATCGAGGGGCTCGCGCCGCAGACGGGACCGGTGACGGCGCCGGTCTTCTCACCCAGATTCCCCTGCGTCTGATCAGCAGGGAATTGAGCGTCCATGGCCTCGAAGTGACGCCGGAGCATCTCGGTGTCGTCATGTGTTTTCTCTCACCCACCGAAGCAACGGCCTCACGATCGGTGGTCACCCAGGCGATCGAGTCCGAGGGCATGCGGGTCTTGTTTTGGAGATCGGTGCCGATCGACCCCTCGATGTTGGGCGACCACGCCCGGAATGTGCTTCCCCTGGTCGAACAGGCGATCGTCACCGAGGCTGAGGAGGGGGTCGATTTCGAGCGCAGCCTCTATCTGGCGAGAAAGAGAATCGAACGCGCCGCAACGCCTGGCCTGTCGATCCCCTCCGCCTCCAGCCGCACCGTCGTCTACAAGGGACTGTTTACTGCCTCCCATATCTCTGACTTCTATTGGGATCTGAGAGACCCCGACTATGAGACGGCCTTCGCCATCTTCCATCAGAGGTACTCGACAAACACCTTCCCCTCCTGGGACAACGCACAGCCCTTCCGGGCGCTGGCCCACAACGGAGAGATCAACACCATCCAATCCAACCGCTCCTGGATGGTGGCGAGGGAGAAGGGGGCCACACCAGGGGTGTGGGGCGATCGTTTGCCCGACGTCTTCCCCTTCCTCCAGCCCGGCATCTCCGATTCGGGAAGTCTGGACAACGTCTTCGAGCTGCTGATGCGAAGCGGCCGGTCGCTGACCCATGTCAAGGAGATGCTGATGCCGGCGGCGTGGGAGAACGTGCCCGACCTCGACCCCGACCTCGCCTCGTTCTATGAGTATCACGCCTTCCTGACCGAGCCCTGGGATGGCCCTGCAGCGATCGCCGCCACCGACGGGTCATCCTTGTTGGTGGGAATGGACCGCAACGGGTTGCGCCCGGCTCGTTGGGCGGTCACGCCAGAGGTGGTCCTGGTGGCTTCCGAGGCCGGGGTCTGCCCGGAGGAGGAGGCGAGAGCCACAGCCACCGGCCAGCTCGGGCCGGGGGAGTTGATTGTCTTCGATGGCGAGACGGGCGAGGTGCAGCATTCCAACCAGGTCAAGGCGGCACTTGCCACCGCCCGCCCCTACGGCGACTGGGTCAACACCGAGACACTGCGGATCCAGGCCTCCTTCGACAATCTGGCCGATGATCGGTTCGACGCCGCCGCCCTGAGCAGGGTCTTCGGGTACACCGCGGAGGAGCGAAGACTGATCATCGCCGACATGGCACGTGGCGACAACCCCCTCGGCTCGATGGGTGACGACACGGGTCTCGCGGTCCTCTCCAGCCGGCCCCGCCGTCTGACCCAGTTCTTCCACGAGCAGTTCGCCCAGGTGACCAATCCTCCGATGGACCCAATCCGGGAGAAGCTGGTCATGTCTCTCCGGATCCAGCTCGGGCGCCGCGGCCCGCTGCTCGAGGACACGCCACAACAGGCTCACCTGATCGAACTGTCCAGCCCGATTCTCTCCGACGCCGAGCTGGAGTCGATCGTCCGCTCAGGCGACCCCGGCTTCTTTTCCCACTGGATAGCCACCACCTGGCCGGTGTCCTCCGGGGCGGAGGGCATGGAGGGGCGTCTCGATGAGATCTGTGACGAGGCGGCTCAGGCGGTCAAGCTCGGGGCGACCATTCTCATCCTCTCCGACCGTGAGACTGATGCCAACAGGGCGCCGATCCCGATGCTCCTCGCCTTGGGGGCAGTCCATCACCATTTGATCGACCAGGGTGTTCGCGGCTCGGTCTCCCTCGTCGTCGTGTCGGGCGAACCGCGTGACCCGCATGATCTCGCCTGCCTCGTGGGCTTTGGGGCCTCCGCTGTCAACCCTTACCTTGCCATCGAGCACGCCCGCGATCTGGCCGCTTCTGGGGCGATCGATGTCGACCCGGTGTCTGCCCAGGAGAACTACCGACTGGCAATGGAGGGTGGCCTCCTCAAGATCATGTCCAAGATGGGCATCTGCACGCTTTCCGCCTACCGCGGCTCTGAGCTCTTCGAGGTGATCGGCCTCTCCGAGGGAGTCTGTCGAAAAGCGTTCCGCAATGCGCCCCGCCGGTTGCGGGGGATCGGGCTCAAGGAGTTGGCGCGCCAGGCGTTGCAGCGTCATGAGGCCTACGCCGGTGGCTCCACCGACTCGGGCGGGTTCTACAAGCACCGTCGTGGCTCTGACACCCATGTCACGAGCCCGTTGGTGGTGCTGGCGGTCCAGAAGGCCGTGCGATCCGGTGACCCCGAGGACTGGGACCGCTACATCGAGATGATCTCGGATCGAGAACCTGCCCTGGTGCGCGACCTCCTGACCTTCGTGCAGCGGGAGCCAGTGCCACTCGACGAGGTCGAGTCGGTGGAACAGATCATGCGTCGCTTCACCACTGCGGCGATGTCACTCGGCGCCCTCTCCTCCGAGGCGCACATCGCGCTGGCCGAGGCCATGAATCTGATCGGTGGTCACTCCAACTCGGGCGAGGGTGGTGAGGACCCGGCTCGTTTCGGCACCCCCAAGAACTCAGCGATCAAACAGGTGGCATCGGGGCGCTTCGGTGTCACCCCGGCCTATCTGTACTCCGCCGATGAGCTTCAGATCAAGATGGCTCAGGGCTCGAAGCCGGGCGAGGGCGGCCAGCTTCCGGGGCACAAGGTCTCGGCTGAGATCGCCCGCCTTCGTTACACCGAGCCAGGCGTGACGCTGATCTCGCCGCCGCCACACCACGACATCTACTCCATCGAGGACCTGGCACAGCTGATCTATGACCTCAAGGCGTTCAAGCCCACTGCCCGAATCTCGGTCAAGCTCGTCAGTGAACCGGGTGTCGGCACCATCGCCGTGGGTGTCGCCAAGGCCGACGCCGACGTAATCGTCCTCTCAGGATCCGAAGGTGGGACCGGGGCGTCGCCGCTGGTTTCGATCAAACATGCTGGATCACCGTGGGAGCTCGGGCTTTCCGAGGCGCATCAAGTGCTGACGGCGAACGGGCAGAGATCCAGAGTCTTGTTGGAGACCGACGGCGGGCTTCGCACCGGTCGCGACATCGTGGTCGCCGCCCTGCTCGGAGCTGAGCGGTTCGGCTTCGGGACCCTCCCTCTGCTTGCCCTCGGCTGCAAGATGGTGCGGCAGTGCCATCTGAACACGTGCCCGGTGGGTATCGCCACTCAAAACGAGGATCTCAGGGCCAAGTTCGCCGGTTCGGCTGACCAGGTGGTGCTTCTGTTCAAGCGGCTTGCCGAGGAGGCCCGTCGGCACATCGCGGCGCTGGGAGCGCGCTCGATCGCCGAACTGGTGGGCCGAGCGGATCTGCTGCGCCCCATCGATCCCGAACACCCGCTGTCGGCGGATCTCTCGGCGATGTTGGTCGCCGCGAAGGGCGGGAAGAAGCACGAGGGGTATCGAAAGGTGGGATTGTCCAGTCTTTCCGTGAGGCTGGTTGCCGATAGCCGTGACGCGATCGCCAACGCGGAGCCGGTTGAGCTCGCCTATCCGATTCGAAACGTCGATCGAGCCATCGGGGCGCGACTCTCGGGTGAGATCACAGCCCACCATGGTGCCGAGGGCCTGCCCCACGGCACCATCGTGGTCAAGCTCTCCGGGACCGCCGGTCAGAGCTTTGGCGCCTGGTTGTGTCGTGGCGTCGACATGCACCTGGAAGGGACCGCCAACGACTACCTGGGCAAGGGCATGGGTGGAGGCCTGATCTCGGTCTCGCCGCGCAGACCCGGGGAATCGGTGCCACACGCTGCAGGCAACGCCGTCCTCTACGGCGCGACCGGCGGTCGGGTCCTTCTTGCGGGCCGGGTCGGCCAGCGATTCGCAGTGCGCAACTCGGGGGCGACTGCTGTGATCGAAGGTTGCTCGGACCATGGGTGCGAATACATGACCGGGGGCAAGGTGCTTGTGATCGGCGAAGTCGGCCGCAACTTCGCCGCCGGAATGACCGGAGGCATCGCCTATGTCTGGGACCCAGGCCTCAGTCTCAAGGCGATGCTCGCCGACACCGCACCTTCGGCGCGGCGCCCTTCCGATTCCCACCTGGACGACATTCGAGGGCTGATCGAGTCCCACCGGGATAACACGGGCAGCCCTGTCTCCGCCCGGATCCTCGAAGACTGGTCGCGGGAGCAGAGCTCATTCTGGGTGATCTCGGCGAGCGGGGACAACCGGGCGATTCCCGTCTTCGAGCAGTCGGAGGTCCCGGTCTCACCCTGACCCGATAAGCCGTTAGCGCAGTCCCGGGCGAATGTCCGGGAATCGGCAACACCCCCCGTCATAATCGTCATCGTTGCAACGGCTATTTCACAGCGCTCCGGGCGCCTCTGAACTGACTGAGCATCCACCGGACGAAGTCGATGCCTGGGTGCAGGATGGTGGCTGGATCTGGCTCGACGTCCTGGCGCCGACCGAGGCCGAGGTCGCCACGATCGGTGAGCGGTTCGGCTTCGACCATCTCAGCCTTCAGGACGTACTCGATGTCTCCCATCTCCCCAAGCTCGACGAATTCGATGACTATCTCTTCGTGGTGTTGCACGGTGTTGTCACCGGTGAGCAGCGCCGGCTGGAGACATCCGAGCTCGATCTGTTCATCGGCGCCGACTTCCTGGTGTCGTTTCACCGCCTCCCGCTGCCCAGCATCGATTGGGTGGCTGAGAAAGCGGGGATCTTCAATCATCTGGTGATCCGATCTCCTGCCCTCGCCGCGGCCGCAATTGCTGAAGCCGGTAGTCGACGTTTTCTCCCTCTTCTCGACGCCCTCGACGACGGAATCGAGGAGCTCGAGGACCTGTCGTTCGTCGGAGACCCCAGCACCCTGAGCCTGACCCATGCGCTGAGACGGGACGTGATCGTCTTGCGCCGGATCGTCGGACCCCAGAGCGAGGTTCTTCATCAGCTGAGCCAGACGCCAACCGAGCTTCTCAACAACGAGGCGCGACGGGCGTTCCGTGATGTCTATGACAACCTGTTCCGGGTCGCGAGGTGGCTCGACGCCTCCCGCGCCCTCTTGAGCGGGGTGGGGGAGACTTATCGCGGGGTGGTCGCTGAGCGGACCAATGAGGTGATGAAGATCCTGACCGTCCTCTCGGCGATCTTGCTCCCTCTTGCCTTGGTCTCGGGGATCTGGGGGATGAACTTCTTGAACCTGCCGTTGGCGGACCGGAGATGGGGTTTTGTCACCGTGATCGGCATCATGGTGCTCATTGGAGTCGGGCTCTGGCTGTACTTTGTCCGTCTCGGGTTCGTCGGCGGCCCCAAACTCCGGGACCTTCCTCGGTCGATTGGCCTCGGTTTGGTGCAGATCGGGACTGCGCCGGTGCGAGCCGTGGCCGACGCCCTCACCGGTGGTGACCGCAACCTCGAAGAGGAATCGAAAAGGCCGGATCCCGCAGCTTCCGGGGACGGCTGATACGGCGCGCCGCGCCGATACAGTGCCCCGTTACGCCTATGACATCGGCAACTGACCACTCCCGGTCACCCCGCTACCTGCTTCTTCTCTCCCTCGGCGCCCTCGGGGTGGTATATGGCGACATCGGGACCAGTCCCCTCTACGCCATGCGTGAGGCTTTCCACGCCGCCGGCGACCTCGCGGTGACCAGGGCCAACGTCTTCGGTGTCCTTTCGCTCATGTTCTGGGCGCTGGTGATCATCGTTTCCCTCAAGTACCTCGTGTTCGTCCTGCGAGCCGACAACTCCGGCGAAGGCGGGATCCTGGCCCTCACGGCCCTGATCCTTCCCCCCAACCGGCGGATCAGGGTGAAGGGCCTGCATCGGGTGCTCATCCTCCTCGGCCTGTTCGGGACGGCCCTTCTCTATGGGGACGGAATGATCACACCTGCCATCTCGGTGTTGTCGGCGGTCGAGGGATTCGAGATCGTGGCTCCGGCAATGGAAGCGTGGGTGATCCCGATCTCGATCGTCATCCTGATTGCTCTGTTTGCCATCCAGAGGACAGGGACCGGGACGGTCGGGGCGGTGTTCGGCCCGGTGATGATCGTGTGGTTCGCGACGATCGGGATTCTGGGTGCGGTCCAGATCGTGTCCGACCCAGGAGTGCTGGCGGCCCTGAATCCCATTCATGGCGTCCGGTTCGTGGCTTCCCAGCCAAAACTGGCTTTCCTGGCCCTGGGGGCCATTTTCTTGGTGGCGACCGGTAGCGAGGCCCTGTACGCCGACATGGGGCACTTCGGGCGCCGCCCCATTCGGGTCGGCTGGGTCTTCGTCGTCTTTCCCGCCTTGATCTTGAACTACTTCGGGCAGGGAGCGCTGATCCTGGCGAACCCTGACGCCATCGACAACCCGTTCTATCGGCTAGCCCCGAGTTGGGCACTGCTCCCGATGGTCCTCCTCGCCACTGCTGCCACAGTCATCGCCTCCCAGGCTCTGATCTCGGGTGCGTACTCCCTCACCATGCAGGCAGTACAGCTCGGTTTCCTTCCCCGTGTCGACATCGATCACACCTCGCCGCGGGAAGTGGGCCAGGTCTACGTCGCTTCCATCAACTGGGTCCTGATGTTTGCCTGCATCGGGTTGGTGCTGGCATTTCGCAGCTCGAGCAACCTGGCCGCCGCCTATGGGGTGGCGGTCACCTCGACGATGGTCATCACCACCCTTTTGCTCTACCGGGTCTCTCGTGAGCGCTGGGGATGGAGTCGTGTCAAGGCGGGCTGGGTGATGTCGGTGTTCCTCGCCGTCGATCTGGCCTTCTTCGCCGCCAACGTGGTGAAGATCCCGGCAGGTGGCTGGTTCCCATTGGTTGTTGGCGCCATCCTCTTCTTGATCATGACTACCTGGCGCCGGGGTCGTCGCGACCTGTCGCTGGAGATGAGACAGGGCCAGGTGTCGATCGAGCGCTTCATCGCCTCCATCGCCCAACATCCCCAACGCAGGGTTCCGGGCACCGCGGTCTATCTGATCCGGGAAGCAGGGTTCGCCCCTCCTGCCATGCTCGCGAACCTCAGACACAACGAGATCCTCCATGACACCATCGTCCTGCTCACGGTTCGGGCGGCCAACGTGGCGAAGGTCCCGCAGGCGAGAAGGGCAACAGTCCACGATCTCGGGGACAACTTCTATCAGGTGATCCTCGACTACGGATTCATGGAGGAGCCCGATGTTCCCAGGGCCCTGGCCAGCATCGTTGACACCGAGTTCGGCTTCGACCCCTCGGATGCCAGCTATTTCCTAGCCAAGGAGTCGGTGGTGGTGGAGCCGGGCTCAGGGCTGCGCAGCTGGCGCTCCCGTCTCTTCAGCCTCCTTCATCGCAATTCGTCCAGTGCCGCAGTCCAATACAGTCTTCCTTCTGACCAAGTCCTGGAGATCGGAACCCAAGTCCGCATGTGAGAGTGGGGCCCCGTGGAAGTGACGATGGTCGTTGAGATTCCCAAGGGGAGTCGCAACAAGTACGAGATGGATCATGAGACCGGGGAGATCTTCCTCGACCGGATGCTGTTCACTGCGACCCGCTACCCGGCCGACTACGGCTTCATCCCGGCCACCCTGGCCGAGGACGGGGATCCACTCGACATCATGGCGCTGGTCAGCGAGCCGACCTTCCCGGGATGTCGGATACGAGTCCGCCCGATCGGAGTCTTCCTCATGGAGGATCAGGGCCACGCCGACCACAAGGTCCTCAGTGTCCCGCTCGGAGACCCGCTGTGGCCAGACGCCGAGAATCTCGACGACGTGCCGGCGCATGTGCTCAGCGAGGTGGAGCACTTCTTCCAGGTCTATAAGGAATTGGAGAAGAAGAAGACTGCAGTCATCGGTTGGCGCACCAAGGAGGAGGCGCTGACCGTCATCGAAAGGGCCCTCGAGGCCTATCCCCACTGATCCTGCTGCTGCGGAGAGGTTTCGCACGACACCGGGTCGAAACTGGATATAGATTCCCCCGGGTCACACTGAATGGAGAGTCAGCCCGCATGAAGCGCATCGTCGTAACCCTCGCCGCCGCATTGCTTGCGGTTTCGCTAGTTCCCATCGCCTCGGCCCAGGACGAGGATGATCTAGTCACCCTTCGCATCGGCCTTACCCAGGATTGGGACGGCCTCAATCCAGCCTTGAACTTCTCGGTGCCGAGCTACGACGTATGGAACCTCCAGTACGCGACGTTGACCGACAAGGCGGCCGATGATTTCGAAACGATCCCCGGTCTGGCCGAGTCTTGGGTGGCCTCGGACGACGGGCTCACCTTCACCTACACCTTGCGTGAGGGTCTCGTGTGGTCGGATGGTGAGCCGCTAACGGCTGAGGATGTGGCCTGGAACATCAACACCGGTCGGGATCAAGAGTGGGACAACACGATCTCGACAGTTGCGAATCTCGAGGCGACCGCTCTAGACGACACGACCCTCGAGATAACCACCTCGGTTTCCGATCCCAAGCTGCCGACGATGGACATCTATGTGGTGCCCAAGCACATCTGGGAGCCGATTGCGGTCGACTACGACACCGCGACCCAATACGAGGCTGTTGACGGTGTAGGAAGCGGTGCGTTCATCTTGGAGGATTTCACGAAGGGACAGTCGGTGACGATGGTCGTCAACCCCGAGTTTTGGGGGTGGCAGGGCGAGGAACCGGCGATCGATCGGATCATCTTCCGGCTCTTCGAGAACCCCGACGCAATGGTGGCTGCTCTACAGCAGGGTGAATTGGATGCCATTCATGGTTTTCCTGCCGGCTCGTGGGACACCCTCGACGCCGATCCCAACATCGAGGTGGTTGCAGCCCAGCAAGGTGGCTTCGACGAGATCGCGATCAATGGTGCTGCACTCCCGGACGGACAGCCGCATCTGGCGCTTCTCGACCTAGAGGTGCGCAGGGCGATCAGCTTTGCTGTCGACAGGGAAGCGATCATCGAGGATCTGTGGTTTGGGCAAGCTGCCGAGTTGGAAACCGTGAGCCCGTCGGCCAACCCCATGTGGATCCCCGAGATCGCTGAGGAGAACGCCTTCAGTTATGACCCGGATCGGGCCAACCAGATCCTGGACGATGCCGGGTATCTGGACACCGATGGCGACGGGATCAGGGAAATGCCAGACGGGACGAACCCCCTCATCCTCCGTCATGCCGTGAACACCGACGGTGACCTGGCTCCCACGATTGGCGATCTGTTCTCGGGCTGGATGGAGGCGATCGGGATCGGTGTCGAGATCGAGTCTTACGACCAGGATGCTCTTTACGGTGTCATCGCCGAGGGAGACTATGACACCTTCTACTGGGGATGGGTGCCCTTCGTCGACCCCGATCTGATGCTCTACTACTTCACCGAGGCGGAAGTCGGCAACTACAACGATGCCAACTGGAGCGATCCCAGGTACGAGGAGTTGTATCTGGCGCAGAAGGTCGAATTGGACGAGGGCCGTCGGATCGAGATCGTCCACGAGATGTTGACCCTCTTCCACGACGCCGCGATCTATATCCCGCTCTATCTGGGGCCGGACCTCCAGGCATATCGGACCGACACCTTCGAAGGATGGGTCAAGCAACCCGCCGAGATCGGGGCGATCATCTTCTCCAACACCTCACCGAGTTACGTCCTTCTCAAGCCCGTGGGCGGGCAAGACGGCGGGTCCGACTCCAACAACCTGCTGATCATCGGCGGGGTGGTCGCGGCCGTCGTGGTTGTCGGTGGGCTTTTCCTGACCATGAGAAAGCGATCCACAACGGCAGACGACCGGGAGTAGTCATCTGACCACCGACCAACGTCGGAGTCGGGGGCGAGGTCGGCTCGTCCTGCGTAAGGTGCTGGGCTCGTTGCTCACCCTCGTCTTCGTGTTGGTGTTCAACTTCTTCCTGTTTCGGGTGGTGCAGAGTGATCCCATCGGATCGTTGTTCCGGGGGCGGAATGTCCCGGCGGAGACGATCGAGAATCTGCGCGCTTCCTTTGGGTTGGACCAGCCGATCGGCACCCAGTTTGTTCTCTACCTGAGAGAGACCACTCAGCTCAATCTGGGGATCTCCTATCAGACCAGGCAGCCGGTGTGGGACGAGATCGTGACCGCGATCCCGCCTACGGTCGCTTTGGTCGGTATCTCCGCGATTCTCTCCGCGGTCATCGGGACCATTGGAGGTGTGATCGCGGCTTGGCGCCGGAACACGTGGAAGGATCACACCATTACGTCGGGGACGATGGTGTTCTACGCCATGCCCGACTTCTGGCTGGGAATGATTCTGTTGGTCCTGTTTGCCGTGGTCCTGGGGTGGTTCCCCGTTGGAGGGATCACGGACGCCGGATCGAACGAAACCGGCATTGCCCTGCTGCTGGATCAGCTACATCACATGTTCCTGCCCGCGCTGACACTTACCCTCGCCTATCTAGGTGAGTACACATTGGTCACCAGGAGCTCGCTGCTCGATGTCATGGGTGAGGACTATCTGACAGTGGCGCGGGCCAAGGGGCTTCGCGACACAATGGTTCGCAACCGGCACGCGGTTCCCAACGCCCTGCTCCCGGTGGTCACCTTGACCGCGATCAACTTTGGGTTTGTGCTCTCCGGTGCGATCGCGGTGGAAGCCGTCTTTTCCTGGCCTGGGCTGGGAAAGGCCACCGCGGATGCCATCAGAGGGCCGGACTTGCCGATGCTCCAGGGTTTGTTCCTGTTGTTCAGTGGCGCGGTGATTGTCTTCAACCTGATCGCCGATCTCACCTATAGCTGGCTTGATCCCAGGGTGGATTGACCATGACCAGCATCGCAATGCAACGTCGTCGGGCCACGGCGAGTCGGGTGTGGAAACAGTTCCGCAACTCGCGTCAGGGGATGATCGGTCTCGCAGTGCTGGCGTTGTTCATCCTGATGGCGTTGGCCGCGCCGCTGCTGGCTGATGTCAGGGAGCTGAACCCGGTCTTCGCCAGAGGAGCCGGCAACCCGCAGTGGGGGACACCGCCTGATTTCCCACCGCTCGGCACCGACCACATCCGACGTTCGGTTTGGGCCCAGTTCGTCTGGGGCTCGAGGGTCAGCTTGTTCGTGGGCCTTGCCGCCACAGTGCTCACGATCCTCATCGGTTCGGTGGTTGGTATCGTCTCCGGTTTCGTTGGCGGCCGTCTGGACGCGGTTCTGATGCGACTCACCGAGTGGTTCCTGGTGATCCCCTTCCTGCCCCTGGCCATCGTCCTCGCTTCGGTCCTGGGACGAAACCTGTGGAACATCATCTTTGTGATCGGGATCACCTCATGGCCGTCGACAGCTCGTTTGATCAGAGCCCAGGTGCTGACGGTGAAACAGAGGCTCTTCGTCGACCGCGCCCGCTCATTGGGGGCGAGTGGCTCGCACATCGTCGGGCATCACATCCTCCCCAACGTCAGCGGGCTCATCCTGGCCAACGCCACCCTGGCGGTGCCCATCTCGATCCTCACCGAGACCACGTTGTCGTTCCTCGGGCTCGGGGATCCCTCCTCTGCCTCGTGGGGCAAAACTTTGGAGGAAGCATTTGTCAATGGGGCGGTGGTTCGCAACGCCTGGTGGTACTTCCTACCTGCTGGTCTCGGGATACTCATCGTGGTGCTGGCATTCACCCTGATCGGGCGCACGCTTGAGGAGATCGCCAATCCCAGACTGAGTGGCCGGTGATGAGCGAACCGCTGCTCTCCATTCGAGACCTGACCATCACTTATCACACCTCTGGTGGCCCGGTGCCTGCGGTTCGGGGGGTCAGCTTTGACCTGGAGAAGGGCGGCTCGATGGGGCTTGCCGGTGAGTCGGGATGCGGCAAGTCGACGCTGGCCAACTCCCTTCTCCGTCTGCTCCCGGCGGACGCCGAGGTCACTGGTCAGATCACACTCGACGGCAAGGACGTGCTCACACTTTCGCCCGGCGGCCTCAGGGCGGTTCGATGGACCTCGGGCGCCATCATCTTTCAGGGGGCACTTCACGCTCTGAACCCGGTGCAGACCGTCGGTGACCAGATCGCCGAGCCGATGATGGTCCACGAGACCGCCGACAACGACAAGGTGGCTCGGGAGCGCACTATCGAGTTGTTACGACGGGTGGGTCTGCCGTCGGGGCGCGCCGATTCCTATCCCCACCAGCTCTCAGGTGGCCAACGCCAAAGGGTTCTGATCGCCATGGCCCTTGCCTGCGATCCACTTCTCCTGATCGCCGACGAGCCGACCACCGCCCTCGACCTCATGGTTCAGGCCCAGGTACTCGCTCTGCTCGACGATCTCAAGCAGGAGCGGGACCTGACTCTGATGTTCATCACCCATGACCTCTCGGTGCTCACCTATGCATGTCGCCGGATGGCGGTGATGTATGCCGGGCGGATTGTCGAAGAGGGCCCGAGCTTCGAGGTGTTCGCCAACGCCTCACACCCCTACACCAGGGCCTTGGCCGCGGCCTTTCCCACCATCGGCGACCGGAGCTCGCGGATGGCCCCCTCCGGGCTGGGTGGTGACCCGCCCACTCCGGGGGATTTGCCCCAGGGTTGCCCGTTCCATCCCAGATGCCCTCTGGCCGAAGACGGTTGTCTCGTAGAGGAGCCGCCGTTGCGAAAATCCGGAGCCGGGAGGAGAGCTGCGTGCATCCTGGTATGACCCCGCTGGTGGAGATCGAGGACCTCCACGTCGACTTTGGCCCCTCCCGAGCCGTCGATGGTGCTTCGCTCCATGTCGCGGCGGGTGAGGTGCTGGCCCTGGTCGGGGAGTCGGGGTCGGGAAAGACAACCCTGATCCGGGCTATCCAGGGTCTCCAGCAACCCAGCTCGGGAAGCATCCGGGTCGAGGGCAAGCCAATCGACGCCAAGACCAAGAAGTCGATCCAGACCATATTCCAGAACCCCGCCGTGCAAATGGTGTTCCAGGACCCAACCGGGGCGCTCAATCCCCGACAGACGCTTTATGAGGTAGTGGCCGAAGGCCTGCGCATCCATGGCCAACCCAAAGACGAAGAGGCCAGAGTTGCCCAGGCCCTGTCCCGGGCCGGTCTTCGACCCCCGGAACGGTTCTTCTCGATGTATCCGCACGAGATATCCGGTGGCCAGCGTCAGCGGGTGGTGATCGCAGGAGCCATGGTCATGGAGCCACGGCTTCTCCTGGCTGATGAGCCGGTGGCCAGTCTCGATGCCTCGATCCGAGGAGAGATCCTTGCCCTGATGCGGCATCTCGTGGACGAGACGGGTCTGGCGATCCTGGTGGTCACCCACGACCTGGGCCTGGCCTGGAACATTGCCGATCGGGTGGCGGTGATGTATTTGGGTCGTATCGTTGAGACCGGGCCCACTGAGGAAATCCTCAATGACCCCAAACACCCATACACCAGGGCGTTGCTCTCGGTAGTTCCCGAGACCAAAGAGATGGAACAGCAGATCCTGGTAGGGGAGATTCCCGACCCGACCCGGATCCCGTCAGGTTGCCGTTTCCACCCCCGTTGCCCGCTGCTCCAATCGGGCACCCTGGCGCCCGAGGTGGCGGCCAAATGTTCCAGCGACGATCCCGGACCGGTTGCGGTCGGCGCCATTTCGGCAGCCGCCTGCTGGGCCGTCTGATCACCGTTGACCGTTGACCGCGAACGGTTCACGGTGAACGGTAAACGGAGAACGGCCGATCAGACCATGTACGAGCGGGTCGGGGACGCCTCGGTGAGGATCGCCCGGTCGGCCGCGAACGGGGCGATGTCCGCGTCGGTGGCACCGTCGATCGCCATGTCGACCAGGATCCGCCCCAGCAAAGAGGCGAATTTGTAGGCGTGGCCGGCGCCCACTGCGGTAAAGACGTTTTGATGCCCCGGAACCCGGTCCACTATGAAGTCCCGGTCCGGGGTCAGGGTGTAAAGACAGGTCTTGGCCAGGTGTACTGCGCCATTGGCGTCGGGGAGATGACCGGCGACAAATCCGCGTACTGCCTCGTTGACATCGGTACGAGGCTCGAAGCTGCGAGCGTCGGGGTCGGTCACGATCTCACAGCGATCCCATGCCACCTTGACGGCCGGTTCGCCGACTATCGGGAATCCGTAGAAGCTGGGCTCGTCCATCCAGATCCAGATCGGGAACCGGCTCGGATGAAACGAGATCGGGTCGGTCGGCGTCAGATAGACCACCTGCTCCTGGGTCACCTCGAGGGGAAACTCGACGCCGAGATGGCTCAGCAGCCGATTGGTCCATGCTCCGGCGGTGATCACGACCTTCTCGGCCCGGTGGGAGGTGCCTCCTGCTACCACCTCGACCTCTTCCCCTGTCTCCCGGATCGCCGTCACCTCGGCGTCTTCGATCATGGTCGCCCCCTGCTCCCGGGCGAGTCGGCGATGGGTGGCATTGGCACGTGACGCCATAGCAATGCCCGATCGTTCCTGATAAAGGGCGGTGACGTCGTCTTCGAGCTTCCATTGCGGCCACCGGCGCATGACCTCGCCGGCCGTCAACTCCTCGAAGGGGACCTTCGTGGCAGTCATCGAAGACCGGTAGTCGTCGAGTCCGATCGAGGCACCGGCAGGTGCGAGGTCAAGGCCACCTGTGCGCAGCACGAGCTGCTCGCCGGACTCGACTTCGACCTGTTCCCAGGCGAGATAGGCCGACTTGGCGAGCTCGACGTAGCCAGGTGTGTGATAGGAGAGACGGATGATCCGGCTGTGATCCTCGGAGCCTCCGTTGACGTGACCCATCCCGAACTGCTCGATACCAAGCACCGAGTCTCCCAGACGCCGCGAGCCCCAGTAGGCGGCGGCACTTCCGATCCCACCCATCCCGAGGACGATCAGCCGGTAGTCGGTCACGTCAGCCCGAGGTCACCCAGATAGCGCCGGATGTCCATCGAGTAGTCCTCCATGGGGGCGTAGAAGCCGGTGTTGAACCGCCGGGATCGCATCCCCTTTTGGACGAGTTGGCAGACCCGCCAATCCTGGAGGTTGACCATATCCCAGAACTCGACGGCGTCGGAGGGGTCAAATCCGGGGTTGTCCATCTCGTCGGGATGGAAGAGAAAGTCACACACCACGGTGGTCGAGTCTTCGGCATGAGGCCACAGGGTGAAGGCTGCCACGTGGTCGGCGGAGAGACTGAGCATCAGGTTCGGGTACACGAGCTGTCCCTTGTGACGCTCAGCCTCCTGCGGGGAGAGGCCGGGGAACGGCTGTCGATTGGTGGTGCCGCTGGCGGTGAAGGTCCATGCCCCGTCGCGGTGGGGGATGCCGTGCTCCCAGTCGAGGTCGGAGCCACCCCGTCGTTTGAAAGCGGGCACCAGCTCCACCAATTCGGGGTGAACCGGGCCACAGTGATAACACTCGTTGTAGTTCTCCACGATGGCTTTCCAATTGGACGCCACTGGATAGACGATCCTGACCGCGGTGCGGAGATCGTCCAGCGGGTAGTTGGCGAGATAGGACTCGGTTTCCTGGAACTGCTGACCGAGGGGCGCCGCGGCCTCCGGGGTGAGATGGACCCAGACAAACCCACCCCAGGTCTCGACACCAACCTGATGCAGCGGAAGGTCCTCCTTGCGCAGCCCGTCATCCTCCTCGAGAAAGGGAGCTGCCCGCAGCCGTCCGTCGAATGAGTAGGTCCAGGCGTGATAGGGGCACTGGATCGACCCGTGGAACGTTCCTGTTGGGCCCACCTCGACCTGGCCTGGCTTGCCTTCGGCGTCGGTCAGCAACGAGCCGCGGTGACGACAGAGATTCACGTATCCGTGGAGGCCTCCGTCGCGGGCGCGGGTGACGATCACGGATTCGCCAACCACTTGACACACCAGGTGATCGCCAGGTTCGGGGATCTCCTCGCTACGGCCGACGCAAAACCATTGGTTCTCGAAGACCCGCTCCCGCTCCTGGGCGAACCATTCGGGCGACACATAGCGATCGCGCGCCAGGGTGGGTATCACGACGATGAGATTACCCGAGCCACCTTTCAGATCAGATGGGTCGGCTCAGGCCCATTCTCTCGGAATGGTCTCGTGCCAACGGCGCTCCCAGATCTGGGACCCGTCGTGCAAGGCTTTCAGCTCCACGGTGAGGTGAAAGCTCTTGTCGTCGGCCGTCATCTCCAGGGAGCCGATGGTGCCCACCCTCCATCCGGGGCGCTCGAGATGGATCTCGTTCTGGGACCACACCCGCGTGGTGGCTGGGTCGTCGTCGGCGACGCTGACCTCCCACTCTTGCTGGAAGTCATAGGTGAGATCGGCGCGCTCGGGCTGCTTTTCGGTGCTGGAGATCTCACGTCGGTAGGTGGTGACACTTCCCTCCCGACCCACGGCCCAGGTCCGTTCCGAGTGGGGAATGGAGGTAGGGGGCGTGGGCGGGGGATCCGACTCCGGCCAATCCAGATTCTGGGCTTGGGGGCGGGGCGGTACCACAGGCAGCAGAAGTCTCGACGTTTGAGGGTCGACGGTCAGTGTGAATCGCTCACCCGGCGGCCAGACCACCGGGAAGTCGGCGCCGGCAAGCGCCAGACGGAGGCGCCAGCCGCGGGGAATGACCGCCGAAGCGGCCAGGAGCGGGAAGCGGATCGTCAGCGGGATGCCGGGTTCGAGTGTGGCCGGTGTCGAAAGGTCGCTAGGAAACGCCAGGTTGCGATTCCCACGGCAGATGAGGTGCGCCTCCCCTTCGGGTGACACTGTGAGCAAACGTGCGGCCAGCATTCCCACGGACCGATCCGATGTGACCATGACTTCGATCTCCGGCCAACCCAGGATCTCAATCGGCTCAGTCAGCGGTGCTGTCTCGAAACAGAGGGAGGCTTCGTCGTCGGCCTCCGACCCGCTGCTGCCGATCCCAGCGCGGTCCCAGGCCGGGGCGTGGGCCCCGACCCACTGCGGTCCATCCCAGACCAGGTCGTCATGGTCGAGATCGGCCAGTTCGAAGCCAAGGGTCTGGCGGTCGTCTGGTGGCCACGAAGGCTCCGCCCTCCAATATCCGGCGACCCGGTCGCCGTCGTATGGGGGCTCGGTTCGGACGTAGACGGCTGCCTGGGGAAGATCCATGATCCCGTTGTCGTCACCTCGCAGATGGTGCCCGAACCAGCGCGTCATCAGGTCCAGATGGTCGAGGGTGGGGGCAGGGACACCGGTCGCCGGTCGATAGTGCCCCCAGGGCCCGATCACGGTGCGGGTCGGGCAGGTGAGATGCTCGGCGAGAGACAGCATCCCGTCCACATACCCGTCCAACCAGCCACCGATGAGGAGGGTGGGGCACTCGATGGACCCATAGTCGGCACATGGTGAGCCATGGAGCCAGTAGGCGTCGCGATGTTGGTGCCGCAGCCACTCGAAGGGCCATTGCGGGGTCCGTTCCAGCCGCTCCATCCATTGCTCGAACCAGGTCTCACCCACTATGTCGGGATCCGGGGGAAGACCGTTGGTGGCCACCATCGACGGCGGCCAGTCGACCTGTTCAGCCGCATGGAGTGACCCACCCGTGTAATGGACATCGCAGGCGAAACGGTCGTGGGTGGCGTGCATCGGGACGATGGCCTTCAGCTCGGGGGGTCGCAGCATCGCAGTCTGAAGGGAGCTGAACCCACCCCAGGAGATGCCCCACATCCCGAGGTTGCCGCTGCACCAATCCTGGGCAACCAACCATCGCATGACCTCTAGGGTGTCGGCCTGCTCCTGGCCCGTGTACTCGTTCTCGATGACCCCGGTCGAGGCACCGGTGCCACGGATGTCGATCCGGACCCCGGCGAATCCACGGCTGGCGAGATAGGCATAGGTGGTCCAATCCCGGGACGTGCAGTCGTCGTCCTTTCGGTAGGGGAGTGACTCCACCACCGCCGGATAAGGCCCATCTCCGTCGGCATCAGGCAGGTAGACGGTGAGCGCGATCCTGGTGCCGTCTCTCATCTCGACGAACACCCGCCGGTCGATGCGAACCGGGTACTCGGGTGTCGGCTCTGGCACCGCGGGAGGGTAACCCGTGACACCGGGTGGGGGCCGGGCGGAATTTGGCTCTACCGTCGGACCGATGTCGATTTCTCCCAGGGTCGCGGTCGTCGGTGCCGGTTTCGCCGGGCTGACCGCCGCACATCGTCTTGCCGAAGCCGGTTACGAGGTCGTCGTTCTCGAGGCGAGAGATCGGGTGGGTGGCCGGGTCTGGTCGATACCCCTCGAGAACGGCGAGATCGTGGAGATGGGCGGGGAATGGATCGCCTCAGGGCAAGAGGCTGTTCTCGGCCTTGCTTCGAGTCTCGGGGTTGGGTTGGTCGACCCCGGCATCGACTTCGTGACACGGGACGCTGTCGGTGGTGGCACGATCCTGGTCCAGGAGCATCGGAGGGTCAATCGAGCGCTGAGCGACCTGCTCGACTCGATCCCGGCCGGCGCGTTGGAGAAGATGACCGCCGCTGAGACCCTCGATCGGATGGCGGAGGAGACCCCGGCGTTCGATGTTCTCCGATCCCGGCTCGAAGGGACCATGGGCGCCCCCCTCGAGGAGGTGGCCGCCACCGAGATCGGCCCCGACTATGGCTTCGGAGAGCACTCCTATTACCGGATGGCGGGGGGCAATTCGACCTTGGCCAACGCCCTAGCGGAGAGTCTCGATGTCCGCTTGGGGACCGAGGTGCTTGCTATCACCCAGCGAGGGAATGGCGTCGTTGTCACCACACGCAACTCCGAGTTTGAAGCCGACTCGGTGGTGGTCGCGGTTCCACTCCCTGTGCTTCAGCATCTCGACCTCGATCCGGTGCCTGCTCCACCGGTGGTCTCCGCTCTGCGGTCGCTGCGCATGGGATCGGCGGCCAAGGTGGCCGTGGCCACCAGAATGCCCCCGCCACTGTTTCGTCGTCAGGACACCGACATTCCGGCCTGGTACTGGACCGGCCTCGCCGAGGGTGGCTCGATCCGAAACGCCGTTACCGGGTTTGCAGGCTCGGAATCGGGGGTCAGGGCCCTGATGACCGACCCGGTAGGCCGTTTGCGACAGGCGGTCCCCGAGGTCGACCTCCTGGGTGAGCCCGTGGTGCTCGATTGGGGCGCCGATCCTCTGGCGGGTGGCTGCTATTCGGTGATCGGGCCCGGCCAACGCGCACTTCTCGAGGTGTTCCGGCAGCCCTGGGGCCGGATCGTCATCGCCGGCGAGCACAGCAACGGATCGGGTTCGATAGATGGGGCCATCCGCAGCGGGCTCGAGGCCGCCGAACTGGTTCGCGGTTTCGGGCTCTGACCGCGGCTCGGTCTAGATTCACCGCTCCGGCAGTCAGGAGGGCCCTTGAGCGGGGCCGATGTATATACCGAGACCATCAAAGAGCTCTCGGATCGAATCGTCGAAGCGCAGCGACCGATAAGGGTCTTGAGCGCGATCGAAGGCATAGAGCGTGCCGCCGAGGCGGCGATCTTCGTCGAGGTCTTCGAGGCCTTTCGAACCGATGGGCTGGACGAGGAGGAAGCCTGGTCGGCAGCACACCGGATCTATCGGGGGAGCCTGCCCGAGTTAGGCCCTTGCACCAGAGACCTCGGGTACGGCAAGGGCCTGGTGTTGACCCTCCTCTACGTCAGATTGGCGATTCAGAGCGGAAAGGCCCACCGGATCCCTCTCCTCTTCTGTGAGAAGGTCGATTTGCTGGCCATGGGTGTCCTCCACCAACTCGAGGAGGAGGGCCTCGTCGACCAGCCATCGTTCGTCCCCGCTCCCTTCAACGACCTGCCTGCCCTGGCGGTTGCCCTGAGTCTCGGGGGCTTTACCGCGAAACTGGACTGGACCCGGCTCGAGAGCGACTACTCAGGTCTGATCTAGACGGGCTGGTATTTCGCCCACGGCAGTGTGGGAGTGGAAAGTACCGTGACACCGATGTGGGCCGATCGAGACGTGAGACGGGTGGTCTCAGCCCGTTTCATCTCCAGGGTCGGTGGCGAAGCCGCCTTTTTCGTTGGTATTTGGGGCAAAACTGCCTTCGAGTTGGATGCGACCGCGTCCGGTCTGGCCGCGGTCATGGCTGCCCTGGGTCTGGCTTCGTTGATCGGCTCGGCGGTGGCCGGCGTCCTCGTCGACCGATTTGATCCGCGCCGGGTTTTGATCGTGGGCGAGTTGCTCTTCATCCCGGCGGCCCTTGGGATGGTGTTCGCCAACACCATCCCCTCGATGGTGGTCGCCACCTTCCTCCTCGGGCTCGTGGGCGCTCCGGTCTATACCGCGATTGCCTCTTTCGCCCCCTATCTCACCGAGGATCCCGATCGGCTGGCGCGGATCAACGGCTTTATCGAAGGAGCTTCCTGGGCGGCGTTCGTCGTCGGACCGGCGATCGGAGCGGTCATCACGGTGACCGTCGGTCTCGACGGCATCTTTGTCCTGGATGCCGCTACCTCGGCGCTGGCAGCTTTGATCGTGGTGCCGGTCAAGGTTCGCCAGTTGGCCAAGCAGGAAAGTGGGGGCTCCCATGGGTTCCAGGAGCTCAGGGATGGTTTTCGATATTCGTATGGGAGTCGTCGTCTTCGTTTCTATCTGATCCTCGGCTCGGTCGTTTGGATCCTGTTCGGCACCTTCAGCGCCTTAGAACCTTTGTTCTATCGCGACGTCCTGGGTGTTGAGCCGGAGACCCTCGGTTGGGTCAACTCCCTATTTGGTATTGGCCTTGTAACCGGCACTCTGATCTCGTCGCGAATCCCACCCCATCTCCGAACCGCTCGAATGGTCGTATTCCTGGTCGCTCTCAACTCGGTGGGGGTCCTCTTGTATGTCGGTACCGACCGGTTGCCGGTGGTGGTGATGGCCGGGATGACCTGGGGCCTGGTCATCGGCGCCATGGCACCTCTGCTGAGGACGATGATCCAGATCAACTCACCCGAGGAGCTGATGGGGCGGATCACCGGGGTTTCCCACGTCCATTCCGAGGTGGCCCATCTCATGCCCTTGGCGGTCGCCCCCTGGTTGGCCGGAGCTTTGGGAGTCCAGACCTCGCTGATCCTCTCTGGGGCGTTGGTCGCCCTGATCTGCCTGGGCTTCTATCCCGAGGCTCGTCGACTCGATCAGAGCCAGGATGTCGCGGTTCCCCGGCCCGGGTTCCCCGACCCCAATACCGAGCCGAAGTCAGTCGGTCACTGACCTGCCCGCTGGGAGAGGGCAGGAATCACCTCCCGGGCGAATAGCTCGAGCCCGGTCAGGTCGAAGGCAGGGTCTGGGAAATACACGATGGCGTAGGTCATCCCGGACTTCTCCCACATTCGAAGCTTTTCCACGATTTGCTCCGGTGTTCCCGACAGATGACGGAACTCGTTGACCTGAACCTCTGCGCGATTCTCGGGGACGAATCGGAGATACTTGTCCTTGAGCCAGGCGAGCTTCTCCTCGACCCCGGCTTCGGACTCGGCACAGATGATGTTGAAATTGCTCGACCTGACGATGGCCTCGTAGCTGGTTCCTTCCCTTCGACAATGCTCTTCGAGGATCGCCGATTTGTGGACGAACTGTTCGAGGTCGATCCCGAAATTGGTGTACTGGGCATACCGCGCCGCAGTCCGGAGTGTCAACTGCTCGCCACCACCTGCCACCCATATGGGTATGTGCGGCTGCTGCAACGGCTTTGGCCGGCAGATGGCGCCATTGAGGTTGTAATGGCGTCCCTCGAAGTGGACCACGTCCTCGGTCCACATCCGTCTCATTATCTGGACGCCCTCCTCCAATTGGCCGATTCGCACCGAGGGCTTGGGGAATTCGTATCCGTAAGCTTCGTACTCGGCCTCGTACCACCCGGCACCAATCCCCATTTCCAGCCGTCCGCCCGAGATCACGTCGATAGATGCCGCCGCCTTGGCCAGATAAGAGGGATGGCGGTATGAGTTGCAGGTGCACATCTGACCGAGCCGGACATTGTCAGTCACCGCGGCGAGCGCCGCCATCAACGTCCACGCCTCGTAGGTGACCTCCTGAGTGGCCACGGGAACCGTGTGCAAGTGGTCATACACCCAGGCCGACTCGAATCCTTCGGCTTCGATCGCATGGGCAACGGCGGTCATGGTGGGCCAGTGCTGCGACGGATCGATGCCGACCAGGTCGAGCCGCCAGCCCTGGGGTACGAAGGCTCCAAATCTCATTGCCTACGACCCTAATGAGACGGACCAGGGAGATCGGACGACCTATGACGTTGGCGTATTGAGTATTGCGTATTGCGGATCCTTCTCAGCCCTTGACCGAGCCTGCGAGAAGACCCCGCACAAAGAAACGCTGCAGGGCGAGGAAGACCACGACGGGAACGATCATCGACACGAATCCGGCGGCCGTCAGCAGGTGAACGGCTTCGCCCCGGGTGCCGGCGAGGGAGGCGAGCTGGACGGTCAGCACCGACACGTCCGACGTGGTTCCCAGGAACACAAGGGCCACCAGGAGATCATTCCAAACCCAGAGAAACTGGAAGATGGCGAAGGAGGCCAGGGCAGGAAAGGAGAGGGGCAGCACCAACCGTGTGAAGGCCGTGAACGGGGTGGCCCCGTCGATATAGGCCGATTCGAAGATGTCCTTGGGCAGCTGGGAGATGTAGTTGTAGAGCAGGTAGATGGCCAGCGGGAGCCCGAACCCGGTGTGGGCCAGCCAGATCCCGAGGAAGGTGCCTGTCATCTCGGTGGACTGGTAGATCCGAAGCAGCGGCACCAGCGACATCTGTAGTGGGACCACCAAGAGGCCGACCACGACCGCGAACAGAAAGGCCCGGCCCCGGAACTTGATCCAAGCAAAGGCGTAAGCGGCGAAAGCGGCAAGAGTGATCGGGATCACTGTGGCCGGGATGGTCACGATGAGGCTGTTGATGAAAGCATCGAACATGCCGCCACGCCCCAGCACATTGACGTAGTTGTCGAGCGTCCAGTCGGTGGCGAAGGGGCTGAAGAAGGCCGTCCACCAGCCGGTGGTGGTGGCTTCGGAAGCCGGACGGAGAGAGCTGACCAAGAGCCCGAGGCTGGGGATCGTCCACAACACCACGATCAGGAAGACCGAGATCTTGACCGCCCAGCCGCCCCGGCCGGCTGGTCCCACAGCGTGCTCAGCTCTGGCGATCATTGCCCGATGCCCTGCTTCCGGAGGTTGCGGACGTTTATGACCATGATCGGGACCACGGCCACGAACAGGATCACAGCCATGGCCGTGGCCTGTCCGAAGTTTCGGAAACGGAACATGGCGTCGTACATCCGGACCGCCACCACTTCGGTTTTGAGATTGCCCCCGGTGAGCACGAAGACGATGTCAAAGACTTTGAGCACGGCAATGGCGACGGTGGTGAAGACAGTGATGATGGAGCCGCGGATCGAAGGCACCAGGATCTTGAAGAAGTTCTGGAGCTCGGAGGCGCCATCGATCCGGGCGGCCTCGGTCAACTCGACGGGCACGCCTTTGATCGCAGCTGAGAGGATCACCATGGCAAACCCAACCTGGAGCCAGATCATGATCACGATCATGGCGAAGGTGTTGATCGGGATCTCGAAGAGGAACGGAATTGGCTCGCCGCCAAAGAATTGGATCACGGCGTTGATGGCGCCGACCTGAGGCTGCCCGGGAACCCGCCAGGCATAGACGAACCCCCAGATCACCGACGCTCCGACCATCGAAATCGCAAGGGGGACGAACACGAAGGTCTTGGCCAATGACTCGTGCTTCACCCTGTCGGCCAGGGCAGCAAACGCCAGCCCGATCACGACCGCGGTCATGGGAGCAACCAGCAGCCAGATCACGTTGTTGCGCAGGGCGATCTGCACCGCAGGATCGGTGAAGGCGTCGGTGTAGTTCGACAGGGCCCCGCCTCCCTCGGGGATATCCGTGAAGCTCTGGATGATGGTGCGTATTGCCGGGTAGACCAGGTACAGGCCGACCACCGCCAGCGCAGGCAGGACGAAGACCCACGGTCGGATGACCACGGCGATCCGAGCCGGAAGGTGCTCGACGAGAGCGTTGACAACTATGAAGAGCGCCCAGATTCCCCCGATGCCCAGCACCAGCGCCAAGAGCGCCTGGACCAGCTTGCCGGCGAGGGGCCCCATGCCCGAGAAAGCGTCAGGGTCTCGAAGAACTCGAAGACCGAGCCAGATGATGAAGATCACCCCGGCGCCGATCACCACATCGCGAAGTGCAGTCCATCGGCGACCGGTCTCGACCGGTGCCTGCACGTCCACGGCTTCGGACAAATCGCCCTCCTACAAAAGGGAAAGGTCCCCGGGGTTACCCCCGGGGACCTTACCAATTCGGGAGGTCAGCCGGTCGGCCAGCTGTCCTCGATTGACTGGAATATCGCTTCGGTGCCTTCACCATTGGCAGCCACCCAGTCGACCATCCCTGACCAGAAGGTGCCGGCGCCGACATCGGCGGGCATCAGGTCAGAGGCATCGAAGCCAAAGGTGGTTGCTTCCGCGGTCATCGCGGCCAGCTCGTCGTTCGGGTAGGAATACGAGTCGGTCGGAACCGTCTTGTTGGCGGCGAGGAATCCACCCCGCTCGATCCACGGTGCGGCAGCCTCGGGTGTCGCGAGGTATTCGAGCAGGGCTCTCACCTCGGGGCGGTCAGCGAACATGACAAACATGTCAGCGGCGCCCAACACTGGCTGTCCGAACTCGGGCTCGATCGTTGGGAAGTAGAAGAACCCAACGTCCTCACCAGGCTGGTTGGGCCATTCGGCGGGATCGGTGAAGTCCTTGTTCTCGCCCCAGAACCCGGGGATCCATGCTGCCTGCTTTTGCATCCAGCACTGGGGGCCCGCCGGGTCGAACATCGGGTCCTGTGTGTTCCCGATGAACGTGGCGTTGATGTAGGTGTTACCGCCGTATGCGTAGTCCGGTGTGAACCAGATCTGCGACATGTATTCGGCGGCTTCGAGCACCTCGGGGTGATTGAACGGGATCTCGTGGTTGTACCATTGGCTGTAGATCTCCGGCGGCGCAGTGCGCAGCAGGATGTCTTCCATCCAGTCGGTGGCGACCCAGCCATCGGCTGCTTCGCTCTCGATCGAGATACACCATGGGTTGCCATTGCCATCGGCGATGATCTGGTCGCTGAGTGCGATCATCTCTTCCCAGGTGGTAGGCGGCACGTAGCCGTTGTCGGCGAACCCCTGAATCGGGTACCACACGATCGACTTGACGTCGGTCTTGTAGAACACCCCGTACAGGCTTCCGTCGAACGACCCGAGGTCGACGAATCCACAACAGAGATCCGCTGTGAGCTGCTCGACATTGAACCAGTCGCTCAGATTGATCAGGGCACCGGCTTCGGCGTATTGCGCCATCTTGCCGGGCTGGGCGATCTGCGCCAGGTCGGGCGGGTTGCCGCCATCGACCCGCACCTGGAGTGCGGTTTCGTACTCTACGGTCGGCTCGAAGGCGACGTCGATCCCGGTGGCATCTCGGAACGGCTGGAGAGCGAGGTCAAATGACTCGGCCTCGGCTCCGTCAGGCGCCCACTGGGCGACGATCTCGACGCTGGCGCCTTCGTAATCGCCGGCCATTGCGGCGTTGAGCTCGGTATAAGGCGTCTCGCCGGCCGGTGCGCCTGCCGTGGTGGTGGGCTCTTCGCCACCCCCCGCAGTTGTGGTGGTCTCTTCGCCACCACCGGCTGTGGTCGTGGTCTCGGCGCCCGTATCGCCGCAGGCTGCTATCAGCAGCGCCAGAGCGATCAGTGCAATCGGCCACTTGCGTTTGTTCATATTTCTCCTCCTGTTGGGTTGCTTTCGGTCGCGAGGGCAAGATCAAATGTTCGGGCGGCCAAGAGGGCCACGCCACGAGCGCCATGCGGGCCGCCGGGCGGGCTGAGCCTGATCCGATTTGGATCAAGAGTGCGAGTGGCAAGGTCCGACGAGCCTGCAGTCCTTATCAGAGCGTAACGCACCGCGTCGAGTAGCGGCTGGCCGGCCTCTGCCACCCCACCCCCGAGGACGATGGTGTCAACGTCATACGCCGCTGCGAGCCAATGAATTGCGGTGGCGAGATGGGTTGTGACTTCCTCGGCGAGCCTCGAGGCTGTCTGGTCACCGCCGGCCGCAGCAGCGAACAGTGACGATGCAGGAGTCTGTTGACCGGCGGACTTCCAGGCGGCGGCTATCGCCGGGCCGCTCACCATGGTCTCGAGACACCCGGTCTGACCACAGCGGCACAACGGACCAGATCGGTCTACGACCACATGTCCGATCTCTCCGGCCATTCCCGTGGCTCCGCGATGGATCGTGCCATCGATCACGACACCTGCGGCGACGCCGGTGCCCAGACTCAACAAGGCCAGGTCGCCGGGGTCGTCTCCGGTCTGTCGCAGCTTGTCGAAGACTCCAAATGCGGCCGCCCTGACGTCGTTCTCCACCAGGACCGGAAGGCGGTGCACCGAGGAAAGACGATCCGCCAGCGGAAACGGGTGGCCATCGATCCCGAGGTTGACCGCGAAGCGGACCGACCCGGCTCTGGTATCCACCTGCCCAGGCATTCCAACGCCGACACCGTCGACGGGGAGCGTCCACGCCAGCCGGTCGATGGCCGCTTCTATCGAGGCAAGGACCGCCTCGCCGCCCGGGGTACGCGTGGTTACTTGGGAACTTGCCGACACCTCGCCCTGGGCGTCGATCACGACGGCCTCGGTTGATGTCCCCCCAACGTCGACACCGATCGTGTTGGTCATCGCAGCACCACTCCCAGTCGGTCGGTGACCACCGCCGCGGCGGCCCCAGCGAGAACGAGATCGCCTCCGAGTGTCGAGAGCTCTACCTCGATGAGGCTGGCGGTCGCCGGAAGGACGCGGCCGGCGAGGCTCTGTCGAACGCTGTCGATCAGCTCCTCGCCTGCGTTACGGATCTCGGGGGCGATGATGATCCTGGTGATGCCGAGGAGTGCGGCGGAATGGGCCAACACGCCTGCCAGATGACGCCCGGCCTCACGCAATGCGTGTCGCAGCGGTTCTTCTCCGACAATCGAGGCCAGCGCCAGGGCGTCCCAAGGATCATGGTCGGGGTCCGCCCCGACGCTGCGCAGAATCGCGGGGACGCTCGCCACGGTCTCCAGGCAACCTAAGTTGCCACAACTGCACGGGACTCCATCCGGGACGACCTGGATGTGCCCGATCTCTCCTGCCGCCGAGTTCTCGCCACGGAGGAGACGAGCGCCCAGCACCACCCCGGCTCCTACGCCCCTGCCGAGCTTTACCAACAACACATTCTCTCCCGCCCCTGGATGACGTCGAAGCTCCGCCAGGGCAGCCACCTGGGCGTCGTTGGCTATCGAAACCGGGACCCCGAATTTGGCGGCGATCGCCTTCCCGAGGTCGAGCCGGTGCCAGTCGAGGTTGGCCGCCTCCAACACCATTCCGCCGGCGTCGACCACACCGGGTGTGCCGACGCCGATTCCCAGGACCGGCGCTTCCGCCTGGTCGAGGAGCGAACCGATCAATTCGATTGCGGTTTCGACTGCGTTCTGGCCTGTCACGTCGGTGGCTTTGGAGTCGAGGCGCCAGCGGATATGACCGCTCAAGTCGACCAAAGCCCCCTGGAAAGGTCTGTGTCCGAGGTCAACGGCGACGATGTCTCGCCCGCCGGCATTGAGAGCGAGGAGCGTGGGGGGCTTCCCACCGGCGGAGGTGCCCTGGCCCATCTCGCGCAACAGATCGTCGTCGATCAGTTCGCCAACCAGGCTGGAGACTGCGGCCCGGGTCAGACCGGTCAGTCGGGACAACTCGGCGCGGGAGGTGGCACGTCGTTCCGACACCAGATCGAGAGTGGTCTGCAGGTTGGACCGCCGCGAATCGTGTTTGGTGGCCTTGGGACGGGTCGGGCGATAGGGCTGGCCCCTGGGGGGCTCGAGTTCGGGCATGAAAGTTCACTAAACATACAAACTACAAAGGGTCGGTGTCAAGCGATTCCGGGGTGGGTGCCCCCTCACCCGGCCCACCTCGGCTGGCTGTGCTCGAACTGGGAAATAGGGTGGTTAGATCACATTGGAAGGAGACCCGCGGTGAGGGATGGCCAGGTGCGTCGTCTGTCTCGGCTTCACCGCGGTTTGTATCGGCTGACCGGGGGACGTCTGGGGAGGCGATTGGTCGACAACGACATGCTCCTGCTGACCACGACGGGGCGCCACTCCGGTCGGCGCCATAAGGTGCCACTCCTGTTCCTGACCCAGGGCGACACCCTGGTCGTGATCGCTTCCTACGGGGGCAGAGATCATCATCCTGCCTGGTATCTGAATCTGGTGGCGGATCCCGAGGTCGAGGTCCAGGTGTCGAAGCGCAGCTTCGAGGCACGGGCCCGGACTGCCGACCCCGACGAGAGGGCATCTTGGTGGCCTCGGGTGGTCGATGCCTACGGTGGTTACGCGGTCTATCAGACCCGAACCGATCGAGAGATCCCGGTGGTGCTGATCGAGCCCCTCATCTCTCCCAGGTCTGAACGGTGAACGTCCACGGTGAACGGTGAATGGTGCACGGTTGATGGGACCTAGATTCGTGAGGTGCCCTATTCCGATGATCTGGCCGACCGGGTTCGCACCCAGATATCACATCTCGATTCCCTGACCGAGCGCCCTGTCATGAACGGCCTCGGCTTCTTTCTCGAGGACCGCATGGTTGTTGCCGTCCTCGACAACAGGTTGTGTCTCCGTCTGGGTGAGACCGAAGGTGGCGCGGCCCTCGCCGACACGGCGGCGCACCCGTTTGAGTTCGCCGGGCGGGCGGTTCAGGGCTGGGTCTGCATACCCGAGGAGAGCTTGGACGAGGCCGGCCTCGTCCATTGGGTGGCGCGGGGGGTGGCCGGTCTCGGGTTATCGATGTAGGACTTGTCGGGGTCGCCGGTAGCTGGGCGCTTTGCCCTGCCAGTTCCGTCGGGAGGCGACCTGGATCAGGTCCCCGAGCAGGGCCGAAGCGGTCGGTTGCCCGCCCGCTCCGGGGCCCGTGAAGAGGAGGCGGCCGACTGCGGGCCCTTCAACAAAGATGGCGTTGGTCACACCGTCGACACCGGCCAGCGGATGATCGGCGTCCAGGGCAATCGGGGCGACCCGTGTCGAGACACTATTGCCAACCCGCTCCGCCACACCGATCAGCTTGATCACTTTGCCGGCCTGCGCGGCTGCTTCTACGTCTGCCCGGCTCACCGCCTCGATTCCTTGACACTCCACCTGCCACGGCGCGACCCATTCCCCGAAGGCGAGACGGGCCAGGATCGCGGTCTTGAATGCCGCATCCCTGCCCGAGACGTCGTCGGAGGGGTCGGGTTCTGCATAGCCGAGCACCTTGGCCTCCTCGAGGGCGTCCTCGAAGGTACGGCCGTCCTGGGCCATTGCGGTCAGGATGTAGTTGGTTGTGCCATTGACGATCCCACTGACCCGATCGATGCGTTCTCCCGCCAGACTCTCGGTTAGAGGCCGGATCACCGGGATCCCCCCGCCTACCGCGGCTTCGTACATGAGAGGGACCCCGCTTCGATTGGCGGCCTCGGAAAGCTCCTCGCCTCTTGTCGCCACCAACTCCTTATTGGCGGTGACCACAGGCTTGCCTGACCGCAGGGCCGTGAGCAGAAGCTCACCGGTCGGCTCCAGACCCCCGATCGCCTCGACCACGACGTCGATGCCCGGGCTACTCACCACACTCATCGCTTGATCGGTGAGCATCTCGGGGGGGAGGTCGAAAGACCTCGGCTTCTCGAGATGCTTGACGGCGACGAGCTTCAACTCGAGGTCGACTCCGGCCTTGTCCCGGATCTGCTCTCTATCGAGGAGAAGTCTCTGCACCAGGGCACTCCCGACGGTCCCCGCGCCGAGCACTCCTACGTTGACTTTCATAGCTGGGTCCCGTGGTTGGCCCTGGGTCCGGGATCGTGTGTCATTGGATTCCTCTATTTGGTGAGATCCGCGACACCGGTCTGAATCAAGAAGATCCGCACCGGTGCCGGGCGGATCTTGTTGTCGTGTCCAGTTGGGTGCTGATCACACGACCGAGCCGCGCGGCTGGCGAGCCGTCATGGTGGTCGTAGTGATGCAAACAGCACTCATGTCTCAGGGCAAGGTATCCCACGGAAGACCTCCCGTCAATATCCCCCCGCTAATTGGGACCCACAGGTGTCATATACGGCCGTGTGGGTCCCAATTTGGGTGATGGTCAGTCGTCGGCTTCGGCGACCACCGCGATGTCGTCCAGATCCTTGGCCATGGCTTTGCGGGTGCCTCCCTCGAACAGCTTGCCGATGGTCCCGGCAACCACTTTGGAGACGGTGCTGGTGGCCTCGGCGCCGAACGTGATTGTGATCACGCTCCCGGCGGGCCCTGGTTCCACACTGATCACCGATCGGTAGTTGGCACCGAGGTTGTCGGCCTCGACCGTGTAACTCCGACCCGGATCGATCTCGGTGACCTCGAGGATTTCGGTGGCCTCCTTCCCGAAGATCATCCTGGTCTCCTGCCACCTGGTGCCGACCCCGAAACCGGTGCCGTCATCGAGGCGTTCAATGGCGGTCACTGCCGATATCACGTTTGGAGAGCGATCGAGGTCCGTTATCAACTCCCACAATGTCTCAGGGCTGACCGCAACCTCGCGACTCACCGAAAGCTCCGACATGGTTTCTCCTAGTCCCGTGCCACCGAAAACCCTAGATGGATGATCTGGGACGGTCGCGGATCGAACGCCTTCTTCCCCCGACTTCTCTCAATTCACGCCAAAAGCGGGTTATTATCTTTGTTGCGAAGCGCTCATCTAGAGCGGTTGAGGGACTAGGCCCGGTGATACCGCGGCAACCGGCGAAAGCACGGTGCCAATGCCTGGAACGATGAGTTGCCGTAGGGCTCCGGCTCTTGGCGCTCACGAGGCGTTTCGAGAGACAAAGTAGGAGCATCCGTTGAGCCCGACAGACGACCCCTGTTGTAGCCGCATAGAGGCAGACCGATGACGTCCTATCTGGACGCCGTCGCCGCCGGTGTTGTGGTGTTTGATGGCGCCACCGGGACCAACCTCCAAACCATCGGCCTCACCGCCGACGATTTCGGCAGCCCGTTTCTCGAGGGCTGCAACGAGCTGCTCAATGTGACCCGCCCCGACGTGGTCCGTGAGCTGCATCGCTCCTTCCTCCGGGTCGGTGTCGATGTGGTCGAGACCAACACCTTCGGCGCCTTCGCCATCCCGTTGGGTGAGTACGGGCTGGCCGACCGGTCCTACGAGATCGCTGCCGCCGGAGCGACCCTGGCCCGGGAGACCGTCGACGAGTTCGTGGCCCAAGACGGCCGGGCTCGCTTTGTTGCCGGGTCCATCGGCCCTGGAACCAAATTCCCCACCCTGGGACAGGTGACCTATGCCGAGCTGGTCGAGGCCTATCAGGTTGAAACTGCCGGTTTGATCGACGGAGGTGTGGATCTTCTCATCATCGAGACCCAGTTCGACCTGCTTGGAGCCAAAGCGGCCGTCGAAGGGGTGCGCAGCGCAATGCGGGCGGCTGGAGTCGACCTGCCGATACAAGTGCAGGTCACCATCGAGCTGACAGGCCGCATGCTGCCCGGCACCGAAATCGGGGCTGCTCTCACCGCGCTCGGCGCATTGCGGCCGAACGTGATCGGGCTCAACTGCGCCACCGGGCCCGCCGAGATGTACGAGCCGCTCCGGCATCTGACCCGTCATTCACCTTTCGTCGTGTCGGCGATCCCCAACGCCGGCCTCCCTTACGTCGAGAACGGCCTTATGAAATACGACCTCGGACCTCAAGAGTTGGCGGACCATCTCACCACCTTCACCACCGAGTTCGGCGTTGGAGTGGTTGGTGGGTGTTGTGGAACCACCCCCGAGCACCTCGCTGCGGTGGTCGCCCGGATTCGCCCGGTCACGCTCAAGGAGCGTCAGCCGGTGATCATCCCCTCGGCAGCTTCGATCTACAGCCAGGTCCCATTCGACCAGGACACCTCGTTCATGATCATCGGGGAGCGGGCCAACGCCAACGGCTCCAGGGCGTTTCGAGATGCATTGCTCGCCGATGACCTGGAGGGATGTGTGGCCATCGGTCAGGACCAGGTGAAGGAGGGCGCCCACCTCGTCGACCTTTGCGTCGACTACGTCGGCAGGGACGGGGTAGCCGACATGATCCGGCTCGCTTCTGCATTCGCCACCGATGTCACCGCACCCGTGGTCCTCGACTCGACCGAGTCGCCCGTGATGGAGGCAGGTCTGGAGCGTCTCGGCGGCCGATCGGTCCTCAACAGTGCCAACCTCGAAGATGGTGACGCCGAGGGCTCACGGATCGATCGGGTGTTCCGATTGGCTCGCAAGCACGGCGCCGCCGTCATCTGCCTGTTGATAGACGAGGAGGGTCAGGCGCGGACCCTGGAATGGAAGATGCGGGTGGCGCACCGAATCCACGATCTGGCCGTCGATCGTTATGGGCTGGAATCGAGTGATCTCATCTTCGACGCCCTGACCTTTCCCTTGAGCACCGGTGACGACGACCTGCGCCGTGATGGCATCGCCACCCTCGAGGCGATCAGGAGGATCAAGACCGAGCTCCCAGGGGTGCGCACGGTGCTTGGGGTCTCCAACATATCGTTCGGCCTCAACCCGCCGGCTAGGCGAATCCTCAACTCGGTGTTTCTCCACGAAGCGGTGGATGCGGGCCTTGACGCGGCGATCGTGCATGCCGGCAAGATCGAGCCTCTCTCGAAGATGGATCCAGAGCAACGCAAGGTGTGCCTCGACCTGGTCCACGATCGCAGGGCCGAAGGCTACGACCCGCTTGAGAGGCTCTTGGAGTTGTTCACCGGTGCTCGAACCGAGCAGACGACGGTCGAGGACTACGCCGACATGGCGGTGGGCGAGCGGTTGGCGCGGAGGATCGTCGACGGCGACCAGCGCTCGATCATCGAGGATATCGAGATCGCCCTCACCGATGGTCATCCGCCGCTCGACATCATCAACGACTTTCTTCTCGACGGGATGAAGACGGTTGGTGAACTGTTCGCCAGCGGTGAGATGCAACTGCCGTTCGTCCTGAAGTCAGCCGAGACCATGAAGAAGGCAGTGGCCCACCTCGAACCGAAGATGGAGAAGGCGGACACCGGGGGAAGGGGCAGAATCGTGCTCGCCACGGTGTCAGGCGATGTCCATGACATCGGGAAGAACCTGGTGGACATCATCCTCAGCAACAACGGCTACGAGGTCCACAACCTCGGCATCAAGGTCGGGATCGGAGAGATGATCAAGGTTTTCGAGGAGACTGGTTCCGATGCGATTGGAATGAGTGGCCTCCTGGTCAAGTCGACACTCATCATGCGGGACAACCTCGAGGAGCTGGAACGCCGCGGTCATGGCAAAGTGCCAGTCCTTCTTGGGGGCGCGGCACTCACCAGGAACTACGTCGAAGCCGACCTTCGCTCCCGGTACGCCGGTCCCCTCTATTACGGGAAGAATGCCTTCGCCGGTCTCGACGCCATGCAGCGAATAGTTGCTGGAGAGGCGGCGCCGGCGCCTGAGGCCGGGCGTCAGCGGCATGCGGCGGGCGATGAAATAGTGACCGTGCCGGCCCGCTCGCCGCACGTCGAGACCGACAATCGTATCTTCAAGCCGCCCTTCATAGGTTCCAGAGTGGTCCGCGGTGTCCCCTTCGACGAGATCACCCCCTACATCAACCTGACCGCCCTTTTTCGCAACCAGTGGCAGTATCGACCGGAGACGGGCGAGAACGACCGTGAGTTCAAGGAACGGCTCCAACCGATGCTGCGCGACCAATTGGCCCGCGCCCGCTCCGCCGATCTGCTCCGACCCCAACTGGTCTACGGGTACTTTGCTGCCAACTCCGACGGGAACGACCTGGTCATCTGGGATGACGAGAGTCGAAGCGTCGAGCTCACCCGGTTCACTTTCCCCCGTCAGCCCGAGGAGCCGTTCTACTGCATCTCCGACTTCTACCGGCCAATGGGCGCCGAGGTCGACTACGTAGCCTTCCACATAGTCACCATGGGCCACGAGGTGTCACGTCGCACCGCGGAGCTGTTCGCCGAGAACAAATATCACGACTACCTGTTGCTTCATGGTCTCGGTGTGGAGCTGGCGGAGTCGCTTGCCGAGTACTGGCACTTCCGCATCCGTCAGGAGTGGGGGTTCGCCGACGAGGATGGCCCGAACCTGATCGGGTTGTTCAGACAGCAGTACCGTGGGGGTCGTTACTCGTGGGGTTACCCGGCATGTCCCGACCTGGAGGACAACGAGAAAGTGGCTTGGCTTCTTGGCGCCGATCGACTGGGCATCGAGGTCGGCGAGGAAACAGCCTTTCAGTATCAACCCGAGCAGACCACTTCTGCCTTGATCTGTCACCACCCACAGGCGAAGTACTTCATCGCCAAGAGCCCCAAGGACACCAGAAATGTTGACTGACGCCGGCCGCTGGCTGCGCATCGCAGAGGTGAATCCTCCCGAGTTTCCCGACCTTCGTCATCGCAGCCTCTCGCCGGCCTGGACCCATGTCATGGTCACCGACAACGTGTTCGGCCGGATCCGGGTCTCGCCGTACGCCTTTTCGGCTCGAATCACCCACGACACACCGGATGTCAAGCCGACAGTGGTCGTCTCCACCCGTGATCGCAACATCCTGGCGATCGAATCGGAGGTTCGCGGTGCGCTCGGCAACGGGGTCGACTCGTTCTTGGTGGTTGTCGGCGACACTGTCCCCCATATCGACCATCTCGCCCACCATTACGAGATCGTCGAGCATCTCCGTCGTCTCCAAGAGGATCTCCCCGATTTCGAGGTGGGGATGCCCACCAGGTTTCGGGAGTGGCAATTCAGACGCAGGATCGATCTCGGAGCCCAGTTCTTCGTGGTCGGCCCTGTCCTCGACCCGGAGGTCATCGGGGAGCACATGGGCCGGCTCAACCTCAAGGACGGCGACCCGCCGGTCTACCTCATGATCATCCCGCCGTTCAACATCGACTGGGTGGAGCAGATGGAGTCGATCGGGGCGGTTCCTGTCACGGCCGGCCTCAAACGACGTCTCGAGGATGTGTCGCCGGATGTCCGTCGCAAGCTGGGGTGGGAGATCACCGCTGAGATGGAGGCGCGGGCTCGCGACGCCGGCGCGGGGGGCGTCATCCTGATGGGTCTCAAATTCGAGTCGGTGACCGACGAGGCAGCCGAGGCCTGGCCAGAGATCCCTATTACGTAATCCGTTGTCCGTTGTCCGTTGTCCGTAATCCGTTTTGCGTTCTGCGTATTGCGTTTTGCGGGAATGTCAAGGGACCAATCGGCCTATGTAGAAACACACCCGTTTTTGCCGATATACGTCCGATGGGGACGGTGCTAATTACTCGCCCAACCGGACACCGTCGGTCCGCCGGGATCGCCGTCGGTGTGACGCTGCTTCTCGTCGTTTTCGTTGTCGGTCTCGCCTTCGCCAATTCCATCAGCGCCAGCCGTGTCGCTGACAATTCCAGGGCTTTGCTTTGGGCGAACGCCACCCTGGGAACCTCGGCACTCACCCGGGCTGCCCTCGTCCAGGCTGCCACCTTCGCCGAGCTGAAGGAATCGGGTCTGGTCTCGGCCGGTGATCTGACGGCGGCCATGACCGAGGCAAGAGATGCACGTGATCGTCTCGATGCCCTCCAAGATATGGGTGGTGAGAGTGTCTCGACAGCCTCCCTGACCCACTATCTGGGATGGATCGACGACACGCTCATTGCTCTCGACTCGGGTGAGATCGCCAGTGCCAAGGATCTCATTGTTTCGAACGTCGAAACCGCCTACATCGACCTCCGCGATTCATTGCAGGCCGAGCAAGACGACATTCAGGACCAGATCGACGCCAACACCGGTCGCGGTAACCGGGCGACCGACTTCATAATGTTCTTCCTCACTTTCGCCATTCCGGCTTCAGCAGTCCTCATCTACCGGATGATCGCCAAAAGATCGGTGCGGGAGCACCAGCTCAAGGCCGATCTCGAGATCGAAGCCGAACGTGCCGTGGGCCGGGCCAAGGACGAATTCATCGCGGGGCTCTCTCACGAATTGAGGACTCCACTCACCTCGATCTACGGGTTTGCCGAGATTCTCACCGACAGCGATGGCGCGGATGTCCAGGGCAACAAGGATCTGGCCCAGATCATTGCCAACGAGGCGGCGGAAATGACCCGTATGGTCGACGACCTTTTGGCTGCCGCCCGGATCGACAGCACCGGGGTCCAGGTCGAGTTCGCGCCGACGCGAGTCACCGATGTGGTCGAATCGGCTGTCATCCCGTTCCTGAGGGCGGGTCTCGAGGTCAAGCGGAGCGGCGGGGAGGCGTGGGTCTCGACCGACGCCGCACGTCTTCGCCATGTCATCATCAATCTCGTCTCGAATGCCGCCCGCCATGGCGGTGACAACATCGGGATCGAGGTGTCTGGGGGAGAGGGCGTCGTCGACATCGAGGTCTGGGACGACGGGCCAGGAGTTCCCGAGGATCAAGTGGAGAAGCTCTTCGAGCGTTTCATCCACAACGGCGCCGCCCCGCTGCTGACGGGGAGCATCGGCCTCGGGCTGGCAGTGGCTTCGAGGCTGACGTCGCTGTTGGGCGGAAAGCTCTCCTATCAGCGCTTCGTTGGCAAGACATACTTCATCGTGAGCCTGCCCGGCCTGGAAGAGGTCGCCGATCATCAGGAAGACCACCAGGATTCGGTCGCCACCATGATCCGAGCGATGTCGGCATGAAACGGGTTCTCGGTCCGGTCCTCGTGGTTGTGGCTTTGGCCCTCACGCTCCCCGCCGCTGCCACTGGATCGGGCAACTACAAGGACAAATTCATATCCATCGGATGGGGCGGATCAGACGGCTCTCTGGCTTGGTCCGGTCCCTGGGTCGAGATCGGGGACGACAGCGACGAGAAGTTCGGGTCGGTCCGGGTGGTGTCCTCGGGATATTGCCCCTCCGGAAACTGCATGTACTTCGACGCCTCGCTGCTCATGGGTCCCATCGGAGCCAGCCGCGATGCCGACACCAGTGTCCTCCAGGAACCGGCGCTCTCCTTCGATCTGGTCAACCTTCCCGACGGCCTCGACCTCGGCGCCGCAGTGCTCCGGGTCCAGGTCTTCGACGGGAGCGGTTGGACGACCCTCGCCGAATACGACCTCGGTGAGACGATCGAGGTCCACCCAACGTTCGACCTCTCCGATTTCAGGTCCGAAAACTTCGTAGTTCGATTCGAGGTCCAGGGCCCGGCGATGACCAGTCAGGTGTTCATTGACAATGTCGAGATCTCCGAGGTGCTTATCGAGCAAACCACCACCACCACACCGACCACTGAAGGTGACGGCAAGCAGACCACCACTACTACAACCGAGCCGCGTCCGTCGACCACCACCACGCGCCCGACAACTACCACCACTCGCGGCCCTGACGACGATTCCTCAACCTCGGCAACTGTCGATGAAACTACGACTACCACCTCCCCGGACGACAGCACCGCCTCGACCTTCGTCGTTGCCGCCGGCGATGATGATCTCCCACCGGGGTCTGACGGTCCGCCGGAGGGGAGCGGAATCAGGCAGTCGGCTCGGGGTCTTCAGGCCAACTTCGAGGCTGGTCTGTTCGGTGACGTGAGCGCCATCTCACCGATCACCGGTGTCGACTTTCAAGCCCGGTTCAGCATGGCGGTTGAGAGCATCGAGGCCAGGTGGGCTTGGATCGTGCTGCTCGCCCTGGTCATCGCATGGTCGATTGTGTCGGGGATGGAGCGTCGGAGAACCCAGATTCTCGGCTGATCGTTCATCTGAGGACGTAGAGCCGGAAGAAGCCGGCGTCGACGTCCGGGACCTCTACCGAGTCGAACCCTGCTTCTTGGGCCATTTCTCTCAGTAGGGGCTCCCGGAGCACGGTGCCGATCGCAGCCGAGGGCGTTTCGACCCGGGCCGAGGGAAGGCAAGCCAGGACGCTCCATGCGTACATCATCCGTTCCAGCATGTCTCCTGGGGCGGTGAACGATGACGCCACCTGTTCATCGGCGACCAGGACTGCGCCGTCGGGTGCCAAGGCCAGGCGGGCCTGAGCAAGAACCTCGACCGGGTTCGACATGTCGTGGAGCGCCTCGAGGATCAGGATGAGATCGAAGGGCCCGTCTTCTGCGATCTGACTGGCGTCGGCGATGCGGAAATCCACTTCCAACCCTGTGGCCAAGGCGTTCCTTTTTGCGTCTTCGATCGATGAGGCATCGCTGTCATAACCGATGACAGCAGAGTTGGGGTAGCCACGGGTCAGCGCGACGGTTGACCACCCAGCACCGCAACCGAGATCTGCCAGCAGTCCGCCCTTGTTCAACCTCATGTGAATTGCGGGCACGGACTCCGGGACCCATTCCTGGACCAGGGAATGAGTGAACGCGGGGCGGTTGATCCCGGCCTGGCCGTCGCGGAACGCTTTGCCATAGTCGGAATAGGCCACTCCGGAGCCTCGACGGTAGGCGGCGGCGACCGCAGGTACGACCGCGGCCACCGCGGCGATCATGTCTGCCAGTGGTGCGACGTGGATCGGGTCATCGGGAGTCAGCAGGACTCTGACTTGGCGCTCGCTCAACGAGTATCGGCGTTGGCCCCAAAGCAGGGCCGGATCATCGACGGTGATGAAATCGGCGGTGGCTTGTTGTTCCAGCCACTCCCGGGCGTAACGAAGATCGATTCCAGCCTCGAGAGCTAGATCCGCTGCCGTATTCGGCTCCCTGAGGATCGCATATAGCCCGAGGGACCTTCCCAGGTGGATCGACAGCAACTCGAGCGAGCCGGTGGCAGATTCCACCAAACGGTCCTCGAGCGCGAGCTCAAAAGCAGACATGGGCACAGACCTTTCCTGGAGAACAGGTCTGACACCCTACGCCTGGATCGGTGTCTCCTCCTTGGAAGTGAACACGGCCAGAAGCCCGACCAGGCCGTGGATAGCCACCACGACTGCAACCATGAGCGGTGCGTACTCGGGGTCGGAGTCGTCGAAGGCGCTCAACACGCCAAAAGTGGCCATGGCGCCGGCCACGAGGGCTGTGGTTTCCCCGGCCGCGAACAAACCGCTTGCCCACCGCTGCCATCTTTGGAGACGCCCACTCAACCAGACCAGGGTGTATCCGCCCTGCAGGATCAGACCGAGGGCGATCAGGGCGAGCCAGTTGGGGACGTCGCCGAGCTCCTCGATCATCGACCACAACAGCATTGCCGCCACCAGCAGCGGGGCGAGTGAGATGACTGCCAGCGAGATCCGAGCCGAATGATTCACCATGGCCTCCTTGTATTGACCGAAAACCGTGAACAAATCGAAGGCGGCCCGGAACCAGAGCCGAGTCGGGGCCTCTCCGGATGCGAGGAGGTCTCCGAACAGGGTCACCTGATCGTCACCGAACCGGAGGCGATGTGCCGGAGGGGTGACGGCCACCAATCGGCGATACCAATGGAGATGACGCCGTACCGAGCGGTCGGTCATGTCGGGCTCCAACCCAGGTCGGAATTGCGGGCGTAGGCGATCACCTTTTGCAGCCGTTGCAACTCCACCCCGAGGGCGGAGCGACCAGCGTCGGTGATCCGGTAATAGCGGCGTCGAGCGTCGTCCAACTCGGGCGCCGGCCTTTCCTCCGTCTCCACCACGAGCCCATCGTCAGTCAGCTTGCCCAAGGCCGCGTATAGAGCGCCCGGGCCCAGCTTGACCTGCCCGTCGGTCAGCTCCTCGGTTTCCCGCATGATCGAGTAGCCGTGTCGGTCCTCCGTGGCCAGCGTGAGGAGGATGTGAAGGTGGGAGGTGGGTAGTGCCATCGCTTGAACTATATCAAACTACGATATATCGTATCTATACATAGTCTAGGTCGCCCGGACCTTGCTGACAAACGGGTGGAGGTTGATAAATATGTCCCGCAGAATCGTCATTGCTCTGGTCCTTGTTGTCGTTGCGTGTGGCGCTCAGTCGTCTGCGAAGATCGACCCCGGTGACGGCGGCAACTATTCCGTGGATCTGGACCCCGCTAATTTCGTGAGCGTGATTGACAACCCGCTCCTTCCCCTCATCCCGGGCAGCCAATGGAGCTATGAGTCCACCGGTCCCGATGAGGTCGAGAGGATCGAGGTCATCGTCATGGACGAGAGACCAGGATGGTGATGGGCATCCAGGGGACGGTGGTGAGGGACACGGTGACTGTGGACGGTGAGCTCGTCGAGGACACCTACGACTGGTACGCCCAGGATGAGGCCGGCAACGTCTATCGGCAGGAGTTCTACGCGGGTGAGGCCGAGGATCTGGCAGAAGTGGTGCGAGTGGGAGTGTCCGAGACGGTGTCTTTCGGGTCCTTTGACGAGGTGGTTTCGTTCCAACCAGGAGGGTGAAAGCCCCCTCGACCGCCACTTCGCTGGCGGCCGGTCCCCCCGCTGCGCAGGGGGACATCTAAAGCCCCCCTCTGCCTTGTCCCCCCTTTCCGAAGGGAGGACCGCCTGAGCGGTGCGAAGGCGAGGGGGGTTTGCGACGCGGGCTTGGCTGGCGGCCGGTCCCCCCGCTGCGCAGGGGGACATCTGGGGGATCCGCGGGCTTAGACGTGGCCGCTTCTACCGTGATTGGCGCCCATGGAGCTGTTTCTTGACCTCCTGATCATCTTCGTGCTCAGGGTGCTCGACGTGGGGATGGCCACGGTCCGCATCGTGTTGCTCAGCCGCGGCCGGAAGGGTTCGGCAGCCGTGCTCGGCTTCTTTGAGTCGTTGGTTTGGGTGTTGGCAATTGCCCGGGTTCTCAGCGGTCTCGACGACCCGGCCCGGATCCTCGCCTTCGCTGCCGGATTTGCGACCGGCACCTATGGCGGAGCCCTCGTCGAGGAATGGCTGGCAATCGGCCAGTCATTGCTACGAGTGGTCGCGCCGGTGGAGACCCCTAGCGTTGCCGGGCTGCTGCGGGCCAACGGTCACGGGGCAACCGTGGTCAACGGTGATGGGCGAGACGGTGAGGTGCGGATCACCTTCTGCGTGGTGCCGCGGCGAAGGGTCGCCGAGGTTGTCGCCATGATCGAGACCACGAATCCGGACGCGTTCATCACTGTCGAACAGACAACAACTGTTCGATTGTTGCAACGTCACCAATAGGGACGACGCAAGCGGGCTCAGCCTTCGACGACCAGCGTTCCCGTCATTTGGGCATGGAACCCACAGAAGTACTCCCAGGCTCCCGGCTCCAGCGCGATCTCGACGGTCTGCCCGCCAGTCAGGGTGAGGGGGTCGATACCCGCCGGCTGACCGTCATGGGTATCGAAGACGATCTGATGATTGACCAGCATCTCGTTCTCCCATGCCACCGATTTGCCGGCCGGAATGGTCGTTTCGGCGGGGAAGGAAAGACTGTCGACCGAGATCAATACGTAGTCGGTCGGTGCCGTTGTCCCGGTGACCGCGGTCGTCGTCGTTTGGGCCGAGCCTCCGCCGCCACAGGCGGCAATCAGTGTGACCAGAGCAAGCAATGCGGGTGTCAGTCTGCGCAATCGATTCCTTCCTTGTTCGGCGGGACATTACGACCTAATTCGTCGCTGAGCCTGCCAAGAGTCTGTCGAGTGGTGCCCGAAAACGGGCGGTGACCGTCGTCCCATCCAGCCACGTCTGAAGCTTCTCAACCTCGAGGTCGATCGCGGCCATCGCGTCCGAGCCCACATCTTCGAGGAGCCGGTAGGCCACCTCTCCTCCGGGCCGCTGTCACCAACCGCCGACGACCCGCCCCTGGCTCCAAATCGTCGCTCCCGCATTGCCGTTACGGTCAAAGACGTGAGCGCCATGTTGCCCCAGGTACACCCCGCTCCTTCCAACCCATCGTGGTCGGGTCAACGAAGGGAGGAGGGCGGCCCATGGGGCTGGCGGGGGAACCGGGTCCAGATCATCGGGGAGGAGATAGGCGAGCCCGATTTCTGTAGCCACCTGGACCGCCCCGACCTTCGCCAACGCGGCACGGACATCGGTTTTGGTCCAACCCGTCCACCACGCGATGTCGGTTTCGTTGGCCGGACCGAAGCCATGAGGCCACCGACTCAATAATTCCGTCTGGGCGAGGTCCCTTGGAAGGGTGGGGGTTGGCGACCCCAACCAATCATCGATGTTGGCCCATCGGTACTGACCGGAGACCCAACTGCCACGGGGTCGGGCCCTGATCACGCGTCCTTCGCTGGCCAATCCGAAGCGGACCCTGGTCGAGGCCCCTGACCGGCCGATGATCGACCCATCGGCCTTGTAGAAGATGAACTGCTCCCTGAGCTCGGGCACGTCCTTGGTCAGATCAACCGCAGCCACAGCTTCTCCCCGGGCTCGGATCGCCTCAACCGTCTTCTGCGACACCTGGCGGTACCACTTGGCGCCATCGTCGGAGACGCCGGCGGCCTCGACCATTTGCGCCAGCCGTCTCAGTTCGGGTCCGACGACCTTGACCGTCGACGAGTTGTGGATCTGGGCGATGGTGTCGGTTGGCACCACCCATAGGGTCCGTCTCATCCCGAGCAGCCTCACCAGACTCGGGTTCTCGTAGAGGTCGGCTTCGAGATCCGGCACTTTCAGCGACGTCACTCTCGCCCGGGCAGAGAGGAAGACCGTTGCTGGGTCGGATGAATGGAGCCCCACCATGTCGGAAGCCACCGTGACTGCCCTTTCGGTGGGTTGGGCGAGATGGTGGCGGGTGCCGAGCCGTGCCCGACGCTCCTCGACCGTGATCGTCCTCATTGGCGCCGTGACGTTAGAAGCCAGTCAGCGCTGGGTTTCAGACCGGAACGATGCCGACCCGTTGCTCGAAACGCTCCGCCTTCTCCATGATCTGAGCGGGGAGGGCCATGATCTTCTCCTGCATCTCGGCCGCGGCTGCGGTAAGCCCGGTGAGGTCGCCGATGGACCAGTCCTTCAACAGGGGGACCACCACACGGTCGTGGTGAATTCGGAGGTTGTAGACCCCGGCCTTGGCCACATCGATCGACCGGCGCAGGAAGCGGGGCATAGCTGTACCCGGCATCTGGAAGTTGTCAAACACCCGGAAAATCCCATTCAAAACCAGAGACGGCGAGGTGTCGAGCATCGCCTGCATCACAGACTTGTAGAAGATGAAATGGTGGTTCTCGTCGGAGGCGATGAGTCGCATCAGCTCGAATGCGGCGGGGTCGTCGGTGATCCTGCCGGCGTTGCGGTGGCTCACCCGGGTGGCCAGCTCCTGGGCCGCGGTATACGCGAATATCTCCGTCGGATCGTCGTAGGTGGGCTGGTAGCCGTTGATCATCGTTGCCTTGCGATCGATTTCGAGCTCATAGGGGTCGCAGTTGCGGGAGGTGAGGAGGTAGCTGCGGATGGCGATCGCATGCTGCGCTTCTTCGGCGGTCCACAGATGATTCCAGGCGCTGAATGCCGAGGTGTGTGGCATGTATCTTTCGATCAGGGAGTGGTAGTAGGGGAGGTTGTCCTCGGTGAGCAGGTTGAGAACCAAGGCAGTGCGTGCGTCCTCGGAGATGGTGCATTGTGAGAGGTCCCACGGTTTCTCGCGGAAGCTCTCGCCGCGTTCCCAGGGCACAAACTCATGGAAGAACCAATCGCTGCGCCGTTCCCGGTGTTCTTTGATCAGTCTGTCGACGACGCTGTCGATTGCCTCGACCAGTTCAAATTGCTCGCTATGCGCCATTCAATGCCTCGCTGGGGGTAATAGTGACGGTAACGGTTTGGGAATGCTTCCCAAAGGTAAGACCGTCATATTGACCAGACCTTTCAGGGGGCGGCGTGGTTACACCCGCCGGTAGAGTCCCGCCCCGATGGCCACCAGAGGCATGAGTCGTGTAACCCGAAGTGGCCTCTCAGTTCTCGGAATCATCGTCCTTTTCGTCGTCATGTGGGAGGTCTACAAGTTCGCGTGGACGGCCCTCGAGTGGAGTTGGCCGGTGCGACCCGACAACCGGACGATGCCGCACACCTGGGACATCGTCGGTGCTCTGTTCCAACCTGCGCAACGAAACGGTCCGCCCCTGCTCTGGGTGGAATTCAAGGCGGCCTTGCTTACCCTCCGGGAGGCCCTGGTCGGCTTCCTGCTCGGTGGCATGGTCGGCTTTGGGCTGGGCGTTCTCTTCGTCAGATTCGCCACTGCCGAGAGAGCGTTCATGCCCTATGTGGTGGCCTCCCAGACGGTTCCGATCATCGCCATTGCACCCATGGTTGTGGTGTGGGGCGGACGGCTTTCGATCCCGCAATGGCTGACGGTCTCGATCATCGCGGCCTACCTCACGTTCTTCCCGGTCGTCATCAACACGCTGAGAGGTCTGCGGTCACCGGAAGCAACATCCATGGAGTTGATGCGGTCTTACGCCAGCACCCCGACGGAGACCCTGTGGAAGGTCCAGGTTCCAGCGGCGCTCCCCTACATCTTCACTGCGCTCAAGATTTCGGCTGCCGCAAGCGTGATCGGTGCCATCGTGGGCGAGCTACCGGCGGGTTTCAGGGGAGGGTTGGGCCGCGATCTACTCCAGTTCTCCCAGCAGTTCACAGCTGCACCCGAGAAGCTGTTCGCCGCCGTGATGATCGCCGGTCTCGCCGGCATTGCCTTTGTTGGTGTCGTCACTCTTGCCGAACACCGATTCGTTGCCGCGGCCAGGAGACAGACGTCATGACACCCGCGGTAGAGGCGAGGGGTGTCGGGAAGGTCTTTGGCCCTGATGCCGATGCCGTCGAGGCCCTGAGGGACATCGATCTCGTGCTCTCGCCCGGGGACTTCGCATCATTGATCGGCCCTTCGGGCTGCGGAAAATCGACTCTCTTGCGGCTGATCGGCGACCTGGCAGCTCCATCATCCGGAGAGCTCACGGTCAACGGCAAGACACCCGGACAGGCCCGTCTGGATCGTGACTACGGGATGGTATTCCAGTCGGCAACCCTTCTCGATTGGCGCACGGTCAAGAAGAACGTCGAGCTTCCGCTGGAGATCATGGGCTTCGAAAGCGAGACCCGCGCCGCGAAGGCGCAGGAGATGCTGGCCCTCGTTCAACTCGAGAGGTTTGCCGGCCACTACCCATGGCAGCTGTCTGGCGGCATGCAGCAAAGGGTCGCCATTGCACGGGCCCTCGCCTTCAACCCCTCCCTCCTTCTCATGGATGAGCCATTCGGCGCTCTCGACGAGATGACCAGGGAGTTGATGCAGCAGGAGGTGCTCCGGATTTGGGAGGAAACCGGCACCACCGTGATCTTCGTCACCCACTCCATCCCGGAGGCTGTTTTCCTGTCGACACGGGTCCTGGTCATGTCACCGCGACCTGGCTGGATCACTGACGAGATCACGATCGACCTGGCGTCCAAGCGAGATGAGGACACGAGGGAAGCCCCCCGGTACTTCGAATTGATCACAGAAGTCAGAGAGGCGCTGCGACGGGGTGAGCGGAACGAGGCATGACCGAGCGCGACGACATCATCCACGAGACCCACGAGACGTCCGTCGTCACCGCTTTTGAAGGCGGCGTCCGGGTCGGCACCCGAGGGCCGTCGGCGATCCGGCGCTTCAGCGGTCGCTATACGCCGGCTGTTTTGGCGTTCTTCGCCGTAATCATCGCCTGGGAAGGCCTGACCCGCTTGTTCAGCGTCCAGACCTTCATCCTCCCCAAGCCGAGCGAGATAATGACCAGTTTCTTTGAGACGTCAACGACGATCTGGGGTGTCGGGCTCAACACTCTCATCGAAGCGGCCAGTGGCTTTCTGCTCGGGACGACTCTTGCCGTTGTCACCTCGCTTGCGGCGGCACGATGGGTCGGGTTCCGAGAGGGGATCCTTCCGATGGCGGTAGCGCTCAATGCGACGCCCATCGCTGCGCTTGCTCCCATCTTCAACAACTGGTTCGGCCTGACCAACCCATTCTCCAAGATTGGGGTGGTTGCCGTCGTGGTCTACTTCCCGGTGATGATCAACACTACGAGGGGCCTTCTCGAAATCGACCCCGCAGAACTGGAACTCATGCGTTCTGTTGCGGCCCCACCGACGGAGGTGATGCGCCGGGTGCAGATACCCAACGCATTGCCCTACTTCTTCGCCTCGATGAAGGTGGCGACGGCCCTCTCCCTGATCGCGGCGATCATCGCCGAATATTTCGGCGGCCCACAAGATGTGCTCGGGCAATACATCGTGAATCGGGCTCAGCTGTTCCAGTTCCCCGACGCCTGGGCGGCGATACTCGTGGCGTCGATGATCGGTGTGACGTTCTATGCGTTGATTCTCGTAGCGGAGCGAGTATTCATGCCGTGGCACGTCTCGATGCGCTCGAGCGAGTAGGAACGAATCTCCTCCGTGCGCGGGCGTTGTCATCGGGATATGGTGGCGCCACCTGAATCAGGAGGAGGAATAGATGATGCTGGGCAAGTGGCGTAGTCACTTTTTGTGGCTTGGCGTCTTGGCATTGGTCGTCGCAGCCTGTGGCGACGACGGGGGGACCGGTGGAGCCGAGGAATGCACTGAGACAGACGAGGTTCGACTGCAACTCCAGTGGTTCGCCCAATCACAGTTTGCCGGGTACTACGTAGCCCAGGACAAGGGCTTCTACGCGGACCAGTGCCTGGAGGTGACGATCCTCGAAGGTGCCGTCGAGATCGTGCCGCAGCAGGTTCTTGCCACGGGAGGCGCTGAGTTCGGTCTCGCCTGGGTGCCGAAGGCCCTGGTCTCGAAGGACGCCGGTGCGAATATCGTCAACATTGCCCAGGTCTTCGAACGATCTCCGACACTCATGGTGTCGTGGGCGGACTCCGGCATCACCGAGCCCGCCGATTGGGCCGGTAAGAAGGTCGGCAACTGGGGCTTCGGCAACGAGTTCGAACTGACCGCGGCGATCAGCAAGTTCGGCGTGGAGGTTGGCGAGCTGGTCGGCCAGGACTTCACCATGACCGCTCTGCTCAATCGTGAGCTCGACGCGGCGGAGGCGATGATCTACAACGAGTACGCCCAGGTGCTGGAAGCCATCAATCCCGACACTGGGGAGCTGTATCAGCCCGAAGATCTGAGTGTCATCAGCCTCAACGATGTCGGTACCGGCATGCTCCAGGACGCGGTTTGGGTCAACGCCGAATGGATCGCCGAGGAAGGGAACGAGGACATCGCGGTCCGGTTCCTCACCGCCTCGTTCCAGGGTTGGATCCACTGTCTCGACGCCTTCGACGAGTGTGTCGACATCGTCCTCGACAACGGGTCCACGCTGGGTCAGAGCCACCAGGAATGGCAGCTCAACGAGATCCTGGCTTTGATCTTCCCCGCCACCAACGGCATCGGCGTGATGAATCAGGCACTGTGGGATCAGACGGTGGAGATCGCCACGACCGAGATCCCCGAGCTCCAGGGCAAGGAGATCTCGCCAGATGCCTATCGGACCGATCTCGCGGAGATGGCAATCGCCAATCTCTCCGACTCGGATACCGACGGGACCGGCTATGAGCGCCGGACCGTCGAGCTAAGGGAAGGCGGCGAGTAGCAACAAGAGGTTGTCCGTATTCCGTTCTCCGTTTTCCGTCTCCTGACGGGCTACGGAGAACGGATGACGCTTCGCCGCGACACGGGTAGTTTTCGCCTTCGAACTTTCGAAAGGAACTCTTATGCCCAACGTCGTCAGAGCCGCCATCGTCCAGACCGAGTGGACCGGGGACATGGACTCGATGATCAAAAAGAACGCCGACTATGCCCGTGAGGCGGCGCAGCAGGGGGCCAAGGTCATGTGCTTCCAGGAGCTGTTCAATGGGCCCTACTTCTGCCAGGTCCAGGAGAACGAGCACTTCGATTACGCCGAGCCGATCCCCGACGGCCCCACCACCAAGTTGATGCAGGATCTGGCCAAGGAGACCGGGATGGTCCTGGTGGTGCCGATCTTCGAGAAGGAGCAAGAGGGCTTCTACTACAACACCGCGGCCGTGATCGATGCCGACGGGACCTATCTCGGCAAGTACCGAAAGAACCACATCCCGCATGTGAAGGGGTTCTGGGAGAAGTTCTATTTTCGGCCTGGGAATTTGGGATACCCGGTCTTCGACACCGCAGTCGGCAAGGTCGGTGTCTACATCTGTTACGACCGCCACTTTCCTGAAGGTTGGCGGGCCTTGGGCCTCAACGGCGCCAAGATCGTGTTCAACCCCTCGGCCACCAGCCGAGGTCTGTCCATGTATCTGTGGAACCTCGAGCAGCCGGCCTCGGCGGTGGCCAACGAGTACTTCATCGGGGCCATCAACCGGGTGGGCAAGGAGCCGCTTGGGGACAACGACTTTTACGGATCGTCCTACTTCGTCAACCCCCGGGGCCAGATCATCGGTGAGCCGGCGTCCGACACCGATGAGGAGCTGGTGATCAGAGATCTTGACCTGGACCTGATCGACGAGGTCCGCCAGCAGTGGGCGTTCTACCGGGACCGCCGTCCCGACGCCTACGGCGACCTGGTCGCACCCTGAACGGAGGAGTCATGGCAAGGACCGTCATCAAGGGTGGCACGGTTGTCACCGCGAACGCGTCGACACAGTCTGATGTCCTGATCGAAGGGGAAAAGGTGGTCGCCCTGGCCGCACCCGGCTCCCATGATTGGGAGGCCGGCGCCGACAAGGTGATCGACGCCGCGGGCAAGTACGTCATCCCCGGCGGAATCGACGTCCACACTCATATGGAGTTGCCGTTTGGCGGCACCAGGGCGGCGGACACGTTCGAGACCGGGACCCGGGCTGCGGCCTGGGGTGGGACCACCACCATCATCGACTTCGCAGTGCAGACCAAGGGCCAGAACCTGATGGACGGGTTCGAGGCCTGGATGGGCAAGGCCGACGGCAACTGCGCCATCGACTACGGATTCCATCTCATCGTCGGTGATGTCACGGAGCAGTCGCTGAAGGAGATGGACATCGCCCTCGAAGAGGGTGTCACCTCGTTCAAGATGTTCATGGCCTATCCGGGCGTCTTCTACTCGACCGACGGCGAGATCTTCCGGGCCATGCAGAAGGCGGCCGAGAACGGCTCGACGATCATGATGCATGCCGAGAACGGGATCGCCATCGACGTCCTCGTCGAGCAGGCCCTGGCTCGAGGCCATACCGACCCCATCTATCACGGGCTGACCCGGCCAGCGATCCTCGAGGGTGAGGCAACCCATCGGGCGATCAAGCTGGCGGAGCTGGCGGGATGCCCGTTGTACGTGGTTCACATGTCGGCAGCCGAGGCCTTATTGGAGCTGACCCTCGCCCGGGATGACGGTCAGAACGCGTTTGGCGAGACCTGTCCCCAGTACTTGTTCCTTTCCCTCGACGACCTGGGCAACGGGTTCGAGGGGGCGAAGTATGTCTGCTCACCGCCGTTGCGGGACCGGGCCGAGGAACACCAGGAGACCCTGTGGAGGGGTTTGGCCACCAACGATCTTCAGATCGTCTCCACCGACCACTGTCCCTTCTGTTGGGGCGACCATCCCCAGTTCGGGACCCAAAAGCAGTTGGGGCGTGACAGTTTCGCGGCCATCCCCAACGGGCTACCCGGGGTCGAGCACCGGATGGAGCTGATCTACCACGGTGGGGTGCACGAGGAGCGACTCGGTCTGAACCGCTTCGTCGAGGTGACGGCAACCACCCCCGCCAAGATGTTCGGCCTCTATCCACAGAAGGGCACGATCGCGGTTGGCTCGGACGCCGACATCGTCGTCTTCGACCCGGCAGCGAGGCACAAGCTGAGCGCTGAGACCCATCACATGTGGGTCGATTACTCGTGTTATGAGGGTCTCGAGATCACCGGCAAGGTGGACACGGTGCTGACTCGGGGAAAGGTCATCATCGAGGATGATCGGTACCTGGGAACAGCCGGTGACGGCCACTACCTGCGCCGCGCCACCAACCAGTACTTGATCTGAACTATTGCCGGCCGACTTTGCCGGCGACCAACCCTCTCGGATCCGCCGGTTTCAAGCCTCGTCTTGGTCACAGTCGCCGGCAAACAGACGCCGGTCGGCCGGGGCTACCGCTCCAAGGCGAGCCTGGTCACAGCCGGTCGCTAAATCAGTCAGCGGCCGGGACCAGGTAACGGGCCCAGAGCGGGAGCGACTCCCGCGCCGCGGTTCTTGCGAAGATCGCCATCGTCATGTTGAGACCGGCATGGACCGCCAACGGGGCCCAGATCGAACCGGTCTCCATCCGAAGCCAGACCAGGCCAGCGCCCACGATGGTGGTCACCATGACGGTGACGACGACATGGGCCACGCTCGCCAGACTGCGGCGGTCAGCAGCCTTGGCTTGATCGAGCCCGGGACCGATGTGCCACATACCAAACATGGCGGCGCCGGCCCATAGGGCGATGGGAGCGGGGTTGAGGGCGATGAGGGCGGTGTGGAGAACCCCTCTGAAGACGGCTTCCTCGATAAGTGCGGTCATGATCGGGATCCGGATCAGGATCTGGGAGGCCGCTTCTCGGGGTCCCATCGCTGCCATCCGGGGGTCGGCGAGTTGGCCGCGCAACTGTGGGTGAGAAAGCATGACCATCCCGACCATGCTCATCAGAAGGATGGTCCCGACTCCCCAGGCAGCCACGGTGCCACCGTCGGGCACCCCCAGGCCGATGGTGTCGAAACCGAACCAGGCCCCGGTCACTATCACCAGCGCTGCGCCTACCGAACCGGTGACGAGCGGCGCCCATCTTGCCCGAAACCTGCCGGGCAGAAGGACATAGACCAGGGTCTGGAAGCCGACTGCGTATGCAACCAGCGGTATGGCAGTGGTGTCGAGAGGCATACCGATCGCCGGTGGAGAGGCGGACACATGCCCGCCGGCGCGAACAGGTGCTGTTGTTCGAAAAGGTATCGGTAATCTTCCGCTATCGGAACAGCCCCAAGTTTCCGGCCTGTCTGGCCGACTACCTTGAGGGCAACCGGAGGGCATCATGCGGACCATCAACCATTGGATCGACGGCTCGGCGAGCGCGGGTGCTTCCGCCCGGGTCGGTCCCGTATACAACCCGGCTACCGGGTCACAGACGGCGGAAGTACCCATGGCTTCGGCAGCCGATGTCGACGCCGCAGTCCGGTCGGCGAAAAACGCTTTCGAGACCTGGCGTTACTCCTCTCTGACCCAGCGTCAGAACATCATGTTCGCCTTCCGCGAGCTGGTGGCAGCCCGGCTGCTCGAATTCGCCAATCTCCTCACCGCGGAGCACGGAAAGACCACGGACGACGCGTTGGGCGAGGTGCAGCGTGGCCTGGAGGTCATCGAGTTCGCCTGCAACATCGCCCATTTGCTCAAGGGTGACTTCTCAGAACAGGTGTCAACCGGTGTCGACACCTACACCATCCGTCAGCCGATGGGCGTGGTGGCCGGGATCACACCGTTCAATTTTCCCGCGATGGTCCCGATGTGGATGTATCCGCTGGCGATTGCCTGTGGAAACACGTTCGTCCTGAAGCCGTCGGAGAAGGATCCATCGGCCTCGATCCTCGGAGCCGAGTTGCTGGCGGAGGCCGGGTTGCCCGATGGCGTTTTCAATGTGATCCACGGTGACAAGGAGGCGGTCGACGCCATCCTCGCTCACCCCGACATTGCAGCCATCTCCTTTGTGGGCTCGACCCCGATCGCCCGCTACATCTACGAGAGCGGGACCCGCAACGGGAAACGGGTCCAGGCGCTCGGCGGGGCCAAGAACCACATGGTCGTGTTGCCCGATGCCGACATCGACCTCGCTGCCGACTCCGCGGTATCTGCCGGCTACGGGTCGGCCGGAGAGCGATGCATGGCGATCTCGGCGGTGGTCGCCATCGGTGAGGCCGGTGACCGGCTGATCGAAGGGGTCCAGACCCGGATCGAGAAGTTGAAGGTGGGGGCTGGTGACGAGCCGGGTGTGGAGATGGGGCCGCTGGTGACCAGGGCTCACCTCGACCGGGTGCGGGGCTATGTCGACGCCGGAGTCTCCGAGGGAGCGCTTCTGGTGGCCGACGGCCGCGAGTTGGTAGTCGACGGGCACGAAGAAGGTTTCTTTCTGGGCCCGACCCTGTTCGACCGGGTGACCCCCGACATGTCGATCTATACCGACGAGATCTTCGGCCCGGTGCTCTCGACGGTCCGGATGGATCATTTCGAGGAAGCGATCCGTCTCATCAACGAGAACCCCTACGGGAACGGCACCGCCATCTTCACCAACGACGGTGGGGCCGCCCGTAAGTTCCAACAGGAGATCCAGGTGGGGATGGTCGGGATCAACGTCCCCATTCCGGTGCCGCTCTCGTTCTACAGCTTCGGTGGCTGGAAGGATTCGATCTTCGGGAGCCATGCCATCTACGGCCCTGAGGGGGTTCATTTCTACACCCGCCAGAAGGTGGTCATCTCGAGGTGGGCCGACCCGATACACCGCGGGGTGGACCTCGGGTTCCCCACCCACGGGTAGCCCTCCCCGTAATTGAGACATACAGGGGTCATATACGGACCTGTGGGTCCCAATTACGGAGGGGTTTCCCGATGAATCGTTGCGGCCCGCGCAGACTGGTCTTGATGATGGTTGCGGCATTGCTGGTTGCGGCATGCTCTTCTGGAGACGAGGTGGCTGTTACCACGACCTCATCCGAAGTAGCCCTGAGCGATCTGGTCGCCGATTGGGACAACGGCCAATTGTTCCTCCAAATCACCGACGATGGGTCCTATCAGACCCTGGCAACGGCGACCTCGGATCCCAACGATCCCCTGATGGGTGGCTTCGTGGCCCGGGACGGCGTGAATCTCATCTTCGTCACCAACATCTATGGGGAGTGCGCCGGCCAAACCGGGGTCTATGAAGTTCTCATGACCGATAGCCAACTTATCCTCACCCTGGTCGACGACCCATGTCAGTTCCGGGCCACCCGGTTCGTGGACCCGTGGCAAAAGTCGGGTTGAAGGGCCGCGAGCTCAGATTCGGTCGACCATCAGCCGCCCGCCCTCGAGATGGGTGGCGGCGTCCACGTACTCCTCGGTGAGAGGGTCGTGGGTGGCCATGAGGATCGTCATCCCCGAGTCGTCGACCAGCGAGCGGAGGAGGGCGAACACGGCACCTGCTGCTGTGGAGTCGAGTCCTGCCGTCGGCTCGTCGGCGAGAAGGAGCCGGTTCCCGGTTGCGATTGCCCGGGCCACGGCCACACGCTGCTGCTGGCCCCCCGACAACTCGGCAGGCCGGTGGTTGAAGCGGTCAACGAGACCGACTCGCTCCAGGCTTTCCCGGGCCCGACGGTCGGATTCTTTGCGATCGGTCCCAGCGATCCTCAGTCCGAGATCGACGTTCTCAAGGGCGGTCATCGCGGGCATCAGAGCATGGGCCTGAAACACGAACCCCAAGGTCTTGGCCCGCCACGAAGCCGCTGCTCCAGGAGCCAGGGCGTCGATGCGCCGTCCGAACACCAGGACCTCACCGGAGGTGGGCTGGTCGAGTGCGCCCACCAGGTTGAGGAGAGTGGTCTTCCCGCTCCCCGAGCGGCCCCGCACTGCAACCATCGTTCCTGGCTCCACCACGAGGTCGACACCGCCCAAGGCGACGACCGGGCCCTCCGGGCCGTCGTAGACCCGTTCGGCCTGCCGCACCTCCACCGCATTTGTCTCAGTCCCGGAAGTCACGGCGAGCCTCTCGTCTCGGTGCGTCGACAGGGATCAGGGTGATTTTGCCCTCTTCGATACGGGCCTCGACCCGGTCTCCGATGCCCAGACTCTCCCGGAACTCGTCGGGCACCCGGATCCGGCCCAGCGTGTCCACCAGAAGGACTACCGACCCGTCATCGAATTCGCCCTGTCCCCGGTGTTCCATTGCGCTCTGCCCGTCCCTCAGCTCAACGACCCGATCGACCACCGAGGCCATGTTGGGATCGTGGCTGACGATGAAGACGGTGAGTCCCAGCTCACGGTTGACCTCGCGCAGGGTCTGGTAGATCTCCTGTGATGTCTCTCCGTCGAGAGACCCGGTCGGCTCGTCCGCGAGGAGAAGCGATGGGGAATTGGCCAAGGCAACTGCGATGGCAGCGCGTTGTTGTTGGCCCCCGGAGAGACGACTCGGGACATGGAGGGCCCGATCCCCAAGACCGACCAACTCCAATAGTTGCTGGGCCCGATAGGAGGCGTGATCGGTGCCGACCAAGCGGAGGGGCAATGCAACATTGGCCCTGGCATCGAGGTAGGGCAGGAGATTGCGGGCAGTGTCCTGCCAGACAAATCCCACCCGTTCCCTTCTGAATCTATCCAGCTCGGTCTGGCTCATCGCAGCCAGATCCTGGCCGTCGACTACAACCACACCGCTGGTCGGGGAGATGAGGGCGCCGATTATGTTGAGCAGGGTCGACTTGCCACATCCGCTGGGTCCGATCACTCCCACCATTTCGCCGTGGTCGACGCTGAGGTCGAGCCCGGCCAGGGCCGGGACGTCGGTGGATCCGACTCGATAGATCTTGACTACTCGCTGACACAGGATCACTGCTCCAGCAGGCTGCGGATCGGTTTGGATGATCATTGGTTCTCTCCCAGTTTCAGAGCCTCGAAGACCCTCATCCGGCGCAACACCAGGACCAGTGCCACCGCGGTGACGATGAACAAACCTGCCAGTAGGGCGATCAGACCCCACACTGCCGACGCGTCGATCTCGGCGAGAAGGGGCGGTGTGGCGACCAGGCCGGAATCGCCGACCAGACGCACGATCAGCCATCTGCTCAATTGCCACCCGGTGAGGACTCCGGCGGCCAGACCGAACGACATCAGGATTCCGAGCTCGATTACGACCACTCCGGCGACCCGGCGGGGAGGCATGCCGAGAGCCTGAAGGGCCCCGAGCTCGACAGCGGACATGCGGACCCGAAACATGGTGGCGAAGAAGAACCCCATCATCGAGAGGAATACGGCCCCGATGAACCCGACCGTCAACAATCCGAACACCCCCTGACGATCCGGGGAGGTCATCGTTTCTTGGATCTCGGGGTTGGGGTTGAGGGTCTCGATCAGGGAGATGTCGGTGTCGAGCTCATCCGGTGCAGGTGTCTCACTGGTGAGCCACACCCGATAGAGGCCGGGCTCGCCGGTCTGGAGGAACAACTGGTCGAGATTGCCGACGGCGAGTGGGCTCTCCTCGTCGGGATACCAGGTGGGGAACTGGTCGAGAGTGCCGACGACAACGAACCGGGTCTCCAGAGTCGATCCCTCAATCAAGATATCGGCTTCGACCACGTCTCCTCGCTTCAGGCCGAGGGAGGGGTGGACCAGGATTGCCTCAGGTGCAGAGCCCAGCCGGGAGATGGCGTCTGGTACGGATCCGGTGCTCGCGTAGTCCGACCGGTAGAAGGCCACTTCGGAGTAGCTATTCCGGTCGATGCCAAAGAATGTGACCGAGATCACCGGTTTGGTGGGCGTCGACAGGCGGGCGGAGAACTTGCCGACCCGGGTTGCCCGGTCGATGCCAGGGATCGCCTCGAAGTCCTCGATCGAGACCAGACGTCGTGGTCCGATCGGTACCCCGTCAATTGTGGGCGCGGATGCCGCATCCTCCTCGTAGACACTCCAGTCTGCCCCGACCCGGTGGTATGCCTCGTCGACCAGTTGGAGGTCGAGAGTCTTGGCCAGTGAGGCGGTGAATATCGCCAGACCCACTGTGACCACCAGAAGAAGCAGGGGGACGTGGCTGCTTCCGGGGCTCCGCGCCGCCCGGCGCAGCGCCACCAGCCAGGTGACACTCGGGGTGTGGCGGAGGGCCCGGGCCGCCAGCTCCAACAGGGCCGGCAGGATTCGAAGGACGATCAGGCCCACAGCCAGAGTCACCACCGCGGGGACCAGGATGATGGTCGGATCGGCGAGGGATGACCCGAGCTCGGGCTCGTTGCTCAAGAGTTGGTAGCCAACCACGACCACAACCACTATCACGATCAGGTCGAGCGAGCTTCTCTGCCACCAGGGTCGACGGGTGGCCTCGATCGCAAGTTCGTCGTAGGTGACCACCGTTGCTCTGGCGGCCCCCCAGACCGGCAATACTTGGAGGACGACGCTGGCCAGGGCCACCAAGGCCCCTACACGCAGTGCCGGTGCGGTGAGTTGCACGGGCAAAGAGGCGCCAGCCCCCAGACCGAGGAAAGTGTCGACCCTCCCCATCAACGACGCAACACCAAGACTGATTGGGATCGCGATGAGAAAGGCCCCGGCGGCGAGAAGGGCCGATTCGACGCCAACCTGACCCAGGAGCTGGGCCCTGCTGGCGCCCCGGCTCCGGAGCACAGCCAGTTCGGAGCGTCTCTCGTTGGTTGTGAGAGAGACTGCGAGCATGACGAATACCAGGACCAGGCCGAAGGTGGGCACGGCGTAGGACACGAGTCGTCTGGCGAGGGAGTCCCTCGTCTCGCGGAACTCGAGCAGGCCACCGACCGGATCGATGGTGCGTGAGATTCCGGGGAGAAGCTTGGAGGCGTCGTCCAGCACCACGTCGGCGTTGCGTATCAGGCGGTCGACGTCACCGGAAGTGAGCGAGGACCCGTCCATGAGGGCATACCAGGCGGCGGTTCGGACCAGATCCGCCTTGGCCGACGAGAGTTGGTCGGTTATCACCGGCCGATCAACGAAAACCCGATTATCCAACTGCTCGGGGTGGATGATCCACCGAGCATCGGCCACATCCTTTGGCTCCCAGATTCCCACCACCTCGAGTGGCAGATTCAAGAGCGGGTCGGTGATGTCCGCCTCCGGATCGTAGGCCTCCAATGCATCTCCCACTTCCAACCCCGCGATTTCGGCGAGGGAGTGGGGGATCACGATCTCGATCGGGTCACCGTCGGTCTGGAGTTTGGGGAGCCGTCCGGACACGATGGAAGCTCGATCGGCGAAGTCGTCGAGCGCAGCCAGGGACAAGTTTCCCAGACCGGTCTGGTCGACACCCTGGCGAAGTTGCAGCAGCCGGGTGTCGACGAAGGCCGTGGCATGGTTGACGGGGAGACCGAGTTGCTCGAGGCCTTCGCTGCGCAGATAGCTGTCGACATCGGCAACTTCGTCCCAGCCGATCGGTTGGGCCAATTCGCTGGAGTAGAAGAAGAGATAGGCGAATGGCGGGCGATAGCCGATGTCCTGGAAGTCCTGCTCGGAGAGGACCCGGGCGGTGGCGGCGTCGGAGTAGATCGGTATCGCCATGGGGATGGTGATGGCCGTGGACAGCCCGATGAGAAGCAAGATGGACAGAACCGGTCTGGCCTTGAGTCGGATCAGGGCGAGACGCAGCGAAGTCATGGCCCCACCACCTTCTGACCTTCGACCAGGAATCCGCCTACTTCGACCTGCTCGTCGGTCTGAACCCCGAGCACCACCTCGACCCGGCGAGCCGTCTCGCCATTGTCCACGATGACGAATGTCGTCCCGTTGTGGGACCGGATCACTCCCGGGGGCAGCCACAGGACGTCCTGATGGCTCGCTCCGGTGATCGCGACCCGAACCCCGGTCCCAAACTCAAGAACGTCGATTGCGAGGTCGATCACAAGGGTCACCGGCACGTCATCGCCCTCTCCCTCCTCCGGCTCTACGATCGCGATAATGGTTCCCTCGAGCGGTGAACCACGCCCGTCTTTGGTGGCGATGATCACCGCGGTCCCCACGTCGACACTTTTTGCCACCAAGCCCGGGACGGTTGCAGTGACTACCAGGTCGGCGGTGTCGCCTATTTCGACGAGGACATCGCCCTGAATCGTCTGCCCACCCTCTGGAGGGTGGGACACAAGGACAGTTCCCGCAATCGGTGCCAGAACGTCGAACGCCGCGGGCAGTGGCTCGAGCGCACGGTCGTCGATGGGGAGATCCATCTCCTCGGCTGTCTGCATGGCCAGCGTGACCCGTGCTTCCACTTGGGCGGGATCGCCGGTCCCGAGTCGTTGCGCTAGAAGCGCAGCCTCCAGCTCGGCGGCGGCCGCCCTCATCCCGGGTTCAGGGGCCACCGAGAAGAGCACATCCCCCTTCGCCATCTGGGTGCCGCTGGTCGGGAGGGCTCCGGTGAGGAGGCCAGAGATCGGAGCCGCCACCCCTTCACGCTCCAGGACGTCCACGGTCCCGTTGAACCGGAGCTCCTCGGCCACGGTGCCCCGGGCCACGTAGGCGACATCGCCGGGGAAAGCGAGTGGGGCGACAACCAGATCTTCGCTGACCACTCGATCGGCTTGACGGGGCAGCGCCTCGGTGTTGCACGCGCCGAGGGCCATGGCCACGGCCATGGACAGCAGAATACGCGAACCACCTCCGGCCCTATTCGAAGTTGGCAATTGCCAGCACCAGAGCAGTCAGGAAGAGGGCCGATCCGACCAGGAGAACCCAAGCGATGACCACGATCGCGTTGACGAAGCCATCCGATTGACGACGACTGCGCCAGAGCGCCAACACTCCGAGGATGGCCCCTACCGCCCCACCCACAGCCACCACAGCGTTGGTGTCGCTGATCCTGGTCGCGAACAACCCGGCGATGACCCCAATCCCGAACCCGGCGAGCAGGCCGATGACGGTGTCATGGACCTTCCACCAGATTGAGACGGAAGTCGTTACCGGGGGTGTGTCCACTGGTTCTCCTTGATCACTGGGTTTGCTGTCCATTTTGGCGCGGAGATCTCGACCTATAGGCCGAGGTCTCCGCGCCAGAACGTGAGGGGATCTGCCGATGTCGGCCATATTCCGGTGAATCCTCGCCCGTCGAGGCCGAAAGCTAACTTGATCACATGATCAAGGGCGAAATCTGATGGACTTCGGAGTGGTGCTTCAGACCGACCCCCCGGCCTCCCGGGTCGTCGAACTGGCAAAAATGGCCGAGGACCTGGGATTTTCCCACGTATGGACCTTCGACTCCCATGTGTTGTGGCAGGAGCCGTTCGTGATCTACTCGAGGATCCTGGCCGAGACCGAGCGGGTAATCGTGGGCCCGATGGTGACCAACCCCGGAACCCGGGATTGGACCGTCCTCGCTTCGATGTTCGCCACCCTCAACGACATGTACGGGCCCCGCACCATCTGTGGCATGGGCCGCGGCGACTCGGCCCTTCGTTACATCGGCCGCCCGCCGCGAACCCTGGAGACGATGGTCGAGTCGATGGATGTCATCAAACGCCTGGTGGCAGGGGAGGAGATCGAATACAACGACAAGAAGCTGTCCATCCCCTGGGTTGGTGAAGGATGGGATCTTCAGATGTGGGCCGCCGGGTATGGGCCCAAGGCCCTCGACATGATCGGCCGGCATGCGGACGGCTACATCCTCCAACTGGCCGACCCCCAGATCGTGGAGTGGACGGCATCCGCAGTGCGTCAGGGGGCTTCCGACTCCGGTCGGGACCCCGCCGAGGTCGACCTCTGTGTCGTCGCCCCGGCCTATGTCGGTGACGACCTCGCCCATCAGCGGGACCAACTGCGTTGGTTCGGGGGGATGGTGGGCAATCATGTGGTGGACATGGTCGGTCGCTACGGAGATGACGCCGCAAAGGTGCCCACGGTGCTCTCGGACTACATCAAGGCCCGGGAGTCATATGACTACGAGCATCACGGGCGGGTCCACAACACCTCCACCGACTTCGTGCCCGATGACATCGTTGATCGCTTCTGCGTCCTCGGCCCGGTCGAGGCGCATGTCGAGAAGCTGTCGCTCCTGAGGTCGATGGGGGTGGGCCAGTTCGGGATCTATCTCATGCACGACGACATGGAGGGCACCCTTCGGGCGTACGGAGAGCGAGTGATCGGGCGTCTGGCCTAACCGCTGGATTTCGCTCACCTAATGTTGCGGTCTGGTGTGGACCCCTAACCGTTCCGGCAATGCTCACTAATCCCCTCCCTACCGGCACCGTCACCTTCCTCTTCACCGATATCGAGGGCTCAACCCGTCTCGTGCAGGGACTCGGGCCACGCTGGGTCGACCTCCTCGAGGCCCACAACGACCTCATGAGAGCCGCGATCGAATCCAATCACGGCACGGTGGTCAAGACCGAGGGCGACTCGTTCTTCGCAGTGTTCGGATCTGCCCTGGATGCTGCCCTGGCCAGTGGGGCCGCCCAGGATGCGCTAGCCACCAATGCATGGCCGGAGGACGGTCGAATCCGGGTGCGGATGGGGCTCCACACCGGGGTCGCGGCACTGGGCGGCGCAGACTATGTGGGGCTCGATGTGCACCGGGCGGCCCGGATCTCCGATGCAGCGCATGGTGGCCAGACGGTTCTCTCCGAGCCGACCGCCATCCTCGTCGAGCGCGACCTCCCCCCATCACTCACCCTGCACGATCTGGGCAAGCACCGTCTCAAGGACCTTTCCGAGCCGGAGACGATCTTCGAACTGGTTGGCCGCGGTCGTCAGGAGGATTTCCCCCACCTGCGCACGCTGGATGTCATCCCCAACAACCTCCCGATGCAGCTCACCAGTTTCGTGGGCCGGGAGCGGGAGCTAGCCGAGGCGTTGCGTTTATTGGAACGGGCCCGGATCCTCACCATGACCGGGCCCGGTGGCACCGGCAAGACACGACTCTCACTCCAGGTGGCAGCCGAGGTCGGTGACCAATTCCCGGACGGCGTTTTCTTCGTGGCGCTGGCGCCGGTCAGCGACGTCGAGGTTGTCCCATCGCAAATCCTCAGCTCGATCGGGCTGCAAGCCGCACGCGATCGGTCACCTGCGGTGAGCCTTGCCGAGCACCTGAGGACCAAGAGCCTTCTGTTGGTGCTCGACAACTTCGAGCAGGTGCTGGGAGCTGCTCCTCTGGTGGCCGATCTGGTGCGAGCCTCTCCCGACTCCAAATTCGTCGTCACGTCCCGGGCCCCGCTCCAGATCAGTGGGGAGCAGGAGATGCCGGTGGCGCCTCTGCCCTTGGCCGACCCCAATCAGATCGCCAATCTCGACGAACTCGTCCACGTCGCATCGATCGCACTCTTCAACGAGCGCGCTCTCGCGGTTAGGCCCGACTTCGAGATCACGCTCGAGAACGCCCAATCGGTCGCCGAGTTGGTTCGGAGGTTGGACGGGCTGCCTCTCGCCATCGAGCTGGTTGCCTCCCGGCTCCGACACCTTCCGGTGTCCACCATCCTGGAGCGGCTCGACGCCAGGATGTTGAGCTCTGGTTCGGTCGATCTCCCCGAGCGACAGCGGACGATCGAGGGTGCGATCGCGTGGAGCTACGACCTTCTCGACCAGCCCTCAAAGCGGTTGTTCTCAAGACTCTCGGTGTTCGCAGGTGGGGCCCGGTTGGAGGAGATCGAGGCAGTCTGTGGTCCCGCCGGCGACCTGGTGGTGGATGTGATCGAGGGGCTGGGGCTGCTCCTCGACCAGAGTCTGCTGCGAAGGGTCGACACCGACGACTCGCCCCGGTTTCAGATGCTGCATGTGATCCGGGAGTACGCCATGAACCGTCTCGAGGACATCGGAGAGGGCGCAGCTCTCCATCACCGTCACCTCGAGGCCTACACCGAATTGGCCGAGATGGTGGCGCCAGAGTTGTTGCGCAAGGACCGCAGGCGGTGGCTGGACGTGATGGAGGCCGACCACGACAACATTCGAGCTGCCCTGGAATGGGCCCTCGCCAATGGGGAGGGCGATCTTGCGCTCCGCCTGGGCGCCGCGTTGTGGCGGTTCTGGCAGGCCCGCGGGCATCTGCACGAGGCGCGTCGTCGGGTCGACGCCACCCTTGCCTTGCCGGGCGGCGAGCCTCGTAATCGGGCAAAGGCGATGGAGGCTCTCGGAGGCATTCTCTGGTGGCAGGCGAAGATGGATGAGTGCAGAGACACTTATGCACGGGTTCTGCAGATGCAACGCGAATTGGGCCACCCGAAGGAAATTGCCAACGCCCTCTATAACTACGGTTTGACCGTGGCGTTCTCCGCCACCGACCGGGATCAGGAGAAGACTCTGCCAGAGGTGGCCGAGATCCTTGACGAGGCCGAAGCGATCTATCAGGAGCTCGCAGATGTCGGTGGTTTGGGAGATGTGGAATGGGCCCGTGGCACCACGACGGCCTATGTGGGGTTGAACCCCGCGGCCGCCAGCGAGCACATGAAGAAGGCGATCGACTTCTACTCCCGGGCAGGTAACGAGTTCGGTATGGGTTGGGGGCTGTTCGAGGTTGGGGAGATGGCGCGAAGATCGGACAGTTTCGAGGAGGCGTGGGAATACGTGAGCAAGGGCTTGGCCCTGTTCGCCGGGCATCGCGACGTTTCCGGGGTGACGTTGTTCCTGGCTTCGACTGCCGGCATCGCCCAGGGTCTAGGTGACATGCTGCGCGCGGCCCGACTCGCCGGCGCCTTTACGACACTTCGGATCACCTCCGGCGCCGACATCGTGTCCTACGAGACGAACGAGATCACCGGCCTCGATTTTGCAACACTCGAGTCTCTCACCGGCGATATGGGTGTCGCCTACCAGGAGGGAAGGGCTATGGATCTCGACCAGGCGGTTGCTTACGCCCTGGCCGGCCCGGTCGACGCGGCCTTCGAGCCATCTGAACTTTAGAACCCGAGCTAGCCGCGCCCGGCTGTCACCCGATCCCCGCCTCTGTTCGTCTGTTCATCGAAACGATCAGGGAGCAGAAGACATGTCGAAGGTGGAGAGATCGGTCACGGTGATGGCGGGGCTTGCCCTTCCCGCGGCATTGGTTGTCGGCGCCATGATGGGTCAAATGGCGGCTCTGGTCATAGGAGGGTTGGCCATTCTCGCTGCCTGGCGTTACGTGCCTGGAATCTGGCGGACTATCGGAACCGGGTTGTTGGGTGGGGCGATCGCCGGGGTCCTCGTCCTCGGGCCCGGGTTTCGACTGGCGATGAGGGTGGTCGCCATCCTCGACCCCGAGCGGCAAGTGGAGTTTTCCCTCGGAGGCACCTTTCTCATTGTCGTGTTGATAGGGGTGATCCTCGGTGGGGCGCTGGGGGTATTGGCTGCTCTTCTGAGGAAAGGCCTGGGGTGGTCAGGCCCGGTCATGGCCGGCGTGATGACGATTGCCGTGGTTGGCTTGTTGCTTCTCGACACCGGTCTGCGCTCAGAGCTCGTGGAGTTGGGCGCCGGACCCTGGTTCAACATCCCAATGTTCACTGCCGTGAGCTTCGTGTATGGGCTGCTTGCGAACCGGCTGATCGACCGTTTTACGACGAGGAGATCCCGTTCCGCAGCCAGAGAGCCGGTGGAGGTGCCAACATGACTCAGAATATGGGAATGGCACCGTCTTGAGCTGGTGGGTCATCGAATTGGTGACCAATGTCGTCCTGGTGGCGTTGGTCCTGTTTCTAGGGCCGCTCATCAAGAGATTCGGCCGAAGTTACGCCGGGGATGTCTTTCGGGGCAACCCCCGGACTGGCAAGAGCTACCTGGTGTTGATGGACGTCGCCTACTACCTGATCTTCTTCGCCTTGATCCTGTTCACGATCAACTTCAACGATCAGTGGATCACGGTGGGAGGCCAACTCGAGGAAGAAATGGCGAGGATCGGCGGTATGTTGCTGTTGATGGGAATCCTCCACGGGCTCAACGTGCTGACCCTGCCTCTGGTCGGACGTCTGTTGGGCTTGAGTCGTCAGCTCGAAGAGGACTCCCCGCCACCCGTGGCCTGACCTTGTACTGGGCTGAGGCGCTCGACAACACGGTGATTTGGACGGCGGAGACGCTCGATCGTCGCGCCGTGATGGAGAGCCTGTATAAGCAGGAGGCGACCTCGTTGGTCCGGCTCGCCAGGCTTTTCACCGACGACCGCACGGCTGCCGAGGACCTGGTGCAGGAGGCGTTCATCCGACTCTTTCACTCAGCGCATCGAATCGACGACCCGGGCCGGGCGGCGGCGTATCTGCGATCGATCGTCCTCAACCTTGCCCGTGACCACAACCGGCGGGGTCTGCTCTCCCTACGTCACCAGGAGTCGGTCACGGACCGCGTCCTCCCGGTCGAGCCCGACGAAGAGGTGGTGCGTAACGAAGGTGAGGCCGAAGTACTCGATGCGCTCCGATCGCTTTCCCCCCGCCAGCGCGACTGCCTGGTCTTGCGGTTCTTTCTCGACCTCTCGGAGAAGGAAATCGCTTCGACCTTGCAGATCTCGCCCAACTCGGTGAAGACCCATACCCAACGAGGGATGTCCGCCCTGGCTTCGATCCTTGGGGAGACAGCATGAGCCTCGAGCAGCGTTTGATCGACACCCTGCATCGGGCCGACGACTTCGAGCCAAGCCCCGACCTGTTTGCCCGGGTCGAGCGCAGTCTCGATGAGGATCTGCGGCATCGACGTCGGGTGAGATGGGTGGCCGTGAGTCTCGTCGCAGGGGCGATAGGGACTGCCCTCTTCCTGCGAGCGGTGATCTCTGTCTCGAGCGCCGGGCGCCTTGTTGCGCCCGGTTGGGCCCTGGAAATCGTGGCGACCGTGATTCAGATGGCAGTGCTCCTGACCTTGGGCCCGGCAATCCGTCGCTTTGGTCAGCCGCTGGTCGCCGACGTCTTTCGGCTCGACCCGGCGGCCGGAAATCGATTCCTGAACCTGTTGGATATCGCCTACTACCTCTTCTTCGTGGGCCTGATCTTGATGAGAGCAAACCTCGACTCTGTCAGTCGAAGTCTGGTCTTGGGCGAGGAGGCCTGGCGGTGGACAGAGTCCGTGGCGGTCTTTCTTCTATACATGGGTCTGGCGCATACTTTCACGATCGCCGTCCTTCCATTGATCGGGCTCTTCTTCTCCTCGTTGGTGAGAAGGGCCCGAAGAAATCAGGCGGGCCCGGCAGCTCCGCCGGTAAAGATCCCGGCCGAGAAGGCGGAGCGCGTGGTGAGGTTCATCATCTGGGGGTTCTTCGCAACGCTCGCGATCGCCATCGTGGTGGGTGTGGGTCTTTTCTTGCTCGTGGGTGTCTTCGGGGTCTGATCGAGACGGGACCCATTCCTAGCCATATCGATGCCGTCTTCGCTGCCAAACTGTCGTGATCCGAAAGAGAGTCGTTTGAGTTCGATAGTTCGACGGGGTGGAGTCGGTGGTCTACAGCCGTGATTTAGGCGGGCCCGGTGCCCGGGCGCGGGTCGCGACCCCGAAGCCAAACCGCAGTCTCTATCGGCGATTCCTGAGGGACACCGCCAAGGCCGGTCTCCCGCCTGGCCCCGGCCATGAAGAGGTGGTGACCGAAGAGGACCTTGCCGGATTGCCGGCGACCGCGCAGCGCTACTTGGCGTTCATGGGTATGCCGGGCCGGCCTAAGGACTGGTCGTTGCGGGCTCGGTTCGTCGGCCGGTTTCGACTTCGCCCACACGCTGATTGGCTCCCCGCCGAAGCCTGGCAGTACAACACCGCGATCGAGGTGGGTCGGGTTTACACGATGCGGATTCGCTTCGCGGGCCTGCTCCCCATGACGGGCCAGGACACCTACCTTCGCGGGGAGGGCGAAATGCTCGGGAAGCTGGTCGGTTTGTTCAAGGTGGCCGAAGGCCATGGTGACGAGTTCGACGTTGGCGAATTGACCACGTATCTAAATGATGCCGTGCTCCTGGCTCCGTCGTTTCTGCTCGGGCCCAACACGACTTGGGGCGAAGTGGACGACGACAGCTTCGATGTGACCCTCGCCGACGCTGGTCGTCGGGTCACGGCGAGGGTCTTCATCGATGAGCGAGGGGCTCCGGTCGATTTCAGCACCACCGATCGCTTCGCAGATCTCCCCGGTGGACTGGTCAGGGCTAAATGGACCACTCCGACCCCGGTCTGGCTCAGCGGTGCCGGCCGACCGGTTCCAGGGCCGATCTCGGCCGTTTGGCACCTGGCCGACGGCCCCCTTCCCTACATCGAAGGTCGGCTCATCCCCGAGAGCATCGCTTACAACGTGGCGCCCGGGGTGTAACCCTTTCGTAATTGGGACCAACAGGGCCGCCGTATATGACCCCTGTGTGTCTCAATTACGGGGGGAGGGTCAGCACCACCACCGATGTTGATAGCGGAACTTGAAGTACGGAGCGGCGGTGGCGGTGGCCGTGTTGCCGTGATCGTCGGTGCCGGTAACCGTCAACAAAAACACCTGAGCCTCGATGTAGAGGACGCCATGAGCCCGATAGGACCGGGTGGGCCCGGCCGTGTTGACGAGATACACCTTCTGACCATCACGCACCGGTACGCCATTGATGTCGGCGACACATGTCGGGTGACGATCCGCCCGATCCCAGCAGGCGAAGTCAACCCGGAACCAACCGCGATTGTTGGCGGTCCAGTAACGGTCGAACTCGGCTTTGACCTCCGGTGGTCTGAGGTCCTCGCCTGGCACCGGTGGGGGAGGAGGTGGGGGCGCCGGTGGCGGCTCGGCCATTGTGGTCGAGGTCGTCGACGTGGACGTGGTGGTCGTGGGTGCCGCGGTAGTTGATGTGGTGGACGTGGACGTGGACGTGGTGGTCGTGGTGGGCGCGGTGGCAACGTAGGCGCCGGTGGGGAACGGATTCGACGCGGTGGCGTTGGTCGTAGTCGACCCGACGAGGGCGTTGGTCCCGCTGACAGTCCAGTTCGACTGGATGAAGGTAGACCCGTCCCCGCCTGTTCCCAGGTTCCGATACGCCCATCCGTTCACGTATTCCCAGGGCCGTCCGGTCCCGTCGACGCTGATCTCGCCAAAAACATCGATCACCGCCCCATTTCGGAACAACTCGATTGCGTCGTCACCGTTGACGTTGATGGCCGAGCTGGTGAAGTCAGGGGCGAACCCGAAGAAATTGACGAATTGGTTGGTCTCCAGCGAGACATAGATGAAGGCACCGGCCGTGGCCGGGCCACTGGGAAACGTGAACTCCTGACCGTCGGTGCCACCGCCATTGTCGGCGGAGCCGAACCCGAAGATACCCAGGTTCGGGATGTTGTTGACGACTAAGAATTCAATGGCCTTTGGGTTGGCGCCATTCCTGGGTCCTTGGATTACCCCTGAGATCACAAGGTCGCCGGCGGTTGCCGCCGCGGGGGCGACTCCGATCGGTATCAAGGTGCTCAGCATGGCGATGACCAACAGCAGGCCGAGTCTGGAACGTGACAAGTGCTGCTCCTCGTACTTCTTTGCCGATCCCGGGGATCACTGTGGGAATCGGGTGGTTGTCAATAGTTGGGGAGCACTATCAGCAACCGACATTCGACCTCAGCTTCGGCATATGACAAGACCCATTCCTCGACGACCATCGAACCGCAATTGGACCGGCATGTACCCTGGCGGCGATGAACGGCGACAGTGAGCGGCGAACACCGATCGCTTTTCTGATCGTGGCCATGCTCTCCGCCGGCAATCCGATCAGCGTCAAATTCAGCAACCTCGAGCTGGATCCCTTATGGGGTGCCACCCTCCGCTTCACTCTCGCTGCCGGTCTGATGTTGATCGTCATGGCTGTCCTCCGACTCTCTTTTCCACGAGGCCGGGCTCTGTTGGGGGCCGTTCTCTACGGGTTCTTCAACTTCGGCTTGGCTTTTGCCTTTCTCTTCTACGCCCTCGTCGAGCTAGGTGCCGGGTTCCTTCAGATCCTGTTGGCGGTGATTCCCTTGACGACCCTGCTGCTCGCAGTCCTCCAACGACAGGAGCGCTTCTCGATGGCTCCGGTTGTCGGAGCGTTGCTTGCCATGGCTGGGGTGGTGCTGATGTCTCAGATCGCCCTCGACGATTCGATTTCCCCGCTCTCGATCCTCGCGGCCATGGGAGCCTCCCTCTGTCTCGCTGAGGGGGCGGTGTTGGTGCGCATATTTCCCCCTGAGCATCCGGTGACTCTCAACGCGGTAGGGATGACCACGGGAGCGATCGTCCTCTTTCTCGGCTCGCTACTGGCCGATGACGAGTTCGTTCTCCCCACTCTTCAGGCAACCTGGCTGGCCCTGGCCTACATGGTGATCATCGGATCGGGTGTGGTGTTCATCCTTTGGGTGTACGTCCTGAAACGTTGGAAGGCCTCTAGAGCGGCATACAACTTCGTCTTGCTTCCCCCAATCACCTTGATCTTCTCTGCCTGGATCCTCGACGAGACGGTTGGCATCGAGCTGGCGTTCGGAGGGCTGCTGGTCCTGACCGGGGTCTACATCGGCGCCCTCCGCCCGCAACGCGAAATGGCGGATGTGACGGCCTGACTCCGAGGCTCTCAGCATGCCCCCTCCTCGGCTCAGCCCGTACGCCCGTTAGCGCTCGCGTCTAATCGGTTGGCGGAAACGAGCTTCCTGTTTCCTCCCCAGGAACGAAGTGACGTTAGGGGAGGTGTCCCGGGGTCTCTAACCCACCGTCACCTGAGACTTCTTTCCGAGTCGTCTCCGTTCCGGCTGGCTCAAGAATCGCTTTCGGACCCGGATCGAAGTCGGGGTCACCTCGACCAACTCGTCGTCGGCGATCCATTCGATGCCCGTCTCCAAGGTCAGGTTCCGCGGTGGTCTCAGGTTGATTGCCTCGTCCGAGGCGTGGGTCCGGATGTTGGTGAGTTGTTTTGGCTTGGCCGGGTTGACCACCATTTCCTCAGGGCGGGAGGCCTCACCGATGATCATTCCCTCATAGATCTCCGCCCCGGCGCCGATGAACAACTCGCCGCGCTTTTGGAGATTGTCCAGGGCAAACCCTGTGCTTGCGCCTTGGCGGTCGGCGACCATCGCACCTCCGATGCGGTGGGGAAGCTCCCCGACCCAGGGCATCCATCCCTCGTGATGCTGGTGGATGAGAGCGGTTCCCCGGGTGGTCGTCATCAGCAGTGAGCGGAACCCGAGCAGCCCTCGGGCCGGCGCGGTGAAGGTGATGATGGTTCGTCCCGGGTCACCGGGCTGAACCTCGACGATCGTCCCCTTGCGGGGTGCGGCCGCCTGGGTCACGGTCCCGACGTACTCGTCGGGGACGTCCACTACCGCCCGTTCCACCGGCTCGTGTGGGTTGCCCTCGATCACCCGAATCACCACCTCGGGCCGACTCACCTGGAGCTCGAACCCTTCGCGTCGCATCGACTCGATGAGAACCGCGAGCTGCAGCTCGCCCCTGCCTGCCACTTCGACGATCTCAGGCGACGACGTCGGCCCCAGTCGAATCGAGACATTGCCAAGGACTTCTCGCTTGAGACGGTCCTGGATCTGTCGTGAGGTGAGGAGAGTTCCTTCTCTGCCGGAAAGAGGTGAGGTGTTGACTCCGAACGTCATCTTGAGGACCGGTTCGTCGACTGACAGCCTGGGGAGTGGCACAGGGTCATCAGGGCTGGCGAGCGTGTCACCGATCTCCACCTCGGGGAACCCGGCGACGACGAACAGGTCCCCGGCTAGGCACTCATCGACCTCGGATCGTCCGAGACCGGTGAAGCGCAACAATGTGGTCAACCGCCGCTTGACGGGCGGTTCCTCGTCATTGGCGTGACAGAGGGCGACCTGGGCGCCCTTTCTGAGGGTTCCCTCCACGACCCGCCCGATGGCGAGCCGGCCGAGGTAGTCCGAGGCGTCGAGGTTGGTGACGAGGGCCTGGAGGGGGGCGGCCGGGTCCCCACCCGGCGCGGGAATGGAGTCCACGATCGCGTCGAGGAGGGGGGCCAGGTCTGCATCATCTGCTGGCACACCGATCCCTGTCATGGCGCGGCCGGAACGGGCGACCGTTGACACGATAGGAAAGTCGATGTGGTGGTCCTGGGCGTCGAGGTCGAAGAAAAGTTGGTAGACCTCGTCGGCTACCTCCTCGGGCCGGGCATCGGCACGATCGACCTTGTTGATCACAACCACCGCCGGGAGATGGAGGGCGAGAGCCTTGGACAGCACGTAGCGGGTTTGGGGCATGGGCCCGTCGGCGGCATCGACCAGGAGGAGAATCCCATCGACCATGGCAAGGGCTCGCTCCACCTCGCCCCCGAAGTCGGCATGCCCGGGGGTATCGACCAGGTTGATCCTGGTACTCCCCCATTGGATGGAGGCCGCCTTGGCCAAGATCGTGATTCCCCGCTCCCGTTCCTGGTCGGTGGAGTCCATGACTCGATCTACTCGCTCCTCGTGAGAGGAGAACACACCGGCGGCGTTCAGCATCGAGTCGACCAGCGTGGTCTTCCCATGGTCGACGTGCGCGACGAGCGCGACATTCCGGAAGGAGGGAGAGGCCATGAGCCCTGAATGGTATCGCTCCCTTGACGCGTATCAGACCGTTGCCAATGTTCTCTTCCGGGGTGGAGGTGATCATGAACGAGTTTCACATTGACCCCAGTCAAGGCCCGGACGCAGCAGCCGATGCGACCAACGACCAGTTGGAGACCCTGCTACGGATCGTGATGTGGGAGCTTGCGCTGCGGACCAGCAAGGAGCATTTCGACAACCATCTCAATCAGCTGGCCAAGGCCAGGGCGGAGATGGACGACGATTTGGAATCGGCCCGCAGCAAGCGGGAGCAACGCCGCTTCGTCGCCTCGGTTCTCCGTGACCTGGAACTACTCCCGGTGATGGGCGAGGCGAAGGCGGAGCCAACCACGGGCCTGTATCTCTGACCTGCTACCCGAGAAGACCGATCTGAATAGGCTTGGCGTGTGCTTTGGAAGACTCAGGTTGGCAGTGTCACGCTCTATGCGATCGAAGACGGGTGGGCGACGAGGGACCCTCATGAATGGTTCATCGGCTCCACCCCCGAGGCCTGGGAGGGACAGACCCAACACCTCGATGCCGAAGGTCGGCTTCCGATCAGCTACGGGTGCTTTCTTGTCGACGACGGCACCCGGCTCGTGATGATCGACGCCGGATTCGGGCTCAACGCACCCGAGATGCCCGGAGGTGAGGCCGGGCATATGCCCGAAGGTTTGAAAAGACTCGGGGTGGCGCCTTCACAGGTGAGCGACGTGGTGCACACCCATCTCCACCCTGATCACATCCTCGGCGACCTCGACCGGAACCAAAGCCCGTTCTTCCCAAATGCCACAGTCCATACCCATGCCCGAGAATTCGGGTATTGGCGTTCCGGGGTCGACGAGCGGTCCGGGATCGTGATGTCGGTCGTCGATGCCCTCGAGGGAGCGGGTGCCCTTCGTGTCGTGGCCAAAGCCGGATCGGTGCTCCCCGGGATCGGCATGGTCGAGACCTTTGGCCACACCCCGGGTCACACCTCGATCCTGGTGAGCTCGGGGGATCAGGCAGTGATGATCAGTGGCGATGTGAGTCACAGCCCCATCCACGCCATCCATCCGGAATGGAACATCGGCCCCGACGTCGACAAGGAGACGGCTGCTGTCACCCGCGCCCGGTTCTTCGCCGAGCTCGCCGAGTCGGGGATCTCGATGGCCGCGGGCCATTACTACAGGCCCGGGTTCGGGCGCATCGTCTCCGACAGCGGAGCGCTCCGCTTCGAGCCGTTGTCGGTCACCGTTATCAGCTGACACAGACAACTCGTTCTCCCCGAGCCATCGAAATCGGCGGCCCTGACGACCTGGCGGGCGTGTTCACCGAGCTGGTCGGGTTGGTGGCGGTCATCGTCAGCATCGAGCTCATCGCCCAAATCGTGATCATGGCGACCACCCGCAAGCGTGACAACCACGGGCGGGAGACCACCAGCACCAATCGGATCCGTGAACTTCGTTACCAGGCCGGTGAGATGTCACCGGAGACGTTGGCAGATGCGGTCGGAGTGACCCGTCAGAAGATCAACGCCGTCGAGCGTGCCAAGGACTCACCTTCCCTCGAGGTCGCCTTTCGAATCGCCGACACCTTTGGGGTCCCCATCGACGAGGTCTTTCAGCACGGAACGTAGGACGGCGTCAAGCTCCGAGGACTATCCATCCCAGGTTGCGGGCAACCTGGGCCTGTCGGATGTCGGCGGTGAGGATCGGCAGGGACCCTCCACCAACGCGCTGTGCCGCCGCCAGATGAAGCGCGTCGAGGGTTCGGGCCTGGGTGATCTCAGCGAGGTCGGCCGCCATCCCACACAGAACAGCGTCCAACTCGACGATGTTGGTTCGGGCCCAGTCGTCCTGAAATGACTGTTGCGCCTGGCTCAGGTCGCGCCCCTGGAGCAGTCGGGCCAGGTTTCGCCTGGTTTCGACCTCGGTGTGCCTCCCGCTGATCCACGTCGGGTCGTCATTGAGATGATTCTGAAATGTCGCACTGTCATCCTCGGCAACGTATCGCTTGAGTAATGCGCTGGTGTCGACGTAGAGGCTCACGGTCCCCGGTCCTCGGCGATCACCTCGGAGATCGATCGGTCTCCCGGCACACTCTTGACGGTGAGACGCGGGGCGACGGTTGCTGGGGTCACCCACCCTTCGGCGATGCCCTCTTCGAGTCGAAGACGACCTGGGATCGGGCCGAGATGCGCCACCGGTTGGCCGCGCAAGGTCACCCGTACATGTTCTCCCTTGGAGGCCATTTCGACATACTCGGAAAGGCGTTTCTTGAGTTCGCGGATCCCGACGTCCATGTAGTCATCCTACAAAGATGAGGTGACTACATCAAGCCAGGTCACATGGCCACCCTATGGGTTCCCAGCCAATCCCCCACCCGTCGCCAGGCTCGGCTAGCGACCTTCCACAACATGATCGTGATTGTGGTGGCGGCCACTACGAGGATGCCGACCAGGATCACCGTGAGCAGGGGGAAGGTTATGGCCAGGGCGATCAGCAAGGTCACCCCGACGTCCTCGAGCAGCGATAGCGCGATATTGCTGACCGGCTCAGGTGAGGTGTTGGCCACCACGCGGGTGGTTGCTTTGGCGGCATGGGCGTCGAGGGCGAGGGCGCCCGCCACTGCAGCCCCTAAGGCCGCACCGATACTGCCCGAATCGCCGGCGATCACCGCTCCCAGGGCCGCGGCTCCCAGAGGGCGGATGACGGTGTGGATCGCATCCCAGACACTGTCGAGGTAGGGGACCTTGTCTGCGAAGAACTCGATTCCGAACAACACCCCGGCCACGATCATCACTTCGGTCCGGGTGAGGACCTCGGGGATGTCGCTCCAGCCGAGGCGGCCCGACACGCCCAGCAGAAGCGTCACCAGATAGAGGTTGATACCGGCAGCCCAACCCGATCCGGCGATGATCCCGAACACTTCCACGGTGGAGAAGGTAGTTGTTGGAGGGCCCCGACCTCGTCGCGCCCAGCGCGCCTGGTCCTATTCGCCCTGGCGGCGCAGGCGGGTTCTGATCAGGATGACCAACGTCGGGCCTAGCCAAAGCAGGCCAAGGATCAGTGCGGTCGAGGGGCTGATCGACTTGGCAGGTGGCTTGGCGATCAAACCCAAGAACTCCACCTGGTCATGTCGGGCCGAGGGCCCGATGGCGTTTATCGCGGTTTCCGATTCGGGCTCGGCCACTGGTGGGAGATCTGCTGGCGTGGTTTCGGACGGTTCGGTGTCGGCTTGGCTTGGGCTCGTAGGCGCCGTGCGATGGCGGGCCCCATTGTTGTGGGTCTCTTCGTTCTCGGCGGGTGTCGGCTCTTCGGGTTCGGGAATTGGCACCGCGGCCACCTCGATGACGACCTGGGTGGTGGCGGTCCCGCCGTCGCCATCGCTGACGACCAGGACCACTACGTAGGAACCCGCCCCGTTCGGGGTGAATGAGAAGTCAGGGCCGGCGCCGGGGGCAACCGTCGCACCATCGAGGGCGACTGTCCAAACATAGGTCAGGAGATCGGTGCTTCCGGGGTCGGTGGCGACCGATCCCAGAGTCACTGCTTCGTCCTCGACCACCGAACCGGGCGTCCCGGTGATCGCCGCCGACGGGTCCAGGTTGGCGACCGTGACCTGGCCGGTGGCGGTGGTGATCCCACCGTCGCCGTCGTCGGCGGTCAAAGACACGTCGTAGACGCCGTCATCGGCCGGGGTGAAAGCGATGTCGGGATTGGTCCCCGTGGCCAAGGTCGTGCCGTCGAGGGCGACGGTCCACGACAGAGTGACCGGGTCGGCGTCGATCACAAGGGAGGACAGGGTCAACTCGGTCCCTTCCTCGCCTGATGCACCCAGAATTGTCACGACCGGAGCCAGGTTGGCGACTGTCATTTGCAGGGTGTCGCAGCCTTCAGCATCGGGGTTCCCATCGTCACTGACACAGACCTCGACGTCGTAGCTGCCCTCATCTGAGAAGGCGTGGCTCCCGGTGATGCTGCCGGCAAGACCGTTGGCCTGGTTCACCCCTCCCGGCTCGGAGGCTGAGCCGTCGCCCCAGTCGATGGTGGCGCGGTGGGTTTGGGTGACCTCCTGGTCGACGAAGCTGACCGAGGAGAGAACGACCGTTTCACCCTCATTGGCCGATTGGTCTGCGGCGGTGACCACAGGTGCTGTTGGGGCGAGGGGCACATAGATGGTGGCGCCGACGACCACTGTGTGAACTTGATTGGGCCCGGTGTTCATGTCGAAGGTGACGTTGCCCGGCAGCAGCTCGACTCCGTTGGTGAACGGGTACCACGCAGAGGCCCACCAGGCGACGACCGTGGGCCCGGTGCCCTGCAACACCCGACCGGTCTGGAAGACGACGTTGGGGTCGGTGGCGGTGTTCTGTGACTTGTTCTGGGTTTGTCCGGCGTGGTTGACCCGGAAGGTGGTGTTGACGCCGAGGAGTTCTGCGGTGACGGTGCCGGTGCTGTCGGTGGTGCCCAGGGTCTGGTAGGTGCCGGTGTTGTATTGGATTAGGGCTCCGGGGATCCCGTTGGTCCCGGTGGAGTCGAGGAGGCGGACCACCACTGCTGCGGTTTGGAAGGCCACCACCGGGTTGGTGGCGGTGTTTTGGGTCTTGTTCTGGGTTTGTCCGGCGTGGTTGACCCGGAAGGTGGTGTTGACGCCGAGCAGTTCTGCGGTGACGGTGCCGGTGCTGTCGGTGGTGCCGAGAGTTTGATATCCACCCGCGTTGTATTGCATGACAGCTCCGGGGATCCCGTTGGTCCCGGTGGAGTCGAGGAGGCGGACCACCACTGCTGCGGTTTGGAAGGCCACCACCGGGTTGGTGGCGGTGTTTTGGGTCTTGTTCTGGGTTTGTCCGGCGTGGTTGACCCGGAAGGTGGTGTTGACGCCGAGCAGTTCTGCGGTGACGGTGCCGGTGCTGTCGGTGGTGCCGAGAGTTTGATATCCACCCGCGTTGTATTGCATGACAGCTCCGGGGATCCCGTTGGCCCCTGTGGAGTCGAGAAGGCGCAGCGTGATCGCAGTGGTCTGGAAGACGATGTTGGGGTTGGTGCCCGTGTTCTGGGATTTGCTGGCGGTCAGACCCAGGTGGGTCACCCGGAAGTTGGTGTTGACTCCGAGTAGTTCGGCTGTGACGTTGCCGTTGGCGTCGGTGCTACCCAGGCTCTGCCAGCCTCCGCCATTGAATTCGATGGCCGCCCCCGAGATCCCGTTGGCCCCTGTCGAGTCGAGCAGTCGCACGGTGACAGCGGTGGTCTGGAAGATGACCAGAGGATTGGTCGAGGTGTTCTGCGTCTTGTTCTGTGCCAGACCGCGGTGGACGATCCGGAACGTCCGATTGCCAAGAGCCGAGAGCAAATCGGTGCTGACACATCCGGTGACGTCTGTGAAGCCGAGCGATATGTACCCACTGGCGTTGACAAAGGCTTCGGCACCCTGGATCCCGACCCCCAGCGAATCGCGGAGGCAAACCGTGGCGGTGATGGGGGCGGCTCCGACCGGCAGCAGCCAACCAAACGTCATTGGGAGCGCCAGCAGGGTCGCCAGGATGGTGCGCTTGGGACCCCGCAACAGACTTGCGGTCTGCCCTCGGTAGCTGCCTGCTTTTTGCACATAAATTCATCGTCGCCGCCAAGGGGCCTCATGAGGGGCACTTGAGTTTTGCCCTAAGGTGACTAGTCACCGAAAAATCCAGGCGGTGTAGGCATTTTTCGCCAGGCATGAGCCTCCCGACCCAGGCACGCTACCTAGGTCAACGTCACTGTCCGTGGTGACCGACAGATCCGAGTCGCCGGAGGCCGTACCATCCGGCTGCCTTATCCGTGGAGGGGCAATGTTCCCGTTACGCGATATCAACCCGACCCGAATCACCCCGGTGGTGACTTTGGCGTTGATCGCCGTCAACGTGGGGGTCTTCTTTCTGTTCCAGATGCGGGGCAGCACCGAAGACCAGCAACTGCTGGTTTACGAGCGGGCGGCCATCGCCTGTGAGGTGACCACCGGCGCCCCGCTCGGTGTGGACGAGATCGTCGACGATATCTGTCTCCCCGGCGCCCAGGTCCCGATCTTCCCTAACAAGAACGTGTTCCTCGCGCTGTTCACCTCGATGTTTCTCCACGGCAGCGTGGCCCATGTGCTGTTCAACATGTGGTTTCTCTGGATTTTCGGGAACAACGTCGAAGAGGCTTACGGGCACCTCGGCTATCTCCTCGTGTATTTGATCGGCGGCCTGGCGGCCACTGCCACGTATGTGGTCCTGAACCCGAACGCCACCGTTCCCCTGGTCGGGGCCTCGGGGGCGATCGCCGTGGCCCTCGGCGCCTATGCAGTCCTGTTCCCGGGCCACCGTGTGCTGTCATTCGTGGGCTGGCTCCTGCTCCCGGTCCCCGCCGCCGTCTTTTTGATCATCTGGTTTGTCCTCCAGTTCGTGGCGGGCCAGGCGGGTGTCGCCTGGGAGGCCCACGCCGGCGGATTCGTCTTCGGGGCCGGGGTCAGCCTTCTGTTGCGGTCTCGGTTGCTGACGAGGGTCGGGGCGACGCGCTGACCACCACCCTCCCCTCTCCGTAATTGGGACCCACAGGTCCGCATGTGACCCCTGTAGATCCCAATTAGGGATGAGGCTCTGGATCTATAGCCGGGCCAGAACCGGCCGATAAAGCAGGGTGGTGACGCTACGAGGCAGGATGCAGGTCGACACCGGTCCGGGACCGGGGTTGATCGCTGTTGCCTCCCTGACCGGATTCATCGTGCTCGGCGCTGCGCTGTCGAGTCTCGTTGGCGTCGCCCGGACCGCCCAGATCGCGGTCACTCTCCTTCTTCCGGCCACGGTGATGGTCCTGTTCTGGCGGGCGGTTCGAGCCCGTGTCATCGGGAGGGAAGCCGAGGTCGAAGCCATGCTCGACTTCGAGCGCGTCTCCAACCGGGCTCTGGCCGAGTTTCTTGCCGACGTCTCACACGAATTGGTGGTCCACCCCGAGCGTTGCAGCTTGCGGGCGGAGGCGTTGGCGGTCGCAGTTGACTACCGCCAGGTGGGTCCTCGGTTCCGAGTGGCTGTGCCGGACATCGTTGTGACCACCGACCCCCATCTCCTCAGACAACTGCTCCACATCCTCGTAGGCAACGCTCTGCGTCACGGCGGCGAGAGGGTTGCGATCTGGGGCGCAGCTGACGGCGAATGGGCGGCTCTGAACGTCTCGGATGACGGCCCTGGTATACCTCCCGAGCTCGATGGCCGGGTGTTCGAGCGGTTCGTCGATCTTGGAAGTCAGACTTCGGAGGTTGGCGACACCGGGACAGGTCTTTCGATCGCAGGGGCCCTTGGCGATCTGATGGGCGGGCAGCTGACCTATCGACATGATTCGAGCTGGACCCATTTCTCGTTCCGGCTACCACTGACTGTTGTCGGGGCGCGCTCCGAGCCCGCCCGGGCCCGTCTCGGCGCGGGAGTGGTTTGAAGGATGCGCTGCAGGGCCACCGTGCAGGCTGCGGTGCTCGCCGTGCTCTCGCTGGGGGTCCTGGTCCCGGTGGCGTCCGCCGCCGACACCGAGACCTTCTTTCTCGGTCCTGAGGGAATTCCTCTTGGCTCGCTGAACGGGACACCGCATGGTGGTGAGATGCCCAACTACGACCGGGGTCGCGACCTCGAGCTCGGGCTCTTGCTCGTTAGATCGGACAATGGTCTGGCCGAGACCGACGAGACCCGCTATCAGCATTGGCAGGCTGAGATGACGGGTCGCCATCTAGTCGGCTATCCGACGCTCGTGGTGTGGAGTGCGGCGGCCGGCTTCGAGTCGCAGTTGGCCAGCGTGTTCACCATATATCTCCTCGACTGCCCGAAGTCAGCTTTCGCCTGTCAGGAACTAACCAGCCAGGAAGTCACAGTCGAACCGGAACAGTCCGGAGGCTGGGTCGAGACCGAGGTGTTCCTTCCTCCCATCGACCACGGTTTCGACGATGGCCGCCACCTCGGCGTCCGGATCGTCGTCTCCGAGAGTTCGGAGACCGACATGATGTTCGCCTACGGGTATCCCAAATACCGGAGCCGGCTGACGATCTCGCCCGACGCCCCGCCGGCTCTTGCCGAGGCGACGCTGGCACCACCGGCCCAATCCCCTGCCCTGGCATCGATCGAGAGACTGGAGCGGGTGAAACCACTCTCGCCGGTCACCGTCGAGGTGAGAGGTGCCGGGAACATCGGCTCGCTGACGCCGTGGCTGGCCACGCTCACCGCCTCCACGGTGCTGCTTGTTGCCCTCGGCGTGATCCTGGTCTTCACACTGAGCCCTCACGGAAGACGGGAACGCTCCAAATCTGACACCCATGGCTCCCATGGAAGGAATAGGACCGTGATTTCGAGTTGACCCGTAGGAAGAAGCCTCGATTCAACGAGGGACCGCTACCGTTTCGTCGTTGACCGATTCGAATTCCGATCTGGAACGAGTCGCTTCGTCACTCCGCCTACGCCGCGAGGCTTTGAGCGCGGAGCTGGATCGTCTCGTGGAGCCACCTGAAGCTGGGGCTTCGATTGCGTTCGGGAAACGGGTGGGCGACGGCACCACCGAGGCCGTGGAGCGGATCACCAGCACGGCGACCGCTCGCTCGATCTTCGCCTCGATCGAGGGTATCGACTCGGCGCTGGCCAAGATCGAGGCCGGCAGCTACGGGGTCTGCGAAAGATGTGGTGGCGAGATCCCGTTGACTCGTCTCGAGGCCCTTCCCGCCAGCTCGCTTTGCGTGGAGTGCGCCCGGCGCTGACCCTCCGGTCGTTAGGGGAGATTCCCCATAGACCGGTGCTTCCTTTTGCGGCACGGTACGGACGATGTTCTGGCGGAGTGAGTTGCACCAGATGGGAAGCCGGGTCCTGGCCGGTGGTCTGATCGTTGCCGCCGTCACGTTGTCGGTGATGCTCGTCGACCAGGTGGTGACCGGGGGCACCCAGTCGATCATGGCCACCTGCGTCCTCTTCTTGTGGGCCTGCGGATCAGCAGTGGTGATAGGGATCATCCTGCGCATGGTGGGCGCCCACTCCCGACGTGCCGGCCCGATGCCCCGACCACCCCTGCGGCGTCGGTCCGGGCGCTCGCGTGGCGAGCACTGAAGCGGGTCGCCCCTACCGTAATTGGGACCCAGGGGTCCGTATGTGACACCTGTGCGTCCCAATTACGGAAGGGCACTGTGTGAAGGTTTTCGACGGCGGGTTCACCTCGGTCATCGACCTTGCCTTCTACAAGGGGCGGCTCTACGTGGCCGAGTTCGATGAGCAGGGCTGGGCGGCGGTGGAGATATTCCAAACCGGCGTCGGCGGGCTCCACAAATTGAGATGCTCAGGGCCGTATATGACCCCTGTGCGTCCCAATTTGGGGAAGCCAATCCGGCGTTCTTGATGCGGAACTAGCCGGTGAGACCCGGTTCGGTCCGACCTGAAGGCGCCCGCCGGGCCGGGTGCCACGAGGCGACTCCGTCGGCGAAACCGTCGGGGTCGTCACACATCGGGAAGTGGTTTTCCCTTAGGGATGACGATCTCTTCGGCGTCGTGAAAGATCTCCCTGAACCTCGCCTGGAACCCAAGCTCGAGTTCGACTACGAAGAGTGGAAGCAACTCGTCGAAGGTGGCGATGGTTGCTCGACGCAGGTCTGGGTCGAGGTCGTGGACGGGACGATCATCGACATCCGTCAGGAATGGCGGGCGACCTTTGAGACGTCCTAGAGGCGGTCGCTGTTACGCCCGGGCAGCGTCGGCACGCCAAGCGGCGATCATTCCCAACCCTGCATCAGCTGATCCACACGGGCCATCACCTGGCCCCGACGCGTCCGGTACGCCTCCACCAGGGCGGCCACCAGCATCACTGCGAAACCGATCCCGCCGGCCAGGATCCAGAAGGCTGCAGAGTCGGGCGCCGCTGCCGAGGCGGCCGCGAAGATCATGAGGACCGCGGCGGCGACAGCAAGACACGCGGCGGCGACGGCTCGTCTGCGCACCCTGGAGACGATTGCCCAAATGAGGATGGCCGCGGCGATTGCGATGGCGACGAGGCCGTAGACGAGTTGGGACGTGAACATCTCCACAAGTGCCGGGGTCGCCAGCAGTCCGATCCCGGCCCACTCCAGGATCACCGCGTCCTGGCCCTCCGAGGCACCCGCGGCTCGCCGTGTCGCGCGGAGGATCTCCACCTCGGAAAGAAGAACAAGGGCAATCGGCACCGTGTACCACTGGGCACTGCCCGAAACGCTTTCACCAACCGAGAGAACGAAGGCGAGGCCGGCCGCGGGCGGGCCTAACGCGAGGACGCCGGGCAGGCTGCGGGTCACACCGATGGCCACGGCCTGGGCCCCGATCGAGAGCAGCACCGCTACCGCCATAGCTCGATCGGGCCAGGCCTGGAGCGCGAAGAAGATGGTCTCCAGGTTGGCCCCGATGGCCAGGACCACGAGCGGTGTCACCCAGCTGGCTGCCCGTTGGTGATGCCACAGCCACAGTGAGGCGAAGGTGGCCGTTGCCGAGAGCAGAACCGTGACCACCGCAATGAGAGTTTCGTTCATGGCGGCGGCATCCATTGCGACGTTGATCGCAACCAGTGCTGCGATCACTGAGATCTCTCTCAACACCCCGATTTGGAGCGGGGCGGCACCTCTTGCCAGCCCGACGCTGAGCAGCAACAGCCCCGAAGCAATGGCAAACCCGTCGCCGGGATCACCCCGATAGCCCAAGGAAGCGACGACCACCCCGGCCGCGGCCAGCCCGAACCAGGCTTGGGCTACCCACAGACCTGGGTTCTCCTGCCCCTCGCCGTCACGAGGTACCCGAAATCGCACGACTTCGGTGACCAATACCGCCAGCAGTCCGAACACCACCGAGGTGATCCGGATTGCGGTGGATCGTTCCCAACCCATGCCGAGGACGACCCCCAACCAAGTAAGCCCGGCGGCGCCAACCGTGAGGAGCCGAAGCACAGGTTTCACCCGGGGCCAGGCCAACTCCAAAGCGACTGTCAGCATTCCGAATCCGATTGCCGGCTCGAGCCCGATGCGCTCATCCCGTACGAGATCGAGAGCCAGAGCGAACGTCCCCGCCATGAAGAGACCGACTAGCCCGAGCCCACCCCAAATCGTGAGCGAGTCCAGTTTCATCTCCAAGGTCCGGCTGGCAATGCCCAGGCCGAGCAAGAGGGCGCCGAAGGCGAGCGAGGAGTAGCCGACGGCGTCGACCGCGGGATATGCCTGCCAGTCGAGAACCGCGACCCATGCCAAACCGGCGCTCAACGAGCCGATGAGCAGATAGGAGAGCCGCTCCGCACCCTCGGCCCGCCAGGCGCCAATTACTCCCCGGACCGAGGTGGCGGCGAGGGCGAGGGCCAGCCATTCTGGTCCGGTGTCGAAGGCGGCGATGAGGACCAGGAGATTCCCAACTTCGATCCAGGGCCTGCCCCGCCTCCAAAGGCCGATCACCAGGGAGAGGACTCCGAAGGCCAGGGCCGTTGGGGTCGGGGCTTCGTCGACGAAAGCCACGAAGAGAGCGAAACCGGCGATCAGATGGGCGACGATCAACGGGGCGAGATCCCACCGGAGCCACTCGTCCGCAGCGGTCTCGTCGGACTGGTATCGGGCGAAGATCCAAGATAAGGCGACGAGAACGGCCGCGGGTATGACATATAGCCACGGTTCGTCGAGCAGCGGACGGGGCGAGATGTCTGTGATCCCAACTACGAGCAACACGTATCCCAGCGCGGACACCGTTCCGATACGGAGAAGGAAGGCGACCGCTAGACAAACTCCGGCGGTTCCGATGGCCCACCATCCGAAGCTGGTTGGGGGTTGCAGGAACAAATGGGTCAGGCTGATCGGAATCGCGAGTGCGCCAACGTAGACCGGGTGTCGCAGCCAGCTGACTCGAAGAACCTCACCAGGCATGCGTCGGGTGGAGATGACGTCATCGGCGACGAGGCCCCCGACGACCAGGATTGCGCCCCACACCAATGTCACCGTTGAGATCGACTCCCTAGGTACCCCGAACTGCTCCCCGAGCAACGCCACCAGGCCCACGGAGACCAACCATGCCGCCCAGACGAACCACTGGTGACGTAGCTCCTCGCCGACAAGAACCACGATTGCGATCATCAGGACCGATGAGGCGATCGCCGGCCAGGAGTCCTCGAGGCTGAGCCCGATTCCGACGAGCGAGGTGATAACGGCACCGGTGGCCAGCACCCGGCTCAGAGGCCGTCGCGAGACAACGAGCCGGGCCACCCCGGCATAGACGATGGCGAGCAGGGCCAACGTCAACCCGGTCCATGACGCGTGGGCCTCGAACTCTTCTGAGAGGTTGGCGACCGTGATGACGGCCGGGGGAAGACTTGCGGTCATCAGAATGGGAGCCAGCCACTTCATGAGCTGTGTCGTTTGTGTTTTCTGCGACGCGTCGACGCTGGAGGCCAATCTCTCGAGTAGTGCAGTCAACGAATCACCACCGAGCTCGCCACCGACTGTCGAGGCGACCCAGCCGATCGCCCAGGCTCCGAGGACCGCACTGCGAGCGGGACCCGAAGGGAGCGCCAGCAGGGAAAAGGCAGCGACGAGATGACCGATCGCGGCGACATGACTCCCCGGGGCTCGTCTCACGATGTTGGCGATCACGACCAGCGTGAGACCGAGACCGGCCCAGGCCATTGCTCGCTGATCGGCTGGTAGATCCGCCGTTTCCAACGCCATCGCCAACGCAACGACGAGTAGGAGGGCGCCGACCCAGAGCCGGAGGACCGCCCAACGTGGAAGGAGGAGGATTCCAACCGCAGTCACGGCGACAGCCGGTGCCCCGAAGGCATCGTTCCCGAAACCTTCGTTCCAGCCGATACCGGCACCGAATGCCACCACCAGCGAAGCTTCTCCGAGCCAGTGTGGCCAGAACGAGTCCTCGGTCTTCAATACCCGGATCGCCGCGGTCCCCAACATCAGGATTCCGGCCATCACCAGCCAGGCCAAGGCCGGATCGATGAGATGGATCAGCGCATAACCGATCCCGACCGGAAATAGTGCCGCCCCCAATGCGAATATCTGTGCCACTACGTCCATTTCCTCGGCGCCGACCCGGCGAAGGTGGGACCACACAGTGAGTGACGTGAAGACGATGAGAGCCGACCAGGGATTGGAGAGAGTCATGAAGGCGCCGACTGCCACCCCGATCGCGGCGAGAAGCTGGCCGAGGCCAGGCGCCGGCGACAGCCGACGGTCCAACTCAAAGAGCCCCACATAGGCGACAACAACGATGAGCCCAGCCCACCCCACCTCGAGGGAAGGGGTGAGCGGCGCCAGCACTCCGGCCAACAGGAGCGGGCGCATCACGCCAACCCACGACTCCTTGTGGTACCACCTTGCCAGGATCTCGGCCGAGACCAGCGTCGCCGCTCCAAGCACCACCATGGGCCAGGTGCGAGCCCAATCCTCGCCGAAGGCCAGCGAGACGGTGATCAGGTAGGCCACCGGCAGTCCGACGAGGGCCGATGTCACCGTCGGCTGAGAAAGACGATGCCCTGGCCAGCGCCGACATGCGAGAAGGGTGAGGGCTATCGCCACCGAGGCCAGGGCAGGCTGTGGCGACACCAACCTTGTGATTGCGTCGCCGACCAGAGTCTCGTCGGTCTTGAATGCGAAACCCAACGTCAGGGCACCCAGCCAGAGCAGGGGAGCGACTAGGTAACGCAGGACCGACTCGGGGCGTCGTGCGGTATAGAAGCTGTAGAGAACGGCGAGCACCATGGCGGACACGGTGAGAGCAACTACCAGCCCGGCACCTTTGAAGTCTGGTGGTAATGGCGCGTTGTCCACCAGGCTGGCGAAGACGATCAACGGCAGGACCATCCCCCCGATCAACTCCATCCCGTTGGCGACCCGTTCGGCGTCCTGTCTGCGGAGCAACCATGCCCATCCGAAGAAGATCAGCGCAATGATCAGCTCCACCGGCGGTTGAGCGGCGTCTGGTAGGTCGGCGAAGGAGAACAAGAGGAACCCGAGGACGGCGACGAAGGTGAGCAGGACGCCCAGGTAGGAGAAGCCGTGGAGGGCGACATCGGAAACCAGCGCCTGCCAGAGGCGAGATCGGGTCTGGGCCGCCTCGGAGGGCTCGCGTGGTACTGGCGGCACGATTGGGGCAGGGACGGGCGTTGCCTGGACCGGGATTACCGACGGGGACGGGACAACCGGTGTCCGGCCCGGGATCACCGGGGGGATTGGCACCAGCCGGGCTGCCGGCGGTTGGACCACAGAGGGAGCTGCCACCACCGGTGTGGTGCTCACTTCCGGCCGGAGCATCGCGACCAACCGCCGAAAGCTCTCCTCGTCGATCACGCCTCTGTCCCTGGCGGCGGCGAGGAATGCGAATACGAGGATGTCCTTCCTGTCCGCTGAGGCCTGGAGTGCGGTGGATTCATCGCTGCTGACTGGGGGCAATCCTCCGGGGGAACGAGGCAACCGCACCGACACGGCTCCGGCTAGGGGAAACACGATCAGTAGCGGGGTGATCTCGAGCGCCACCCCGAAGAAGGCAACGACGCCGACCAACCCCAGCAGCTTCCTGCCGTTCTGAAAGCAGACGAACGTGCAGACCGCGTTGACCAGAGTCAAGGCGATCAGGTTCTCCACGATCTGGTCCTCTCTTCGCCTCCCAAAGGGATGAGAGCGTTGACACCAGTGTCCTTGCTCACCGCAGAGATAGCGATAGGGGATTCCCCCCTACTGACTCGCGTCGACACCTCAGGGTTACCGCGTGGGTGGTTGCCCCTCCCCAAATTGGGAGCCACAGGGCCGTGGGCCCGCTTCGAACTGAGGATCCCGCTGGCCGACTAGAGGGCGACGCTCGTTCAGGTTGCGTTCAGCTTTCTCGATGCAGCATGCCGGGAGTTCGATCCGTCAGGAGTTGTGTATCTGGGACCCGGACGGCCAATTGATCATGATGGTCGACCCTCAGGGCCCGCTGGGCGACCTCACGGTGTCGGACCTGTTCTTCGAGTCGAGAGAACCGCCCAACGACGAGTTTTCGATGACCGACCTGAGGGCGGCCTTCCCCGAGGGTGAGTACACGGTCGGCGGGACCGACTTCGAAGGGACTCCCCGGGTGGCGAAGGCATTGTTCACCCATGATGTTCCGGCGAAGCCGAATATCACCGCTCCGGTATTGGCCGGGGACGAGGAGACCGCCGGAGAAGCCATAGTGAGCCCGGTGGGGCTGACGCTGGTCTGGGACCCGGTGACCGAGTTGGTGAGCGGGGATTCGCTGACCGTGACCGGCTATCAGGTGATAGTTACCAAGGTCGACCACGATGATCCCAACGGCTGGTCGCGACCCGTCTACGACGTGCATCTGGGCCCGGAGTCCACCTCCCTCAGTGTTCCTACGGAGTTTTTGGAACCAGGCACGGTCTACGAGCTCGAGGTTCTCGTCCTCGAGGTGAGCGGCAACCAGACGATCTCGGTCGGGTTCTTCACCACCGAGTGAATCGGGGCAGGGAAGACCGTAGAGTCTTGGGGCCCCGACCCACACCTGAGGAGAAGCCGTCACCTCTGAAGCAAGACCACCAGGCGAGACGTTGGCAGGGAGGCGACAGTCATGGCTGAGTCGCCTCCCCGGGTGGGCTGGTCGCCTGGCGACGATCGGAGTGCTTCCCGACGATTCTGAGGACGACAGGCTTCGCAAGGCCTCTTTGACACTGTTGGTCGCACTCATCGTCGCCCTGTCCGTGGTTTGGGTGACGACCTATGCGGTTCTCGAGTTGTATCTCTCGGCGGCGATCCCCCTTGCCTATCAGGTGGTTTCCATCCTCAGCCTGATCGCCCTGGCTCGGACCAAGAACTTCCCGTTCTTTCGCACCAGTCAGCTTGTGATCATGCTGGCCCTCCCTGCCTTACTGCATTGGAGTCTTGGGGGGTTCGCCGCTTCGAGCGGGGTGCTGCTCTGGTCGCTGGTCCCGGCCTTGGGGGCCTTGGTGTTGGTAGACCGGCCGATCGTCTGGTTTGGCGCTTATCTGGCGTCGGTCGTGATGTTGGGGGTGACAGAGCCGTTTCTGACTCCGGCCTCGATCCCGGTTGCGGTGAATGTGGTCTTCTTCGTGCTCAACATCGCAGCCGTGTCTGGGACGGTTTACTTCCTGCTCCGCTACTTCATGCGGGGATTCGCCCTCGAACGAGAGAAGTCGGATCGGCTGTTGTTGAACGTGCTCCCCCCGACGATTGCCCGCCGGCTCAAGGCGGGCGAGGAGCCGATCGCCGATCGCTTCGAGGACGTCGCGGTTCTGTTCGCCGATGTCGTTGATTTCACCCAGCTTTCGGAGCGATCGGAGCCCGAGGCCGTCGTCGAGCTGCTCGACGGTCTCTTCAGCGAGTTCGACGCGTTGATCGATAGTTCGGGATTGGAGAAGATCAAGACAATCGGTGACGCCTACATGGCCGTCGCCGGGCTTCCCGAGCCCCGGCCCGATGCTGCCGAGGCAGCGGCGGAGGTTGCCCTGGAGATGCAAGATCTGGCATCACGGCGGACGACTCTCTCCGATAGCCCGCTGCGTCTGCGGATCGGGATCGATGTTGGGGCGGTGGTAGCTGGGGTGATCGGGAAGCAAAAGTTCATCTATGACCTGTGGGGGGACGTGGTCAACACCGCCAGCAGGATGGAATCGCATGGCGTCCCGGGGAGGATCCAGGTGACGCCCCAGGTCTTCGAGCGCCTCCGCGATCGCTTTGTCTTCGAGGCCCGTGAGCCGATCGAGGTCAAGGGCAAAGGTGAGATGCGGCCCTATCTCCTGGTGGGGAGACGTACGGATATGGATGTCGTGGTTGAATCGTCCCTCTCGTTCTCGGGCGAGAACGGGGCTGGAACGGAGGTGTGATGGTCGGCTCACGGGCCTATGACTTCATGTACCGGTGGTGGGCGCCCTGGGACGGAGTGGGGGTCCGCGAGGATCTGGCCAACATCGTCGACCGGGGTGTGATCTCCCCGGCGACCCACCCCCGCACTGTCGACCTCGGATGCGGCAGTGGTGCCAACGTCGTCTATCTGGCCGGTCTCGGTTTCGACTCCTACGGGGTGGACTTCTCCCCGGTTGCACTCGACAAGGCCCGGGCCCGGGCGGTGGAGGCTGGCGTGGATGCCAGCTTCGTCGTCGGGGATCTGACCGCTGATTCCATCCCCGGGCTGGAGGGGAGCTTCGACTTCCTCATGGATTTCGGCACCCTCGACGATCTGAAAGGAGAGGCTCGGGATCTCATGGTCGCCACCATCGATCGGCTGTCCCGCCCCGGGTCGATCTTCCTCGAGTGGTGTTTCTACGGGGCGAGCGAAGACCTGCCCCGGATCAGCTTCAGCGGCCCGTCCCGACTCAGTTCCAGCATCGAACCGGGGGAGTTGGAGGAGCGGTTCGGTGAACGCTGGGACATCGAGCCGTTGAGCTCTGAGCCCCAACGGTTTTTCGCCTGCTTCCTGCTCCGCAAGCGCCAATAGGTCAAGAAGCGTCAAGTCGGCGACCCCGGTGCCGATCAATTCATGGGGGAGCTCCCATCGTCCTCTCTGGAGGGCGGGTCTGGAGATTGACTGCCGTGAATCGGTATCACAGGGCCCTCGTCCCGGTACTGGCCACTTTCTTGTTGACGGTGGCATGCGCCTCGGAGGCCACACCCGACCCGGGTGTCGTTTCGACCGCCCCCGACTCCACCCTCGAGTCGCCTCCGACCACCCTGGGTCTCTCCACCGCTGAGGTGGTCCTTCCCGAGGAAGGCTCGCTGATCGAGACCGTGGAGTGGGGGGTGGTCCCGGCCAACCTGGTCGATGTCTTGCTGGTCGACGGTTCCGGAGCGGATCAGGCCGAGGAGGTGGCAGAGGCCATCGGCGGGGAGATAGTCGGTTCGATCGAGCTGATTGCCTTCTACCAGATCAAGATCGAGGGGACGACGGAAGCCGACCTGACCGCGGCGCTCTCCCTCGCCGAGGGACAACCCAGCGTGGAGATGGCAACGCCCGAGCTTCCAATGGTTGCTGGGGGAGAGGCTTCCTGCGTCGCCCAAGGAGCTCTCGAGAACTCGTGGTTCGCGGACGCTGCCCAGCCGGCCAACTCCAAGCCCTACCAGGCGGTCGGCTTGGAACAGGCATGGGCTGCTGCCCAGGCCTCGGGGGTGACCCTCACCCCGACGAGGGTTGGGGTGATCGATACTGGCCTCTACACCGGCTCCAGCGAGCTGGCGGGCACGGTTCGGATCACCGGTACCAGTGCTGCTGACACCACCAACCAGCCCGCCAGCGATGCCAACGGGGCGCTGACGTTCGGTGGGCTAAACCATGGAACTGGTGTGGCCCACGTGATCGGAGCCGATCCGTCAAATGGAGGAATGGTGGGCGTGGCCTCGGTGCTCGGATCGAACCTGGAGATCTCAGTCACCGACGTGTTCACGGGGCCTCATCTCGTCGCGGCCACCCCCAAACCCGATGATCTCACCCAAGTCGACTACGGCGCCAGCGGGGCCTGGAGCAGTTCGATTCTGGCGGCCATGCTCAACCAGGTGAAGCAGGGGAGCACGGTGATCAACCTTTCCTTGGGGGCGTCCACGGAGGGGGCTGACAACCGACCCATGGCCGCAGCAACTCGCCGGATGCTGGAGGCCATCCACAAGAGTCATCCTCGGGTGGTCTTCGTCGCGGCGGCGGGGAACCATGCTGTCGGGCTCGACGGTTCGAACCAATACCCGGGCGGGGCGCCGCTTCCCAACCTGATCACCGTGGGGGCGGTGGACTCGGATGGCAGTTCGGCGACTTTTACCAATTTCGCGCTCCCTGGCGGAGAGGTGACCATCGCTGCCCCAGGTGTCCAGGTTCCAATGGGGATCGGAGCAGATGGCAAGCCGTACCACTCCGATGGCACCTCATTCTCGGCGCCGATGGTCGCCGGAGCGGTGGCGATGCTCCAGTCGCTCGACCCCGGCCTGACCGCCACCCAGATCAAGGACATCCTCAAGGCAACGGCGGCAACCGAAGTCAAAGAGGGTGACAAGACGACCACGATCGCGGCCAATCTCGGCGGCGGGATTCTGCGAGTGGACAAGGCCGTGCTTCAGGTGATCAACGAGATACGGGCCAAGGGTGCCAATCCGAAGCCACCCCTGGATTGGGACACGATCGAGGCTCTGGCCGGTATCACCGCCACCGCCGAGGGCACCGAGAATGACAGTCACACCGTCACCGCGGCAGTCGGAGCGGTCAGCGAGGGCGGGACCAGCCTGGTGGTGACTCTTCTCTCCGACGGTTCGATCTCCGGGAATGCCACTCAGACCCTCACCGCCGCCGGGTCGGCAACCTGGACGGTGGATCTCAACGGCGGTTTCGGCGATCTCTCGGTGCAACGAACAGACAGCGGTGTCGGCTGCATTCTGAGCGTCAAGCTGCCTCAGGTCGATGGGCTCTGGGTTGGGAGCATGGTGGTCACCTCGGTCGAGGTAACCGGCGACGAGGTCCAGTTCGAGAATCCCGATGGAACGGTCACCGTCATGACCAAAGAGGAATGCGAAGCCGCGCTCAGCGCCAACCAGGATCCGATTCCCATCGAATACACCTTTGCCACAACCTCCCCGGGTGTGGGGACCGTGAGCGGGACGACCGACCAGTCGGGGGGCTCTCCTACAGGATCGTGGTTGCTGGTGGGCCAGACGATCAGCTTCGAGATGGCAGCGCCCGATCAACCGATGGCAGTCACCTACGAGGGGACGGTCGGTGAGGGAGTCATCGAAGGGACCTGGGAGACGTCCAACGAGGACATGGTGTTGAAGGGGACCTTCAGCATGGTCCCCGGCGCCCCCAAATGAGATGAACCCGATCATCGAGATCTCGGTTGGAGGATTGGACCTCGTCATCAGCGCCTATCGGCTGCTGCTGCTTGTGGCTCTGGTGGCCACCGTGGCGGTGGGTCTGATCATGGCCTCGAGGGTCGGGATCTCGAGACGGGCCCTGGGTTGGGTCATGGCCGGGTCAGCAGCGGGTGCTCTTGTCGGAGCCCGGACCCTGGCGGTGCTGGGTACACGCTCGCCCGACGATGAGCTCTGGTCACGTCTCTTCCGGCTCTCGGCAGTCGACTTCGCGCTGTACGGGGGTCTGATCGGGGGCGGTTTGGTGGGGTGGGCCCTGTGTCGGGTGGTCGAGTTAAGACCGTTGCGAGCGGCCGACGCCCTCGCCCCTGCCCTCGGCGCCGGCATCGTTTTCATGAGGGTGGGGTGTCTCCTCAGCGGATGTTGCTTTGGGAACCCGACTCCTCTCCCCTGGGGGATCACCTATCCCACCGGCAGCACCCCACACCTTCACCAGATCTATTCCGGAGACTCGATCTTCACCTCGTTGTCGGGGCCGTCGGCGGTGCATCCATTCCCGGTCTACGACCTGGTGGCGGCTTTGACCGGCGCGCTAGTGGCCGTTCTGGTGATCCGGCGTGGCTGGCGTGAAGGGTCCGGAATGGCCGTCTTTGTCCTCTGGTACAGCACCTGGCGGCTGGTGTCGTTGCCGTTGCGAGCCGACACCGGAGCCTCGCTACTGCCAGGATGGTTCTGGCCGACGTTGTTCCTGGCCGCAGCAGTCGCTGCCGGGTCCTGGCTGTCTTCAGGCCGGAGAATGATCGCGCTGGCTCCGGCAACTTGAGCATTTCTCCCCCCATTTCTCCCCCCAGTGAACGGAGTGAGCGTGGGGAAGTGCCGTCGAAGCCGGGGAGATGGGCATGCCAGGTCGTAGTGTGAAGACCGGACTCGACCCGAAATGGAGCCCGTATGAGTCACCCCGGCCTGCTGATCATAAGTCTCGCCCTGGTCACGGCGTGCGGTGGTGCCGACGCAACTGAGACCACGACCTCGACCACGCCACCGACGACCACGACCACCGCGCCCACCACCAGCACCCAGCCCTCGACCACCACCACAACCGAGACGCCCACAACCACGGCCACCGATACCAACGACCTCGCAGATGGCTCTGGATGCCAACCGGGAGACGGTCCTCTGCCCGATGGGGTGTGGTTCGGCATTGTGACATCGAGGAGTGAGGATTCGCTCGAGTTCGACCTCGCCTGCTGGTTCAGCGGTGACGCCGCCATCCAGGCCTCGGCCGAGGACGGCGAGGAGTCACCCCCACCCAACGACTATTACGTCCGCAATTCGAACCCCGAGACCCGGGTGGTCCCGTTGGGCGAAAATCTGGAGGTGGTCTTCTACCCGGACGGCGATCCGAACAATGTGGACAATATCGACTATGACGACTGGGCCGGCCTCGTCGAGGTGCGTGGCTACGTACTGGGTGTCTGGCTCAAGGTCGAGGACGCGGCCATCACCGAGATCCAAGAGCAGTGGGTGCCCTAAGCTAAGTAGTAAGAATGTAGTAGTATTCTACTATGTCCATGATGACCGTGCCTGAGGCTGCTCGGCTTGTCGGCCGGAATCCCGAGACTGTGCGTCGCTGGATTCGATCAGGACGGATCCGTTCGGAGAAGGTGGGGACCCAGCACCTGGTGCGCGTAGAGGACCTGGCCCTGCTTGTTCCGGCAAAGCCTCTCGATCTGCCTGCGCATTGGCGCGTCAGAGATGGAGCACCAATGCCCCACTGGGAGCAGTTGGTTCGCGACGGACGAGACTCGCACTGAGTCCTGGTGCAACTTGTCCTCGACTCTTCGGCGGCTCTCCGGGCGAGCATGTCCACCATGGCGAGCGTCGAGCTGTCCGCACATGACCTGATCGGGCCGCCTTTGCTCTGGTCCGAGGTCTATTCGGCCGTCCACGAAGCCGTGTGGCGACGTGAGCTGGATGAACCTGGCGCGATGCGGGTGATGGACGGTTTCGTGGGGCTCGGTGTGCGTCGCCGCTCTCCGGCGCGTCTTCACTCCGAGGCATATGCGATCGCCAATGAACTGGGATGGGCCAAGACCTACGACGCCGAGTTCTTAGCCCTTGCTCGGCTTGAAGGCGGCAGGGTGCTCACCACCGATGCCCGTTTGCGTCGCGGTGCGGATCGCACCGGTTTGGTCATGGACCCCAGCGAGCTCTGAGCGAAATCGAGAGGGGCTGACCGGCTCGCGTCAAAACGGGACCTGTCGGCCGGGAAACGAACGGTGAGCCCAACCCGCTACTTCGACTCGAAATCGTCGGGAACCTATACGGCCCTCGCGTGCATCCCAATGGGGACAACCAACCCGAGGAGAGACGATGCGCAGCCGGATTCCCCGAATCGTGAGCCTTTTGACGGTCCTGGTTCTCGTCGGGACGGCGTGCAATGCCGACCCCTCACCGTTTCTCGAGACCTCCAGAACGACACAGCCCCAGGATCGGCCGGTTGACGACAACCGCCCCGAGGTTCTCCTCACCTCCCATGCCCTGGTCCCGTTCGACGCCTGCGACGTCTTTCTCGACTATGTCATCTCACACGCCGTCGAGTTGGTTGGTCCGTATGGACTCAGCGATCCCTTGTACGACGCGTGGTTTGGCGGGGGCCCGGGAATGGACGGTGCCGCCCGTCTCGGCGAGGAGACGGTTCCGACCGCTGGACCGGACCTCGACTACTCCGGCACCAACGTCCAGGTGCTCGGCGTCGACGAGCCGGACATGGTGAAGACTGACGGGAGGCGAATCGTCGTGCTCTCTGAAGGCACTCTGATCGTTACCGACGTCACCGGTCACCAGCCCGAGGTGATCGGTCGGTTGCAGATCTCTGACCTCTCGGTCCAAAGCCTCTTCCTCTCCGGTGACACCGTGCTCTTGTTCGGCTCCGCCTGGATGCCCATCGTCCCTCTCATGGAGGGCGACGCCAGGATTGCCCCCTATCCGGGGTCACCGACGGTGCAACTGATCGAGGTCGACATCAGCCACGAACCTGAGGTCGTCCGTACGATGAGTATCGATGGTCGCTTCATCTCCGCCCGCATGGTCGGCGACACCGTTCGCCTCATCCTCAGTTCGGGCCCGGTGGGGTTCGAGTGGAGCTACCCGTCCGGCTCCGGGCTCCAGGCCGAGCGCAAGGCCCTGAACGAGAACCGCGTAATCATCGAGGGCTCCGGTGCCGAGAACTGGATTCCCTACTACGTCGTCACCGATGGCGACGGCAGGGTGACCGGCGAAGGGTCCCTCTTCGATTGTGACCGGGCCACCCACCCCGAAGACTTCTCCGGTCTCGACATGCTGTCTGTCGTCACCATTGACGTCGGTGAGGGTCTGGACGTGGTCGACGCCACCGGCACTCTTGCCACTGGCGATACCGTCTATGCATCCAACGACAACCTCTATGTGGCCACCCAGAACTGGCAGACCTGGCAGTGGGCCATGACCGGGGTCCCGGAAGACCGACCGGACGAGGTGACCACCGAGATCCACAAGTTCGACATCAGCGGCAATGACGTCACCAACTACGTGGCCTCGGGTCGAGTCAAGGGCTATCTGCTCAACCAGTTCTCCATGGACGAGCACGACGGGTTGCTGCGGGTGGCATCGACCACCAGCCCCAACTGGTGGGGGAGTGGCTTCGAATCCGAATCGAAGGTCACCGTCCTCGAGGAGGCCAGTGGTGAGCTGGTCGAGATCGGGACGGTGGGCGGGTTTGGGGAGGGTGAGCAGATCTATTCGGTGCGCTTCATCGAGGACGTCGCTTATGTGGTGACATTCCGCCAAACCGACCCTCTCTACACCATCGACCTCTCGAACCCGCAGATCCCGGAGGTGGTTGGGGAGTTGAAGATCCTCGGCTACTCCGCCTATCTGCACCCGCTCGGGGGCGGCCTGCTCATGGGCATCGGTCAGGATGCCACCGACACCGGCCAGGTGAAGGGCACCCAGGTTTCGATCTTCGATGTGAGCGAGCCCTCGGATCCGAGCCGGATCGACCAGTTCACCCTGAGCGACGGGTCGTCATCCCAGGTGGAGTACGACCATCACGCCTTCCTTTATTGGGAGCCGACCGGACTGGCGATGGTGCCGGTCCAGCAGTGGTGGTGGGACGGCAGCGATTCGGTGTTCATGGGAGCCGTCGGCCTGGCGGTTGACGAGGATGGGAACCTCGTGGAGATCCGCCGTCTTGCCCACCCCGGTGGCGACGACATGGGAGGGGACTACCGAGCCCAAATCCTGCGCTCGATCGTGATCGGCGACACCGTCTACACGGTGTCGGCCAAGGGCATCATGAAGAGCGACCTCGGCTCGCTGGAGGAGGAGAGCTGGCTCGGTTTCTGATAGCCCCGGCTCACCTGCCGACCGGAAGCCGAACCGTGAATACCGCCCCACCCTGGGGATGATTGGCGGCGGTGATCGTCGCTCCATGAGCTTCAACCAGGTCCTTGGCGATGGAGAGCCCGAGACCGGTGCCGGCTGAGTCGCCCGCCTTGACGAAACGCTCGAAGATGTGCTCCAGTTGGTCCTCGGGGATACCGGGCCCGGTGTCGGCTACCTCGAGCACCACCGCCTCCGGTTCCTGACGGACCTTCACGGTCACCGCGCCACCGGCATCGAGGTGGTTGATCGCATTCGAGACCAGGTTTGAAAGCACCTGATGCAGCCGATGGGGGTCGACCTCCACCTCTGACATATCGGGCTGGAAGTCGACTTCGATCACCACGCCCCGTCCCTCGACCGTGGAGGCGAAGGAATTGGCCACTTCGCCGATCAAAGCTTCCATGTCGGTTGGCTCTTTGTGCAGTTGGAGTCGTCCAGCCTCGGCCAGGGCGAGCACCCGAAGGTCTTCGAGCAGACGTTCCATCAGGTCGACCTCGTCGATGACGTGTGACAAGTCCTGGGGGTCGTGAAGCCCGTCGAGCACCGCCTCGATCTCACCCCTGATCACAGTGAGCGGGGTGCGTAGCTCGTGTCCCAGGTCGGCGAGCAAGCGCCGACGCCGTTCGTCTTCCTCTTCGAGACGTGCCGACATCCGGTTGAACGAGGACATGACCGCCCGAAACGGTCCCGGCACCCTGGTGTTGATCCGGACCCCGGTCTCGCCCTCACCCAAACGACGGGTGGCGTCGATCAGGTCGCCCACCGGGGCCCACGAGCGCCCGAACATCCGCCGCGCAGTCATGCCGAACCCGATCAGGATCAGGACCATCAGCCCCACAACCAGCCATCGGTCGGTCCCGTTGAAAGCGGCGAGACCGGCCACGATCAGCCCTCCGATCACGGCTCCGACCAGAAACAGGAAGAAGACGAAGCCGACGATCCGTCGGAACATGTGCCGACCTGGGCCGCCCCATCCCGGTGGGGCTCCCTCCCGAGCCCATGGCGGGCCCCAGTGCTCGTGGTCAGGCATCGGTGAACTTGTACCCAACGCCGTAGACGGTCAGGACGTAGACGGGGCTCCGCGGGTCGGACTCGAGCTTCTTGCGCAGATTCTTGATGTGGGCGTCGATGGACCGCTCGTACGATTCGAAGGCGACGCCACGCATCACGTCGAGAAGTTGGCCTCTGGTGAACACCCGGCCCGGTTGGGCGGCCAGAGCCCTCAGCAACTCGAATTCGGAGGCGGTCAACTCGATGCTGGAGCCGTCGCGCTCCACTGTCCGATACGAGAGGCTGATCACCAGGTCTTTGGCCCGGATCGTCTCATTGGCGGTCTCGCCGGTGGTCCGGCGGAGGACCGCCTTGACCCGGGCCACCAGCTCCCGGGGACTGAACGGTTTGACCACGTAGTCGTCGGCTCCGAGCTCGAGACCGATGATCCGATCGGTCTCCTCACTGCGGGCGGTGAGCATGATGATGGGGATCGTCGACTGGCCTCTGATGGACCGGGTTACGTCATAGCCGTCCATTCCGGGGAGACCGAGGTCGAGCACTACCAGGTCGGGTCTGTCCGACCTGGCCGCGGCGAGAGCAGCGGGACCGGTGCCGGCCAGGATCACGTCGAAGCCCGCCTCGGTCAGGTAGTCCCTGACCAGGCGGGCGATCTTGAGCTCGTCATCGACGACGAGGATCTTGGGCATGGGGTGATTGTCGCCGTCGGAGACGGTCTAGTTGCCCTGATCCGGGTCGGGTCTGTCCGGTGACGGGTTGCCGTGGGCTTTCTCATGCCAGTCGGCGAGCCGCTGCTCCATTGGTGAGGTATGGCCTTCGTGCCATTCCTTAGCCCAGTAGGGGCCGGGGCCGTGACCCCAGTGCCGGCGTCCAAAGAAGACCCGGGCGATCAGACCGAAGATCAAGAACAGAAACAGAAGCTTGAAGAAGATCCCGAAGAATCCGAAACCCCAGACTCCGGGATAGAAGCCAGGTCCCGGGGTGTTGACCACCACTTGGGCCCCGGTCTCGACCAGACCCTGTTGGTAGCCGATTTGGTAAACGCCGAACCCGGCGGCACCAAGGGCACCCAGGACCAGGATGGTCAGGAGGACCGCACCGATAACGCTCTTTCTCATGTCTCGGACTCCTTTGTTTGATGAGACTGAGGCAAGCGTCGGTCAGGAATATGGAGACGATGTGAAGACGGTGTGGAGGTGTGAGGAGTCGCTATGCGTCCTGATCCGATCGTCGACTCCGCTCTAGATGGGCTCGTATCGCCGGAAGGGTGCGAATGTCCTTGGGTCGCCCAGCTGCCTCCTTGGAACGTGCAACGTCTGCCAGGTCGGCCGTTGGCACCACTACATCCCGGTATTCGATATCGGAGGCGTTGCGGACCAAGTCGACGTAACCCTCTGTGCCAGCAGGCAGAACCGTCAGGTCGAGGGGGCCCGCTGAAGTGGCGAGGTTGAGGACCAGCATGTCATGAATCTTCTCACCAGTGAGACCGCCGGGGATGGGGACCGTCTCGTCTCCATATCTCAGTTCTCCATCGAGCTCATTGAGTGCCGCGGCAAGTCGAGCCAAGTTCTCCCTCGATCGCTCCGGGGTGATGTCGACGTCGGCCGTGGGTTGGACGGCCACGCCCCAGAGCTCGACGGCGAAGCCACCCACGACCACGAACTGGACATGGTGCTTGTGGAGAATCCTCACTATCTGAGCTGCATCGACATCCGGCGCAGGCATCAGCGTCCCCGGATCCGGTCGAGGCGGGCCTGCTCGACGCGGCGGTGTTGTCTCGCTTCGAGATCGGCCCTGGCCTTGGGCGGCAATGCTTGGAGGATTCGCTCGACCGACTGGTCGTGGTCGTCGAGAGCCGCGAGTTGGATTCGCATTTCAAATCCGGCGGCGTCGATCAGACGTTGCAACGTGGGAACGGTGGGTTCCTTGCGTCCAGTCTCGTAAGCGGAGACAGCCTGTTGGCTCATGCCTGCTCGCTCTGCGAGCTCACCCTGAGTCAGCTGGGCCTTATCACGGGCAAGCCGGATCAGACCTGCGGCCAGAGTTGGGGCGGGGTCGTACTTGCCCACCACTCCAGCCTACACATACGATAGATTGTTTACAACCTGTAGGTAGTAATGGCCGACTCAGGCGAAGACGTAGGCCACCGCTGAGGCATACACCATCAGGGTGACCAACAGCATGGCGTAGCCACGCAGGCCACGGTTGCCGAAGTCCTCGGCGATCTTGGCGCCTGAGAGCCCAACCGCGACCACGAAAACGATGGTCCCGATCCACTCAGGCATGCGGATTCCGCCCCAACTCAACCTCCCGCGGCGAAACCTAGCAATTGGCCTCGCCCGATGCAGCCGTGTTGCTACTGCCAGGCGGCGAGGATCACACCCATGATGACGAACCCGGGGACGGTGTAGGGAACGTAGATCCCCATCAGGCCCTTGCGTCCCTCGAAGGAGAGACCGACCACCTGTGATACGACGACGAATCCGACGCCGGCCACGAAACCGAGCACGATCCCGTCGAGCACGGTCGAGGCGCCAATGGCAGCTCCGATCAACCCCATGGCGGTGGCCGAGATGAACCAGCCGACGAAGTTGATCACCAACAGCATCGGACTGGGCCTCCCCTGCTCGGTGATGCCAAGGGCAGCTCGGTAGGCCTTGCCGAACAGGGCGTTGGAGTACCAGATGGCGCCAAGGGCGAAGTAGGCCAGGGCGGCGACGAGAACCGCGAGCCAGTTCAGGTCTCCGAAGTAGTCGAAAAGCATGTATGCCTCCTCAGGGTGTCAACCCGCCAAAGCTAATGGGCGCCGACGCGAGCTGGTCGAATGTGGCTTCAGAGCAAACCCGCGATCCGCTCCACGGTGACGCCAACACCGATGACAAAGGCCACCCCCAGATAGACCATCACCAGCCGGGTGTCACCGAGCTTGCATTTGGACTGGACCAACCCCGCCCGCCTTGCCTTGTAGTAGGCAACGAGCGGGGCATCCCTGCGAGGGTTTGAAGCCGAATCGACCTGGGTAGGGAGAGCCCGCCAAGAGCCCAGGGCGGGCAGTTGTCGATCGGAGGGAGTCCAATTTGTCCTTGTTCAACGACGCTTCGTCGCGTCCATGGCGGGTGGTGGCCGTCGTTGTGTTGGGTCTTGCCGTCTCCATGACGACAGCCACGCCTGCCTCGGCAGCGAGCGCCGACTGCGAAGGCGTCAGACGACAGGTTGCCGAAAGGGTGTTCCATGAGGCGACGAGTGGAGTTCCCTCGGGTTTCCTCGAGCATCTGCGCAGCCTGGGCCCGAGTCTGATCGGATGCGATCGGGATGACCTGGATGGATACCAGGGGATGGGCAATGACACCGAACAATGGCGCCCCCTGGTCGCCCTCTACTTCGACCCCGAGGATGTCGACCGGGCGATGTGTCTGATGGAGAAGGAGAGCGGCGGCAATCCCGAGGCCCGCAACCCGAGCACCGGTGCCGCCGGGCTGATGCAGGTGATGCCGTTTTGGGCCGAGACCCACGGATACGACTACGAGGTCTTGTTCAACCCGGCCGTCAACCTGTGGATCGCCGGCCAGATCCGGGACCAACAGGGCTGGCACGCATGGAGCCCGTACCTGCGAGGGGAATGCCGCTAGGGGTCAATGCGTATCTGCTCCGATCGAGACGCCGACCGCGGGGTCGGCCTGGATCAGGTCGAGGTCGTCCTGATCGAAGCTGAAGCTGACGTGACCACACTGCTCGCAGACGGTCCGCTCCAATCCGGCGGAGCGGACCACCACCACGTTTTCGTGTTCGCAGTTAGGCCCGATGAGTCTGGGCAGGCTGATCCTCACTGTGAGTGTCTCCTGGTCGCTCTTCGTGACATTGTGACCGATGGGAGGCTGAAATCCGTGGCAAACCAAACAGATGTCAGCCCGCTCTCGGATCAAGTGCGGTCAGCTCCGTTCGTAACGGGGGATTCGCACTCGAAAGCTGACCAGCCCGTCCGGTGAGGTGATCTCGACCCCGGCCAACAGGTCGGCGAGCTGAACGGTGGTGGTGAAGTCGCACTCCGTCACAAGGTCACGGCCGAGGCAGGCGCCGTCGGTGCCGCGAGGAACTGCCTCTCTCACCTCGACCCGGGCAGTGAGGATCAGGTCTCCTTGGGGGAGCAACCCCAGCCCGGTCCCCTGCAGCACCATGGTTTCTGGATTGGGCGCCCCGCAGATGTCCCTCCCAAACAGAGGGGTCCATCCGGCCGCACCCAACCGGTCCCATTCGACGCTGTCCCAACGCCACCACAACTCAGCGCCGGTGGGGACCCCGGGGATATACGAGCTGGGGTAGACGTTGAGGTGGCTGGCGGTGACCCGGTACAGATTGCCGTCCTGGGACACGTCGACCTGGAGCAGACCATCGATCTCGGGTCGGATCTGGGGGATGGTCAGGGTGTAGGTGTTGGTCAGGGGAAGCGTCCTCCGCACGTAAATCTGCGCTTCTGCCCCTGAAACATCGGCATCGGTGATGGTGAGGTCGTAGCCGCCCCCGATGCAGAGACCGCTCAACGAGATCCGATGCACGGTGTCCAGGGCGGTGGATTGATAACGCTTTCCTGCGCATGGAGTCGCCATGAGCACTTCACGCCACTGGTCCGAGCCGTGGGTGTGGCTTACGTCAAGATGCGCCCTGCGTCAGCTCTTCAGAGAGCGAGGTGCAGCCGGAGCGCTTCGTCGAGTTCGAGCATGAGCGGAGCCGGGACAGAGCCGACGAGGTCTCTGATCCGCTCAACCGATATGGATCTCACCTGCTCGGCTTGGGCCTTGGAGTCGCGGTCCAATCCGCTCGCCTCGGCAGACATCAGAACCTGGAATGGGTACACCGATGTGACATTCGAGGTCACGGGCACGACCGTGATGACCCCCCGCCCCAAACGCGCCGCCATCGAGTTAGCGCCATCGTTGGAGACGATGACCGCTGGGCGGCGACGTGCAGGCTCTGCGGATAGCCCCTGGCCGAATTCGACCAATCGGATCTCACCTCTGAGCATCAGGACAAGCTGTCACCGACCGCGCTATCCCAGGGTTCTGACTCATCTGAGTCTTCCCACTCCCGCCAGGCGTCTGCGTAGGCGTCACCGAGCTTGGACGAACGGAGCGTCCGAACCGCGGAGTGGACCACGGCTGAACGCGACGCAAATCCCTGGTTCTTGGCGTAGTTGTCGAGAAACTCGACATCCTCGTCGGGCAGGCTTACGCTTATCTTCATACTGGCAGCATACCAAAAGTAGGATGCTCTAGCTACCCGTTGGTGCGGCCAAACCTGAAAACGGGACGGGTCGGGGGTCAGAGTGCGGGGGGGAGACCGGGGAACATTGGGAAATGCCGAACGTTGCGAGTGAGAAGATCTGCTCCCTCAACTTCAGCCGTAGCGG
>JBBDWM010000020.1:0-3678 GCA_040902845.1 Acidimicrobiia bacterium
CGTCAAGGGTGATCTGAGTGGCACGTATCGCAGGGGTTGACCTGCCAAGGGACAAACGGCTCGAAATTGGCCTGACCTACATCTATGGGATCGGCCTCACCCGTTCCCAGAAGATCTGCGCCGAGACCGGTGTCGATCCAGACACCCGCATCCGGCAACTCACCGACGACGAGGTGACCCGGATTCGCCGATACATCGACGCGGCCTTTCAGGTGGAAGGTGACCTCCGACGCGAAGTCCAACAGAACATAAAGAGAAAAATCGAGATCGGCAGCTACCAGGGGATCCGCCACCGGCGTGGGTTGCCCGTGCGCGGTCAGCGCACCCATACCAACGCCAGGAGCCGTAAAGGCCGCCGCGTTGCCATTGCCGGCAAGAAAAAAGTGACGAAGTAGGAGTTGTTGGTGGCGAAGCAGCAAGGAGCAAAGCGGGTACGGCGGCGAGAGCGCAAGAACATCTCGCACGGCCAAGCCCATATCAAGGCCAGCTTCAACAACACGATTATCAACATCACCGATCAGACCGGAGCCTCCGTCGCGTGGACTTCTGGCGGTTCGGTGGGTTTCAAGGGATCGAGGAAGTCGACCCCTTATGCAGCCCAGGTGGCAGCCGAAGAGGCGGCCCGTCGGGCTGGAGAGCATGGGATCCGCAAGCTGGACGTGATCGTCAGCGGCACCGGCTCCGGGCGTGATACCGCGGTTCGCACTCTGCAGAACATGGGCATGGAAGTCACCTGGGTTCGCGACGTGACTCCGATCCCCCACAACGGTTGTCGGCCCAAGAAGCGCAGGAGAGGTTAAGTGCCTAACCACGCAACACTTGCCGGCCAGATTCACGAGGTCAGGCGCTAATGGGCCGCTACACAGGTCCCCGTCACAAGGCGTGCCGCCGCGCCCGCACTCAACTGTGCCAGTCGAAGCGCTGCCCGGTCGATCGCCGCCCCTATCCCCCCGGTGAGCATGGTCGAGGTCGAATTCGGGAGAGCGACTATCTGGTCCAACTCCGCGAGAAGCAGAAGCTGCGCTCGATGTACGGCGTCCTGGAGCGTCAGTTCCGTCGCTATTACGAAGAGGCCGCCCGTCGTCCGGGCATCACTGGCGAGAACCTGCTCCGTCTTCTGGAACAGCGTCTCGACAACGTCGTGTGGCGCTCCGGTCTTGCCGCAACCCGTCCCCAGGCCCGTCAGCTCGTGAATCACGGGCACTTCCGGGTCAATGGGAAGAAAGTTGACATCGCGTCCTATCAGGTCCGCCCGGGTGACATTGTGACCCTCAAGGACAAGAGCAGGGAAAGCATCGTCATACAGCACGCCGTGGACACCCAGGGCCGCGAGGCTCCGGCCTGGCTCGAGGTCGACCTCGGCGAGCGGAAGGTGGCCGTGATGGATCAGCCCAGACGGGACCAGATCGACACGGACATCAATGAACAGTTGATCGTCGAGCTCTACTCGAAGTGAGGTAATCCTTTGTTGATCGTTCAGCGTCCCCAGATCGAAGAGGAATCGATCTCAGAAACCAGATCCAAGATCGTGGTCGAGCCTCTGGAGCCTGGCTTCGGATACACACTCGGCAACACGCTCCGTCGCACACTGCTGTCCCGGATCCCGGGCGCAGCCGTCACGTCGATCCGGATAGAAGGCATCGAGCACGAGTTCTCGACCATCCCCGGTGTTGTGGAGGACGTCGTCGACATCATCCTCAACATCAAGCGGGTGGTCGTGCGCATGCACGGGACCGACACCGAGGTGATCCATCTCACCGCCAAAGGTGCCGGTGAGATCAAGGCGGGTGACATTCGGCTTCCGGCGGGTGTCGAGATCGTCAATCCTGACCTTCACATTGCGACGATGAGCGCCAGTGGGCGTCTTGAAATGGAGCTGACCGTCGCCCCGGGTGTGGGATATCGCAGTGCCGACTCCAACAAAGGTTCGGTCTCCACCATCGGTGTCATACCCGTCGACTCGATCTTCTCGCCGGTTCGCAAGGTCTCCTACAGGGTCGAGAACACCCAGGTGGGCCAGATGACAAACTTCGACCGGCTGGTACTCGATGTCGAGACCAACGGCGCGGTCGACCCCGGCGAAGCAGTGTCTTCCGCCGGCAAGACACTCCGCGAGCTGATGGGCCTGTTCGCCGACATCGGCGAAGGACAGGGACTCGAGCTTGGCGATGTCCAGACCGAGCACGCCGGTTTTCCGGAGAAGGAGCTCCCGATCGAGGCGCTCGATCTTTCCGAGCGTCCTCGCAACTGTTTGCGACGCGCTCAGATCAAGACCGTCGGGGAGCTGATCGAGCGGACCTCCGATGACCTGTTGAACATCACCAACTTCGGTCAGAAGAGTCTCGAAGAGGTGACGGCAAAGCTCGACGAGCTCGGGCTGAGCCTGGCTGACGCAACCGGCGGTTCTTGATGCCCAGACCCCGCAAGGGCCCCCGGCTTGGCGGTTCGCCGTCTCATGAGCGCAAACTCCTAGCCAACCTGGCGACAGATTTGTTCATGAACGAAAAGGTGAGGACAACGCTGCCACGGGCGAAGGCGGTGCGTCCCCTCGCCGAGAAGCTGATCACCAAGGCCCGCAAAGGCGACCTCCACTCCAAGCGGACGGTGTTGCGGACCATCCGCAGCCGCGAGGCCGTGTCCAAGCTGTTCGACGACGTGGCTCCCCGTTACGTGGATCGCGCCGGTGGCTACACCCGGATCACCAAACTCGGCCCCCGTCGTGGTGATGGCGCCGAAGAGGCGATCATCGAATTGGTGTAAGTGGGCGGCTACCACCGCCCCGTACTTGGTACTTGGTACTTGGTACTTGGACCAGGGAGCGAGGCGGTAGCTCCGGCCGACCAGCGTCTGCAAATTCCGGCCGACTTCGCCCGAGACCAACCCTCATTCCCCTTAGGCCTCAATTAAGTCGCGACGGCGCAGTCTCGGACGAACAGACGCCGGTCGGCCGGTGTCGGCTGGCAAGAACCTAGGCGAGCATTCCGAAGAGGACGCCGAGCAGAATCAGGGCACCGCCGCCGATCAGGGTCTGGGTCGGTGTCACCTTGGCCTTCAGAAGACGAGCAGCGAGCACGACGTCGAGCATCGTCACCCCTCCCAGGACCAACAGAACCACCCCGGCGATGAGCAACAGGGTGGATATCAGTGCCGGGAAGATGATCGCGATCGCGAGAGCCATCAGGATCAGCAATGCTCCACCACGGGTGAAGACCCAACTTGGGAGGCGACTCCCCAATGCGTTCTCCGCCCGCTCCAGGGTTCGGTCGATGAAACCCGGTTCCTTGGGGGGTTTCGCATCCTTCGCGGTCCGCTCTGCGGGTTTCGATGCCTTCTCGACCTTGGGCATGGGTGGCGCACCCTCGGGGCGGGTTGGCGTCGAATGGGTGGGCGAAGCGTGTTTCGGGGCCTTGGAGAGCTTGGGCATCTTGAATGGCTTGGGAACGGATACGACCGACTTTTTTCGCCCGTTGAGTCCCGCCGCCTCCTCGAAGGCCGCACTCTCGCTGAACTGGAGAATCAGCTCCTCGCCTTCGGCCGAGACGTGAACCCCTTCGGGGCCCGGGGTAAGGGAGATGTCGACCAGAGCCCAGTTGCCGATGACATGATCGCCGGATGCCACCCGAAGACGCCCGTCATCGATATCGACAGTGGCCGGTAGCGAGCTGGTGTCACCGGGGA
>JBBDWM010000021.1:0-3535 GCA_040902845.1 Acidimicrobiia bacterium
CATCGTGGCGTGCTGTTCCTCGACGAGTTGGCCGAGTTCCCTCGTGGGCATCTCGACACCCTGCGCCAGCCATTGGAAGAGGGGCTGGTTTCCGTCGCCAGACGCGGGATGTCGGTCGACTTCCCGGCCTCGTTTCAACTTCTGGCTGCAACCAATCCCTGTCCGTGTGGGTACCACGGTGACGGACGCCGACCTTGCGAATGTCGCCCGGCCATCCGGTGGCGATACCGCTCGAGAATCTCCGGGCCGTTGCTCGATCGATTCGATCTGATTGTGCGCGTCGGTCGGGTGGAGGCCGGTGAATACGGAGGTAGTCCCGGTGAGGCGAGCATCGAGGTGGCTACCCGGGTCGAGAGGGCTCGAGCCGCTCAGATGGCACGGGGACAGGTCAACCGTCACATGGCCCCTGGAGGGGTCCTGCACGAGTCCCAGGCTGCGAAAGGTTTGGTGACGGCGGCTGTGGGCAATGCCTTGCTGACGGCTCGAGGGGCCGATCGGGTTCGTCGGGTGGCACGCACCATCGCCGACCTGGCCGGCGTCGACCAGGTCGAAGAGGAGCACATGGCGGAGGCGATCGGGCTCCGGGGCGAATGGCGGGATGACTGAACACCGGGTGATCAGCCCCGGAGACGAGGACTATCCGGCCGGGCTGTACGACCTGGAGACTCCGCCCACCCTGTTCGTGTTGGGGGAAACCACCACCGCGCCAGCGGTTGCGGTGGTTGGCACCCGAAGAAGTACTCGGTACGGGATGGTCCTCGCCGAGGCCTTTGGCCGGGCCCTGGCCGGGGCGGGGTGGACCACCGTAAGCGGTCTCGCCCGTGGCATCGATGCCGCCGCCCATCGCGGCACTTTGGCGGCCGATGGCGAGGCTGTTGCCGTCCTCGGATCAGGGATCGACGTGATCTATCCGGCCGAGCACCACGAGATCTATCACCGGATCCTCGACGGGCATGGCGCGGTGATGTCGGAGTATCCGCCTGGGACCCGTCCCGATCGTTGGCGCTTCCCGGCACGGAACCGGCTGATCGCGGCCATCGCCTCGGCGGTGGTTGTGGTCGAGGCCGGTGATAAAGGAGGGGCGCTGATCACTGCACGTCTTGCCGCCGAGTTGGGGCGTCCGGTGTTTGCGGTGCCGGGGGATGTCGACCGCGCGGCTTCGATGGGCTGCAACCTCTTGATTCGCGACGGGGCGTTCCCCGCCCTTGGCGTTGGTGACTTGATCGCCGAATTGGAGTTGGTGCTGGGGAAACCGCCCCGGCAACCGGCGAAGACGCAAAGTGAGATTCCGGCCGCCGGGGTCCCCATCGATGATCTGCCCGGGATCTGGGGCTGCACTCCGGGCGAAGCCCTCGCCCGGTTGGCAAGGATGGAAATCGCCGGTCAGATCCGACGCACCGGGGATGTGGTCATCCCGATCTGAACTGGTTCTCGCGAAATCTCGCTTTAGGATCAGAGCAGTGCATCTCCCAGATATGCCGACATGGGCGACGGCCCCCGTCGACGACTACCTGACGCGTCTCCGCGAGCAGCGAGACCTCTCGCCGAACACGGTCGACGCCTACCGGCGCGACCTCGCTCAATTCTTCGACTATTGCGATCGAAACGGGATGCACCAGGTGGACGGTGTGCAGAGGCTCAATGCCCGTCGCTACCTTGCCTTCCTCGACACCCGGGGTTACTCCCGACGCTCAGCCACCCGCAAGGCCTCGGCGGTGCGCTCCTTCTACAACGATGCAGGGCGTCGGGGTGTCGCCACGGTCAACCCATTCGAGGGCGTGGCCCGGCCCCGGCTCGATCGACCGCTACCCCATGCCCTTCCCACCCGGACCGTGATCCACGCCATCGAGACCATCGACACCTCCTCACCCGAAGGCTTGCGCGACCGCGCGGTCCTCGACACCCTGTATTCGACCGGTCTCCGCATTTCCGAGTTGTCGTCGCTGACGGTCAATGACATCGGTGGGGACATGATCACGGTCGTTGGCAAGGGCAGGAAGACGAGACGGGTCCCGGTGGGCCGTCCCGCCCAGGAATCGCTGCGTCGTTACCTGGAGGAAGGGAGACCCAGGCTGGCATCCTCAGACGCCGGCCGCTGGCTTTGGGTCGGGATGCGTGGAGGCAGACTCGACACGCGCGGGCTCCGTAGAGTCGTCCAAGACCGCATGGCGACCTTCCCCCACGCCCTTCGCCACAGTTTCGCCACCCATCTGCTCGAAGGGGGTGCCGATCTCAGGGTCGTCCAGGATCTCCTGGGACATACGGATCTGGCGACAACCCAGATCTACACTGCCGTGACCCGTCAGCATCTAAGAGGGACCTATGACCGAAGCCACCCCAGGGCCTGAGACAAATCAGCTCGAAGCCCTCTGGGGGCGTTTCAAGGCCTCGGCCGATGCCGACGCCCGCGAGCGCTTGATTCTCCATTATTCGCCTCTGGTCAAATACGTCGCCGGCCGGGTCGGGGCCGGCTTGCCCCGGTCGGTGGACCAGAACGACCTCGCCAGCTATGGCTTGTTCGGTCTCATCGACGCCATCGACAAGTTCGAGCTCGAGCGCGGGTTCAAGTTCGAGACCTATGCCATCAACCGGATCAAGGGAGCGATTCTCGACGAGCTGCGCGCCCTCGACTGGGTGCCCCGGTCGGTCCGCTCCCGGGCCCGCCAGATCGAGGTCGGGATCGCCGAGATGGAGCACAATCTGCAGCGGGCACCGACCGACCAGGAGCTCGCCGACTTCCTCGAGATGGCGGTGGATGACCTGCAGAGCGCCCTTGCCGAGATCGGTCGGTCAGGCATCGCCGCCCTCGACGAGTTCGTGGGCAATGAGTCGTCGACATCCGTCGGTGAGATGCTCGCCGACCCCACCGGGATCTCGCCCGAGATCGCATTCCAATCGGAAGAGACCCGTCGCGGGCTGGTGGACGCCATCAACCGCCTTCCCAACCGGGAGCGTCTCGTGATCACCCTCTACTACTACGAGGGCATGACCCTGGCCGAGATCGGCGACGTCCTCGGCGTCACCGAGTCCCGTGTCTGTCAGATCCACGCCAAGACGATGATGTCGCTACGCAACCGGCTCGGCGAGCCTTCGTGGGGTTGAGAGAACCGGTGACCGATCGGGCCCGGCATCGATATCTGATCGACTTGGACGAATGGATCATCTCCGGCACCGACCCGGCGCGGGGTGAGATCCGGTCCCCGTCCTCAGCCGATGTCGATGGGTTGTCGCAGCTGATGCTCGACGCCTACGTGGGAACCATCGACTACGACGGTGAGAGCATCGGTGATGCCCGAACCGAGATCGAGGAGTACTTCTCTTCCGAGCCGATCCTCGAATGCTCGCGGGTTGTTGAGATCGGTGGAGAGGTAGCCGCGGCAACACTGGTCTCACTGTGGGACGGGTCCCCGCTGATCGCCTATGTGATGACTCGATCTCTGAGGAAGGGCCAGGGTCTGGCACGGCTGGTCCTGGTGGCGGCACTCGACTGCCTCGCAAGGACCTCCAATCGACAGGTCAACGCCTTCATCACCGA
>JBBDWM010000022.1:0-97287 GCA_040902845.1 Acidimicrobiia bacterium
CCAAGGGTCGGGCTGTTCGCCCGTTAAAGCGGCACGCGAGCTGGGTTCAGAACGTAGAAATACTGCGTCCCCAGGGAGTAATCCCTGGGTGCACACTGGCTCATATCGGGGAAATCTGTCACAGCTTCGAACTATCTGTGACAGACAATCCCGAGGGAAGGCCAGCAACATGGATCCGTTCATGCCATATCTTGCAGGATTCTTCGACGGCGACGGAAGTCTTCACTTCCAGATCGTCCGTTGCGGTGTCTATCGATTCGGCTTCTACATCCGAGCGTCGATGGTGTTCTACCAAGCGACCTCGGCGGAGGCCGGTCTGCTGGAGATCCAGCGGAGAGTCGGTGGACGTCTTCGAAGAAGGGGAGAGATGTCCGATGTGACGATCACGAAACGGCCGGTGATCCGGTCGTTGCTGTGCGATGTACAGCCCTACGTGATCTTCAAGCGGGCTCAAGTAGAGAGGGGCTCAAGCTCCTCGACCGACTACCCCCACCCAGGGATCCAATTGGTTTCCTGGAAATCTGTAAGGCTGTGGATGGATTCGCATCCCTAAACTTTTCGAAATCTCGAACGGTCACATCAAGTACCGTCCGGGAATCCTTCGAAAGCATGGGTTTGCTGGCCCCTGTAACGACTGATCCGAAAGGAGAGGCGCAACTCCAGATCTTCCCAACGGGAGGGTCAAATCTATGAATTGCGCAATACGCCAGCTCCCCGAAAGGGGATGAAGGGATAGTCTGCACTCTCAGTGATGAGAGACTACTGTGCGTGAGACAGTTCGGTCCCTATCCGCCGCAGGCGTAGGAAGTTTGAGAGGAGCTGCCCCTAGTACGAGAGGACCGGGGTGGACGTACCTCTGGTGTGCGAGTTGTACTGCCAAGTGCACGGCTCGTTGGCTATGTACGGACGGGATAAGCGCTGAAGGCATCTAAGTGCGAAGCCCACCTCGAGATGAGACTTCCCACCGGGTAACCGGTTAAGGCCCCTGGTAGAAGACCAGGTTGATAGGCCGGACGTGTAAGCGCAGCAATGCGTTCAGCGGACCGGTACTAATAGGCCGAGGGCTTGGATTTGAATCCAATGATACGTGCTCGCTATGGAGTGCTCGGGTTGCCGAGTCACTCGAAGATTTGTCCGGTGGCTACAGCGTCGAGGCACCACCCGTTCCCATTCCGAACACGGAAGTGAAACTCGTCAGCGCCGATGGTACTTGGGGAGCAATCCCCTGGGAGAGTAGGTCACCGCCGGGCAATCAACGTCGAGGGGCTGCCGACTAGCGTTGGCGGCCCCTTTTTCTTGGCATGGGAGCCCTGTGAGCAGTCGATCCAACCAGCACAAATCAAAGGGTCGCGACGACGGCCGTAGGCAAGATCCCCGTGATCGTCGCCATCACACCGTCACCACGGTGTCGTCGGGCCAGCTTCCCAAATGGGTGCGTGAGGAGATCCTGAGATCGACGCCCAAGGACCGCCGCGAGCCGGCCCTCATCGAGCTGGCCAAGGCCATGGAGCACTTTGCCGACGAGCGTTACTCCGCCGCCCTGCCCCATCTCCGTGAGGCGAAGACGCTGGCCCCTCGATCATCGACGGTGCGCGAGCTGTTCGGGTTGGCTGCCTATCGAACCGGGAAATGGGAGGAGGCGTTGCGTGAGTTGCGCACCTTCCGCCGGATCACCGGGGATGTGATCCACATGCCGGTGGAGATGGACTGTCTGCGGGCCATGGGGAAGAAGTCGGACGTGGTCAAGACCTGGGATCGGATCCAGGACCTCGAGCGGTCGGCGACGGTCTCTCATGAGGCGAGGGTGGTGTACGCCTCGTTTCTCCTCGACGAGGGGCGAGCCCGCGACGCCTGGACGATTATCAAGCCCGGCCGGCTGGTGGCGACGCCGTCACCCGGAGAGACCCGACGCTGGTACGTCGCGGCACGGGTAGCCCTCGCAGCCGGGGACAAGGACGCCGCAAGACGCCTGCTGGCCGCCCTCGACGAGCATGAGCTCGACTTCGAGGGGATCGACGAGTTGCGCACGGCCCTCCTGTAGAACACGCCCATAGAAATCTGTCGGCCCCCCGCGACATGATCATGCTCATCTGCATTTCCCCGACTGATGGAATGGGGGAGTGTCATGGATCTCAATCTGATCGTCCTGTGTGGGCGGCTTGCGGTCCCACCGGAGATCAAAGTCTTCGAGTCGGGAACGCGTCTGATCCGGTACCTGGTAACGGTGCGCAGTGACGCACCGCGACGACGGGTCGATGTGATCCCGGTCACGATTTGGGACCCGCCCGAGAACCTCATCGAGGAGACACCGGAGACCGGCCGCCGGATCTGGATGTGTGGCTCGGTGCAACGACGGTTCTGGGAGGCGCCCGACGGTCGTCGCAGTCGACTCGAAGTGGTGGCCGAGCAAGTGCAACTGCGGGATGTCGAGGCGTTGGAGCCGGTTCAGGTGTAGACCCTTGTGGTCATTGGCGATTCCGGAGGGTTTGGTCCAGCGATACAGTGATCTGAATCTTGCGGGCCCTGCTCACACCCCGGTGGATGATCGCCCACGTGGTGGTGCTGGTCCTTTCGATCGTCTTCGTGAATCTGGGGATGTGGCAACTTCGCCGCCTTGAAGAGCGTCGTCTTGCCAATACGGTGGGGGAGTCGAGGTTCGAGGCCGAGCCGGTTGACGCCGCTTTGTTGGTGTCGGCAGCGGGTTCCGACCTCGACTCCCTGAGTCATCACCGGGCTCTGGCAACTGGCACGTTTGTCCCCGAATCCGAGGTGCTGATCCGAAGCCAGGTGTATCGGGAAGTCGCCGGCTTCGATGTCATCACCCCGCTGTTGATCGAGGACGGTTCAGCAGTGCTCGTAAACCGGGGGTGGGTGCCATTGGAAATGGATGAGGTCCCGGTCGCGGCAGCGGCGCCTCCGGCCGGGGTGGTCACCGTGGAAGGGTGGCTGGCCCCGACCCAGATCCGAAAGGCTCTCGGTCCGTCTGACCCCGAAGGGGGGCAACTGATGGCCTTGAACCGGGTCGACATCGACAGGATCCAAGAACAGGTCCCCTTCCCCCTGTTACCGATGTACTTGGTGGCGATGGGGGAGCAGGGTTCCGAGCTTCCGGTTCCGCTCGCCCCGCCGACCTTCCACGACGAGGGGTCCCATCTCGCCTATGCGATCCAATGGTTCTCGTTCCTCGTCATCGGGCTCGTCGGCTATGGGTTCCTCATCAGGAAGTCCCTTCGCAGCTCAGGCTGAGACGGGTAGCGCCAGATCGTCGACGATTTCGACCCCGACGAGCCCGACGAACTGACCGGGATCGAGTTTGATCTTTGCTGAGCGGGACCCGGCTCCGATGATCACCCACTCGGGCGCCAGCACCCGGCTGTCAATCCACACCGGAACCCCTTTGGGGAGCCCAAAGACGGTGACGCCCCCGATCTCCATCCCGGTGAGCTCCTTGGTCTGTTCAGCGTTTGCGAAACTCACCTTGCGGACCCCGAGTCGGCGTCGAACCAGCCCGTTGACGTCGAGACGGCTGGTGGCGAGCACCAGACACGCGGCAACGTGTCCTTCCGGCTTCCTCGAGGCTACGAGGATGGTGTTGGCCGATCGATCCAGGGGCACGCCGTAGGCGGCACAGAACTGGGCGGTGTCGGCCAGGTCGGGATCACAAGGCATCTCGTCGTATCGAATCGAGTTGGCCTGGAGGGCAGCGATGACCGTCGGATCTGCGGGCATGGCAGGGGAGAGTAGGCATTTCTCGCAGGGCTCGACCCCGAGGTGCCAGAGTTGGGTCATGAGCGACTACGACATCGAAACCTACGGGCAGCGATGGGCGCCTTTCTACGACTCGATCTATGAGGAGATAGACAACGCGACCATTGGATTCCTCAAGGCCCTGGCCGGGAGCCCGCCACGAGCACTCGAGTTGGCGATCGGGTCGGGGCGGATAGCAGTGCCGCTGATGGAGGCAGGGGTCTCGGTCACCGGGATCGACATCTCCGAGGAGATGATCGCCTTGCTCCGTGCGAAACCGGGGGGAGACCGGATCCCGGTAGTGGTTGGTGACTTCGCCGACGCGGCAGTAGATGACCAATTCCCGCTGGTCTACCTGGCCTTCAACACCCTGTTTGCCCTGCTCGATCAGGAGCGACAGGTGGAGTGCTTCCAGAACGTGGCTCGGGCCCTGGAGCCCGGTGGTCGATTCGTGTTGGACACCTTCGTCCCCGATCTGAGCCGTTATGACCATCTCGGGACCCGAATGGGGGTGTCCAGCATCAGCTCTAACGAGGCCCACGCCTACGAATTGGCGATACACGACCCGCTCGCCCAGACAGTGGTCTCCCACCAGGTGCGACGTCTCGAGGACGGATCAACAGTCATCCTGCCGGTCACGATTCGTTATGCGTGGCCCTCGGAGATGGACCTCATGGGCCGGTTGGGCGGATTGGTCTTGGAAGAGCGCTGGGGTTGGTACGACCGGAGGCCGTTCACCGAGCGCTCGGGACAGCACGTCTCGGTGTATCGGAAGCCGCGGACCTAGAGCTGACGGTGAGCCTCAGTGGGCGTGGTCGTGGTCATGATCGTGCTCATGGTCGGGGTCGGCTTCGAGCTCCGCCTCGTGGGCGGCCACTTGGGCGCGAACCTCATCCATGTCCACCTCACGCACTTGTGAGATCAGGTCTTCCAACATGTGAGGCGGTAGGGCGCCTGGTTGTGCGTACAACACCACCTGGTCCCTGAACACCATCAATGTTGGAATCGAGCGGATTCCGAAGGCCTGGGCCAGCTCCTGCTGGGCCTCGGTGTCGACCTTGGCGAACACCATGTCGGGGTTCTTCTCGGAGGCAGCCTCGTAGGTCGGAGCGAATGATCGACACGGGCCGCACCATTCCGCCCAGAAGTCGACCAACACGGTCGCGTTGTCCTGGATCGTTTGGTCGAATGTCTCTTTGTTCAGTGCCACTGTGGCCATTTCAAACCTTTGCTATCAGTTGGTCGGACAGGAGAACCACCTGGGCCCTCCTCCGATTCCCGCTCCTTTGGTGGGTTTTGGATTGGGGGGAGGGGGGTTTGTTCGTGGGGTGGGGAAGAAATGGGTTTGGTGAGTTGACCCATAATCCACGTTATGTCAAGTTGACTCCCTTGGCTATTCCTAGGCCGAGGCCTCCATCACTACCCCAGGGCCGGGTCCTCACAAACATCGGCGCTGATCCCGGGCAGGGGGTTGAAGACACGGGGCTCATCGACATACCCGGCGCCCAGATCGTTCGCCTCAAGGTAGGTCTGGATCGCGTTCGCCAGGGCGTCTGCTGCCGTCTCGACGTATTCGGCGGTGGCCATCATCTCGGCTTCGCTGGGACTGGAGATGTAGGCCAACTCGGCAAGCACAGAGACCGTTTCGGGGAGGCGGACCATCCCGTAGGCGTCCTCCCCCTTGGTGTTCAACACCCTCAATACTCCAGAGTCGTCAGCGCCGGACCACTCGACGCCATTCATGCCGGACAGGCCGTTGACCACCTGCTCCCAGATCAGCCCCCCGAGACGCCGCGAGCGCTCGGAGTCGCTCTGGATGAAGATCTCGGTCCCGGGGACCGTCGAAGGCCCCGGTGTCGGCGCATTGTGATGGATTGAGACCATGATCTCGGTGCCGAGGTCATCGGCCAGTTGGGATCTGACACCTATCCGGACCGCGTAGTCGGCGGTGCGGGTCAGGATCACCGATATCCCCCTCTCCACTAGGAGACGCTCGGTGGCGAGCGCCACTGTCAGGTTCACATCGGCCTCCCTCACGCCATTGGCCCCGACCGCTCCCGAGTCGATTGGGCCGCCATGACCGGGATCGAGGACCACCGCCACTCCACCCACCGGCTCTCCATTGCCGATGGTCGCGGTATTCCCGCAGGGGGTCGTGACCACGAAACCGGTGGCGCCCCGATCCAGGATCGCCACCACCACCCCGGTCGGCGTGATCAGGGCTCCAGCGGCCAGCTCTTCGAAGGCCGACCTCGTGGTCGTCGTGGTCGTCGTGGTCTCCGCAATCGAGCTGGTGGTGACGGGGTTGGCAACAGTGGAAGTCACAACAATCACGGTGGTGGACGTGGAAGTTTCTCCAGCCCCTGCGCCCGCATCGACACAGGAGACCGTCAGAGCGATGATCACTACGCCAAGCAGTACGCTTGGCCTGTGTTTGGCCCTCTCAATGGTCCCCGGATCGCCCTGGTCGCGTCCGCCTGCCTGGCCGGTTTCGCAGCCCTCATTGCCGGGTATCCGGGAGCCGGCGTCGTGCTGTTTTCGGCGGTGGCGATACATGGTCTGGGATGGCTCTATCTCTACCGTCAGCAACGGGGCCGTCGCCCCAGCTGAGTCGCTCAGAACGCCAGCCCCTCCCCCACTTCTCTGGCCATCGCTGCGGCATCGGCCGTCAGACGATCATGCGCCTCGTCGGGGGTTGCTCCGGGCTCCCCACGAAGATCGACATAGACCTTGAGCTTGGGCTCGGTGCCCGAAGGCCGAACCAGAACCCTCCCCACGTCGGCCAACTCGATTTCGATGAGGTCCTGTTCACCCAGCCATGTGGGGCGCAGGTCGGCGCCGACGCGGTAGTCGGTCACCATCACCACCTCATGGCTACCCACGGTGCGCGGTGGCATCTCCGCCAGCCGTTCGATTGCCTTCCCGATTTCCTCCTGGCCGGTGGGCCCGGGGCGGGCAATGGGGTATTGGGCGCTGACCCACAGGCCAACTTCGTCCCAAAGGTCGTGGAGCCGGTCCATCAGAGTCCGCCCCTCGGCCCGCTCCTCGGCCACCAGGTCGCAAAGCACCAGGGCGGCGGATATCCCGTCCTTGTCCCTCACCGTCTGCCCGATCGAGTAGCCAAGCGCCTCCTCGTACCCGAAGGCGAACCGCCCCTCGCCCCTCTCCTCGAGAGCCAGACCGGCGTTGATGATCCATTTGAACCCGGTGAGAGTCACCTCATGACGCGCTCCGCGCCTCCGGGCGATGTCACCCAGCATCGGTGAGGAGACCACCGAGTTGACCACTATCGGTGGCTGAGGGTGACGCCAATGACGAAGCGCGTAATCCCCAAGAAGGGCACCTAACTCGTTGCCACTCAGCAGCCGCCACTCCCCCGCCGTCGGCACCGCGGCCGCGAGGCGGTCGGCATCCGGGTCGTTGGCGATCAGAAGACCTGCTTGCTCCCTGTTTGCCAGGGCGAGGGCGAGGTCGAGGGCGCCCGGCTCTTCCGGATTGGGAAAGCTGACCGTGGGGAACCTCCCGTCGGGCTCTGCCTGCTCGGGCACCGTGATGATCCCACTGTGATGGGCCTGAACACACAACCGATTGAGAATCCTGGCCCCCACCCCGTGGAGAGGTGTGTAGACGATTTTGAAGTCCGACGTCTGAGGATTGGGTCTCGCTGCGTTGACCTCCTCGCGGTAGCTCTCGAAGATCTCGTCCGGCACCGGTGTCACCAGGTCGGAGCCTCCGGAGAACACACCTTTGAGCCGGGAAATGTCGACGGCAGGCCCGACCTTCTCAATGGCTGCTGCGATGGCGGTGTCCATCGGGGGGATGATCTGGGCTGCATTGGCCCCGTAGACCTTGTATCCGTTGTCAGCGGGCGGGTTGTGACTGGCGGTGACCACAACCGCCGCCAGGGCGCCAAAATGCTTGGCCGCGAAAGCCACCAGCGGCGTCGGCGTCACCTCGGGGAAGTAACCAACCGGTATCCCAGCCGCAGCGAGGACACCTGCGGTGTCCTCTGCGAACTGACGGCTCGAGGGCCGGGCGTCGAACCCCAAGATCACGGGAGCAGCGGGGGGCTCGCCGAACTCCTCGATGAGATAGTCGGCAAGACCTCGGGTGGTTCGTATCACCACGGCACGATTCATCCGGTTCGAGCCCGGCCCCACCTCGCCACGAATCCCCGCAGTGCCGAACGTCAGGGTGCCGTCCATCGCTCTCTCGATTGCGGAAGTGTCACCGGTGTCGATGATGTCCTGGAGGGCCGACCTCGTCTCCGGATCGGGATCACCGGCGATCCAGGCGCGTGCCGCGTCGAGGAAGTCAGTCACAGGGCGAGGCTACCGGTGGTCAGCGAGGCTGCTCTTGCCACCGCCAGGAATCGGCGCACATCTCGGCGAGATCCCTGGTCGTCTTCCAACCCAGATCGGTGGCGGCCTTGGACACGTCGGCATAGCTGGAGGCAACGTCGCCAGGCCGCCGATCGGCTATCTCGTAGGGAATCGGCCGCCCCGACTCCTGCTCATAGGTCCTGATGACTTCGAGGACGCTATGGCCCTCACCGGTGCCCAGGTTGTAGGTGAAGACCCCGCTCTCCTCGCCATGTCGATCGAGGGCCTTGACGTGGCCTTCAGCCAGATCGACGACATGGATGAAATCCCGGACGCCGGTGCCGTCAGGTGTCGGGTAATCGCCCCCGAAGACACGCACCCTGGGAAGGAGCCCGGCCGCTACCCGCGCCACATAGGGCATAAGGTTGGTGGGCTCGCCGGCCGGATCTTCCCCGATCAGACCTGATGGGTGGGCTCCCACCGGGTTGAAGTAACGAAGCAGCGATATCGACCAGTCGGGATTCGCGGTGTGCAGATCACGAAGGATCTGTTCCATCATGATCTTGGTCCACCCGTACGGATTGACCGCGGTTCCGGTCGGCACGGATTCGACGAGAGGAAGCTCCACCGAATCCCCGTATACAGTCGCCGACGAGCTGAACACGAAGCACTTGACGTCGAATTCGAGCAAGGTCTCGACGAGGGCGATAGTCCCCCCGACATTGTTGTCGTAGTAGAGCAACGGCTGCTCGACCGATTCGCCGACGGCCTTGAGAGCCGCAAAATGCATACAGGCGTCGAATCCCTGACTGACCACCGTTCGCATCGCATCACGGTCCCTGACATCGGCCTTCACGAACTCGGGGGTAATTCCGGCTATCTCGCCGATCCGAGCGACCACCGCCTGGTGGGAATTGGAGAGATTGTCGACGAGCACCGGCTCGTGGCCGGCTTCGATCAGGGATATGGCGCTGTGGCTGCCGATGAATCCGGCGCCGCCGGTGACGAGAACACGCATGATTTGGAGGTTAGAGGTCGCCGCCGGTCACGCCGTCGGAACCGAGAGGACGAACGTCGACCATCCGTCTTCATAGCGATAGGTGAGGTCGCCGTGCATCAGGCGCGCCAACCGACGGGCTACAGCCAGTCCCAGGCCGACTGAGCTCGGATGAGCTCCTCGACTCCCCGTCTCGAAGGCCTTGAAGATCCGCTCGACATCAGAGTCGGGGATGGCATCCCCCGAATCTCTGACTTTCACCTCGATACGGTCACCGACCTTGGCTAGAGCCACGCTCACGGTCTCCCCTCCGTGGCGAAGTGCGTTGGAAACCAGGTTCCTCAGGATCTGGCGGGTGCGTCTTGGATCGGCGGTGACCTGTGACGAGCCGTCGAACACCAGAAGATCGATGGGGTGGTTCTCCACTTCCAACACCCTTTCGATCTCCTTCACCACGTCGAAGACCTCGGGATGGACACTTACCCCATTCATCTCGTCTCCGTATGCGACCAGGAGGTCCTCGATGAGCCACGATGCGTCGTCGGCCTGGCGGGCGATCATCTGTGCCATCTCACGCCGATCTTCATCCGTGAACGTGTCGTAGTTGTTGGCCAGCTCCTGGCCGAGCCCCAACATCGCCGCGATCGGGTTCCTCAGCTCGTGGGACACGGTGGCGATGAACTCGTCTTTGGCTTTTTGGGCCTCGACTTTGTCCGTCATGTCGATCAGGGAGCCTTCGTAGTAGAGGACATCCCCGGTTTGGTCCCGGATGACTCTCGCCGAGTCCCGAACCCAGATCGTGGTCCCGTTCGGTCGTATCAGCTCGATGTCGAAGTCGTAGACGACTCCCGTCGCTCCGATCTCCTCGATCCAACGAATCCGTCTCTCAGGGTTGACGTAGACGCTCTCCACCGTTGCGACGTGGCTCTTCAGTTCCTCAACGGTCTCATACCCGAGGAGAGTGGCCAGAGCCGGGTTGGCTGCCACCAACTCGCCGTTGAGCGCACTCCGGTAGAAGGCCACCGGCATCCGCTTGAAGAAGGCGTTGAGTTCACCGACGTCCATGGGATCGCGGATGGGTTCCTCCCTGATCTGGTCCCGCTGCGGATTTTGGCCCTTGTGCCCCCGGCCAGTCACCATTCAATCTTCGTCACCGGGGGCCGTTTGTCGCAATCGATCTCCCAACGCCCGGTGCTCTGCATGGGTATCGGCTCGACCAGGACCGGACATGAGACCCGAGATGATCAGTGCCCGGCTCGTGGAGAAGATCTTGGGTGGTCAGGCCTCGAATTCGAGTGTGAGCTGAGGCTCTGGTCGCTGAAAACGCTCCAGCCCGTTCCACATCAGATGATCCATGAACACCCATGAGCGCCGGTGGATCGAGGTTGGGCCCCAGGCCTGGAGGGCTGCCTTGTGCACCGGGCACGGGTATCCCTTGTTGGCTTCGAAGTTGTAACCGGGATAGTTGACAGCGGTCTCTCGCATGATCCGATCCCTACTGACCTTGGCGAGGATCGAGGCTGCGGCGATCGACAACGAGGTGGCATCTCCTCGCACGATCCGCTTTGCCCCCCCGACGAAATCCCAATTGCCATCGACCAGCACCTGGTCGGGTTTGACACCGAGACCCTCGAGGGCGCGGCGTGCGGCCAAACGCTGCGCGTCGGACATCCCCAGCTCGTCGCATTCAGCAGGGCTGGCATGTCCGACGGCCCATGCGTCACACCATCCGGCGATTCGGTCAAAGAGGGCCTCGCGCTCGTCCTCGTTGAGCATCTTGGAATCGCGGATCTTGTACACCCTCGTCGTGGCAGGGACGACGGCGGCGCCAATGGTCAGCGGGCCGGCCCAAGAGCCGCGTCCCACCTCGTCGACACCGACCACGATGGGCGCCCCCGCGGCCCACAGAGACCGCTCCACCTCCAGACCGGGTGCCTTTCTCTTGAGGCTCGGCCTCAGCTTGGGGGCGGTGGCGGTGGTCATCGGATCGTGAGAGTAGGTCTCCCCGGCCGGGCGCAGCGGTCTTGGAGCCCCAACTTGCGACGGGTCAGTTGAGGGCCACGTCGTCGGGAAATGTCGAAACGAGCGAGAGATATCCGTTCTGGCGGCGCAGGATCCTGGCCCATTGGCCCTCCGGGCGGTCGAAGGGATCGTCAGGTGAGGCCTGGACCAAATACCACGAGCCTTCTGCGATCTCCGCCTCGAGCTGGCCGGCACCCCAACCCGCGTACCCGGAATAGATGCGAATCCGGGTCAGATCCCCCGGCGGGCTGGTCGAGAGGTCGACCAATGACACTCCCGGCAGGGGCGTCGGATCGCCACCACTTCCCGGCCCCAATGCGATCGCCATCTCCGGTTCCACCGGTCCCCCATAGAAGACCGGCTGCGACTCGGTTTCCCCGACAACCCATTCCGGGAGATGATCGACGACGAGCTCCGGTGTCGGGCGATTCAGCACGATTCCCACCGTTCCGTCCTCGTCGTGTTGGAGCATGAGAATCACGGTCCGCCAGAAATGAGGATCCATCAGTACTGGTGTGGCGACCAGGAGCTTGCCGGCGTGGGTCTCGATCACAAAATCATCGTGCCACACGTTGGATATTGCCGCAGGACTGATCTCGCGCGATTCGAATCGGCGGATAGTCTGTCGGCATCAGGATTTCGCTCTCGTCACGCTTGGTGCGTCATCTACTCGTGCTGGCAGCCGCGGGTCTATTGATCGCGGCCTGTGGCGGGGATTCTGCCGATGTCGTCACCTACACCGACACCGAGCGTTTGGGCCGGTTTCAGATCCCCGAGCAATGGCACACATACCAGTTGGCCGAGATCTCCGCCCTCGACGATCTCCCCTTTGACGAGCAGGTGCAAGGGTTCTCATTCCCGGCAGTGAGCAGCATCGCCTTCGACGGCGACCCGGTGCGCGACGTCACCCACCTCAGTCGAGCCCTCCCCGAGGCGGAGTACCCGATTGGGCTGATGTGGGTCCGCCAGATCGGCGAGACGGAGAAGGATTTCCTCTCGCGGGCGGTGCTCACCCAATCCGTTCTCCCCTACTACAACCTGTCCAACAGTCAGGAACTGCAGAAGGAGGACTTCACGTTCGGAGGGGGGTTCGACGGGGTTAGGGTCCTGGTGAGCTTTGAAGACGAGGCGGGCCAGAACCAGGGTGTGGCCTACTTGATCACGGTGTCCAACCCTGACGACACCAGGATGTATTCGATGATCGCCGGCTGTAGCCGGGAATGCTTCATTACACACCAGGAAACGATTGTGGGAGTTGTTGACTCATGGCTGGTGAACAAGAGAGCCTGAACACAAGAAAGCGAGACGTCCGCAAGACCAGGCGTCGTCTCGACACGTGGGATCGCATAAAGTTCCTCATCTTCCTCGCGGTCGTGATGACCGCGATGATCGCCGGCTCCGACGACCTGGGCTTCCTCGGCTTTTGGGACGTCGTCGTCGCGTTCTTCTCAGCCGGCACCGGTCGCGCCCTCGGCATCCTCTTCCTACTGGAATGCCTCCGACAGACGCACTATTGGTTCTCCGAGCGCTCCGCCGCCTACAACTCCTTCTGGCAGGACAGCCTCTTCGGGGGCGCCGAGCGATGGACGCAGTCCCATTTCAAGCCATGGACTCGATTCCGGGTCGGCAGGTTCTTCCGGTGGGCGTTGTATCTGTTCATCATCGGGGTCCTGGTCGACTACTTCGTGGCCGAGGTCCAGGGCCCGATCCAGGCGATAGTCGAGCTTCCTCGTCTCATCGTCGGGATCATGCCGTTTGCCTTCCAGTTGATGTTCGGTTTTCTCTTCATGGCCGTCCAGTTCCTGGGGATCTTCTGGTTGCTCACTCGTGGCGGAATGGACGTCATCCTCCCCGAGGAGGTGACGACTCGCTTCGATGATGTGTGGGGCCAGGATCATGTCCTCGACCTCATCAAGGAGAACATCGCCTTTCTCGAGAAACCGGATGAGATCGAGAAAAAGGGCGGGTACATCCCTGGTGGGATCCTGCTCTGGGGGCCGCCTGGAACCGGCAAGACCCTCATGGCGCAGGCGATCGCGGGTGAGACCGGCCGACCGTACGTGTTCGTCGATCCCGGAGCGTTCATCAACATGTTCATGGGGATCGGCGTCCTCAAGGTCAAGAGCCTCTATCGCAAGCTGCGCAAGCTGAGCCTCCGTCACGGAGGCGTGATCGTCTTCTTCGACGAGGCCGACGCCCTTGGCTCTCGCGGCGCACAGGGTGCGCCCACGGGTCAGTTCGGACAGGCCACGCGAAACGACCTCGGCTTCACCTGCAACGGGTTCAGCTATCTCGGGGATCAGACCCAAATGGCCCTGGTGGAATATTGGAACCAGACCGAGCCGACAACTGCCGACGAGGCACCCAAACCTGGCTTTATCAACCGGATCATGATGGGAGGGATGGGTGGCGGCGGCGGAGGCATGGGGACCCTGCAGGCGCTGCTCACCGAGATGAACGGGCTCACCAAGCCACGCGGGATGACCAACAAGTTCAGGAAGATGTTCGGATTCCGGCCCAAGCCCCCGCCCAAGTATCGAATCCTCCACATCATGGCGACCAACATGCCCAACTCCCTTGACGAGGCGATGTTGCGCCCGGGACGGATCGACCGCATCTACAAGATCGCCTATCCGTCGAAGGAAGGGCGCAAGCAGACCATTGTGGGGTATCTGGACAAGGTGGACCACAAGTTGACTCCGGAGCAGGTCGAGCATCTCGCCGTGATCACCCCCTATTACTCCGGCGCCAGCATCAAGAACCTGGTCAACGAGGCCCTGATCATCGCGGTCCGGGCCGGGCGCGAGGCAATCGAGTGGCCGGATGTGTGGCGGGCAAAGTCGCTCAAGGAACTGGGGCCGCCCGAGGATGTCGACTACATCCAGAGGGAGCGCCACGCGGTTGCGGTGCACGAAGCGAGCCATGCAGTGACGGCGCATCTCCTTGGCGCCCACCGACGGATCGACATGGTCTCGATCGAGAAGCGCGCCTCCACGCTGGGCATGGTCAAGTCGATGAGTGAGGAGGAGCGCTTCACGCAGTGGAGGTCAGAGTTCGAGAGCGACATCATGGTGTCTCTCGCCTCTCTGGCAGGTGAAAGGCTCTTCTTCGGCGGGGACAATAGCTCGGGCGTCTCCTCGGACCTGCAATCTGCCTCGACGGTGGCCGCACTCATGGAGGGTGTCTACGGCATGGGTGCCAGTCTGTCCTCGACCATGGGCACCCGATCCAATGAGACCGGTGGGCCGGCCAATCCCGTGTCAACCGCGTTGCGAGAGCGCCGGAAGCAGATCGAGGAGAGGCTCGCCGTTCTCTACGAAAAGGTGGCCGTCTTGCTCGGCGAGCACGAGGACAAGGTCCTGGAACTTGCCGCCGTCCTCGAGGAGAAGAAGAACATCTCCGGTGAAGAGGTGGCCGAGATCATGGGCTCCGATCCGGGCTCACGCACGATGCGCGAACCTCGGGGATGGCAGGCGGTGTCGGACGAGATCGCCTCAGACCGTCAGCGCGATGCCCTCACCAAGGCCGGCCGGGAGGTTGCGGCGAGCAGCCCGACCAACGGTCGCGGCAAAATGACCCCTTCCACCCCGGTCGAAGCCGAGCCCGGCACGGGCGACTGAACACCTCACGGGCGCCAGCCCGTGTCCCCGACCCGGCCGATGCTGCAATCCTCTGCGAGCACGCGCACGTCGCTGTCCGTGGTCAGATCATCGATGAGAAGCGACCGGCCGCTGACCGCGAGCACGCTGTGCCCGTCGGCGACGGCGTAGAGGGGCAGGCCCTCCAGGGTGGAATCGACGACGACCTCGGTCACTTTCCCGGTCACGGCATTCACGGTGGACACACTGGTCGCCGAGGTTCGGAAGACGGCAGTCGCCTCGTCGAGCCACCCGATCGGCGTTCCGACTGCCAACAGGTCGTCCAAGCCTGCGGTCTCGCCATCAGCGGTCAGCATTTCGACACCGGTCAGAGAAGCATCTTCGGGGTCGACACCAGCCAAGGTGATGTAACCGGACTCTGGCGAGCCCCAACCGGTCACCGGTATTCCAAACCCCTCACTGATGGGCTCGATCCATTCGGTGTCCCCCGTCTCCGGGTCGAATCTGGAGATAGCCAACGACACCAATTCGGGTTGGTCCGGGACTTCCTGGGTAACGGCCAACAAGAGATCATCCTCGATGGCGCCGACCAGCCGGGCCGGCATCCAGTCCTCCACCACCGGATAGTCGATCACTTCACCGCTCAGAGCGTCGGTCAGCACACGTTCGTCACCGGTGCTGAGGGCGTAAACACTCTCCGTCGTCGCCACCCAGTTGGTGTCGGCCCCGATGGCCACGCCGGTGTTGACCCACAGAGCTCCGGACGGCTCCATCCCGTAGAGGAGACCACTGATGATGACGGCACGGGTGGTGGGTAGCTCGGGGATCGTCTCATCCGCATCGGTGGCGAGGAGCTCCTCATAGGCGGTTCTGATCATCACACCCATGAACGGCCGCTCCGGATCGTCCGGATTCGCACCCAGGACCATCTCGGCCGATTCCTCGACGCCGTCTCGGCGCAGTTCCAGGTCCACCGGGTCCCCGACAGACCGCTCATTGAGAGCTACCCGCAGTTGTTCGGAATCGGAGGTCTCAACCCCATCCATGGCAACGATCACATCACCCGCCTCGAGCACCCCATCGGCGGCGGTGTTCTCGAAGACTTCACTGATCGAGACCCCCTGCGGTGGTCCGACAAGGAACGAACAGGCGAGGGGAGGCTCGAGAACTTCTCCGACGTCGGGCAGCGCACTCCGGTCCGGCGGCGCGGTTGCGCATGCGGCCATCAGGCAGGCAATAGTTGCGATCAGAAGGGCCTTCGACACGCCAACAGCGTACCGGTGGGCCTGGATGATGGCCCCCATGACTAGCGTGGCGATATGCCGTTTCCGTCGGTGCTTCTCCACGATCATCTCGACGGTGGATTGCGCCCGCAAACGGTGTTGGAGCTGGCCGAGCAGCACCGATACCCCGACCTCCCATCAGACACCCCGCAGGGGCTCCAGGCGTGGTTCGACCAGTCCGATTCGGGCTCGCTGGAGAAGTACCTCGAGATGATGTGGCGATGAGAGCGCTGGTCAAGCATCCCGATGAGACCGGGCTCCGTCTCGACGAGGTGGAGACCCCGCACGTCGGCGCCGACGACGTCTTGATCAAGGTGCACACCACCGGTATCTGCGGCACCGACCTCCACATCTACAACTGGGATGATTGGGCCCAGGCCACCATCCCGGCCCCAATGACAGTTGGGCATGAGTTTGCCGGTGAGATAGTCGACCTTGGCTCCAACGTCTCCGGGTTCGAGGTCGGCGAGGTGGTGGGGGCCGAGGGTCACGTCGTCTGCAACAGGTGTCGTAACTGCCTGGCAGGCCGAAGACACCTCTGTCACGACACAAAGGGAATCGGCGTCAACCTCCCCGGGGCCTTCGCCGACTACGTATTGATCCCAAAGAGCAATGTCTGGAGACACATACCGGGCATCGACTTCGACATCGCGGCCATCTTCGACCCGTTCGGGAACGCGGTGCACACCGCCCTCGAGTTCCCGGTGCTTGGCGAGGACGTCCTGATCACGGGGGCAGGCCCGATCGGCCTGATGGCGTCTGCCGTCGTTGCCCGGGCCGGGGCGCGCAACGTGGTGGTCACCGACGTCAACCCCTATCGGTTGGAACTGGCAAAGCGGATGGGTGCGACCCGGACCGTCGACGTGCGGTTCGGGGACCTTCAGGATGTGCAGGACGAACTGGGGATGACGGAGGGATTCGATGTCGCCCTTGAGATGTCGGGGAAATCGGCCGCCCTCGACGACATACTTCAGAACACCATCCATGGTGCAAATGTCGCCCTGCTCGGCATCCCTTCGGATCCCTATCCCATCGACTGGAGCATCGTCATCTTCAACATGCTCAACCTCAAGGGGATCTACGGGCGTGAGATGTTCGAGACTTGGTACAAGATGAACGTCCTGATCGGCTCAGGGCTGGACATCTCCCCGGTTATCACCCACCGTTTCGGAGTCGAAGAGTATGACACCGCCTTTGGCGTTGCCGCCTCTCACGAGTCAGGCAAGGTCTTGATCAATTGGGCCGACCTTCCCTGATCATTCCCGGGGTGGGCACATATTCAAAGATGATCCGAGATCCAGGCCACGATCTCGGCCACGATCTCGGGGCCCTCCGGCTCGTTCAGGATCTCATGACGCAGCCCCGGATGCAACCGGCGCTCCACACCCGGCACCTCGCCCAGAATCGCCGTTGACTGTGGGGGCACGATGGTGTCCGCTCCCCCCTGCAACACCAGGGTCGGGATCTCGATCCGGGTCGCATTCTCGGTTACCTCGGCCATCGCGGCGAACAAGGCTGCGCCAAGCCTCGGTGTCGTCTTGGCATATACCAGGGGATCGGCGAAGTAGGCCTCCCCAACCGCGGGATCGCGGGACAGCTGCTCGCCCTTGAGGGAATTAGGTATTGCCAGGCTGGGAGCGATCTTGCTGAAGACACCGGACAGGGCCCTTTGCCAGCCCGCGCCGCCCCCCAGCGCCGGCGCACTCAACACCAGCAGGTCGGGCGCGGTCCGACCGGCCTGGACGTACCCCGCGGCGAGATTTCCCCCCATCGAATGTCCCATCAGGACCACAGGCGCACCCTGCTCCCTCGCCCAGATGACATGTCGCTCGATTTGATCGTGATACAGACTCCAATCTGCGATATCGCCACGAGGGCCACCCGAAGCCCCGAACCCGATCAGGTCGAAGGAGCGGACCATGAATCCGGCGTCAGAGAGAAGCGACCCGGTCCTCTCGTAACGACCGCAATGCTCGGCGATACCGTGGACCAGCACCACGACCGCCTTCGGCGCCGATTCCGGCGCCCATACCCTGACTTGTTCGATTCCGAAGCCGTTCACCGGCTCGGGTCGTGACGCGCTGCGCAAAAGGGTCTCCTAGCTCTCGGCGTCATAAGTGTGGTCAGTTGAATGCGAAACGCATTACTCCATGGTGGTTGATTGCTTGTGAAACGGGGGCGTGCTGATCGTCGCCGCCACCCACCGATCCCGGATCTCGATCTCGAGGCCGGTCTCATGAGGGCCCGGTGGGGGTGAGATGTAGGCCATACCCACCCCTTTGTCGAGCATCGGGCTGAGGTTCCCGGAGGTGACCACCCCGGTGCCGGTGCTGGTCCGGGCCCTATGCCCGTGACGAGGGATGCCCCTTTCATCGAGTACGAAGCCGGTGAGCCGGCGCGACACTCCCCGCTCATTCTGATCTAGCAGCACCTCGCATCCGACGAAGACATGGTCCAGAGCCACCGCAAAGCCAAGGTTCGCCTCCAATGGCGTGGTGGTCTCGTCGAGATCCGGCCCCCACAACGGAAGACCGGCCTCGAGCCGGAGGGTGTCCCTCGAGCCGAGCCCACATGGGGTGGCACCCGATTCCAGCAGGGCATCGAACAGCCGGCGCCCGGTCGCGGGATCACAAACGATCTCACCACCCCGCTCGCCGGTGTAACCGGTTCCGGCCATCGCAACCGGCTGCCCCTCCCAAGTCGCCTCGGCGACGCGAAACCTGCCAGGCGCGAGGCCGAGAACCTCATTCATCGCGTCAGGGGCCGAGGGTCCCTGGACCGCGATCAGGACGGTGTCTTCCCGAAGACTTCGGGTGGTACAGCCGGGCTCCGCCGTGAAGGCTGCAAGCACTCGCTCCTGGTTGGCCGCGTTGGGCATGACCCAGAAGCGATCGGGTTCCCACCACCAAACGATCACGTCGTCGATGATCCCACCAGATGGGTTGAGCATCATCGTGTACTGGGTCCGGCCAGGCTCGATTCTGTCGATGTTGTTGCAGAGCAGATGGTTGAGGGCGTCATGAGAGCCGGGCCCGGACAGCTCGAACCGCCCAAGATGGCTGACGTCGAAGATCCCCACGCCGGTGCGGACTGCCTTGTGCTCGGCAAGCACCGATTCATATTGAACCGGCATCTCCCATCCGCCGAACTCGACGAATCGCGCCCCCAGCCTCCGGTGGAGGTCGTCCAACGGAGACCGACTCATCCCGTCAGCCGTTCTCCTCTGTCCTCGAGACGCACGATCTCGGGCCTTCCGGGAATGCGGGTGGGCGCCACCACATCCTCGAGATGATCGGGCTCTTCGAGCCCGTATTTGACCACCAGGTTGAGGTAGTCGCGCTGATAGAAGACCTTGCAGCTGACCTCCGGGTAGAGCTCCCTGAGCCGTCTCACTTTTCGGTTCTTCTTGGTGACGAGTTTTTGGTTCATCGTGGTGATCTCGATGTAGAGATCGTCGTCGGGGAGATAGAAATCGGGTGTGAAGAACTGGGTCGGGGTGCCGTCACGATCCCACAAAAGCGGGAACGACCGAGGCTCGTAATCCCAGGGAACATCATAGAAATCGAGGAGAAGGGCGAACTGACGCTCACTGTTGTGAGCAAACTCGGTCTCGACGGCCGACTGAAGTTCGGTGATCAGGGCGCTCCTGCCTCGACGACCCCGGCCAACTCGCTCTCCGGGAAGAGACGGTGGAGCTCACCTTCGACTTCGTCTTGAACCGGGCCGATGGCGATCCCAAAAACACCCTGACCGCGTCGAAAGACGTCGACGACCTCCTGTTCGGAATGGGCGGCGTAGATGGTCTGACCGTCACTGAGCAGGGTGACGTCGGCTAGCGGCCGGTCGGAATCGAGCTGCTCGGCGAGAATCTCGACCGCCGAGCGAATCTTCTTCAAGCTCATGCCCGCGTCGAGAAGGCGCTTGATCACCTTGAGCTGCACCACGTCAGAGAAGGAGTACAACCGCTGGGATCCTGAGCCATTCGCCTGCTGCATAGACGGCAAGATGAGGTTGGTCCGCGCCCAGTAATCGAGCTGTCGGTAGGTGATCCCCACCAACTTGCAGACCTGTGGAGCGCGATAGCCTTGGATCATCGGTCCTCCATGTTACAAGCGTGTAACTCCGCCGTTGTCAGCAAGCTACCCATGTACGTTAGGCAATGTCAACGCAATCCTGTGGATAACTCGTCGCGGGTGAACCAGCGGCGCGGTCTCACTCTCGTAATTGGGACCGCCAGGGCCGTATATGGCCCTGGCGGTCCCAATTTGTCAGGGCCCGGGCTCGTCCTCGAGAAAGTCCTCGACGGTTACCTCTTCGAGAAACTCTCGAAATCGGGCGACTTCGTCCTCTTCATTGGCCTCTTCCTCGAAGACCACGCCTGCATCTTCGAGGACGCCGGGAAGCGCAAACACCGGGGTCCCGGTGCGAACGGCGAGGGCGATGGCATCAGAGGGGCGTGAGGAGACATGCACCTCCCGTCCCGAGATGTCGAGTGAGAGATCGGCGTAGAACACCGAATCACGCATCTCGGTGATGACGACTCGCACCGCGAACGCCCCAACGGCATCAATGACAGAGCGCATCAGATCGTGGGTCAGCGGGCGTGGTGGGCTCACCCCCTCCAGGGCGGTGGCAATGGCGGTTGCCTCGGAGCCTCCGATCCAGATCGGCAGGTACCGATTGCCCTCCTGCTCCCTCAAGAGGACGATCGGCTGGTTGGACGGGAGTTCGACTCGGACTCCGACGACCTCCATCGCGATGGGTGATCCGTTACCCGGCATTACCCGAGGTTATCACCGGGTGTCTGAATCGGGACTGGCTGGTCTCCGCCATCCGAGGGTTTTGGAGAGGGCCCTAGGGTCGTTGACAAGAGCCTCCATGTCGAGCACCGCCCACACCGAGCGGAGGTTGCGGTAGTAGCCCTGCCAGTCCATCCCATATCCCACCAGGTACTCGTCACCGACTTCGAACCCGCGATACTCGATGGGCACCTCGACGACACGGCGCCTGGTCTTGTCGATCAATGAGGCGGTCGCGACACCGCGCGCTCCCCGGTCGAGGATGGTGCGTCTCAACACCGAGAGAGTCAGACCGGTGTCGGTTATATCTTCCACGATCACCACGTCGCGGTCGGTGACGGGGGTCCACAGATCCATCGCGATGCCGATCCGGCCCCCCTCGCCGAATCGGTTGAGGACCAGGAAGTCGACCTCGGAGGGCAGGTCGACTTGCCGCACGAGATCGGCGGCAAAGGGCACCGACCCCATCATGACCACCACGAACAGGGGATCGCGTCCCGAGTAGTCAACGGTGATAGCCCTCCCCAACTCGGCTACCCGTGACTGGATCTCAGATTCGGGGATTGCCTCCACAGCAGGCTCAGAACCTGATGTCACGCTCCGAGGACCCGGTCGATCCAGTAGAGAAGGGCGTCGGTCACCGAGGTTTCGGCACCCTGAGAGCGGCGGGTCACTTCGATGATCGGTGCCTGCTCTGGTTGGGGAATGTCACCCAGCGGAGACGGTTGCTCCAGCATCAAGCCCTGGCCCGCCAGGTGGAGGTAGGTCTCGACCCGCCCCATCGTCACCACCGCCCCCGGTTCGACCCTGGCTTTCGCCGCGGTGTACGGGGTCTCCGTGACGGCGTCTCCATAAAACCCGAGGTCTCGAAACCCGTAGTCGAACAACAACCTGGCGTCGGTGAAGTTCCCGAAGTTCTCGGGAGATCCGAGGACCACCGCATACAGCCTGCGGCCGTCACGTTCGGCGGCTGCGACAAATGTGAAAAGGGCTCGCGGTGTGAGCCCGGTCTTGACTCCCAGCATCCCGTCGTAGGAGCCGAGCATGAGATTGGTGCTGATCCCCACTCGATGTGTGCCGTCGGGGGCATCGGTCATGACGATTACCCGTGAGCGCACTACGTCTGCGAACTCAGGATGACCCATCGCCAACCGGGCCATGGTCAACAGATCCCTTGCACTGGACCTATGGCCGGGTGCATCCATCCCGTGAGGGTTGGCGAAGTATGTCTCTTCAAGGCCCAACTCCTCGGCGCGATCATTCATCAACTGGACGAATTGGTCCACGCTCCCGGAGATATGCTCGGCAAGTGCGGTGGCGGCATCGTTGGCCGAGCGAACCATGAGGGCCCTGAACAGTGATCCCACGGTCATCTGCTCGCCGGCCACCAGGCCGATCTCCTGTCCCCCGGTCTCGGCTGCCTCCTGTGAAACGGTCGCTATCTCGTCGAAATCGGTGTTCTCGACTACCAGGAGACCGGTCATGACCTTGGTCGTGGAGGCCATGGCCCTTTCATCCGAAGCCCCCGAAGAGCCAAGGACCATGTCGATGGACTCGTCGTAGAGGATCCACGACGGGGCGGAGACGTTGGGCGGGCCCGAACCGGGAAAGGTCTGGAAGACCGGTGCGGGATAGGTAAACGGTGCCGCCGCCGCCGGCAGGGCGAACAGCAGGACCAGCACCGGGACCGGTGCCAGGGCTCGGGCCAACCTCATCATGGTGTGGTCTGCTGCTTCAACTCTCCCTCGAGCATCGCACGGTGCATCGCCTGCACGGAGCCCGCGCTCAGTTCGAGGACGTCCCTGGCCCTGGCCCTGGCCTCGGCGTTGGTGGCTCGCATCAGCGGAGCCGTGAGTTGTCGAAGCAGATCTGCCTCTCGATCCACCGACAGGCGGATCGACCTCAGATGTCGTGCCTCCAATCCCTGATCCATCAATCGTTTCGCTTCGAGGGCGACGACCCCGGCCTCGACTGGATAGACGTCCGATTCGCCGATCGGCCGCATCACGCCCGCCTCAAGCAGATCGTCGAGTTGACGCGACGTGAGACCGGATCGTTTCAGGACGTCGTCCCTCGCCAGGGGAGCCCGGGCGTCCTCACTATGACGCGGCTCGGTTTGGCGACTCGAAACCGCGTCTTCGCCACGCTCCCACAGGGTGAGCTTCGACTTGATCACTTTGAGTGGAAGGAAATGGTCTCGCTGCTGTTGAAGGATGAAACGCAACCGCGCCAGATCTTCGCCGTCGAATTGGCGGTAACCGCTGTCGGATCGGCCGGGGTCGATCAGCCCCTGGGATTCGAGAAACCTGATCTTGGACACCGACACATCGGGAAAGTCGTCACGGAGGAGGTTGATCACCTCACCGATGCTCATCGAATCCTGGTCAGGCATCGCCATGTGCGACGAGAAAGTGGAATCGCCCCACGACGACCTCGTCGCCTGCCCTCAATTGCGCTTCATCGACCCGGGCATCATTCACATAGGTCCCGTTCGTCGATCCGCTGTCCTCAACCACGAGGTTGCCTTCGCCAAGGACGAAGCGACAGTGCTGGCGCGAAATCGTGACGTCATTGAGGAAAATGTCGCTTTCGGGATGCCTACCCACCGTGGTGTTGCCCGGTGCGAGCAGGTAGGTCATCCCGGTCTGGGGCCCGCGCTCGATCACCAGGGCGTATCCGGTGAATCCTTCGACGCTGCCGGCTTCCTCGCGGGTCAGCGGATGGTCGGCTCGATCCTGGATTGGCACGTAGACAACCGTGGGATCGCTCTCCACCTCAACTTGAGGGTCGGGTTGGCCCGAAACGCGCTGGCTGTCCTCGGTCATTACGCCAGATGATAGGGAGTGCCCGGCGTTGCGCCGAGCCTCGGCTCATTCGGTCAGATCACGGTATGCGGCGGCGTCGAGCAGACCGGACATGTCCACCCCGTCGGTGACCTCGACCTCCACGAACCAGGCTTGGTCGTAAGGGCTCTGATTGACCAGTTCCGGAGAGCTCGCCAGCGCCGGGTTGACCGCCGTTATCCGACCGGAAAAGGGGGCGTATACCTCCCCCACCGACTTGGTGCTCTCCACCTCGACCAGGATGTCGTCCTTGCTCACACTTGCGCCGACCTCGGGCAACTCGACGAAGACCACATCTCCCAACTGGTCCTGGGCGTAGTCGGTGATCCCGATTCGCACAGTGGAATCCCCTACGCGTCGAATCCACTCGTGCTCCTCTGTGTAGAGAAGATCATCGGGTACCTGCATCAAACCTCCTGAGGGCCGGTGGGCGACTTTAACGCTGCCAAGCGATGTCGAGTGTCTCCGATATACGACACGGCAACGTACCAGTAGAGGGCGAGGCCGACCACCGCAGCCACCCAGCCCGTAGGACGCAGGAACCATTCCATGAACCCGGCGGCGACCAGGTAGAACGCGGGAATCGCGCCATAGAGGAGAAACGTCGCCACCTTGCCGTAGTACCGGACATCGATCGTTCCTCCGCCTCTGGCCGCCAGATAGATCGCAACCAGGCCCACCAGCACCTCGCGGGCTATGAGCAGGGCCCCGACCGCCACAGGGACCACCCCCACGATGAGACCGCCGATCACCGCCGAGGCGATCATCAAACGGTCAGCGACCGGATCGAGGACTCTTCCCAGCTCGCTGACCTGATTGAGACGACGGGCGAGATATCCGTCGATCCAGTCGGTCCATCCGATGGTGAAGACCAGCCACGCCGCCAACGCGATGTTGTCCTGAACGAGAAGGACCCACCAGAAGAGGCCTACACCAAGCAAACGGGTGAACGTCACCAGGTTGGGGATGGTGAGGACTCGGTTGGTGGAGACGGCTTCGGTCACCGGAATGAGGCTAACTCCGGCTTCGGAGCCTCACAGACCTGGGGTCAGGTCGGTAAGACCTCCGAGCCTGCCCTGGATCCCACCGAGGACGTTGCGGATCCCGAAGTCAATCCGGTCCGAGCGATACGCCTCCGCTATCTCGGGGTGATCGAGGACCAGATAGGGCAGATCCACGGCCAGGATCCGCTCCATCTGCCACAGAGCGCTCTTGGCCGTCTCGAGATTGCTCGCCTGCTCAAACTCAGCGAGTTCGGCCGCAAACTCCACATCGGCATACCCAGTGGAGTTGGCCGGCCCATCGGGGGCGAAGAACCATCGGTAGTAAGCGGGGAATGCCGGGTTGCCGAGCGTCCAGCCGAGCAGGTACATGTCGTATTGCCGGGCACCGTCCGCGCCGGCATTGAAGGCAAGATCGACGACGGTGTCGAAGTCGGTAACCACCGGCCGCACGTCGAAACCGAGCGTTTCCAGAGTCTTCTCGATCTCCCCGGCGTATTCGGGCCGATCCGGGTCGTACTCCTCGCCGGGGGTGAGGATGGTGAGCGGTGCCGGAGTGAGACCGGAGATACTCAGCCCCTCGCCGGCGACGACCGCGCCGTCTTTCACCGATGGCTCAATGGTCCAGGCATAGCCGGCCGATCGGAGGGAATCGAGAGCTGTGCCGAGACGGATGTCGATGGTCCCGCTGTACCCGGATTCGATCTCGGTGGCTACCGCCTCGTCGAACCAGGTCTCGTTGAAGGGCGACATCATCGTGAACGCAGGATTCGAGCCGGGCGCGAGGCGGGCAGCCGTCTGCGGTCGGTCGAGGAGGAGCGCCAACGCTTGACGGAATTGATCGGAGGCCATCGGCTCACGTTTCAAGTTGAAGCCCAGGTAGCGGACGGAGTTGGCAGGGCTCTCGTCGATGGCAACACCTTGAACGCCCGCCAACGCCGAAAGACTGGTGTCGGAAAGACCGGTGGGGCTGAGGATGGTGTCGATGGCCCCCGATGCCAACTCGGCCACCGCAGCAGCCTCGTCGGGATAGATGCGGTATTCCACCCGATCGATCGCCATCTCGGTGTACCCAGGGTTGGCCACGGCGACAATCCTGGTCTCCCCGATCTCGGTCAGGGTCAGCGGGCCGCCCGACACGTCAGGCTCGCCACTCGCCGCATAGAGACTCTCGGGCGACATCACCTCGCTGAGCAGCGGCTTCCAGACATGGGACGGCATGATCGGCGCCAGTCCGACCCCGTATGGCCATACGCTGAGACTCGGGCGCTTGGTGAACTCGATCCGGAGACGCGTCGGCGAAACGGCAACAACCGCTTTGACCTCGGGTGGGAACGCGTCGACCCAACCGCCCTGAAGCCCGAGACGTCTCACCGTCTCGAAGGTGAAGACCATATCCTGGGAAGTGATCGGGACGCCGTCACTCCAGGCGAGCTCGGTGCCCAGCTCGACCTCGGCACTCCACCCACTGTCGCCCTCAGTGGGCAAGGCCGGCTCGGCGGCCGCCAGCTCGGTGACGAGTGATGTCTGGTGGGAGTTGAGTGCGAAGAGGGCCGGCTTGGTGGGCCCGAGCACATAGGCGTTCCAAACCGTCGGCTGGTCACCGATGTAGGCCCAGAAGTTGTCGGTGGTCAATCCCGAGAGCAACCCGACCCGGTATTCGAAGGGCTCGGGGACAGTCGTCGCCTCCGACACGTCGGGACTGCCCCCGTTGTCGACGGTTCCCTGAATCTCCATCGACGAGAGCTCGCCGGTCCCGACCGCGGTGACGGCGGCGATGGCGATCCCCGCAAGGATCACGGTCGCGCCAATGGCTCTCGTTGTCTTACTCGGCAAAGATCAACCTCCCGATATGAAGAATCGGCAGGCCGGAGTGGGGCCTTAACGATGATGTCAACCCCCGAGGACCGGTTACGATCCGTGTTTCCGGGCTGTGGCGCAGTTTGGTAGCGCACTTGGCTGGGGGCCAAGGGGTCGTGGGTTCAAATCCCGCCAGCCCGACGAAGAAACCCCCATGTTCAGGGGGGTTTCTTCAACTGAGGGTTAAACGGTTCATTGCCGCGTCCACTATTTGCCCACTATCAACCTTGGTCGTAGACAAAGAAGGCAAGCTCGATCTGTTTCCCCCGCTCGATGAAGTCGTCGTATGTCTCACTGATCATTCTCTGTTCGCTGTTGACGTACAGGCCGGCCTGACTTGCAAGGCAGTCAGGAAAAGTCCCCGGTTCGCCGTCAACTGCACAGTTCCTGACAGCCTCGAGAGCCTGGTTCCAACCGGCCAGCTTCCCGCGGTCATAATCGGCATCGGCACTGGATTGGATGTTTGCCCCTTGCTGGCAGGCAACTGCTACTCCGATCACCACGAGAATCACAACAAGTCGTCTCATAGACAACACCTCACCTTCCGATAATCAAGGCCAGCCGTTCCGCAGCGTCTCGTTGCATCCCCGGCAGCACCGCGGAGTAAATGTCCATCGTGATCGAGATCGACGCATGCCCGGGACGCTCCTACACCACCTTGGGCGGCACCCCCGCGGCCAGGAGGGCCGTGGCGTGAGAATGACGTAGCTGGCGGATTGTCAGGGTCGGAAGCTGCGCGGCGTCGGCTATCCGCTGAAACCGATCGGTTCTGCGCGCTGAGGTGGGATGAGTCCCTTGTCACTCGGTCTGCTCATGTTGCCATGCCCGGGGTGAGGAGGAGGGCTCGGGCGGCGAAGTTGGGGACTGAGGTGAATCCGTAGGCGACTCGTTTCAGGACTCCGAGCTTGTTGTTGGTCCCTTCGATCCGTCCGTTGGTGGCCCGGTCCGTGTCGTGGAAGGCGAAGATCTCGTCTCCCCATTCGAGGAGGGTCCCGACCAGCTTTTCGAACTCGACGAGCGGATGCTGGTGGTAGGTGTCGATGAACGCTCCGAGCGCCTGGTTGGCCTCCTCGGTGTCTGCGGCGAGGTGGATGCCGTAGAGGTGTTGGAGCATCCGCCAGGCCACCTCCAGTTCGGGTCGGCCCTGGAGAACCCGGCCGAGGGCTTGGATCCGGTGGTCTGGGAGGTGGTCGAACCGGGTGAGTTGGAGGTATCTGGACCGGAACACTGCCGGTTCGAAGGCTGGTCTCGAGCCGGGTTCTCCGATGCGTTGGAGGCGGCGGCGGACCTCGATCATCCCGGCGGCGAACCAGCGTGCCACATGGAAACGGTCGAGGACGTGGGTGGTGTGTCCGAGATGGGCATGGATGGAGCTGCGGTAGGCGCCCGACCCGTCCGAGACCACCACTTTGACGCCTTTGAGCCAGCGGTGTCCCTGCGCCAGGAGGAACCCGGATAAGGCTTCGGCGTTGCGGTGAGCGACGATGCCGAGGGTTTCTCCGGTGTCACCGTTGATCAGCACCGTCACATAGCGGTGGCCTCTGCGAAGGCTGGTCTCGTCGACCAGCAGGACCCGGCAGCGGCGTTGCCGACGATCGGCCGCTACCCGATCCGACCACGACCTGGTCAATCCCATGATGTAATGCCAGGGGAGCTCATACCGTCGGGCCACCTCCCGGATCGACATGACGTTGACGTCCCGGACCAGCTGACGGGCCAACCGTCGTGTCACATGGGTGCGCCGGCCGACGATGATCTCGGGATGGTCCTCCCAATGCCGCTCTGAGCACTCGCCGCAGACGAAACGACGCCGCACCCAAACCAGCTCCGTCGGCCGTCCCCGAGTCGGGAGATCATGCACTCGCAGACGGCGGTGATCATGCACCCGGGCGGTCTTAAACCCACAGTAAGGGCAGCGGACCACCCGACGGACATCGGCGATCTCGACCACCAGACGTTCGACCAGATCCACCACCACGACGATCACGCGGATACGACGTAGATGCAGACGGACGGTCATACGATCGGACTCATCAGGGCCCTTCCTTGCTCGGCGACATTTCCATCACCGAGTATCGAGGGGCTCTGAACGTCAGCCCGGCATCACCACAAGCGGACGGCTCCCCAACTCACCAATGGGGTCGTATCGGCTTCTCTTGTGGGAGGCTGAGAACTGAGCCGGCCAGCCGGTGAGCACTTCAACTCACCGGAGCGTGGATTCCTGTGCGCGGACCGTGCCCCGGCTGGTTGGTGAGCCTGCCTGGAGCACTGCTGGGGTGTCGTGCCGTCGAGCACTTGCCCATTGGATCGTCGCCGGGGGGCTCTACGGCTTAACGCCAACTGAAGGAGGAAAAGGCAATGCTGTTCGTGGGCAACGACTGGTCCGAGGATCACCATGACATCTGGGTGATGTCCGAGACTGGCGAGAAGCTGGCCGTCCGCCGCCTGGATGACGGGGTTGAAGGGATCGGGAAGTTGCACCAGCTGATGACCGAGTACGTTGACGATCCTGGCGAAGTGGCGGTGGGTATCGAAACGGATCGGGGTCTGTGGGTGCAGGCGCTGGTGGCGGTGGGTTATCAGGTCTATGCGGTCAACCCCAGGTCGGCCGCTCGGTATCGGGAACGCCATGGCCTGTCGGGCGCCAAGTCTGATCGGGGAGACGCCAAGCTATTGGCCGACCTGGTCCGCACCGACCGGCACAACCACCGTCAGGTGGCGGGAGACTCACCCGAGGTTCAGGCGATAACGGTGCTGGCTCGAGCCCATCGGAAGCTGATTCGAGAACGGACCCGTCATACCCTCATGCTGCGATCGGCGCTGCGGGAGTACTACCCCCAGGCCGTGGCCACCTTCGATGAGCTGGCCGACCGCGACACCCTGGCAGTGCTGCAACGAGCACCCGCCCCGAATGACGGGGCCCGATTGTCGCTGTCTCAGATCCGTGCGGCCCTCAAGAGAGCCGGACGGCAGCGATACCTCGACAAGCGAGCCACCGAGATCCAAGCCGGGCTCTGGACCGACCAGCTCGCCGCCCCGGGTCCGGTCACCTCGGCGTATGCCGCCACCACCCGAGCCACCGTGGCCATCCTCATCGAACTGAACCGCCAGATCAGCGAGCTCGAAGAAGAACTAGCCACCGATTTTGAGCAACACCCGGACGCCGACATCTACCTGTCTCAGCCAGGACTCGGTGTCGTGCTCGGTGCCCGGGTGCTCGGCGAGTTCGGGGACGACCCCGACCGTTTCGCCGACGTCAAATCTCGCCGGAACTACGCCGGAACCTCGCCCGTCACCATCGCCTCCGGCAAGCACCGATCCGTGATCGCTCGATACGTCCGCAACGACCGTCTCTACGACGCCATTGACCGGTGGGCGCTCAGCTCGCTCAACGCCAGCGTGGGATGCCGCAACTTCTACGACCAACACAAAGCCCAAGGAGACACCCACTCCCAAGCCCTCAGAGCGCTAGCCAACCGCCTCGTCGGCATCCTCCACGGATGCCTCCGAACCCGCACGACCTACGATGAACACACCGCCTGGGCCCACCGCCAACCCAGCGACGTCACCGCCGCCGCTTGACAGTTACAGGCCTGGGGTGTCCGCGCAGTCTCAACCGATCAGCCACCAAATCGGGTCGAAGGAACTGTCCGATCTCATCGATTATCAGCCACTCCCCCTCGGCCCATGCCGGGCCTGCGATCAGTCGTTCTTCGAGTTGGCTTCGTCGCCAGTCACCGCCATGGCGGCCCGATCCACGACGGCATCCTTCACGAATAGGTTCCGCCTAGTCCTGCAACTTGCCGAGTTCTTCAAGATAGTGGGCTCCTAGGCCAGGCGTCAGATCAATCTCGTCAACTCTTGTTGCAGCGATGCTCAGGAGCACCTTCGTGCCGTCTCGTATGAACTCCAGCAACGTAGAAGCGACGGTCTGAAAGGAAGGTGTTTCGCCGCCCATTTCACCGAAGCACTTTCCGATCGCGCCTCTGAGCGGCTGGTCATCAATCTGCCCGATGTTCTTGAACATGTGAGCCAGGATGACCCCACGTGGGTGTGGCCCTGGACCCAGTGTTCGCCTGATGGCATCCGGCGTCCGTTCCCACAGAGCGCTGACTTGAGACTCATGCACTTGGTAGTCCGCCCACCCAACGGGTGCTGGAGTGAACAAACGAAATGCGGTCCCCGTCATACTTGCAGTGGTGCCCCTTTGCCATGGCCGATCTGCGTGAATGATGAATATGTTGCGATAGAGACGGAGTTGCCAGTACAGCCACAGCATTGGCTCGTGAAGTTCGCCCCACAATCGCGTGAGGGGACCTCCGGTTCCACGCTCGAACTCCTTCACCAAATGTACGAACGGTCCAGCCCCACCGGGTGTGAACCCTAGACCCCCGACCTTGATTGCTACATGACTCCATTGATCCAAGAGCATCTGACCGAATAGGTAGAGCGTTTCAAAGTCCTGCCGCATGTGCTGCGTTGTCTGACTGGACTCGGGTATTGCCTCGTCGTCAAAAGCGAGGTCGGTCAACCGGCTACGGCCATCGAGTAGGCGCGTGATGGTCCGGCCAACATCTCGCGTTCGGGTCAGTGTGTGTGAGCAGTAGTGAAAAAACGCATATGGCCCTTGAGCGGGCTCGCGAGCCTTCAAGACCATGTCTTGCAAGTCGCGGAGCATGGTTTGGATCTCGATGAGGAGCACGTCGAGTTCGCTCTGGTCCAAGAATCCGCCTCCAACCTGCGTCAGAAGACCCTACGGCATGTCCGCCTCGGCCCAACGGCGCGGCCCGTCGGGCCTCCCGTTATACCGACTAGGGAGCGTGGAGAGTCCAGTTTCCGTCAGCCGCGATTTCGAGGATGGCGGTCCCGGAGTCGATCAGATCAGTTCCCGAGTATGGACCGATCTCGTTGACGATCAGGCCCGTAATGCTGCCGTCCGATTCGTAGCCCCAAATGATGAAATTGCTTGTTCCGTCATGTGTCGAAGTAAGTGTTGAAGCCGAGCCCTGATATCGCAGGATGTCGTCACCAGAACCAGTCAAGGACGAGGTCATAGACCTGGCTGCGGATATTGGTCGCGCAGTGATTGACCACGCGCCATCGGCGTCAATTTCTAAGTGCCGCACAAGCTCGGGCTGAGAAAACCAACCTCCATGCACCATTCTCCGTCCCTGATAGCTCCCGATCTCGTTGACCAACAGGTCGATGTTTGCGAATCCGCCATCAAGACTCCAGACAATGAAATTGCTGGTGCCATTGTGCGTGAGGTCAATCACTGCTGGAACATCGCCGGGGATCTGGAAGTCGATCACGCTATTTCCGGTGCCGGCGACCGTGAACGGCACAAACGAGCCCGGCGGTTGCGGGGGCGCCGGACATCCGGGTGGCGGGCTGCCGCCTCCAGTGAGAAGTCCGAAGTCTCCTGCGACGGGTAGTCCGGTCGGTAGTCCGTATGCGAGCGTCTCGTCGGCCACGCCCTGTGTGTTGGTGTGGCGGAGGTAACTGGTGCAGTTCGAGGGGCGGAAAAGACCCACCGACTCCGGTCCCGGGGTGCCTCTTCCAAACCATTCGGCGGCGACCATCTTGTCTCCTGGATCACCGAAGATGAACGAGGAGTCGGCAACTCCTTGGGTGTGTGTGAATCGGAAGTAGACGAGTCCGGTGGCTTCCCGGTGGAGGCCGATCTCGTCGATGCCGTCGTTATCAAAATCCCCGACGTAGGGCTTGTCTCCGGGGTTGCCGAAGAAGTAGGAGAAGTCTGCGGAGCCGAGGCCGCCGTCGTTGGCGCCCAAGGCGTTGATAATGAATACCCGACCCTCGGACGGCCGGTAGATGGACACCGTGTCACAGTTGTTTCCGTTGAAGTCTCCGGCGAGTGGGATGTCTCCAGGGTTGCCGAAGAAGAACCGGATGTCGGCTACGCCTTGGCTGTTGGCATTGCGCAGGTAGACAAATCCGTCGGACTGTCGGTACAGGCCCGGTGTTTCGTCTCCATCGCAGTCCCAGTCCCCGACCATGGGAAGATCACCGGGGTTGCCGAAGAAGAACCTGGTGGTTGCCCCGTTCGATGGATTGCGCAGATACCACTCCCCGGTGGCGGTGTCGACAATCCCGATTGAGCCTTCCTGAGCTACAGCTGGGACGGCGGCTCCTAGGAGGAGCGCTACTCCCACCAATGCGGTGATGGCACGACGCATTCGGCTCCTTCTTCCGTCGGTGATTGGCAACCTACGCCAACTGCCGGATCGGATGTTCGAGGTTCGTCCACTAATGGCCGATACGGGTATGCCTTCAGATAGATCGAAGCCCCTACGGGCGATTGGATGATCCGTCGTCGGGGGCTTCGATTCGTTGTTGCGGGGTTCTGATGTCTGGCAACGGAACCCCGATGCGACCCTACACGCGAACCGCTCCTGAAGGCGATAGATCCGACTTGAGAGGCCATGGGGGCTTCGATCTTTACGCCGTGGGCCCGCCTATTTGACATCGGCCCCACAGGCTGAACCGCTAGAAAATGTAGATAAGTAGGGCGATGATGAGCAAAATGCCCACGATCGTCCAGATGATTCCACCTCGTCCCATCGCAGCCTCCTTTCTGTCACCACTGCATACCCGGTGCTGGAGTTAGCGAAACCCTCGAGTCGCCATCAGGAGCAAGTTATCGAATAGGGGGGCAGATTGTCGGCCCTGAATGCGACAGAAACGGGGTTCAGGCGATCTAGCGCCACTCGACTCGAAAGAATCGGTCCCAGCGCAATCCCCGTCGGCTCTCACCAAGCGTCCGACATGCCGGAGAGACACATTGCTCAGGGGGAAGGCTCGGGCTCGACCTATGTTGAAACTCACATGAGACAACCTATAGATCCCGAACTCCTTGCCGAGTTCACAGACGCCAAGTCGAAGTTCGACCAGACCGACAAGGATTGGCGTGGGTCAATCCCCGTCCCCCCTTGGGGCCTGCTGGCCTTTCGAGAATTGACCCTGGAACTTCGGGACCGGTGGGCGAAACTCAAAGCGATCAGCGCTCGGATCAAATTCCGGCCGCTGAGGCTCCTGTAAACCCGACGGACGTATGGCAACTTCCATCCTGTAGGTTCTGATCCCACTGGCTGTCGACGGAGGGACCTCGGAAGGAGGTCAGCGACGTGCGTTACTACGTCAACAAGAACGCCCAAGCCAACGGCGACCATGAGGTGCACGAACTGACGTGTTCATTCGTTCCCGACGAAGAGAACCGGATCTTCGTCGGCGACCACTCGACCTGTCCCCCCGCGGTCGCAAAGGCCAAGGATTACTACCCGAAATCCAACGGCTGCTTCTACTGCTCACGGCCCTGCCATACGAGCTGACAAGCGAAAACGGTCCCGATTGGGTCCGACGAATGGAGGAGCAATGGCCAAACAACCGCCGAATAGTCGAAAGCAGTGGACACCCGAGCATGAGTCTCAGCTTCGAAAAGAGATCAAGCAGAACACTCCGACGCCTCTCATGGCACTTCATCTCGGCCGGTCCAAAGGAGCCGTTCAACAGAAGGCCAACGACTTGGGCCTGTCGACCAAACCCACCAACAAATCCCCCTACGGGACTTCCAAGAAGAAGTAGCTAGTGGTGCGTCGCGGATTTGGCTTCGGTGAGTGCGGCTCGGCCGCGTTGGACCTTGGCGATGATCTCTTCGGCGGTCTTCTTCCAAACGAACGGCTTTGGGTCGTCGTTCCAGTGCTCGGCCCACAGTTCGATGCCTTCGATGAGCGCGTCGACGCTGTTGAACGTGCCGCGGCGGAGGCGCCGTTCGGTGAGCAGATGGAACCAGCCTTCGACGAGGTTGAGCCATGACGACGAGGTCGGTGTGAAGTGCAGATGCCATCGAGCCCGCTTCGGGTGCGCAAGCCACGTTTTCACCTCGGGGGTCTTGTGGGCGGAGAGGTTGTCCAACACGATATGGACCTCGAGGTCCCGAGGCACGTGAAGGTCGATGAACTTGAAGAACTCGAGGACTTCTTTCCCGCGGTGCCGCGGCTTGGTGTCGTGGATGACCTCGCCGGTCGCGACATTCAGCGCAGCAAACAGATCGGTGGTCCCGTTCCGCTTGTAGTCATGAGTCATCGTGTCTGCCCGACCCGGCTTCAGCGGAAGGCTTGGTTGGGTGCGATCAAGCGCCTGGCATTGGGTTTTCTCGTCGAAGCTGAACACCACCGCCCTCTCCGGCGGGTTCATGTATAGACCGACCACATCGACCAGCTTCTCTTCGAAGTCGGGGTCGCCCGAGATCTTGAACGTGTCGACCTTCCACGGTTTGAGGTTGTGGTCCCGCCACATCCGAGCAACGCTGTCCTTGCCGATCCCGAACCGTTTGGCCATCGACCGCGTCGTCCAGTGCGCGGAACCGTCGTCGGGCTTGTTGTACATCGTGTCGGCTACCACCGCTGCGACCATCCCCTCCGGTAGCCACGACCTGCGGCCTCGTCCCGCAGCGATGCGCCCGACCCCTTCGACGCCCTGGTCGACGAACCGGCGCCGCCACGCTCGCACCGACGTGTCGGTGGTGTCGCACTGCCGCGCCACCTCGTTGGTTGCGACCCCGTCAGCGGCCAACAACAACGCCTTGGCCTGGACCACTTGGCGGTGCGGCAACGAAGTTGAACGAGCGATCGTCGCCAGCGCTCCACGCTGCTCGTCAGACATCGGCAGAGGCTGAGCAATCAGTATCGGCATCAACCCAGTCTAGCCGCCGTAGCTATTTCAACGACGGACCACTAGGTAGAGAAACCCCCCGGCATATGGGAACCGTGGGGTTTCTGTTTGTCTGACCCGACGATGGACGGACGTGGGTAGCGCCGGGTCAGAACCCTCTACAGGTAGTCGCCTAACCGGTCCTCGAAGCTGGAGACGGAAGGCTCTTCGACCGGGAAATGCGCCTTGCCCTCGGCGACTGCCCCTTTCCGCGTTTGGTGTTCATATCCACTCCAACCGCACCAGCAACTCACGATCCACGACCAGTCGGTGTCCTCCGAGACGTGAACGTCGTGTCCGCCATTCAACATGACCTCGGCGTCGGCGAGAAGGTTGTAACGCCGCACTTCCTCATCGTGAGGCAGCCAACACATCTCGACGAGAAGCCGATAGGCACGCGATTCGGCTTCGACCTTTCCACCGTCTACTGCGTCCTTGAGGGCGTCCTTGAGAATGTCCACAACTATCTTGACCTCGGCGTCGGTCGCTTCATGGAGCGTGCCTGCTCGATGTTCGAAAGCCACCCGCTCGTGGGGGTCCATCGCTTCGAATGTGACGCGCGGGTGTGGTTTGACGGTCATCCCGTCGCGCCCTCTCCAAGCTTGCGCCCCGTCTCCCGGTCCACCACGTCGAAACCGGATTCCTGCACCCATTTGATGACCTCGAACCAGTCCCGCCGCTTGGCGACCTGAGCGATCACTTCCTCCGCCCACGCCAGCGCCCGGCTGAGAGGCGACGCGTCGATGCCGTCGATCTGCGGCTGGATCACTGCGGCCTCCATATGGAGCACTTCGACATACCGGTCGAAGGTGTTCCCGTAGTAGATCCTAAGGATCTCGATGACCCGGTCGACCGCGACCTCCATCGAGTACGTGTCCTCCGGGTTGAATCCGGGGTTTTCTTCCCAACTCTCTGCAATCGACGCTTTCAGCCGATCGAAGACGGCTGACTCGACAAGGACTTCTGCTGTTCCCATGTTCTGTACCTCCTATGTGCTGTGATTAGCGGGTGAATCGTGTGCCGGGGGGGGGGCATTCGATGGCCTCACCCCCTCACCGCCGACCATGAAATGTCTTCGTAGTGCGTCACGGATTCAGGCATCGCGTCCGCTCCACTCCCGCCGCCGGTCCGTGCAGAAGCGCATGACCCCGGCCCGGTCACGGACCAGAGCAAGGCTTACTCGAGAGTCGTCGAGGGCGATACGGGCGGCGCGGATGGCCGGGTCGAGACCGCGGAAGTCGGCGAGCCGGTGGCTGCCGTGATGAACACCGTCGAGTACTTCGACGGTGTAACTAAGAAATGACCCCATTTGGACCTCCAATCGGTTGGCTAGACAAGGAGAACCCTACCCATCCGACAGGCCCATGACAAGGAGCTTGTGCTCTGCTCCCGAGGAGCTTGTGCTCTGCTCTCGAGGCTCCTGCTCTCCCGAAGGCCCTTGTACTCTGCTCACCGCGCCCGACGCAGGATCTCCGGTTGGCTAGACACCTACTGGCCCCGGCGTCGGGCGCATCTCGCGCCCACCATCTGCGTACTAACGATCTCCGAATTGCCGATGACGGGTTGGTAGAGGTTGGGACAGATTCCCCAAGAAACCCCTTGTATGACTGGCGATTCGCCAACACGCAGGTTCTGCCTGGGACTACTAGGGACGCATCTCTCTGGACTGGGGGCCAAGGGGTCGTGGGTTCAAATCCCGCCAGCCCGACTCCGGAGTTTCGCCCCTACCCCCACGCAGCCTCATCGTCCTTCGAGCGCCTACGCCAGGCGATCGGAATTAGGACCTTCGGCACTAGCCGTGCAACAGCTGACCCGCCAACGATACGTGTGACCTCTCACACCGAGAGGCCGGAGAACCATCCGCCTTCAAAGGAGGGCACATCATGGCAAGGTTCGACGGAACGGTGGCTCTGATCAGCGGTGGATCGCGAGGCATGGGAGCCTCGCATGTCCGCGGATTGGTCGCCGAGGGCGCCAAGGTGATCTTCGGTGACATCCTTGACGACGAAGGCAAGCGTCTAGAGGAGGAATTGGGCGAATCTGCCCACTACGTCCATCTCGACGTCACCAAAGACGACGACTGGAAGTATGCGGTTGCGGCTGCGGAAAGGGAGTACGGCCCCATCAGCCTGCTGGTCAACAACGCCGGGATCGTGTCATACGGTCCGGTAGATGTGATGGATCCCGACGAGTTCCGTCGGGTCATCGACATCAACCTGACTGGCACTTTCCTCGGGATGCACTACGCGGTGCCATCCCTGCGCAAGGCCGGCGGCGGAGTGATCATCAACATCTCCTCGACCGCAGGGCTGATGGGTTACGCCACGATCAGCGCTTACGGGGCATCAAAGTGGGGTGTGCGCGGTATGACCAAGGCGGTAGCCATGGAGCTGGGTAAGGACCACATCCGCGTGATGTCGATTCATCCCGGGCCCATCCGCACTCCGATGACGGAGGGAATCGGCGACGAGATCACAGCGGCCCAGCCCATCGCCCGCATGGGCGAGCCTGAGGAGGTCACGAAGCTGTTGATGTTCATGGCGGCGGACGCCACCTACAGCACCGGATCGGAATGGGTCGTCGATGGCGGCGCCGTTCTCGGCCCGGTAATCAACCTTCCGCAGGAGTAGTCGAGATATCGGTCAAGGGGGTGGTTCTCTCCGCCAGGCGGCCACCCCCTTGACTCGTCACCTCTTCCAGTCCATGGGCCTCCTCGGGTTCCCGAACCTCGTTCGGTAGCTAAAGATTCTGGGTCTACTTCATGATCATGTCCGTCTCGGGCTGGATCACCGGGAGGTTCTCTCGAAGGCGCAACGGTTAACCGATACGACCGATCAGCCAGAGGATGCCCTGGATCAGCCGCCACCCGAGGTAGATCACAACCAGCACCACCATCAGCTTGAAGCTGAACGGTGCCTTGAGTTCCTCGCCTTCAGGCGGTTGGGGTTCGCTCATCGCCTCTCGCCCATACGTGACACGATGTGGATCGGGTTACCCGTGAAGTCCGCCTCCTGACGAATTCGGTTCTCGAGAAACCTCAGGTAATCGTCACCGAGCTCGCCACCCGAGAGGAACACTACGAACGTGGGCGGCGCCGTCCCCGCCTGGACGACGTAGTGGATCTTGGGTCGGCGGCCTTTTCGCACCGGCGGCGGGTGGGCTTCGATCCATTCCCTGACCACGCGGTTGAGCTGGCCGGTGCTGATGCGGGAACCCCGGGAGTGAAGGACGGCTTCCATCACCTCGGGCAGACGGCCTACCCGAGACCCGGTGGTCGCCGAGATCCGGACTACCGGCGCCCAGCCGACGAATCCGAACCGGTCAGGGAGCGAACGCTCCGTGATCTCGCGTTGCTCATCATCGATGGCGTCCCACTTGTTCATGACGACGACCAGGCCAACTCCGGCGTCCACCACCTCGCGGGCGATCCTCTGGTCCTGATGGGTGACTCCGTCTTCGGCATCCACCAACAGCAGTGCGACATCTGCAGCGGCCAGGGCCTCGCGGGCCCTGAGGACGGCATAGAAGTCGGCATCTTCGGTGATCTGGGGCTTGCGGCGGATACCAGCGGTGTCGACCAGACGGTATGGTTTGCCCTCCAGTTCGACATCGGTGTCTATCGGGTCCCTCGTCGTGCCGGGGGTGGCGGACACGATCACACGATCCTCCCCCGCCAGCCGGTTGAGCAGCGTGGACTTGCCCACGTTGGGCCTCCCCACGATCGCGATCCGGGGGATCTCGTCACGCTTGGCCTCGATGCCGAGCTCGGGTAGAGCATCGACCACCTGATCCAGAAGATCCCCAACGCCACGTCCGTGATAGGCGCTGATTGCGTTTGGCTCACCCAGGCCCAGCCTCCAGAAACGATCGACATCGGCCTCGAGCCCGGCATTGTCGATCTTGTTGGCGGCGAGGATCACCGGCAGACCCGAGGCACGGAGAATCGAGATGACCCCGGTGTCGTCATCGGTCAGGTCGGCGGTGCCGTCGACCACGAGGATCACCACGTCGGCGCCGGTCACCGCGGCCTCGGCCTGCTCCTTTATCGATTGGTTGATCCCCCCGACCGGCTTGATCTCCCAACCGCCGGTATCGACCAATAGAAATTGACGTCCGATCCAATCCGCCTCGAACTCACGGCGATCCCGGGTCACCCCCGGCGACTCCTCGACCACTGCCAATCGGGACCCGAGCACCCGGTTGACCAGCGTCGATTTGCCCACATTGGGGCGGCCAACGATTGCGACTACAGGCAGGGTGCTCACTCAGTGTGCCTCCGGAGGCTGACATTCTGACCCGGACGACGTCGTCAGGTGCTGACGAGGTTGAGGGCTTCGGTGGCGGTCCACTCCCGGTCCCGTTCCAGCCAACCCTCTTGTGCGGGTTGGCGGGCGGTGACCCCGGCCTCCACCATGCTCTGCAGGGTCGAGACAAAGGAGCGAAGCTGCGGCGGGAGCGGGAAGTACTCCTGTTCCTCGGTCGAGGACCACAGCTCGAATCCCGAGGTCGGCGACAAACGTTCGATGACCTCTTGGACCAGGTGGTCGGGAGCCGACGCCCCTGCGGTCAGACCCACCGTGGCCACCCCCTCGAGCCACTCGTCCGCGATGTCGGCCGCCGAGTCGATCCGATGGGCCAACACCCCGTTCTCCCGTGCCACCCTGACCAGTGCCTGGGTGTTGGACGAGTTGTGCGACCCCACGACCAAGATCAGGTCGCAGGACTCGGTGAGCTGTTTCACGGCATCTTGGCGATTGGTGGTGGCATAGCAGAGGTCGGATTTGCGAGCGGTGTTGAGTTGGGGGAAGCGCTCTTTGGCATCGTCCATGACCGCCATCCACTCATGCACTCCAAGGGTGGTCTGGGCGAGAAGGGCGACCTTCGCCGGGTCGGCTGGTTGGTATTGGCCAAGTCCGGACTCCGGCTCAACCAGGGTGATCGCGGTCGGTGCCTCGGCAACCGTGCCCACGGCTTCATCGTGACCGGTGTGGCCGACGTAGATGATCTCGTACCCGTCACGCGCCATCCGCTTCACCTCATGGTGGACCTTGGTGACCAAAGGGCAAACGGCGTCGATCACCACCGCGGCCCGATCCGCAGCGCCCTGAACCACCTCGGGAGCGGAGCCATGCGCCGAAAGCATCACCGGCGCCCCCAACGGCACCTGCTCGATGTTGTCGACGAACACCACGCCTACCCCCTCGAAAGCGCGAACCACCCATTCGTTGTGGACAATCTCGTGATAGCAGTAGACGGGGCCGTCGAAGATGCGCGTCATCCAGGTGAGCGCCTTGATCGCCATCTCCACCCCGGCGCAAAACCCCCTGGGCTCGGCGAGCAGCACACGTTCCACCGTCATTACAGGCATGGTAGGTCGGTGTCGAAACTCAGACGGATCGGTCGCGCACCAGTTCGACCACACGGGCCACCACCTCGTCGAAGCTCAGATCCGACGTGTCGATCACCACCGCGTCTTCGGGAACAGTGAGCGGAGATGTGGCCCTCGACGAGTCGAAACGGTCTCTTCGCCCCAGGTCTTTCATGACTGCGCTGTGGTCCTTGCCGGTCTCGACCGACCTGCGGCCAGCCCTCACCTCTGGTCGGGCGTCGAGAAAGATCTTCAACGTCGCATCGGGGAAGACCACCGATCCGATGTCCCGACCTTCGATCACTGCCCGCGCCCCACGTCGCTGCACCCATTCCCGCTGGTGCGACACCAGGATCCGCCGGACCTCAGGATTGGAGGCGACCCGGGACACGAGGGCTGTCACCTCCGGCCCCCTGATCTCTCTGGAGACGTCGTCGCCATCGAGAGACATCTGACCGTCATCCTGGCCGAGCCCGGCGTTGTCGACCACATCGGCTACCGCCTTGTCATCGTCGGGGTCCACGCCAGCCCTGATCACAGCCAGCGTGGCCGCTCGATAGAAGGCGCCGGTGTCCAGGTGAGGGAGATCGACCTTCGATGCCACGGCCCTGCTGACTGAGCTCTTGCCGGTTCCGCTGGGCCCATCGAGGGTGACGATGAGATCGCTCACGACGTACGAGATTATCGGGGGTCTCGGTGTGAAGGTGGTGGGTCAGTTGTCTGTTTCCGGGACGGCGACTACGCGGATCACCGGAAGGAGTCGGTCGGTCTTCTCTTGGTCTTTGGCGTGGCGAGGGTTTGCTTGGGCAATCCGCTGCCAGGCATCCTGTCGACGGGCACCCTCAAGCTCTTCTGGTGTCACTCGCAACCTGCGCTGCGGTAGTTCGATCCACACCTGGTCGGGATCGGCGATGTTGTAGTACCAGTCCGGGTTGTTCGCCTTACCGGCGGCCGAGGCAACAATGAGCCAGGCGTCCTGACCGTCGGGGCACCACGACACCGCGGTCTCACGCCGCTCGCCGGTTCTTCTGCCGATCGTGGTCAGGAACAGGACGTCCGCCCCCATGAACCTGTATCCCTTGCGTCGATGCCGACGGTACATCCACCCCGAAACAGGACCCCAGGAATCAGGTCCTCGGCCTCCGCGTGTGCCAGCAGCCGTATCGAAGCCCACGTGCTACCTCCTTGAATAGAGGACGACCTGCCAGGTAGCTATTGGCCCGTCCACATTGACCACTACCGGTGTGAGAGGACCCCGGTCCCGGAGGGTGTCCTATTGGGGATTCGGACAATGGGGGCTTTGGGACCGGGAGTCCTCTCCGCGCCGGCCAACCTAGCCAACCGGGCCCATGCGTGACGGTTGGAGTGAGGGGTGGGGTCTCTCCCCCTCGTAATTGAGACGTACAGGTGTCACATGCGGCCCCGTGGCTCACAATTACGAAGGAGAGTCTCCCGTTCACAGAAACTCGAGCATGTCCCAGAAGCCGGGCCAGGTCTTGTCGACCACCCCAGGGTCTCCGATCTCGATTCCCGGTTGGACCAGGCCGACGAGGGAGAACGCCATCGCGATCCGGTGGTCGCCGTAGGTATCGACCCTTGCCGGCCGCAGACCGCCGGGCCCAATCACGAGACTGTCACCCTCCACCCGGGCCTCGCCGCCCACGTTCCGCAATTGAACGCCGAGTGCCTCGAGCCGATCAGATTCCTTGTGACGCAATGAGGCGAGACCGTGGAGGCGACTCTCGCCACTGGCGAAGAGACAGGCTATGGCTACTGCCAACGCCCCGTCCGGCATCCCTGAGAGATCGACGTCGATCGGAGCGAGCGGCTCACCGCTCGATTCGACAGTGGTCGAGTCGGGCCCATCGATGACCCGGCACCCCATCTCGGCCAGCACCCCGGTGATCTGAAGATCGGGCTGGCGGGATGTGGCGCCCAAACCACTCACGGTGACCTTGCCACCCCGGATCGCAGCGGCCACCAGCGGGTAAACGGCCGAGGAGGCATCCGGCTCGACTGCGAACTCGACAGCTCGATACCCGGTGGACTCGACATGAAACTGTTGGTCCCTGACCTCGACCTTGGCACCGAATCTGGTCATCACCTCCAAGGTCAGGTCCAGATACCCGGCCGAGCCGTGGAGGCCATCGAGCACGATCGTCAGCGGCTCCGTGGCCAGCGGTGCCACCAGGAGCAATGCGGTGGCGAACTGGCTGGTGTCCTTGGCTTTGACTCTCACGATGCCCCCACGCAGGGTTCCGGTCCCCTCGACCACCACCGGAAGACCGCCGTGATCTGATCGAACCCTCACCCCCAGCGCGACCAGCGCCTCGAGGAGACCGCCCATCGGCCGTCGCGGAAGCCGACCCTGTCCCACGATGTGGGTCGGTCCAGCGACGAGTGCGCCCAGAGCGATGAGGGATCGCGCGGTGAGACCCGACTCCCCCACATCGATCGGCTCGGAAGTCGAGGCCAAGACGCCCCCACTTCCCTCTACCGCCCAGCCGCTTTCGCCCTCGTCGACAGTCACTCCGAGTGCGCGCAGGGCTCGCCTCGCGGCACGGGTGTCGCCCGATTCCAGTGGGTCGGCCAGTTGGGAGGTTCCGTGTGCCAACCCGGCGGCAAATAGGGAGCGGATGGTCAGAGACTTGGAACCCGGCGGCCTCACCGTCGCCTCCAGCGGGCCCGACTTCACGGTGATCAATCGGCCGCTCACGGATCTGGCTTCCCGGACGCCAGCAGACGGCTGACCTCCCCGATGGAGAGCAGTCTCGAATCCCCTGGCTTGAGCGACTGATCCGAGAGCGGGCCGATGGCAGTCCTCACCAGGCGAACCACTTCGTGCCCGATGGCCTCGAACATCCGGCGTATCTCGCGTTTTCGTCCCTCACCCAAGACCATCTCCACCATGGTCTCATCTTGGCGGCGGCTCACGATGCGTGCCGAAAGAGCGCTTGCCATCCCGTCGCTGAGTTCGACGCCTGTGGTCAGGCGCCGAATCTGAGCCGCAGTCGGGCGACCGGCGACCACCGCGACGTACTTCTTCGTTATGCCATACCTGGGGTGGGTGACCCGGTTGGCGAGCTCGCCGTCGTTGGTGAGGAGGATCAGACCCTCCGAGTCGGAATCGAGGCGTCCAACCGGGTAGAGACGACGGTCGGTGGAAACGAGGTCGACGACCACGCGTCTTCCCTGGGGATCCGACGCGGTGCTGATGACACCTACCGGCTTGTACACGAGATAGGTCTCGAGCTGGGGGTTGAGAGGGATCGGAACTCCGTCGATCGTCACCAATTGTGTCGACACGTCGACCCGGTCGCCAAGACCGATGGTGCGCCCATCGACCGCGACCCGGCCGGAGGCGATGGCCTCCTCTGCCGACCGGCGTGACATCAGCCCGGAGTTGGCGATGGCCTTCTGGGCGCGGACGGGATCCGCCATGATTCACCCAGTCCCGGGGCGGAGGGTCTCCTCGAGGGAATCGACGATCTCGGCAGGCGGGATATGGTCGGCGAGGGGCGGCAGCTGACTGAGCGAATCCAGCCCCAACTTCTCGAGGAGGAGATCCGTCGTCACATAAACCGCGGGGTTCCCGGGAAGATCGAGACGCTCCTTCTCCTCGATCAGCCCCAGACGCTCCAGGGTGCGGACCGCGGAGTCCGAATCCACTCCCCGAATCTCTGAGATCTGGCTCCTGGCCACGGGTTGGCGATAGGCGATCACCGACAGGGTCTCGATCGCTGCCGGTGAGAGCCTGCGAGCCGTGGCCGAGGTCGAGAACCGCTCCAGATACGGGTAGGCGTCAGGATGGGAATAGAGACGCCAGCCCCCCGCCACGGAGCGGAGGACGATGCCGGCACCCCGCTCTTCGAGGTCACGGCGCAACTCCTCGAGCAACTCTTCGACCCTCTTCTTCGGGATCTCCAGGACCTCCGCCAGCTCCCCAACCGGCACCGGCGTCTCGGTGACGAAGAGCACGGCCTCCAAGGCGGCGGTCTCGTTCACGACGCAGCCCATTCCGAGGTGAGGTCGACACCGTCGATGTCCCGGTGCTCGACCCGGATCTCCCCGAGCCAGTCCTCTTGCGAGATCGCGATCAAGCCCCAGCGGGCCAACTCGAGCAGGGCCAGAAAGTATGCGGCCACCTCAACCGGGCGCTGGCAGTGCTCGGTGAGATCGTCGAAGCTGGCCATAGTGAGCTCGGCCACTCGGCTTCGCAGCTCGTCGATAGCGGACTCCACGGAAGGGAGGTCGAGATCGAGATGATCGAGGTCGGGCTCGGCGTCCCTCCGAATGAACACCCTGAAGGCAATCGCTGCCAGACCTGCTGAGTCCACCGGAATCGTGAGGTCGGGTGCCATCACCTGGATCCGCTGGTCCACACCCGAGATCCGGGGAACATAACGATTTGCCTCATGCAGACGCCGGAGGAGGACTGCTCCCACGTCCTTGAAGGTCACACACGCCAGCAGACGGGAAAGGAGACGGTCGCGTTCCTCGAAGAGCGCCAACTCCTCGTCCATGTCGAACTCGCTGCGGCCTGGCAACAGCGACTGAGCCTTCAATTGGATCAGAGTGGCGGCAATCAGGGTGAACTCCGACGTGACCTCGAGATCCATGCCCTTCATCTCTTCGAGAAATGAGACGTACTCGGTCACCACCTCGGTGAGCCCGACCGCGGTCACCTCGACCTGATGCTTGGAGATGAGTTGCAGCAACAGGTCCAAAGGCCCTTCGAACACCGTGGTTTTGACATGAAACGACATGAGCAACCAGATCAGGATATTCCAGGGCGGTTCCTGCCCCAGGTCTTTGGTGGTTGGTCCGCCCGCTGGAGGAGATCCCAGGTGCCGGCGTCGATCGACATTGGGCGATTCCTGTGATGATGGCGGGCGAAGTCGACTATCAGCGCTTCGGCGCCGATCAGCTCCAACTCCCTCGCGGCGATCTCGCCGTGCTCCCGATAGGCGAGGAGGCGTCCATGCAACGGCACCCGACAGAGAATCAACAAGGAGGCGATGACCCGCCCGATCACCCCGAGCCGGGAATGCCGCTTTCCAACGTCGTGGAGTAGCGCGGCCCTGATCGCGATCCGATCGTCCGCTCCCGAGGCGATCATTGTCAACGCCGCCGCGTACCCGTGTCGCTGGTCCACGGTTGACTGGGCAAAGAAGATGGAGCGCTCCCCGTCGTTGAGCCAACTGCCCACCGCTGCCTGCTCCGATTCGATGAGGGGCCGTGCCCAAAGCACATCGAAGAAGCGGCGTGTCAGGTGGCTCAGAGAGCCCGGCACTCGATCAGCCTGCGACCTTTGTCTTGCAGTCGACGCACAGAACCGACTCGGGGCGGAACTCGAGGCGCGCCGGGTCGATCTCGTTGCCACAGTTGTCACAGGTCCCATAGGTGCCGGCCTCGATGTGAGCCAGGGCCTTGTCGACATTGTCGAGCTGGCCTTTCAGCGAATCGACGAGCCCCAGGACTTCGGTTCGCTCCGCAGTCACTGCAGCGGCGTCGGCAAAGCTCCCGCCAAAATCGATATCGGCCCGAAGATCACCCGTTTCGGCAGCGCCGAGATCCTCCAACTGGTGGACGACATGAGCGCGCTCTTCTCGAAGCGCCTTCTCCGCTCTGACGATGTCAAAGGACATCAACGGCTCCTTGGGTGTGCCTGGACGTAGACCTCCACGAGATGGGTAGCACTGACCTTCGTGTAGATCTGGGTAGTACTGATCGTAGCGTGACCCAGGATTTCTTGTACGGTCCTGAGGTCGGCGCCGGCCTCAACCATGTGGGTTGCGGCGGAGTGGCGGAGTACGTGCGGTGACACCTTTGCCGGCTCGATCCCGGCCCTGGATGCGTTGGCCCGCACCACGTCGAAGGCTCCCTGGCGGGTCAGCCGCCGGCCCCGCATGTTGAGAAACAGCGGATCGCCACGCTGGCCTCTTGCGTAGAGACTGAGACGATCCGGGAGCCATCGGGCAATCGCAGTAACCGCCTTGCTCCCCAACGGCACCAATCTCTGTTTCGACCCTTTGCCGGTGACCAGGGCCACCCGATCCTCGAGATCGACCTTCCCCAGGTCGATCCCGACCGTTTCTGAGACTCTGGCCCCGGTTCCGTAGAGGAACTCGAGCAGTGCCGAGTCACGCCGACCCTGTGTCGTCGAAAGGTCAGGAGCCTCGATGAGCCGGAATGTCTCATCGATGGTCAAGGCCTTGGGAAAGGGCTCAGGCCGACGCGGCGACTCGACGAGAAGCGTCGGATCCGCCCGACGCATGCCTTCCACCACCAGGAAGCGGTGAAGGCCACGCACCGCGGCGATCTTGCGACTTATCGTCGACATCGCCAGGTCCCGGCTGTGCAGGTGGCTGACGAAACCCTCAACCAAGTCCTGGTCTGGCTCCCGACTCTCGAGAAAGGCCAGATACTGATCGAGGTCCCGGCGATAGGCGATGATCGTGTTCTGGGCGAGGCCCCGCTCGACGCGGAGCGCCACGAGGTACTCCGCGACACATTCAAGGAAATTCGGCGAGCCTGGGCTCACCTCGAGGCGAGAGCCTCTGCGGGCGGCACGTGGGCTACTCCGAGGCTCTCGGCCACCGCCGGGTGACAAACATCGTCCCCAACCACGTTGACACCGGCCAGGAGCTCAGGGTGAGCGGTCATGGCCTGTTTGACACCCTTGGAGGCCAGGCTGACGGCGTAACGAATGGTGGCATTGGTCAGGGCATAGGTGGAGGTGTGGGGCACCGCTCCTGGGATGTTGCCCACCGCATAGTGGACGATGTCGTGGAGCTGATAGACCGGGTCGGTGTGGGTGGTTTCCCTCGAGGTCTCAAAGCAACCTCCCTGATCGATGGCGACATCGACGAGGACTGCACCCTTCTTCATCCTCCGGACCATGTCCTCTGTGACCAGCTTGGGCGCGGAGGCTCCCGGCACCAGGACGGTCCCGATGACGAGGTCGGCGTCCAGGACCTGCTCCTCCAAGGTGAGTTTGTTGGAATGAAGGGTCAACACCCTTCCCTGATGCAATGAGTCCAGCCAACGGAGCTTTTCGATGTCGGTGTCCAGCACCACCACGTCGGCCTGCATCCCAATCGCGATCAGAGCGGCGTTGGATCCGGCCATACCGCCACCGATCACCACGACCTTGCCCCGACGAACCCCGGTTACACCCCCGAGCAGCACCCCGCGCCCGCCCTGGGTCCGTTCCAGGAAATAGGCGCCAACTTGGGTGGCCATCCGGCCGGCAATCTCGGACATCGGGGCCAGCAACGGGAGGGACCGATCCGGCATTTGAACCGTCTCGTAGGCGATCGCGATGACATCCCGCTTCCGAAGACCGGCGGCCAATTCCGGATAGGCAGCGAGATGGAGATAGGTGAACAGGATCTGACCCGGTCTGAGCATCTCGATTTCGACCTGCTGGGGCTCTTTGACCTTGAGGATCATCTCCGCGCCGGCAAACACATCGGCGGCGGCGGGCACGATCGTGGCCCCCTGGGTCGAGAACTCCTCGTCGTGAATGCTCGAACCGTCTCCGGCGCCCTTCTCGATGAGCACCCCGTGACCCCGATCGGTCAATTCACGAACTCCGACGGGGGTGATCGCCACCCGATGCTCGTCGGTTTTGATCTCTTTGGGCACACCGACGATCAAGGTTCGGTCCTCCTGTGGATCTTCAAATCGTGGTTCAGGCTATACGGCGGGAACGGTCCCTGCCTCAATCGGCCGTCAGGTCGATGGTCTCCTTGACCGGGTGCTGGGTGCCGCGTCGCAGACGTGCCGAGGCTTCGATCAGCCCCGAGAACAACGGGTGGGGACGGTCAGGTCTGGACCGCAGCTCGGGGTGAGCCTGGGTCCCGATGAAGAACGGATGATCGACCAGTTCGATGTACTCGACGAGGTTGTCATCGGGCGAGACCCCCGAGAGTCTCATCCCGGCCGCCTCCAGATCCTTGCGGTACTTGTTGTTGACCTCCCAGCGATGGCGGTGACGCTCGTACACGAGCTCGCTTCCATAGAGCGCCCGGACCTTGGAGCCTTCGGCCAACTTGGCCGCATAGAGACCGAGGCGCATCGTTCCTCCCATCTCCTCCACGTCCTCCTGGCTGGCCATGAGGTCGATCACGGGGTGCGGGGTCGACGCGTCGAACTCCGTGCTGTTGGCGTCGCTGAGACCAATCACATTGCGTGCCAATTCGATGACCGCGCACTGCAAACCTAGACACAGGCCAAGAAACGGCACGCCGTTCTCGCGGGCGTACCTGATCGCCTGGATCTTGCCCTCCACGCCGCGATAGCCGAACCCACCCGGGATCACGATCCCATCCAGACCTTCGAGATAGGAGTCGGCCAACAGCCCGGTCAGCTCGTCACTGGGCACCCAACGAAGATCGAGGCGTAGACCATGCTCGGAGGCGCCGTGTTTGAGCGCCTCCACCACTGAGAGGTAGGCGTCGGGAAGGTCGACGTACTTGCCGACGATCCCGATCGTCACCGACTCGGTGGCGGAAAGGGCCTTGGCGACCATCGCACGCCAGGAATCCAAGGCCGGTGGGCCGGTGACCAGACCGAGGCGGTCACATATCACCTTGTCCAGGCCGCCCTCATGCAGGACCAAGGGAATCTCATAGATGTCGGCAACGTCGGGCGCGGCGATGACCGCCCGGGGCTCGACATCACAGAAGAGGCTGATCTTCTTGCGGACCCCTTCGTCGATCGCGCGGTCGGACCTGACGATGATCAGGTCCGGATGGATGCCCTTGCTTCGCAATTCGGCCACGGAGTGCTGGGTCGGCTTGGTCTTTAGTTCCTCGGACGTCGCGATATAGGGGACGAGAGTCACATGGACGAAGGCGACGTTCTCCCGCCCCACCTCGTTGCCGTACTGACGGATTGCCTCGAGGAAGGGAAGGCTCTCGATGTCCCCCACGGTGCCACCGACCTCGGTGATCACCACATCGACGTCCTGTTCGCCGACCCGACGAATTCGGTCCTTGATCTCGTTGGTGATGTGTGGGATGACCTGGACGGTGTCTCCCAGATAGTCACCTCTGCGTTCCTTCTGAATAACCGACAGATAGACCGAGCCCGAGGTGACATTGGAGGTTCGCTTCAGGTTCTCACCGGTGAAGCGCTCATAGTGGCCGAGATCGAGATCGGTCTCTCCCCCGTCGTCGGTCACGAACACCTCACCGTGCTGGAACGGGTTCATCGTGCCCGGGTCGACATTGATGTAGGGGTCGAGTTTCTGGTTGACCACCCTGAGGCCACGGGACTTGAGGAGACGTCCCAGGGAGGCGGCGGCGATTCCCTTGCCGAGGCTCGATACGACGCCCCCGGTGATAAAGACGTACTTGGTGGGAACTGGAGCGGGGGCCTCGGAACCGGGTTGGCTCTCTGGTGTGAAAAGGGGCCCGTCCATGACGGGATTTCAATGTAGCACGAGATCCCCATCTCGCCGACAACTTCACCGGTTGAAGGTCAGCTCCAACAGCTCGGCCGCCGCGTCCTTGCCTCGGGTGCTCTCGGGAAGACCGGCAAGCATCCGAGACAGCTCCTCCAACCGGTCTTCGCCCTCCACCCTCACCACCTCGGCCCTGTCGCCGTCCCGTCTGACCACATAGTGACAGTCGGCGTGGGCGGCCACCTGAGGCAGATGAGTGACGCAAAGGACCTGGCTGACCTGTCCCAAGTCGGCGAGCTTTCGCCCCAGAGCGAGAGCGGTGACACCACCGACACCGGCGTCGACCTCGTCGAAGACGAGGGTTTCTGCACCCTCGGCCCGGGTGGCAAGTCTCAACGCAAGGATCAGCCGCGACAGCTCCCCGCCCGACGCCACGTCCTGGATCGCTCCGCTCTGGAGCCGGTCGTCGGAGGCGAACTGGAGCTCCACCCGGTCGGCGCCAGAGGGACTGGCCTCGACCTCCTCCAATGTGAAATCGAGGGAAGCCGTGGGCATTCCCAATGCCCGAAGATGACCGGCAACCTCGTCCCGGATGCTGGCGACGGCTCGATCTCTGGCGGAACGGAGCCCCGAAGCGGCCTGAAGGAGCTTCTCTCGGGCGCGGGCGACTTCGGTGTCGATCTCCGACGAGCGCTCGAGCAGGGCGCCGAGCTCGTCGGCGCGGATCCGAGCCCCCATTCCGAACTCGATGACATCGGCGATCGTCTTGCCGTACTTCCGTTTGAGATCCCCAAGTGCGGTCAGTCGCTCCTCGACCTCAGCCAGGGTCGCAGGGTCCTCGCGAACCTCTTCTGCGGAGTCACGGACCGATCTGAGCATGTCGAATATCTGGTCCGCCACGCTCTCCCAGCCTGCAGCCGACTCGGCCAGACCAGGATCCATGTCTGCGATCTTGCGCAGTGAGGAGACCACCTCGCCGGAGAGGTCGGCCATGATCTCGGCCTTGTCCACCGCAAGGGCGAGATGGGTCTGGATCGCCTCGGCGTTGCGGAGTCGCGACGCCAGCATCTCAGCGGCCTCGTCGTCTCCGGCCTGAAGCCCTGCACCTTCAATCTCTCGTGCCTGATGGGAAACCAGGTCGAGCTCACGCTCGAGAGCCATCAGGTCTCCGCCGAGGCTCCTCTGATCCTCGAGGGACGCCCGATAAGACCTCCAACTCGTCTCGTAGCCCGACCTCGCGAGGACACCTTCCTCGTCGAGCACCTTGTCGACCAGTTCGAGTACCGCAGCCGGGCGTCTCAGCCGCAACTGGTCGTGCTGGCCGACGATCTCGACCAGCTTGCCGACCCGTGCTTCGAGTGCACCCGCCGACACCAGGGAGCCCTCCAGATATGCCCTGCTTCTCCCATCGCGCGGCACGACACGGCTCACCCCCAGCTCCTCCGGTCCGTCGTCGAAAAGACCGTCCGCCTGGGTTTCGGCAGCAAAGGGCCCGACCACATCGGGGCGAGGCTTGTCACCAGTCAGCAGGCGCAGGGCTCCGAGGAGAAGGGTCTTGCCGGCGCCGGTCTCGCCGGTGATGACCGTGAACCCCGGGCCGGGATCAACCTCGGCATCCTCGAGGACACCGAGATTGCGAACACGCAAGTGCCTCAGCATCAACGAAGCCCGAACTTCTCCGTGACCAGAGATGGGAAGGTGCGATCGCCGAACGTGACGAATCGGACCGGGGATGACCCTTTTGCGACCAGAACCCGGTCACCCATCGCGAGATGCCCCAGGCTGATCTTGTCGACCGAGACCTTGACCGGCCGATCCGTCACCACGGTGATCTCGATCTGACTCGAGGCGGGAACAACCAGTGGCCGGTCGAAAAGGGAATGCGCGGCCACCGGTGCCAACACCATGGCGTCGAGGTCGGGATCGACCAGGGGCCCGCCTGCCGAGAACGAATAGGCGGTGGATCCGGTCGGGGTAGACACGATGAGACCGTCGGCACGATATGTCACGAATTGGGAGCCATCGATCCTCACTTCGAGATCGATGAGACGCTGACTGTCCACCTTCTCGACGACAACGTCGTTGACCCCCGTGGCCGTCTTCTCTCCCACGGTGGCGCTCACGGTCATCCGCTCGTCCAATTGATAGTCCCCCGCCACCAGCCGCCGGACAACCGTCTCGGCCTGGTCGGGCTCGGCCTCGGTCAGAAAGCCGATGGTTCCGAGGTTGAATCCCAACACCGGCACGTCGGATCTGAGGGCAACCTGAACGGCCGCCAGCATCGTCCCATCCCCGCCGACAGCCAGGACCATGTCGGGCTCCCCGGTCGCGGTGTCCACCACCTCCCCACCGTTGGAGCCGATGATGCTCTTGAGGACTGTCGCGAACTCGAGCGCCTTCTCACGACCTTGACGCACCTCGAGGGCAAACCTCAAACCGGTACCTCCATCTTCAGGCTCTCTTCCCCTTTGCGAAGCCAGAGTAGGTACTCGACGTTCCCGTCCCCGCCATCGATCGGAGACCGGATCAGGCCGCGGGCCCCCAACCCTTCGACGACCAGACAGTCGATCGCCCCTGCCACCGCCCGGGCCCGAATCGCGGGGTCACGGACGATCCCCCCATGTCCCAACCCGCCCCGCCCTACCTCGAACTGAGGTTTGATCAGGATGATCAGGTCGGCGCCATCCGCGGCGACGGCGGCCAGCGACCCGGCCACGACACGAAGGGAGATGAACGAGAGATCGACGACTACGACCGGAAACGGCCCACCGATCTGTTCGGCGTTGAGGGTCCGAATGTTGGTCTTCTCGATCGACACCACTCTCGAGTCGGCCGACAACCGCTCGTGGAGCTGACCTTGGCCCACGTCCAACGCCACCACCCGGGATGCGCCAGCTTCGAGGGCAACCTCGGTGAAGCCGCCGGTCGAGGCGCCAACATCGAGGACCCATTTACCCGTCACCTCGATCGGGAAGGCCTCCAACGCGGCGATGAGCTTTTCCGCGCCGCGGGAGACCCATCGTCGCTGGGTCCCAATCACCTGGATGACAGTCTCGGAGGCGACCACCGACGAAGGGCGGGGGGAGGTTCCCCCGACAATGACCACCTGCTGGGTGATGATCAGTCGTTTCGCCTGAGCACGGCTGGAAGCAAGCCCGCGCCTCACCAGTGCGACGTCGAGACGCTCTCGGGTCAGGGAGTCTCCTGTTCCTCGAGGATCGCACCGAGGAGATTCGCCAGCTCGGCGGCAGGCTCGGGCAGCTCGGCCGGGTCGAGTTCGGCGAGCCGGGCGAGAATGGCCTCGATCTGCTCGATCTGGTCTTGGGTGAGATCCATAGGTGGATTATCACCGATTCCAGCGCCACACGACCAGGTACCCCATCTCTCCCCCCGCAGGGGGGAGTACGGCGCAGCCGGGAGGGGGGCCACCTGCCACGCGTCAGCGGTGCCCCCTCCGTCTTGGCCTTCGGCCAATCCACCTCCCCCAGCGTCGCTCCGCTCCTGGGGTAGGACACATTTCTCCCCCCGCAGGGGGGAGAGCCGGCGCAGCCGGGAGGGGGGCATCTCCGACGCGGTTACGCAAGCACCAGGTCCACCGCGGTGGCTAGGTCGGGGACTACGTGGTCGGCGTCTCCGGTGTCCCCGGGGGCGGTGACTCCGGTGAGCACCAGGATGGACGTCCAGTCGGGTTCGGCTTGGGCTAAGGCGATGTCGGTGTCGACCCGGTCCCCGATCACCCAGGCTTCTCCAATCCCCTTCGCCCTGAGCAGGGCTCGCATCGGCGCATGCGGCTTCCCGGCGACTTCGGGCTCGACTCCGGTGGTGATCTGCACCGCGGCCACCATCGCTCCACCACCCGGGAGCAGCCCGTCAGCCACCGGGTAGGTGGGGTCGGTGTTGGTGGCGATGAAACGCGCCCCGGAGCGCACCGCGTCGGCGGCCCGGGTCAGCCGGTCATAGGTCAGGTCGAAGTCCAGCCCCACCAGCAACGCCTTCGCCTCAATAGGGTCCTCGGTCAACCCGATCCCGGCGTCGGCCAGGGCCGACACGATGCCCTCCGATCCCAGGACCATGACCGGGCCGGGATCGTTGCCCAGCATGCCGACCGCGGCCTGTGAAGAGGTGACGATCGAGTCGGGGTCGATCTCGATCCCGGTGATCTGCGTGATCTTCTCACTCACTGTGAGCGGCGACTTGGTGCTGTTGTTGGTGGCGAAATGGACCGTCACCCCGGAGTCACGAAGTCGTCGTAAAGCGAGATCAGAGCCGGGCAGCAACCGATCACCGCGGTAGATCACCCCGTCAATGTCACAGATGACGTTCATGACTGGGCGAAGAACCGTTCGAGCACTCTCTCATATAGGGCGGTAGTGCGCTCCACGGATTCGACCGAGACCCGTTCGTCGTGCCCATGGAACAGGGTCAGCATCTCGGAGAAGCTCATCCTGTCGTCGAAGAGGCCCACGCCGTAACAAACCGTGCCCCGAGCACGCCAGAATCGGGCATCGGTGGCCACTGTCATAAGGGTCGGCGCCAGATTGCGATGACCGTCGAGTTGCTCCACGGCGTCGCCGATCGCCTCCCAGAGCGGGTTACCCATCGGGGAAACGGTGGCATCGCCATCCATGATCGGACGTATCTCCACATGACCGGCTGCAGAGCCCATCGCCTTCCTCAGATGCGAGTCGACGAACTCGCGGTCCATTCCCGGCAGCCCCCTGATATCGACCTCGGCGTGGGCCCGGTCGGCGACCACGTTGATCGTGGTCCCGGCACGCAACATGTTCGAGGAGATCGTGAGATGGGTCGCGGCGTGGATGTACCGGGCCAACGTCGGGTCGGAGACAGCGATCCGATCGATCTCGTCGTCGAGTTGGTCTACATCGGTGAGACGCCGAACTGAGTCCTCGTCGAGCCCGAGATTCCTCACAAAGGCGACCCATTCCTCAGTGATCGCGGCCGGGACCGGGGTGTCGATGACCCCGGCCAGGGCGGTGATCATCTTGTGCAGGGCGTTGTCGGTGCCATAGGGAAGCGACCCGTGCCCGGGTGAGCCGGCTGTCTCCAGAACCGACCAATACGCGCCTTTCTCACCGATCGACACCGGGACCGCCTTGTGATCGTCGACCAACAGCCCGGGATAGGCGACCTCGGTGAGCAGGTAGTCGGCCCTGACCAGGTCCCAATGCTCGTTCACCAGCGACATGGCGCCCAAGCGGCCGCCGTTTTCCTCGTCGGCCACCGCACAAAACAGAAGGTCCCCCCTTGGCACTTTCTCCCCGGTCAGATAGGGGCGAATGGCGACCGTCATCGCCGCCGTCACGTTCAGCATGTCGACGGCACCTCTTCCGTACACGAATCCGTCGAGGATCTCGGCCGCGAATGGATCAACCGACCAGCCCGCTCGATCGACAGGGACCACGTCGAGATGGGGAACCAGGGCGAGTGACGGCGCGTCAGGATCGGTCCCGGGCACCCGATACACCACAGACTGGCGGCCTGGCGCCGGCTCGAACACCTCACCGTCGACGCCGAGGTACTCGGCCAGAGTCTCAACCGAACGCCTCTCGAAACCGCTCTCGGGCGTTCCGTCGTTGACGCACTGGTTGCGGATCAGAGTTTGAAGGAGTGCGACTGTGTCGTGGCTCACCCGATCAACCTATCGAGCTGTGGTCTTCTGTAAGACCTCAACCAGGTCATACATAGTGGGCGTCAGGTCGTAATCGGCGACCTGGTCCATTCCCACCCATCGCGCCTGTTCCGCGTCATCGTCGGGGGCGAGCTCCCCACCCACGACGTGACCTTCGAAGTCGATGATCACGATGTGCCCCTGCTCGGAGATGTGCTCTCCCACCCACACCACCTCACCGATCTCCACTTCGAGCCCGGTTTCCTCGCGCACTTCGCGAACCGCAGCCTCCCGAAGAGACTCACCGGGGTTCACCTTGCCCCCGGGAACCGCCCAGCGTCCCTTGCTTGGTTCGTGACCCCGCTGGATCAACAACAGATGGTGGTCGTCGATCAAGACCACTCCGACTCCGACCACCGGCATGTCACTCACGGTCGTCATCGTGGTGCATCACGATCGACCTGGCACTGAAACCACCAGCCTCGAAGAAGTTTTTCACGAGGCGATGCCCGGGCAGAACATGTGCATCGAACTTGGATATGCCCCTGGCCCGCATCTCCGCCATCACCAAGTCCCTCATCACCTCCCCGACGGACACCTCACGTGCCTCGGGTTCGACAAAGACCAGACGTATCGCGCAAATCTCCTCGCCACCAGCCTGGGGAAGAAGCCCCTCGACTCTGGCCACCAGGAACCCGAACGGATAATCCTCGATCTCTCCGATGACCACAATCGTGGCCTCATCGGCTAGTGCATCCCGAAACGAGTCCGGGACCGGCTCGGCCAGCCCATCGGCGAGCGGCCACATCGGGTGAAGCATGGTCATCTCGGTTTCGAGGCCTCGATAGAGACTCTCCAGGGTTGTCAGATCGCCCGATACGGCCGGCCGGGCCGAGATTCTCATCGCTTCCAGAACCGTAACCGTCTAAATCCCCACACAGTCACCAGCTTCATGGCCTCGATGACGATCTTGGTTCCCATCTTCGAGGTGCCCCTGGTGCGGTCGCGGAAGCTGATGGGAACCTCGACGACGGCCAGACCCTGCTGATGGGCCCGCCACGCCATCTCGACCTGAAACCCGTAGCCGGAGGCCTCCGCGGCGCGGTAAGGAAGGGTGCGGAGGGCGTCGGCCCTCAGAGCCCGGAAGCCGGCGGTGGCATCCCGAATCGGGATCCCAAGCATCAGACGGGCGTAGAGGTTGCCTCCCCGGGAAATGAGCCGTCTGACGAGTGGCCAGTCAGGTGTGGAACCACCCTGTACGTAGCGGGACCCGATGGCCATGTCCGCTCCCCCTTCGATCGCGGCCACAAGACGGGGAAGGTCGGCTGGATCGTGGGAGAAATCTGCGTCCATCTCGACCACGATCTCGGCCCCGGCTCCGAGCGCATGGTCGAAGCCAGCGGCATACGCCGGCCCGAGCCCTTCCTTCGCTGGTCTGTGGATCACGCCGACCAGTGGGGCGTCGACCGCAAGGCGGTCGGCCAGTTCCCCTGTTCCGTCCGGGGAGAAATCGTCCACGACCAGCACCCGATAACCCTGATCGACGACCGCGGCCACTATTTGTGAGAGGTTTTCCCGCTCGTTGTAGGTGGGTATTACGACCGTGACCCGATCAGTAGGCACAGTCGGCGCACAGCATCTTCTTGCGATTGGCGAGCTGGCTCGTTCTCTTCACCATGAAACAAGACTGGCAGACGAACTCGTCGGATCGCTGGAGTTGAGCATCGACATTCATCGTCAACTCCTCGCGGCGGATGGCGCGCAGCTCCTCGACCTCGTCGACCAGGAGGGTCTCTCCCACTTCCTCGTCCATGAGCTGGAGCTCCTCGCTTTCCAGCTCCTCGAGGGCTTCTGTTGTCTCCTCGTCGTGCTCTTCGCCTTCCTCCTCCCGATCGAAGTCTTCCTCGCCATCCTCTTCGGCCTCGAACTCTTCTTCGGACTCAACGACGATCTCGGCTTCCTCGAGCTCCTCGACAAGGGCGTCGTCGAGCTCTTCTTCGGGGACCTCGACTTCGTCGGGGAGCTCTTCGGTGAGTTCGTCTAGCTTTTCTTTGGCCATATTTGCTGTATCTGGTGGGTCAGGGGCGGGCAGTATAAGTCGGCACGGCTCAGATCTTGAGACGCACCGCGGCCGGGATAACCCGACCTCTCACCGTCGTATTCCCGATCAGGTCGCCGTCGACCTCCACCGGCCACAGGGGCTCGGTCACCAGTGTGAATTCCGAGACCGAAAGACGCCGGATTCCTGGCTCGCGAAGATGGGTCCCCTTCACCACCTTGGGGACCAGTGCGGCCGCTTGTCCCTTGCGGACGTCGAAGATCTGGACATCGAGGACACCGTCGACCAGCGTTGCCTTCGGAGCCACGTTCCAGCCCCCGGCGAAGAACTGGGCGTTGGCGAAGATCACAGCCAGTGCCTCGGATTCGATGACTCTCTTCTCGGTGGTGAGGGTGATCCGGGCCCGAGGGAACCTGGGCAACCGGGCTCCAAACGCCATCGGGTAGCGAGCGGGCCCCAACCATCGCGCGATTTTGACCGCGGTTTGAGCCGCAGCCGCCCCCACCCCCGCTTGGGCCACGTTGACGAAATACCGAAGGCCCCAATCTCCCTCCAAAGCCACGAGATCGATTGGGTAGATGCTGTCGGTGATCAGATGCTGTGCGGCGCCCGCCAGGTCTTGAGGAAGCCCAAAGGTACGCAGGAGGTCGCAGCCCGTTCCCACCGGGAGGACGCCGATCACCGGCGAGAAACCCATACCAAGGGGAAGCAAGGCGTTCACCGCGAGATTCACAGTCCCGTCGCCCCCGGCGAGTGCGAAATGCTCGAAGCCGCTGCTGGCACCGGCGACGAGCGCCGCTGCCATTTCACTCGGAGAATCCGGAGCGACGATCTCGCAATCGAGCCCGACCGCGCCGACCACCTCCGCAATGAGGGAAGGGTCGGTGGTGATCCGGCCCGCGCTTCGGTTGACCGCGACCAGCCAGCGCGGCATCACCCCACGCCCTGGGCCGCGACCACACCCCGATCAACCGACTTGAGTGCCTGGGTCGATTCTTCTCTCATCCCTGGAGCCGCTTCCCGAAGCTGACGCAGCAGGTCCACCAGTTGGCGGGACACCCGGACGAAGTCACCCGGTGCCATCCCCCTGGTGGGAAGATCGTCGAAGTCGGTCCCCGACGCCCAGGTGTGGGCCAGGGCCCCGAACCCCGGATCCGGCCGTCGGGTGGGAGTGAGACGAAGCCGCCGCTCCTTTTCGACAAGGCCCTTCCACAGCTCGTCGAGCTTCTCCCAGCGCTCGCCAAGTAGCGCCGTTGGGAATTCGGCGACAGATGCCATGTCACTCCGAGGCTCGTACACGAAGACCGAGACCAGGGCGGCAAGCTCTGAGGGCTCGAGACCGTAGAACACCCCGTTCTCGATGGCTTCGGCCAGCAACAGATCGGACTCGTTGTAGATGCCCCGCAGCCGTTGCCCCCTAGGGGTTAGGGCCCAAGCGTCCAGATAATCCAGCTCTCCGAGCAGCTCACGGATTGCGGCGAACTCCTCGACCAACCCGTACCCGGAACTGCGGCGTGCCGTCTTTTGGGCCTCGATCCGGCGGCTGGTTCGCGTGGCCCGCCGCGCCGCTGCCAGATGCCGCGACGCATCGGGGCACAAAGCCACCGGGTGATCCACTGTCGAATGCACCCGGGGGGCCCAGTTGGACACCGGAGGAGGAACCCTGCGCAGGAGACGGAGCGTGTCATTGACGAACCTGCGGTCCCTGGGGCGAAAGGAACCGGGCAACTCGACCTCGCCGGAGACCATGCTCCCGTCGACGATGTCCCGGTACCCGAGGGTCGACACCCGACCGGAGGTCGACATCACCAGATAGCGGGTCCCATCATCCTTGCGCGCCAGCCGGCGCAGGACGAGATAACGGCCGTCACGTGAGCCGCCAGGCACGTCGACCACCTGACCACTCCTGAGCGACGAGGCAATCCGGTCGTTGTAACCGGTCGGCTGTATCGATTCGATGAGTGCCAGGTACTCCTCGACACTCCCCCGCTCGCATTTGGCCTGTGCCTCTTCACGGGCCAGTTGGTGCTCCAGGGCCTCGCTCGTGGTTTCGGCGGCCTGCCGATCACCCTCCCTCTGGAAGCTGGCGAACGACGCCTCCAGGAGCTGCTCGGCCTCGGCCTGGCCGTAGTTCGCCACCAGATTGGCCGTCATGTTGTAGGTGGGTCGGAAGCTCGATCGGAGAGGATGTGAGCCGATCGACGCCACCTCGGTGACGTGATCGAATCTGACAAATGGTGAGTGGAGCAGGACCCCGTAGCCTTCCACGTCGATCCCCCGTCGACCGGCCCTTCCCGTCAGTTGGGTGTAGTCCCCTGGACGCATCAACTCGTGTGATTCGCCGTTGAACTTCGAGAGGGACTCGAGGACCACCGTTCTGGCCGGCATGTTGATGCCCAGCGCCAGGGTCTCGGTGGCGAAGACAACCTTGAGCAAACCGGCCTCGAACAGCTCCTCAACGGTCTCCTTGAAGGCCGGGACCAAGCCGGCGTGGTGGGGGGCCAGGCCTGCTTCGAGCCCTGCCAGCCATCGGTCGTAACCGAGGACGACGAGGTCATCGTCTCCCAGATGCTCGGTTCGCCTTTCGGCGATCTCACGAATCGCTGCCCTCTCTCCGACGTCGGTCAACCTGAGCCCGGCGTCGAGAAGGCGGTGGGTGGCCGCGTCACAGCCCGCGCGGCTGAAGATGAAGTAGATGGCGGGGAGCATCGACTCCTGGGCGAGTCGCTCCACGGTTTCCATGCGATTCGGTGTCTTGAACCTCCTCCGGCGGCCTCGCTCCAGGCCGAGCATGTGCTCGACCCGTGGGTTGGGGCGGGTTCGACCGTCCCGGCGCACAAATGTGGGGAGGAGGTAGAGGTTCTGCGAACCCATCTTGTCCTTGATCATGTACATCGATTCGAGGGGTACCGGGCGGTGATCGGTGGCAATGAGGCGGGTGGGACCGCGACGCTCCCCAACCCATGCGGCGAACTCCTCATTGTTGGAGACGGTGGCGGAGAGACAAACCATCTGCACCTGTTGCGGGCAATGGATCATCACCTCTTCCCACACCGCACCCCGGGTTCGATCTTGCAGGAAGTGGACTTCGTCGAGGATCACGATGTCGACCATCTCCAGCCTCGTGCTGTCGGCGTAGATCATGTTGCGCAGGACCTCGGTGGTCATCACCACGATGGCGGCATCGCCGTTGACCACGTTGTCCCCGGTGAGAAGACCCACCCGCTCGGAACCGTAGATGGCAACCAGGTCGGAGTACTTCTGATTGGAAAGTGCCTTGATCGGTGTCGTGTAGAAGGCGCGCCGCCCGGCGGTCATGGCGAGATGGATGGCCGCCTCGGCGACCAGGGTCTTGCCCGCGCCGGTGGGTGCGGTCACCACCACCGACTGGCCCTCTGCGATCGCTTCGCCGGCCTCGATTTGGAAGTCATCGGGTGCGAACGGCAGCCGACTCCAGAAGTCGTCGAGTCCGGAGCTCACTTCTTCAGGACCAGGCGGATCAACCAGTAGGTCGCCTCATACATCACATAGAGCGGCACCGATAACACGATCAGGGTGAAGGCGTCGCCACTGGGGGTGATCAGCGCCGCGGCGATCACGATTATCAGGATCGCCCAGCGTCGGCCCCGGGCCAGTTGAGCCGGGGTGACCACTTCGGCGGCCGCGGCAGCGAACAGGAACACCGGATAGAGGAACGCCAGCCCGAATGCGGCCAGATAGCGGAGGACGAACGAGTAGTAGGAGCCGATCCGGAGGTCATTGGTGACATCGGTGAAGATGTTGAGCAGAAACTTCAACCCTCGGGGCAGTGTCCAGTAGCCGAACAGGACACCACCGACGAATAGGACGACCAGGGCGCTGACGACCGGGAACGCCCAATTTCGCTCGCGCTTGGTCAGGGCGGGGTTAATGAACGCCCAGATCTGATAGAGGATCACGGGGCTGGCCAGCACCACGCCACCAAAGAGCGCAATACGCATCAACACCCCGAACTCCTCGGCCGGCTCGAAGGCCTGGAAAGCGGAGTAGGGAGCGGCCGTGTTGAAGGGCCCTTCAAGGATTGTGCGCAGCTGATCGGCGAACACGAAGGCAACAACTCCACCGACCGCAATTGCGATGAAGATCCTGAAGATTCGCCACCGGAGTTCTTCGAGATGGGCCAGGATGGACTGCGGCTGGTCGCCGCTCACGCTCCGCCCTCTTCCTCGGCCGGCTTGTTCATCTCCTCGAAGTCCGCCATGGCGTCTTCGGGAGTCGGCCCTGAAACGGGTTTGGGACCTGTCCACTCCGCCGGGCCGGTCGCGTCGCTGATATCCCGCTTGATGTCGTCGAGTGGTTGCTTGAGATCCTGGAGCGGCTTCTTCAGCTCGTCTCCGGTCTTTTTCAGCTCCTCGCCCACGTCCTTGAGGTCGGCCACCTCGTTTTCGAGCCCCCGCCGGATGTCACGTGCCGCCGACCGCAACTCCGCAGTCCATCTCCCCAGTTTCTGAGCCACCTCGGGTAGGCGCTTGGGCCCAAGGACGATGAGGGCCAGAAGGAGGATGATGATGATCTCGCCGCCCTGGAGCATGGCCAGGATGCTAAAGCGTCTGAGGTCCGAACAATCAGAAGGTGGCGATTCTTACGAATCGCCACCTTCCCGGACGAGGAGCACCCTGCCCAAGGGGTGCCCGTCGAGATGTGTATCGGTGCGCTTCAGCCGGCCAGAAGGCGGAACGGATCCGGTTCTGCCTCGAGGGCAGCTGCGAACGCTTCGATCTCCCGCTCGGTGATCGGATCAGGATTGAGGACCTCGAACGTCACCCCAGTCGCCAGCAGAACGCTCACAACTCTCGAGTTCGCAGGACGCCGTTGCTGCACGGTGCATGTTGGGCACTTGAAGCGGTAGTCGCCTTCTCGGCCCCCTGGACGCAATTCCAGCGCCACATCGTCGGGGGTGAGGTGGATGTCACCACATCTTGCGCACGTTGTCTTTATGGTCGTCATCCCTGTTCTCCGGTCTCCCATATCTGATTGGGTGATCGGCAGTTCTGACGAGATTCTGTAGCTCTGATCGGTAGGTCGATCGACCCCTATCGGTATATGGCCAACAGTCTTTTACCGATTTCGGCCACGGTTGCCCGGACTTCGTCGCCCGATATGAATCGAGCCGCCGACCCGAGCCGAAGCAGCAGACGGGACGGGATCTGGGCGTCCGGCGAGGAGAAGCTGATGACGGTCTCCTTCTTGGATTCACGAATGACCTCGACCGGGTAGTAATCGAGAACCCATCGCGCCGATGGGCTGAGGCCGAGCCGGCACACGATGTCATCGTCGGAGGGTGAATAGCTCACCCCGGGCTCGGGAATCCCCTTGGGCCGCTCGAAGCGGGACTCGGTGACCTCCATCGACCGGATCCGATCCACCCGAAACACCCGCTCCCCCTCCACCATTCGGCAATAGGCCTGGACATACCAGTTGCCAAGGGTGGCGAACACCGCCCAGGGCTCGATCACCCTGACTGTTTCCTCCTCGCGGCTCAGGGATCGATAGGTGATGTGCACTGCCAGTTGTTGTCTGGCCGCCTCCCGCAACTGGCCAACGCTGGCCATTTCACCTGCAACCTCCACCGAAATGGCTCCTTCGGCATCGGGGAGCACCACCTTGGTCAATTTGTCCACTGCGCCGGCCAGGGTCGGATTTGCCTGCCCGGAGCCGATGATCGCCATCCCTGCCGCCAGGAGCCCCAAAGCCTCGGTCGAGGTGAGCCGCGGCGCCCGGGCGAAATAGTCCGCCGCGTCGATGATCACCTCGCTCTCATCGATATAGGCCTCCATCAGATCGCCCGGCCCGTATCCGGGCAGGCCACACACGAACAGGGTGTTGAGGTCTTTGCTCAGGTCCGCCTCGGTGTAGCCGAATCGGTCGAGGATCTCGTCGACGTCAACGCTGTCCTTGGAGAGGACGTAGGGGATCAGCGCCAGGATCCGCGCCAGTCGAGAAACCGTCCGTGGACTGGTCATTTCACGCCCGCCACCGCGGCCTGCACCCGAGCCCGGATCTCGGTTCGCATCTCGTCGGGTGAGAGCACCTCTGCTGATGCCCCGAAACTGAGGATCCATCCCACAAACGCGTCGGCATTCGACACCGGCAATTCCACTTCGAGTGCCTTCCCGTCAGCGGCGGCGACGCCCAGGGTTCGGGCCGCCCACCAGGCCACCTCGGGATCGAAACGCACCTTGGCGACCAGCTTCGGTTCGGAGCCGAGATCCCAGGGCTGGGAAATCATTGTGGCCCTGATGTCGAAGCCGGCCGGTCGAGCGAAAGCACCGGCCTCGTCGCCAACTTCGAGGGCGTCCATTCGATCGATGCGAAAGACCCGTGGCCCATCTGGCCCGTCTCCGGCCAGATACCAGTGGCCGCGGCGATGGGCCAGCCCGTAGGGCTTGAAACTGCGATCTTCGTCTTTGTAACGGAAACGGATTTGTCGCCGCTCGGTCACGGCCCGAAAGAGGTCGCCCAGGATCTCGGACTCGGCGCCGAGGTCGGCACCAAGGGGCTCAAGGCCCACTCCACGTTCGACACCACCCAGTTTGTTCAGACCTTCCAGCCCGGCATTGCCCCCACCGAGACGGACCATCCGCGCCGCCACCGACAGAGCGAACCGCTCCTCCTCGGTGAGCCCGGGATCGGGTAGCGCGTATTTCTCGGGGTCCACCCGGTAACCGAAGTCGACCTCGAAACCGTCGAGGGCCTGCCGCTCCAAGGGGATCCCCAGCCGGCGCAGGACTTCCTTGTCCCGCTCGAACATGCGGTGGAACGCATCGTCGGTCTGATCCCCGTAACCGGCGACGGTGAACCGGACGTTGTCGGCGGTAACCGGGACCGGCGACTCGAGGAGATAGATCAGAAGATTGATCACCCGCTCGATGACGTTCTGCATGCTGTGAAGGTATCTCGTTTCTTGCCCCCGCGTAATTGGGAGCCACAGGTCCGCATGTGACACCTGAGCGTCCCAATTACGGGGGAGGAAATGGGAGGGGGGGCTCTTCCCACGCCGCCGAGCCGGCTACAGGCTTTCGATCAGTTTCTCTACTCGTTCGTCGTAGGCCTTGAAGGGGTCCTTGCACATGACGGTTCGTTGTGCCTGGTCGTTGAGTTTGAGATGGACCCAGTCGACGGTGAAGTCCCGCTTCTGGGCTTTGGCGGCCTTGATGAACGCACCACGGAGTCGGGCCCTGGTGGTCTGCGGGGGAAGTCGAACCGCGGTGGCGACCTGTTCGTCGGTGACCACCCGGTCCACCATCCCCTTGGCCTCCAACAGGTAGTAGAGGCCCCGGTTGCGATCCACGTCGTGATAGCTGAGATCCATCATCGACATCCTCGGATCAGACATGGTCAATCCCCGTCGATCGGCATAACGCTCCATCAGCCGGCTCTTGATGACCCAGTCCACCTCGCGGTCGAGGGTCATCGGGTCCTTCTCCAGCCCGGTCAACACGTGCTCCCAGCGGTCGATCGCAAGCTGGACCTGTGGCGGGAACCCGGGGCTCCGCGCAAAGCGCATTGCACGGTCGAGGTACTCCCATTGGATGTCGAGGGCCGACAATTCGCGGCCGTTGGCGAGACGGATCTTGCGCCGACAAGTGGTGTCGTGAGCCACTTCCCGGATGGCGCGGATCGGGTTCTCCAGGGTGAGGTCGCGGAACACCACGTCCCTCTCGATCATCTGGAGTAGGGCGACCATGGTCCCGACCTTGACGTAGGTGGCGTACTCGGACATGTTGGAGTCCCCGGCAATGACGTGTAGACGGCGATAGCGCTCCGCATCGGCATGGGGCTCGTCCCGGGTGTTGATGATCGGCCGGGATCGGGTTGTCGCCGAGGAGACCCCCTCCCAGATGTGATCGGCGCGCTGGGATATCGAAAACGTGGTCCCGCGGGGGGTCTGGGTCAGCTTGCCGGCGCCGAGGAAGATCTGGCGGGTGACCAGGAACGGGATGAGAACATCGACGGTGCGGTGAAAATCCTTGTGCCGGCTGACCAGATAGTTCTCATGACATCCGTAGGAGTTGCCGGCACTGTCGGTGTTGTTCTTGAAGACGAAGATCTGACCGCGGATCCCCTCCTCCTCGAGACGTTCCTCCGCCCCCCGGACCAGACCTTCGAGGATCCGCTCCCCCGCCTTGTCGTGGGCAACGACATCCTCGAGGGTGTCGCACTCGGGGGTGGCGAACTCGGGATGCGATCCCACGTCGAGGTAAAGCCGGGCGCCGTTCTCCAAGAAGACGTTCGACGAACGACCCCATGACACGACACGTCGGAAGAGATATCGGGCAACCTCGTCGGGACTCAGTCTTCTCTGGCCCCGAAGGGTGCAGGTGACCCCGTACTCGTTCTCCAGCCCGAAGATTCGTCGATCCACAAGAGCAGGCTAAACCGGACCGGCCGGTGTAACGCGATGAATCTCAGGTGGCGGTCAGCTCGGATGGGTCCAGCCTGCGAAACGTCCTTGGTCCCTTGGAGGCGTCGAGCACGCCCGCCTCCCAACCTTCGCTCTCTCTGCCTTCGGCCCGCCGAAACACCTCGGCACCAACTTCCAATGCCTCGGTAAGGGTCAGACCCTCCTTCCAGAGCTCGCCGAGAGCCGCCGTGAGCTGGTCGGCCTTGCCCCCGATAGCCACGAAGTTCCTCTCATCGAACAAGGTGCCGTCGTAGGTGATCCGGAAGAGACGATGCTCCGAACCGTCCTCGCTGACCTCGGCGATGAGGACTTCGACCTCGAACGGCTTCGGATCGCGGATGAAGATGACACCCAACGTCTGGGAGAAGGCCGTGGCGAGCCCCATCGCCGTCACGTCGTCCCGGGAATAGAGATACCCCATCAGATCGGCCTGTCTGATCCCGGCCTTGCGCAGGGTCTCGAACTCGTTGTATCTGCCGACCCCGGCGAAGGCAATCCGGTCGTAGACCTCACTGATCTTGTGCAGGGCAGTCGACGGGTTCTCCGCAAGGAGAAGCACCCCATCGGCGTAGTCGAGGCCAAGGATCGACCGGCCCCTGGCTATCCCCTTGCGGGCAAACTCGGCCTTGTCCCGAACCAGTTGCTCGGGAGCTACGTAGAGGGGGAACGTCACTGGATCGACTCCATGGCCTGCTCGGCCAGGGGGCCCACGATCTCGTCCCCAAACTCGAGAACCCCTTCACTGTCGATGCGAACCACATTCGGGAAAATACCCCGCAGTAGATCGGGCCCGCCGGTGGCGGTGTCCTCTTGGGATGCGGCCACCAGGGCCTTGACCGCCAGGTCGGCAGCCTCTTCTACGGTCAGATCCTCACGGTATGTGGTGCGGAGGAACGACTTGGCGAGACGAGCCCCCGACCCGGTGCTCCCGAAATCGGTCTCCTCATAGCGACCGCCCACCACGTCATAGCTGTAGAGCCGGCCCTTCTCCTCGCGCTCGTCGTAGCCGGCAAACAACGGGACCACCACCAGACCCTGGATGGCGAGCTGGAGCTGTCCCCGGACCAGGCGCGCCAGAAACGACGCCTTCCCTTCCAGAGAGAGCCGGAGGCCTTCGATTTTCTCGTAGTGCTCGAGCTCGACCTGGAACAACTTGACCATCTCGATGGCAAGCCCGGCAGTACCCGCGATGGCCACCGCCGAGTAGCGGTCGGTCGGGTAGACCTTTCGGATGCGACGGTGGGCGACCAGATTGCCCTCGGTGGCCCTGCGGTCACCGGCCATCACCACCCCGTTGTCGTACCTCAAAGCGAGGACAGTGGTCCCCTCGGGGGCAGACAGAGCTTTGTCACCGGGTTGCGTCGTCCAGGTGGGTCGCGCCCCGAGAGAGTCGAGAAGGTCGGTGAAACTGGCCCCGGGCACGGGCACGTGCATGGGAAGCGGCCCCGACTGACGATCCGTCACTCGCCGCCCTTCTGGACATAGTTCTTGACGAACTCCTCGGCGTTCTCTTCGAGCACCTCGTCGATTTCGTCGAGAAGGTCGTCGAGCGCTTCGAGATCGGCTTCCGTCTCGACCTTGCCGGACGTCTGCTCTTCTTCTTCGCCTTCGTCCCGACCCCGGCCCTTGGACTGTGACTTTTCCCGGTCAGACATCTCTGGAATCATCCTCCTAGGCGGCGTAGAAGATCGGCCGCATCTTCGGCTTCGTCGAGGATGGCACCGACCAATTCGGCGTCTCCCCGCAACGGTTCCATCATAGGAACCCGCTTGAGATGGGACTCACCGACGTCGAACACCAGCGAATCCCAGTTGGCCGCTACCAGGGCGCTGGAGAACTCGCTGACACAACGGCCCCGGAAGTAGGCACGGGTCCGGGTGGGGGGATTCACCCTGGCGGCGTCGATTTGGGTGTCATCGAACAGCCTCCGCATCGCACCCCGGGAGGCGAGACGGTTGTAGAGACCGCGCTCGGGGTCGACGTCGTGATATTGGAGGTCGAAGGCGCGCAGCTTGGCATTGGACCACTCGATCCCGTCTCGATTGACATAGCCCTCGAGGAGCCGCTTCTTGGCCACCCAGTCCAGGGTATCGGCGAGACTCATGACATCGTCGTTGAGGGCGTCGAGGACACGGCCCCACTCGGTGATGAGCATGTCCCACACCGGGTCGTCGAGCTCCTTCTCCACGTATTTGGAGAGCCATTCCAGGTATCTGCCCTGTAATTCCAGGGCCGTGGCGGTGCCGCCGCCGTCGAGTTCTAGCGGGCGACCCAGACCGGTGTCGTGACTCACCTTCCAACACGACTCAACCGGGTCGAAAAGCTCCAGCGGGTCGGGTAGGGCACCGTCTTCGAGGGCGGCGAGCATCAACGCCGTGGTGCCTAGCTTGAGGAAGTTCTGGATCTCGGAGAGGTTGGCGTCACCGATGATCACGTGGAGACGCCGGTACTTGGAGGGGTCACCGTGTGGCTCGTCGCGGGTGTTGATGATCGGGCGCTTCAAGGTCGTCTCCAGCCCGACCTTCTCCTCGAAGAAATCGGCCCGCTGGGTGACCTGGAAATCGACGGGAGGGCGATCGTTCTCCGAACCGACCTTTCCCGCCCCGGTGAAGATCTGACGGCTCACCAGAAAGGTGGTTGCGTAGCGAATCACCTCTCCGAACGGCGTCTCCCGGGACAGCAGGTAGTTCTCATGGGCGCCGTAGGAGTTCCCTTTGCCGTCGGAGTTGTTCTTATAGAGGGAGACCTTCTTGCCTGAAACCTCGGTGGCAGCTGCGGCAGCCGCCTGCATGACCCGCTCCCCCGCCTTGTCGTAGAGGGCAGCCTCGAGTGGGTCGTAGGACTCGGGTGAGGAGTACTCGGGATGGGCGTGATCCACATAGAGCCGGGCCCCGTTTGCCAGGACCGAGTTGACCACCGCGCCTTCGGGGTCCACCACCCCGAACGAATCGTGGCCGAAACCGCGTGCGTCCCGACCCGGTGACTCTTCCTCGTAGGACCACTGGATCTTGACCCTCGACCCGGGATAGCTGTTGACGACGAGCGAGGATGCGACCGCGGGATTGAACCCGACGTCACCTCTGACCACGATGCCGTACTCGGTCTCCGTCCCGAGCACCTTGTGGATGGCCATCAGAGATATTGACCCGGAGAGACCTTCTCGATCATGCGGCTCTCATCATCGCCACCCACCAGGGTGCGGACGTAGATGATTCGCTCGCCCTTCTTCCCCGACACCCGGGCCCAGTCGTCGGGATTGGTGGTGTTGGGCAAGTCCTCATGTTCCTTGAACTCCTGCTTGATCGCGGCGATCAAGTCTCCTTCACGAACCCCAGGAGTGCTACCGGCAATCTGACGTTTGATGGCGTCCTTCTTGGCGCGGCGGACGATGTTCTCGATCATCGCCCCCGAGGCGAAGTCCTTGAAGTAGAGGATCTCGCGGTCACCCGAGGCGTAGGTCACTTCGAGGAAGCGGTTCTCATCAGATTCGCTGTACATGGCTTCCACTGTTGCAGTGATCATCTCCTGGATGAGCGCCTGCCGGTCGCCGTTCGCCTTGGTCAAAGACTCTTCGTCGAGGGGAGTCTTGTCGCTCAGGAAGATGCGAAAGATCTCACGTGCCGCGACGGTGTCGGGGCGATGGATCTTGATCTTCACATCGAGCCGGCCCGGCCGCAGGATTGCGGGATCGATCAGGTCCTCCCGGTTCGAGGCCCCGATCACCACGACGTTCTTCAGGGCTTCGACACCGTCGAGCTCGGAGAGAAGCTGGGGCACGATGGTCGATTCCACATCAGAGCTGATCCCGGTGCCTCTGGTCCGGAACAGGGAGTCCATCTCATCGAAGAACACGATGACCGGCACCCCCTCATCGGCCTTCTCCTTGGCCCGTTGGAAGATGAGCCGGATCTGACGCTCGGTCTCACCGACCCACTTGTTCAGCAGCTCCGGTCCTTTGATGTTCAAGAAATACGATCGGACATCGGGGTTGCCGGTGCGCTCGGAAACCTTCTTGGCAAGACTGTTGGCCACCGCCTTGGCGATGAGGGTCTTGCCGCAACCGGGGGGGCCGTAGAGCAGGATCCCCTTTGGGGGGTCCAGTTGATATTCGCGAAACAGGTCGCGATACATGTAGGGCAGCTCGACCGTGTCCCGAATTTGCTCGATCTGATCGGCCAGACCGCCCACGTCCTCGTAGGTGATGTCTGGGACTTCCTCCAGGACTAGTTCCTCGACCTCGGGACGCTCCATCTTCTCGACGACCAGCCCGGTCTTGGTGTCGATTCGGACGTAGTCACCGGGTCGGAGCTTGATATCGCTCATCATGTCCGAGCGAGTTAGGACCTTCTCCTCGTCGGCGTGGGCGACGACCATGACTCGCCCGTCCTCCATCGGCTCTCGAACCCTGAGGACTTCACCTGCTGGCTCGAAGTGGCGGATGTCGATGATGTTGAACGCCTCGTTGAGAAGGACCTCCTGGCCTACCAGGAGCTTCTTGACTTCGACGTTGGGTTGGGCCGACACCCGCAGCTTGCGGCTGCCGGTGAGGATGTCGATCGTCCCGTCGTCGTTGACCCGGAGGACGGTCCCGAAGTTGTTCGGTGGGGCTGTGAGCTTCTCGACCTCTTCTCGGAGCACCCCCAATTGCTCTCGCGCCTCTTCGAGAACGGCGGCCAGCTTGTCGTTTTGGGAGGTGGCTCGATCGAGACGCTCTCGGGTCCGGGTGACCTCGGTCTCGAGGTCCTCGATGCGACCCGGGTTGTCGCGTAGACGGCGGCGCAGAGCGGCGATCTCTTCCTCCAGCGCTGCGACTACCTCGCGCAGCTTGGCGGCATCGTCCGACCTACGTGCTTCGTCCACTGGCTTCCTCCTGGCTTGGTCGCCCTACGAGCAGTATACGAATGGCTGTCCATAGTTCTTCGGGTTCCTCGGAGCATCGCTGAAGTGCTTAGACACTCATGTTCCGGGTGCCGGCTCGATCCTTCTCATGAAGGTCAGAAACCCGGTGTGCCCGATCATCGAATGCTCGGGGCGCACCGAGCGCCCGGCGACGTTCCAGTCACGAAACAGGAACTCCTTGACCTCGATCTCGGCGAACCGACCGCTCTGGGTCGCTCGTTCCACCAGATTTTGGACTTGAGGGACGGTTGGCAGGAAGGCGCAGAACACCCCGCCTGACGGCTGATGCTCGGCTGCCACCTCCATCGTGTGCCATGGCTCGGGTAGATCGAGGATGATCCGGTCCGGCCGAACGGCCGCCACGTGCTCGGAGACCTCGCCGATGACGAGCTCGAGATTGGCCGGAACCTCCCCGAACCAGCGCTCCATCGTCTGTCGGGCGTGTGCCGCGTGGTCCTCACGGATCTCAACGCTGACCACCCGCCCTTGGGGCCCTACCGCCCGGGTGAGGCCGAGGGTGAGCGCTCCCGAGCCGGTGCCCGCCTCGAGCACTGTCATCCCCGGCGCCACGTCGGCGTAGACCAGGATCGGGCCCAGGTCCTTGGGATAGACCACCTGGGCCCCGCGCTTCATCTTCAGGACGAAGTCGGCGAGCCTGGGGCGTAACAGGAGCAGAAGCCCGCCGCTGGAGGACTCGACCCACGAACCGTCTCCTTTGCCGATAAGCTCGGTGTGTGGGATCGCCCCCTGGTGGTATTGAAAAGTCCGGCCCGGGTCGAGCTTCAAGAGGAAGTGTCGGCCTTTGGAGTCGATGAGGAGTGCGGGGTCACCCGCCTCGAAACTCATACGATGATGGCGATCACCGAGACGATGAGACCGAGCACCATCGAGACGACTACTACCCAGATGATGATCTGAACGAGTTTCTTGTTTTGCATGGTGGTTGAATGACTTTCTTTCGAGGAGCAACGCTAGACAGATGAAACGTCTCATTGATTGGTTGGTCGGGTCCCAGAACTGGGGAGCGGCAGGCCTCAGCAGAAGTCTGCGCGGCCTGCGCAAGGGAGATCAGCGTGATCTCTACCTCGGGCTTGGCCTGGCTGCCGTCTCGTTTCTCCGTCGCACCGCCCCCCGCAAGCAGCTTGTCTATCGCCGCACGGTCCCCGAGGGTTCGGCCATCGTCATCCACAACCGCCGCCACGGCGCCCCCAAAATCAAGGTAATCAAACCCAAGAGCCGTAATCCGTGATCCGTGATCCGTTATCCGTTTGGGATGAACGGGATACGGAGAACGGAAAGCGGAGAACGGCGGCCGAAGGCCGCAGTCAGACCCGGTAGACCTCGACCAGGGTCTTGTTGCGGGAACCGCGCCGGCGGCCGAAGAAGAACGCAATCGCTACCACAAGGGCGATGGCCACCCCGGCCAGGACCGCAGTGTCTCTTGCCGACTCCTTGGTCTCCTCGATGGCATCGACTATCTGGCGGGCCTTGGCCTCGAGGTCATCCCTGCTGATCGTCACTCTGCATCCTCCAGACGACGAGCCCGGCCGCTCCCGCGGCACCAAGTGCGGTCAAGAAGCGGGCCAGCACCTCATACCACTCCCCCTCCGGGAGCCAGAGCCGCAAACCGCTGAATAGGCCGAGAACCAGGAAGAAGGCACCAAGTGAGACGACCATCGCCCCGCCGATGCCCATGCTGGCGTGTTTGCCGAGGGCCTTGGCCGGCTCGATCGTCTCCTGTCGCAAGTACTCCCGCGACATGTCGATGAGCTCGGTGGCGAGCTGTGGGATCTCCTGGGGACTTGGCATCGCTCGATGAGGCTAACAAAGGGTGGAAAGAGTGCCACCCGCCGTTAGGGTGCCCTTCCTGTGAGCTTTGTCCGCACGCTGACCTCCCTGGGCCCGCGATACCGCGCATTGTGGATCGGTCAGACGATCAGCCAGTTCGGGACCTATGTCGCCTTCCTCACTCTCCCCTTCCTGGTCTTGCACATTCATGAACAAACGGGGACGGGGTCGACACTCGATTTTGCTGTCACCTACGCATTGGAGACGGCTCCAACCGTCCTCGTGGGCCTCGTGGCCGGCGTCCTCCTCGATCGTTGGAATCTTCGCCCGGTGATGATCGCGACCGACCTGGCTCGAGCCTCAGCCTTCTTCTATTTGGCGGCAAACCTCGATTCGTATGGGATCGGAACCGTGTTCATCCTGGCGTTCCTGGTCGGGTCGATGACGACCCTCTTCGACGGGGCGCTCTACACCATCATCCCCGCCCTGGTGCCCAAGGAGCGTCTGGCGGATGCCAACGGCTTCGTCGCGGCCAGCCAACAGGCCAACTTCGCGCTGGGCCCACTGGCGGCGGGTGTTTTTGCGGCCACTACCGGCACCCCGGCAGTCGGGCTCTTCATCAACGGGTTCACCTTCGTGATCTCGGCGATCAGCCTGATATGGGTGGGCCGGGTCCAACACCACCGTCGCCCGGATGACGAGAGGGGCGCCTTTTTCACCGAGGCAGCCAACGGGATCCGTTTCCTTTGGGCCGAGCCCAGGCTGCGGATCACAACCATTGCCGCAGTCATCCCCAACTTCGTCATCGGCTTCATCGAGGCCACCTTCGTGGTCCTCGCCGCCGACGTCCTCCTGGCCTCTTCGGAAACCGAGATCGGGATTCTCATGGCATCCCTCGGAGTGGGTGGTGTTGTCGGAGCATTGGCGGCTCCACGCATCATCAGCTCGTTTGGTCTGGGCAAGACATTGGTCTTGGGCATGGGCGTCACCGGGATCGCGTTGTTCTCAGTGATGTTCACCAGCTACGGCATCCTCGCTATCGGTCTCCAGGTGGGATGGATGGTTGGAGTGTCGGTCATCAATGTGCCACTGGCCACCATCCGCCAGCATTACGCCCCGCCGAGCATGATGGGACGGGTGATCACCGCCAGCCGGGCAATTGGCTGGGCAACGCTTCCTATCGGAGCCCTGGTCGGGGGCTGGCTCGGCTCCAGCGAGGAGACCTATCCCTGGGTGGCCAGGATGTTCCCAGTTCTCCTGCTCGGAACCGCCCTCTGGCTATACACCACTGTGGTGTGGAAAGACACGTTTGGTCCGGGATACGGCGGCAAGCACGAGAGACCCGTGGAGCGACCGACTGGGGTCTGACTCGCGGGCAACCGTCGGCAGATCAACAAGCTCTCAGGGTATCTCGATTTCGACGATGGTTGAGGTCTCGTCAGTGGGGTAGGACGTAGTCGTAGTCAAATATGTCGGCGTCGTGTCGATGACGACAGTCGACGATGCCGGGGTCACAGATGTTGGCACTTCCACGTCAACACCGAAGCGGAACACTTGGAGCACACCACCGTCAACGTCGAGCGCGGCCGCGGAGGCCAGGACGAGACCACTGAGCACAACCGCCAAGCCGAACAGAAGCAGTCGTCTCATTCACCGGGCTCGTTGCGAGTGTATAGGTGGTATTGGTAGGTCACGGAACCGTCGGGCACGAAGAACCAATGCTCACTAGACGACCGCTGGTCGTAGAACACCATCTGCTCGGACTGACGGGCGAGTCGAGCAAGGTCGGCCATCGACGACACGTCCACCGAGCGTGTTCCGTTTGGCATGGTCCCCGTCACCGGCACGATGAGCGATGAATAGCGCAGGTGGATCTTCGCCACCTCTCCCTTGCCGATTCGCCGTCGAACCCCAGCCAAATAGATGCCACCACCAATCAGAAGCATCACAAGCAAAGCACCCGCGAGGGCACGTGCCGATCGCAGCGGCACGGAGACCCCGAAGCCCTCGATATCGTTGGCAACCGAGGCCTGCTCCGACTCGGTGACCGTCTCGGACACGACCAGGTCGTTATTGATCAAGAGCAAGGTGTCTCTCAATTCCATCGGTAGGTCCGCAACAAAAACCTCGCGCGCGGAGCCGGCGGTTTCGCCTTCGAGGCTGACCCGTGCCACCACCTCCAGCTGGTACAACCCCGGCACAAAACCGGTCTGTTCCTCTGCCCGGGCCACAATCGCCAGGATCCGATCCATCTCGACCGAGAAGCCCGCCGACGCCACCCGCCCGTTGAACTCTTGAGCTGGCAATAGGGAGATTGTCCGGGTCCAGAGGCCCTCTCCAGCACCGATGCGCATCTCGGCCGCAAGCGTCCCTCGCACTCCTAGAGGGGGCGGCGAAGCCAACTCGTAGCGGAATTCGATCTGCAGATCCTCCAACAGCTGGGTGTAGATCGGAGTTGGGTCGGATCCGTTGGAAGGCGAGCTGATGATCTCCGAGTCATAGACAACGGAGCTCGACACCTGGGCGGTGTAGGCGAACTCGCCGGTGTGCTCGAACTCGATCCGTTCGATTGTGTCCATCCGCTGTAGGGGACGCAGCATGAGGTAAGTGGTGGCGCCCGCGAGCAGAAGCGCCGTCGTTCCCAGGACCAGCAAGGTCGTTCCCGCTCCCCGCATCGGGGCGACCCTGTTCACGGACTGGGGCTTGCTCCGGGAGCCCTCCGCGGCGTGGGCTCCTCGTCGTTTTCGCCTCCGTCGAGGGCTCCACACCATCAAGGACCCCAGGCCACCGATCATGACGCCGAACAACGCCGGACTGCCGGTGACCCTCTGCACCCAACGACCGGCCTCTGGGACCTGAGCGAAATGTTTGCCGACGATGTCGTCCTTGATGGGATGCCATGGATCCGGGTTCTCTTTGTTGTCGCCTTGCATGACGAAGCCCTCCTCCGCCGACCCCCCGACGATGCGGTGAATCACCAGGCCACGACCGGTCTCGAAGGCAACGATCTCACCGACGGCGTAGTCGCCCCGGCGAACCACGACCAGATCCCCATCGAAGTACGTGGGGCTCATGCTGTTGCCGGTAACGATGACATAGGAGGTGGCCCCCCCCACCGTCGTCGGGGCGAACACGACGAGAAAGGCCACCGCCAGGAGCAGACTGGCCAGCCATCGAATCGGTCGGGTCTTCAGGTTTCTCATCATCTGAAGGAGAGAGCCGGGCGATGAGCTCATCGCCCGGCTCCTGACTCCTCAGCTGCCGTTCGGTCCCTCGATGAACACGTGGATATCGTTGATCTCCGCGGCCGAGTAGCCACCAGGGATCGACACCACCACCTGGCCTGCGCCGGTGTGGGCGGCCAGCAGCGGGTCGACAGAGCCGCTGGCGATCGTGAGCCCGTCATCCGTAACCCTGACGAACAGGGTGTTGCCCTGGCAGGCGTCGCTGATCCCACCGATCCTCACCGAGTACACCTTGCCATCGTCGGTCTCGAGACCCCATCCCAGGACCTGGACACCGTCCGGGTCACAGGTCAGGGTCAGATCCTCACCGGCCTGAATTGCCCCGCCGTTCACTCCCAGGGCCGCCGCCGAGCCGATAGCCAATGCGGACAATGCACCTACTGCGAGTAGCGCCAACATGCGCCTCATCGCTACCTCCTTCAGTTGGCCAGCTATGCGCTGGTTGGATCCCGACTGAAGTGGCAGCGACCACCACCGACAGTGAGAATGCCGGTATGATCTGATCTTGCGTGGAACCCGTTCAGTCGGGTTTGCGTCGGGTCTTGGGAGAGCTATCTCGCAAGACCCACTACGTGTAGGTGATTCGGACTCTGCTCACCTCCCTTCGTCGTCGGCACGACGAGACTGCGGAAGTGGTGCCAAGAAGCTTTGTCGCGTTCGAGAAAATGACGGCCCGCACTGCCCCCCTCGAGGGTCAGCGTGTTGCTTTATCAGCTCAAATGCGAAGGCCTCCAAGACCCCACATTTCCACACGCTGTGGATAACTCGTCGAACCTTACGCCTTTGAGACAGACCGTGCAGCGACCGACTATTTGATCCGCGCGCAGGGTGGTGGACCGGTCGGCTTCTTGCCGGTCCAGCACCTCTGATCATTCCTTCTTTAGGGTAAAAACAGGGGCGTAGCGCCGACAGAGAATTACGGTTCGGATCGTGCGGCACTCGCTGATCATCGGCGGCGTCGTTGTAGGTCTGGTCGCCTGCTCTGAGCCCGCCACCCAATTACCGCCGTCCTCGGTCAGCGCCACTTCGCTGAGCACATCGGAAACGACGACGTCCACCGCGCAAGCCACAACCAGCACCACGCTCGGCCCATTGCAGGTGCTGGTGTTTCACAAGACGGCGGGGTTTCGCCACGATTCGATCCCGGCGGGGACCGAGGCCATCACCGCACTGAGTGAGGAGCACGGGTTTGTCGTCACCGCCACCGATGACGCCTCGGTGTTCACTCAGTCCAGGCTCGCCGATTACGAAGTGATCGTCTTCCTCAGCACCACCGGGGACATCCTCGATGCCTCACAGGAGCAGGCGATGGAGAACTTCATCCAATCAGGTAATGGGTTTGTCGGGATCCACTCCGCCACGGACACAGAGTACGAGTGGGCTTGGTACGGCGATCTGGTCGGGGCCTATTTCGACGGTCACCCCGCTCCCCAACCGGCAACCGTTCACGTGGTCGAGCCCGATCATCCGACGATGGAGGGTCTTCCGCTCGAGTTCGAGCGGTTCGACGAGTGGTACAACTTCATGAGTCTTCCTGGAGCCGGGGTGATGGTGCTGGCCACTGTGGAGGAGACCACCTACGAGGGCGGGACCATGGATGAGCTTCACCCGATCACATGGGCCCAGGAGTTCGACGGGGGCCGATCCTTCTATACCGCAATGGGCCACACCGTTGAGAGCTTCTCAGAGCCGTTGTTCCGCACCCTGGTAGGCAACGCAATCCTGTGGGCTGCTGGAGTCGACTGATCAAGGGTTTGCAGAGCAGGTCGGAACCGACCATTCAGCATGGAGACTTCAGCCTATGGAGATGTCGAAATGTCCGGCGAGCTCGAACACGGTCCAATGCGGTTTGGCCGGATGCTGATCGCCAACCAGTCTGACGGTCAGCCAGGGAGACGGAGTCAGCTTCTTCATCTTCCCCAGATCCGAGGTGGCGCCGGTGGTTTACGACTACGCCTTCACGATGGTCGAGGGGAAGACACCCGCCGACATGCCTGACGTCCTACATGAGACGTTCTCGAAAACAATCGAGGAAGCGCGAGCGACGCCTCCGGACACGGTGGGCTCGGGTTATTACGCCCTGATGAGACTCGACGAGTTCGTCACCAGTCGAGTCGTTGAGGCCGTGGTCCATGCCGTGGATCTCACAGACGCTCTCGACTGCCAGCCGATGGCCAATCCCGCCGCGATCGCCATCACTGCCGCCATCCTCGATGATTGCTCGCTAGAAGAACGGTGGCCGGCCGCCCAGCTGACCTGAGCGACGATTTCGAGTGGATCCTGGCGGGCTCGGGTCGAGCCGAGCATGATGACCCCCGTCTGCCGCTGATCGGTTGAGTAGAAGCCACGAGGGCACAAGTCGACCGCGTGGGCCTCCTTGGTCGGGGTGCTGGGAACATGGCGAGGAGGGGGACAATGATCCTTGGGGTAAGAAGTTGCATTGAGGACCGGCTCTGGGGTTCTAACCCAGCAGCATGACGATAAGGGTCGCAACGACGTCAGAGCAGCTGTCCTGTGGGCCGAGTTCTGGCGGAATAACTGTGTTAGTGCCTCAAGCATCTCAAGGGCGGTTGCGCCAATCCCCTCCTCGGCAAGAAGCTGGACCGAGCGAACCGCCATATCACCCAACATCCTCCGAGGGTCGCCACACTTGGTCTCCAACTGATCGAGGACTCGGTCATATCGGGTGATCCCCGCGCTGTTCGGATCGACATAACCGCCTTCGTCGACACCGGCGAGCTGGTATTCGATGTCGTCCTCGGAGTAGCTCGACCCAGATGCCGAAGTCGGTGATCCGGCTCCGGCAGCGTTCGACGAAGTCCCGCCGGTGACCGAGGAGTCAGGTCCACTCGAAGCCCCCCACGCTGGGACCATCACCAGGAGAGCACCGGCAACGATTGACCGCAGCGTCTTGGGACGACGGTGACGTTTCGACTCACATATCAGGTGGACTCCGGGAAACTTCGAGACGACCGTCTCACGCTGTCTTAAAGCACCTGAGTACGGCGTGGCGGATTGAAAGCGTAGATTCCGCCGGTGAGCTTCACCATTGGGGCTGATGCGTACGACAGATTCATGGGCCGGTATTCAATGCCGCTTGCCCCCCAGCTCGCCGATTTCGCCGGGGTGGAGGCTGGTCAGGTGGTGCTCGACGTCGGATCCGGCCCAGGCGCACTCACGGGCGAGCTAGTCAGGAGGCTGGGACCGGGCGCCGTGTCAGCCGTCGATCCTTCAGAAACCTTCGTTGCAGCAGCCCAAGAGCGCTACCCCGGGGTCAGCGTGCGACGCGCCGCGGCCGAGCAGCTGCCGTTTGCAGATCAGGCGTTCGACGCCGCTTTGGCACAACTCGTCGTTCACTTCATGACACACCCCATCGTGGGACTTAGCGAGATGGCGCGCGTGACGCGCAAACATGGTGTCGTGGCTGCGTGTGTTTGGGATCATGCAGGCGGCCAGGGACCGCTCGGCCTGTTCTGGGAGGCGGCGCGGGAGCTTGATCCAGACGCCGAGGACCAGTCACAGCTTGCCGGTGCCAGCGAGGGTCACCTTGCACAGCTGTTCCAAGCAGCCGGGCTGAACGGAATCGAGGAGTGCGTTCTCACGGTGAACGTCGAGCATCCAAGCTTCGACGAATGGTGGGAGCCGTTCACGCTCGGCGTCGGCCCTGCTGGCGACTACACGGCTGGTCTCGACGCCAAGCGGCGAGCACAGCTTCGTGAACAATGCCGCGAGATGATGCCAGCAGCACCTTTCTTGCTGACGGCCCGGGCTTGGGCGGCACGAGGCCTCGTGTAGCAACGTCTGCCGACTCGGGTCTGAGGCCACCTTGACCTAGTGGGCGGCCAGGATTTCGCCGGTGATGAAGAAGGCGACGAGTAGCCCCAGCAAGGTCGAGAGGATCACCCCGATCGACCGGTCATGCTCGCGGATCATCGCAACGACCCCGCTCACCAGCGCAGAGAACGCAGCAGCCCCGGCAACAAATGCCGGTCCGCTCAGCCACCAGTTGTCGAAGAAGGTCTCGCCCCCCTCCTTCCCCAAGGCAACGGCGAACTGCATGGCTAATAGACCAACCCCGAATACCACGACCGAGGTAACCGACCAGCGCCCGAAGGGCTTGGTTAGAAAGAAATGAATGTGTCCATCACCGGTACTGGTGGTCATACGAGACCTCCTTTACCCGTTCGACTAGTCGATGTTGAACCAGGAAGACAGAGCCCCTTGACACTTTCGAGCAGGACGCCGTCGAGACCGGTGACCTTGAAACTGTTCAGCGAGTGGATGGCGGCGCGGGCCTACCTGGCGCTGCCGTACGGCCGGGTGATGATCTCCAGCAGGTGGCCGTCGGGGTCCTCCCAGTACAACCCGCGGCCGCCATCGTGGTGGTTGATCTCGCCGGGCGCGTTCTGGCCCGGGTCGGCCCAGTAGGTCGACCCGCGCCCTTCGACCCTGGCGAAGATCTCGTCGAACTCGGCCTCGGTGACGAGGAAGGCATAGTGCTGGGGCGTGATCGTGCCGTCGGTCGACATGAAGTCGAGGCTGACGCGGTTGTCGAGGGCGATCTCCTGGAAAGTGCCGAACACCGAGACGGGCGCGGGGCTGCCGAGGATCTCCGCGAGGTAGTCGGCCGAGGCCTTGTTGTCGCGACTGCTGACGATCGTGTGGTTGAGCTGTACCGGCATGGCGTGATCCTCCTCGCTCCCGTCTCAGGTTTGCGGTGTCGGAGGGGGGACTCGAACCCCCACAGAGCCATGCTCCACCAGGCCCTCAACCTGGCGCGTCTACCAATTCCGCCACTCCGACAGGAGTCGGGCGAGTGTATCGCCGGCCCTAGCTCAAGAGGAAGGTCAGCGCGAACGTGCTGACGCCAAAGAGAACCCCGACCAACACGGTGAGACGGTCGAGATTTCGCTCCACAACCGTGGATCCGCCGAGATTCGATGTGGACATGCCGCCACCGAACACGTCCGACAGGCCTCCCCCCTTGCCAGAGTGGAGCAGGATCAAGGCGACCACAGCCAGGGAGAGGATCACATGGATGACGATTGCGATTGCTTCGACGACGGCCATTGCCTATCCGATATTTGAGGAAGCCATCCGGTCCTCCGGATGACAGCCGAACTTTACCAGGGCGGGCTGACTGTCACGCAGTCACTCGTCAGGTGTGCCCCCTCCGACGCCTACGGCGCCACCTTCCCCAACGTCGCCTCGCTCTTGGGGGAGGAATGTGTCGTTCAGCCGGCTTGGCGGGCTACTTCCTCGGCTGCGGCTTTGGCGGCTTCGGGGTCGCCGAGATAGCGGCTGGATATCGGGCGGAGCTCGTTATTCAGTTCGTAGACCAGGGGCACTCCGGTGGGGATGTTGAGATCCACGATCTCCTCGTCGCTGACCTCGTCTAGATGTTTGACCAGGGCTCGCATCGAGTTGCCGTGGGCCACGATCAGAGGGGTCATCCCGGCCCTCAGGTCGGGGACGATGACGTCGTGCCAGTAAGGAAGCATCCGGGTCACCACGTCGGCGAGGCACTCGGTGGCAGGGAGCAGGTCCGGGGCCAGGGCCGCATATCGGGGATCGTGGGCCGGGTGGCGGTCGTCGTCGGGATCGAGGGCCGGCGGTGGGATGTCGTAGCTGCGTCGCCACAACAACACTTGCTCGCTCCCGTGAAGGGCTGCTGTCTCCTTCTTGTCCAGACCCTGTAACGAGCCGTAATGACGCTCGTTGAGTCGCCACGACCGTCGCACCGGAAGAAACTGCAGACTCATCTCCTCTAACGCGATCTCGGCGGTCCGTATCGCACGCACCAGGACCGAAGTGTGAAGGATGTCGGGCTGGAGCCCTTCGTCGAGCAGCAGACGCCCCGAAGTCCTGGCCTCGTCCTCTCCCCGAGCGGTGAGCCCGACGTCGGTCCAACCGGTGAACAGGTTCTCCTGGTTCCACGTCGACTCGCCGTGTCGCAACAGGATCAGCTGATAGCTCACATCCAATACCTGACAATCGAAGCGAAGTTGTCGGGGTCGAGGGACGCCCCACCAACTAGCGCGCCGTCGATTTCGCCCTTCACCATGAAGTCCTTGATGTTGCCCGCATTCACCGATCCACCGTAGAGAATGCGCATCCCCGAAGCACCCTCACTCGAAATCCGGTCGGCAACCGTCGATCGGATGGTCTCCGCCATGAGACCGGCGTCATCCGGCAAGGCGGTACGACCGGTTCCGATCGCCCAAATCGGCTCGTAGGCGATGGCCGCGCCGGCAATCACCTCCACGTCGATCCGGTTGAGTGCGGCAACGACCTGTCCGATCACCACCTGCTCCGCCTCCGCGGCCTCACGCTGGTCGAGGGTCTCACCCACACAAATGATGGGTCGCATCCCAGCGCCCGACACCGCCCGCACCTTTTTGTTCACCGTCTCATCGGTCTCGCCGAACAGCTGACGACGCTCGGAATGGCCCACGATCACATGCTGGACCGACAGCTTGGCCAGCATCGGAGCGGAGATCTCCCCGGTGAAGGCGCCCGATTCCTCCCAGTGCACGTCTTGGGCGCCAAGTCGGATCCACAACCGGTCGGCCTCGATGACGGTCTGGACCGAGCGCAGCGAGGTGAACGGGGGGGCCACCACCACCTCGACTCGCTCGAAGTCCTTCGGCTCCAAACGGTAGGAGAGCTTTTGGACCATCTGAATCGACTCGAGATGGGTGGCGTTCATCTTCCAGTTGCCGACCATCAGCTTCTTGGATTCGGTCATTGCACCCATCTTCCCAGCACCTCGACACCGGGGAGAATCCGGCCCTCGAGCAGTTCGAGGCCGGCGCCGCCACCGGTCGAAACGTGGTCGACCTCACCCTGGAGCCCGAGCATCCGAAGCGCCGCCACCGAGTCGCCGCCACCCACAGCGGTGAACCCCGAAGTCTCCGCCATCGCATGGGCCACACGTTCGGTGCCCGCTCGGAACCTCTCCCATTCGAAGACACCCATGGGGCCGTTCCAGAAGACGGTGTTCGAGTCACGGATCACACCGGCGAAAATCGCCCCCGTCTCCTTCCCGATGTCGAGACCGATGGTGCCTTCGGGAATGTGACGAACGTAGACAGTCTCCGCAGGGGAATCCGCCTTGAATTCCGGTGCCACCACCACATCTGAGGGAAGGATGATCTTCTCCTCGTCGTAGCCTTCGAGCAGCTTCTTGGCCGTCGGGATCATGTCCGGCTCCACCAGTGAATTCCCGACCTCGATCCCCTTAGCCGCGAGGAGGGTGAAGCACATGCCCCCGCCCACGAGGATGGCATCGGCCCGGGGAAGAAGGTTTTCGATCACAGCGAGCTTGTCCGAGATCTTGGCGCCTCCCAGGATCAGCGAGTAGGGCCGCTCCGGTTCCTCCAGAAACCTCCCCAGCGCTTTCAACTCGGCGTCGAGCAGCGGCCCGGCGACCGACTTGACCCTCTCCGCCACCCCGACCGTGGAGGCGTGGGCTCGATGCACACTTCCGAACGCATCCTGGACGAAGAGATCGACGCCGGTGGCGAGTCGATCGGCCAGAACGGGGTCGTTCTTGGTCTCCCCGGAAAGAAATCTGGTGTTCTCCAGGACCCTGATCTGAGCTTCGCCCTCGTCCTCAAAGGCGACTGTCTTCTGGGAGAGCTCCCCCATACGCTGCGCCACCGGGCGCAGGGAGAAGGCGGGATCGACTCCCTCCGGTCGCCCCAGGTGGGAGCAGACCGTGACTCTGGCCCCCGAATCCACCAGACGCTCCAGAGTGGGCAAGGCGGCTTCGATCCGAAAATCATCCGCAACCGCTCCCCCATCGAGGGGCACATTGAGATCGGACCGCACCAGCACGGCGAGCCCGTTCACGTCCACATCGTCCAGCGTCAGATACAGTGACATCGTGGTCATTCCTCGGTGATGGCCAACTCTTCGAGCACCCTTCCAAGCTTCAGCGGGTCGTGCGTCGGCCAGTCTGCCCATTCGTCGGCTACGTCGGCAACAACCACCCTCCACCCGTGCCGGGCCGCCTCCTCGACATCGAGACTCACCTGATCGTGACCTTCGGGCACATCGAGAACCCCGTCATGCACCACGACAATCCCGGGTCCGGCTACCCCGGCGTGGGTGGCCATCGCATCGAGATGGGCCGCCCCGTCCATGCCCAACGTCTCCCCGTCCTGGGTGACGAGGTTGAGCACGAAGACCCGCTGGGCATCGGCGCCCATGATTGCGGGAGCGAGCATGTTCACCTTGAAGGCCGAGATGATCGAGGTGTAGAGGCTGCCGGGTCCGATCACGATCTGGTCGGCCACGGCGACCGCGGCGAGGGCGCGTCGGGTAGCAACCACGTCCCGTGGCTCGATATGGAGCTCGGTCAGGTCGCCGGCGGTCTTCGAAATGTTGCCCTGTCCCACCACCAGCTTCCCGTCGATCGTCGCCTCGAGCACGACGGGGTGATCCGCAACCGGGATGACCGTGCCCAACGTGCCCAACATCCGCTCCGCCGTGGCCACTGCGGATTCAAAGTCCCCGAACAGATCGGTGAGGGCAGCCAGGATCAGGTTGCCGAGGGAGTGCTCGGCAACATCACCGCCCCGAAACCGGTGGGCGAAGAGCTCGGACCACAACGAAGGCTCGGGGGTGAGCGCCAGGAGACATCTGCGCACGTCCCCCGGCGGTGGCATCCCCAGATCCGATAGCCGTCCCGACGAACCGCCGTCATCCGCTACCGACACCAGGGCCGAGATCTCACCGGCGTAACACTGGATCGCCTCCAACGCCGCGGCCTGGCCGTGCCCCCCGCCGATGGCGACAACGATCGGGCCGTCCGGGTCGAGGAGCAGCGGCTCCAGGGCGACCGCGGTTTCCGGTCTCACCGGTTGATGTCGCGGTGACGCACCGCCGCCTTCACATCATGCTGTTCCAGCCGCCGACCCAATTCCTCGGAGATGGCAACCGAGCGGTGGTGGCCTCCGGTGCAGCCGATGGCCACTGATAGATATGACTTCCCCTCTGCCTCGAACCGGGGGATGAGGAACTTCAAGAGGTCATCGATGCGGTCGACGAACTCCTTGGCGTTCTCGTCCTGAAGCACATACTCGGCGACACGCTCATCGGTCCCTCTCAGCTCACGCAATTCGGAGACCCAGTACGGGTTGGGGAGGAAGCGGACATCGAGCAGCAGGTCGACATCACGCGGGGTCCCGTATTTGAAGCCAAAGGATCGGATCGAGACGCGCATCGGCCGGGTCATGTCCTCTTCGCTGAATTGGGTGTTGAGACGCTCCCGCAGTTCGTGCACATTCAGGTTGGAGGTGTCAACGATGACGTCCGCCGATTCGCGCAGGCTGGCCAACAACTCCCTTTCCGCGCTGATCGCGTCAGAGATGGTTGCCAGACCCAGCGGATGAGGCCGCTTGTTCTCCTCGTATCGACTGACGATCACGTCGTCTTCGGCGTCGAGGAACACCACCCTGGTCAACACCCCCTCTCGGGCCAGTTCGTCCATGGCTGTCCGCAACTCGTCCATCTCGAGGCCACCTCGGGAGTCGATGACCACCGCCAGATGCTTGTGCAGCCGCGGCATGTCATGGGACTGGGCGGCTAGAGCCAACAGACGCGGCGGAAGGTTGTCGATGACGGTGTAACCCATGTCTTCGAGGATGTTGCCGGCGGACGATCGTCCCGCGCCCGACATCCCGGTGACCACCAGGACGTGTGGGTGATCGGTTGGTGCCAGCTCCATCGGGTTCTCGATCAGTTGTGCAGCGCAGCGTACAGAGAGACGGCCACGTTCTTCGGGACCACTTCTGCCAAATCGTCGGCCCCGAGCTCACGAATCTTCTTCAAGGATCCGAAGCGGCGGATCAGCTCTCGCTTGCGTTTGGGGCCGATGCCAGGCACCTCGTCCAGCACCGAATCGACCATCGACTTCGATCGGAGCTGGCGGTGATAAGTGATGGCAAAACGGTGCGCTTCATCCCTCACTTGTTGTAGGAGATATAGGGCTTCGGCGTCACGAGGGATGCGGATCGGGTCAGGCATCCCCGGCAAGTAGACCTCTTCCATCCGTTTCGCGAGACCGATGGCGGGTATGTTCAAGTCGAGCTCATCGAGGACCTTGACCGCCCGTCCCAGCTGTCCGGGGCCGCCATCGATGAGCACCAACGAGGGTGGATAGGAGAACCTCCCCTGCTCTGGGAGAGGTCTGTCCCGTTCGGCGAGATAGGCCTTGAATCGACGACGGAGGGTCTCCTCCATGGAGGCGTAGTCGTCCTGGCCCTGGATGGTCTTGATCCTGAAACGCCGATAGTCCGAGCGCTTCGGGATTCCATCCTCGAGAACGACCATGGAGGAAACTGTGTTCGTGCCTTGCAGGGTTGAGACGTCGTATGCCTCGATCCGGAGCGGCGCCACCGGCAGATCCAGGACCTCCTGGAGGGAGTGCAACGCCCGGGCCCGGGCGTTGTGATCACGATGCCGCCTCAGCCGATGACGACCGAAGGCCTCGGCGGCGTTGGTGGACGCCGTTTCCATCAAACGACGCTTGGCGCCACGTTGGGGCACGCGCAGGTCAACGCGAAAGCCCCGGGAGGTGCTGAGCCATTCGGTGAGCAGCTCGATCTCGGTGGGTGCGATCGACACCAGAACCTCTCTTGGAGGCGCTTCGTCGCCGTAGAGCTGGCGGATGACCCGGCCCATCAACTCGGCGTCGGTCAGCTCCTCGACCCGATCGACCACCACCCCTCTCCGACCCACTACCCGGCCCCGCCTGACGTGGAGCATCTGGAACGCCGCCTCCAGGTCGTCGCCATGGAAGGCGATCAGGTCGAAGTCCTCGGGCCGCTCGGTGACGACCTCCTGGCGGAGCAGGGCACGCCTCACATCGTCGATGCGGTCCCGGTTGCGAGCCGCCAGCTCGAACTCCTGACGCTCAGACGCCTGCCACATCCGGTCCTCGAGATCGGCCACCACCCCTTCGGTGTCACCCTTGAGAAATCTGGCGAGCCCGTCCACCATCTGGGCGTAATCCCCAGGGGTCACCTCCCCGATGCAGGGCCCGGAGCACTTCTCGATATGGAACAGGAGACAGGGGCGTCCCTGGGCCTCTTGACGCTTGAAGAGGGAGTCGGAGCAGGTGCGGACCGGAAAGGTGCGCAACAGCTGGTCGAGGGTCTTGCGGATGGAGTAGGTGTGGGCGTAGGGGCCGAAGTACTCGTATCCCTTTCGCTTGGCACCTCGGAGCACCCGGGCCCGGGGCCATTCGTCGCTCCGAGTGATAGCGAGATAGGGATAGGACTTGTCGTCGACCAGCCGAATGTTGAAACGCGGGCGGTTTCGCTTTATCAGCGAGTACTCGAGCATGATCGCCGCCACTTCGGACTCGGTGATGATCCACTCCACCGTCCGTGCGTTGTCCACCATGGCCTGGGTGCGTGGATGCAGCCCGACCCCGAAGTAGGAGGAGACCCGGCTCCGCAACGACTTGGCCTTGCCGACGTAGATCACCTTCCCGTGCTGGTCACGGAACAGATAGGCCCCGGGTTGGTCCGGGATATCGGAAGGCTGCGGCCGCTCGAACACCACCTCAGGGTAGAAGCGACCGGCGGTCTTCGATCACGGGCTTTGGAAGACCCTGTGACCACCGATTCGGTGCTTACTCCCCCAAGGCGAGCAGCAACTGGTCGAGAGAGTCGGCTTCAAGCACTCTTCCGGTCTCGAAATCGTGATCGGCTTTCCCGTTCCATCCGCTGCCATCGCTCGGACCAGAACCAAGCCTGATCGCCTGGCACCGCAACCGGTGAGCGGGACTCAGTCGCCCCGTCCTGGGAATATCGATCTGACATAGGCAACAGGATATCCCGCACTAGTGAGTTTGCGTCTAGGGAGTCAGACGCCATCGACAAGCCATGAGCCGGGGGATGCCGGCCTGGTCGCCTAGCTCGTGATGGGGAGTCTCGACCATTCGCTCGAGACTCCATCCGACACTCGCCGCCGCGTTGAGCAAAGAGCTGATCGGTCGATGATGGAATCTGACCGTGACCTCACCGGCGGGTTCGTCAGAGAACCCTTCCGAGAGATAGTCCCCGGGACGCCACAGGACCTCCCCGTCGCTGTCGGTTATCGGGGTCGATCCCGGTGCGGTCCAGACCGAATGATTGATGACGAGGGCCAAGCGCCCGCCCGGCTTCACCACCGAGGCAGTGGCGGCGAAGAACGCCGTGTGATCCGGGACATGCTCCAGGACCAGGACGCAATACGCCCCGTCGTAGGAATCGGGTCGTAGGAATGAGAGGTCGGGAAGTTGTGCGATCACAGTCGGCCCGATCGCCCTCGACCGGGACGCCAGGACCTTGTTCATCTCGACACCGTGGACCCGGCTTCCGTATTCGAGGACGGTTCGCATCACCCGCCCCTCACCACTACCCAGGTCGAGATAGAGAGCACCCGCAACCGGCTGGAGGATGTCGAGCAGCATCGGTGTGACAACCGACTCATAGGCAGCGTCGCCCTCGAGTTCGGTGAGCCACCACTCCCCCATCTCAGGCCACGACATGGCCGGGATTGTGCCCGGTTTCTGACTTCAACGACCATTTCTCCCCCCGCGAACGAGTGAGTCCTCAACCTAATTGGGACCCACAGGTCCGAATATGACACCTGTTCGTCCCAATTACGGGGAACGGGGGTTAGTAGCCGAGGACTTCCTTGAACCAGGGGAGGGTCCGTTCCAGTCCCTCTCGGAGTGGGATCTGTGCCTTCCAACCGAGTACCGCCTCGGCCTTGGTGGTGTCGGGGCGTCGCACCATCGGGTCGTCGGTGGGCAAGGGGTGGAACTCGATCCCCGGGTGGTTGCCCACGACGTCCTGCACCGCCTCGGCCAGCTCCACCATGGTCACCTCTTCAGGATTCCCGATGTTGACCGGCTCCACTTCGTTGGAGAGAAGAAGGCGAAGGATCCCCTCCACCTCGTCGTCGACGTAACACAACGACCGAGTCTGCGAACCATCCCCAAACACCGGAAGCGGCCGGTTCTCGAGCGCGGCCTTGAAGAAGGCCGGAACCGCGCGCCCGTCATCGGGTCTCATACGAACACCGTAAGTGTTGAAGATCCTCACGATTCGGGTCTGGAGACCGTGCTCACGGTTGTAGGCGAGGGTCAGCGCCTCGGCAAACCGCTTCGCCTCGTCGTAGACCCCCCGGGGGCCGATCGGGTTGACGTTGCCCCAATAGCTCTCCGGTTGGGGGTTGACCTGGGGGTCGCCGTAGACCTCCGAGGTGGAGGCGAGGAAGAACACCGCACCTTTGTCGAGCGCCAGCCCCAGGCCCTTGTGGGTCCCGAATGCGCCTACCTTGAGGGTGTGGATCGGCCATTTCAGATAGTCGACCGGTGAGGCGGGAGAGGCGAAGTTGAGGACGTAGTCGACGTCGCCGGACACGTGCATGAAGTCGGTGACGTCGTAATCGATGAGGCGGAAGCGCTTGTCCTCCATGAGATGGGAGACGTTCGCGGCGTTCCCTGTGATCAGGTTGTCGATACAGGTGACTCTTGTCCCCGAGTCCATCAACCTGGTGCAGATGTGTGAGCCGAGAAACCCGGCACCGCCCATGACCACGGCATGCTTGCCGTCGAGTTCGGGAAAGCCGTCAAATCCCAACAGGGATGTGTCTGACAAGTCGGAGCCCTCCAAATCGGTGTCAGGCTACATCGGCAGGTCTGCGCAGACGTTGAGCCGAGAATCCGACCGCAGGCTATGACAAACTGATCCCGGAGTGTCCGCTCGTTCCGCATTCATCAGATGGGCCGTGATCGGCGCCGTGGCCTCGGCGATTCTCCTCTGGGCCCAGTCAGCTGCCGTGGGCGGGGTGGAGGGCCTGCTCCAGGTTGGTGAGACCAGCGACGTCCGGCCCCTCATCGAGGCCGAGCTCGGGGACATCCCCCTCGCCCCTGGCCCCGGCCATGACGGTCAGATCTACTACGCCATCGCGCTGGATCTGAGTGGTGACGAGGTCGGTCCGCTTCTCGACCACGCCGGTTACCGCTACCGCCGCATCCTCTATCCGCTGCTGGCGTCGGGATTCGGATTGTTGGAGGGGACCCCGTTGTTGATCGGGATGATCGCCGTCACCATCGCATCCGCCGCGGTCGCATCGGGGGCCACCGCCGCTGTTGCCACCCGGGTCGGGATCAGCGAATGGGCCGCCCTCTCCGTGCTCTTAAACCCGGGGGTGTGGCTCTCGGTACGTCTCCTCACCTCTGACACCCTGGCGCTCGCCCTGATGATGGTGGGGCTGATGACGCTGGGGGCCAGACTCGCCTTGCCAGCTGTCAGCTTTGCCCTCTCCACCCTGGCCAAAGACGTCTTCGTAGTGACGCCGATCGGCCTGGCCATGGGCCGGGACCGGAAGCGGTGGGTGCTGGGCGGCATCTCGTTGCTGGTCCTCCTCGCCTGGATGACGTGGCTGACCATCACCCTGGGAGACGGCTTCACCGGCAGGGGCAACACGGCTCTGCCGTTCATGGGTCTGGTCGACGCCACCGCCAACTGGACCAACCTCGAGGTCGAGGAGTTGACCTATCTCGGTTTCGGCCTGGTCACGGTGCTCGCAGGTCTCATCATCGGCATCGGGAAGAAAACCTGGCTGCGGTGGCCGATCCTCGGCTGGACCGGTCTGGCTCTGATCTCGTCGAACTGGGTTTGGGACTTCGGTAACAACGCGGCACGCGCCTTCGCTCCGCTGGCGGTGCTCATCGTTCTCTCCTTCGGCAGACCCGAGGCTGATCAGGCGACAGCAGCCACTGGTGAGCCCTCGGGCTCAATTAACCCCTGAGTTTTCACCATCCGAGGGCCGAACGCCCAGAGCACCGGCATCAGACCCGCCGCCCGCCAGGCGTTGACCGGATCGAGCACCACCGTGTACGAGAAGCAAAGGACATAGAGACCGACCACAGCCCAGGTCCAGTTCCGAAAATGGACGCCCATAGCCACCGTCACCAAGGCCAGGACAGCCAGCACCCATCCGGCCAGTGAAGGGCTCTCGAGATAGCCCGCCAACGGCAAGCCAAAAAGCCTCGCTCCCTCCGGAAGCAAAGTTCCAAACCCGAAGCGGAATCCGGCATATCCGACAAGAAGCACCGCCGCCGCCACCCCAAAGGCGAAGGTTCTCGATCGACCGAGGAGAGCGACGAGGTAGTCGGGTCGAGTCACACCGAGGGCCACCCCCGCCCACGGGCTACTCGAAGCCAGCGCCAAACCGAGAAACAGGATGGCGAGCGGTTCGGCGGTGTCCCCACCGAAACCGATGTAGAGAGCCGGGTTGAGGACCAGGAACCACGCGAACGGGCCAAGACGTTTGCGCAGAGAGATGGCGAGGACCAAGGCCCCGATCACCGCCAGACCACCGACGGCAGCCATGGCGTAAGGGATCAGGCCGGACTGACCCCCACTCCCGATCCACACCAGCCACGAATAGCCGGCCCGCTGATAGCGATAGCCGGGGTCTCTCAGTTCGTCGCCCAACTCCAAACCGAGGGGGTCCGAGGCGATCACGGCGTACGCCTGCCCGTCACCCTGGGTCCAGGCCGAGAACCAGGGGCCCACGTCCGAGACCGGCAAGTCCCATTTCTCCTCGGCCAGCTCCAGATTGCGCTCGGCCCAAGGTGGGATGTACTCGTCGCGGACGTAGAAGGCCGTCAACAGGACGATGGCTGAGACAATCACCACCTCGAGACGATGTTCACGCCGCATTGACACCATTCTGATCGGCAGCAGTGGAATCGACGTTGAGGCTTAGCCGCTCACCCTCCGACCAGGTCGCGGAGGAACTTGCCGGTGTAGCTCTCCCCCACCTGGGCCACCTCCTCGGGAGTTCCAGTTGCAATGACTCTTCCCCCGCCGCTGCCACCCTCGGGCCCGAGGTCGATCACGTAGTCCACCGACTTGACCACATCGAGGTTGTGCTCGATCACCACCACCGTGTTCCCCGAGTCGACGAGACGCTGCAACACCTGGAGCAGCTTGCGGATGTCCTCGAAATGGAGACCGGTGGTCGGCTCGTCGAGGATGTAGAAGGTGCGCCCGGTTGAGCGCTTGCCCAGTTCCGACGCCAGCTTGATCCGCTGCGCCTCGCCACCGGACAGGGTGGTCGCCGGCTGGCCCAGCCTCACGTAGCCCAGGCCCACGTCGAAGAGGGTCTGGAGGATGCGCACGATCTTGGGCTGGTTCTCGAAGAGTCCGAGAGCCTCCTCCACCGACATCTCCAGGATCTCGGAGATGTTGTGGCCCTTCCACAGGATCTCGAGGGTCTCCCGGTTGTACCGCTTCCCGCCGCACACCTCGCATGGCACATAGACGTCGGGAAGGAAGTGCATCTCGATCTTGATCGTCCCATCACCGGAGCACGACTGACAGCGCCCACCCTTGACGTTGAAGGAGAACCTCCCCTGTTGGTAGCCGCGGGCCCGGGACTCGGCGGTCTGGGAGTAGAGGGCGCGGATGTGGTCGAACAACTTGGTGTAGGTGGCAGGGTTGGAGCGCGGGGTGCGGCCGATCGGTGACTGGTCGATGTCGATCACCTTGTCGATGTGCTCGATCCCTTCCACCTTCTTGTGCCGGCCAGGGACCACCCGGGCCCGGTTCACCCGGTTGGCCAGGGTCTTCCAGAGGATCTCCTCGATCAAGGTCGACTTCCCTGAGCCGGAGACACCGGTTACCGCGGTGAACACCCCGAGCGGGAACTCGACGTCGATTCCCTGGAGGTTGTTCTCGGTTGCCCCCAGCACCCGGATCGCCTCGCCATTCCCCGACCGTCGCAGGAACGGGACCGGGATCTGACGTCGTCGCGCCAGATAGTCACCGGTTATGGAGTCGGGCTGTCTCATGATGTCTTCGATGGTGCCCTGGGCCACGATGTCCCCTCCGTGCTCTCCGGCGCCGGGGCCGATGTCGACAATGTGGTCGGCCACCCTGATGGTGGCCTCGTCGTGCTCGACGACGATGAGGGTGTTGCCGAGGTCACGAAGCCGGATCAGGGTCTCGATGAGACGCTCGTTGTCACGCTGATGCAGCCCGATGGAAGGCTCGTCGAGGATGTAGAGGACGCCCACTAGACCGGACCCGATCTGGGTCGCCAGCCGGATCCGCTGCGCCTCGCCCCCGGCCAGGGTCGCCGCCGAGCGGGAGAGGGTCAGGTAGTCGAGTCCGACGTCGAGGAGGAACCTGATCCGGGCTCGCACCTCTTTGAGCACCCGCTCTGCGATCTTGGCCTCTCGCTCAGTCATCTCGAGCCGCTCGAAGAATTCCTCGGCATCGCCGAGACTGAGATCGGAGACCTGTGCGATGTTGCGACCAGCGATGGTCACCGCGAGCGTCACCGGGTTGAGCCGCCCCCCATTGCAGCCGTCGCAGGGGACCTGGGCCATGTACTCCTGGTAGTACTCCCGGGCGGAATCGGACTCGGCCGACTCGTGACGCCGGGTGAGGAACGGGACCGCACCTTCGAAGGTCGTCGTCCACTGACGTTTCCGCCCGAAGCGGTTGGTGTACTGGACCGTGATCCTGTCCTCCCCGGTCCCGTAGAGGATCTTCTCCTTGACCTCCTCGGAGAGATCCTTCCACGGAGTGTCCATCGAGAAGCCGAAAACCTCGCCCAGCCCGCTCAACAGCCGGTAGTAGTAACGCATCCGGTTGGAGGCCCACATCGAAACCGCTCCCTCGTTCATCGAGAGGTCGGGATCGGCGATCACCAACTCGGGGTCGACCTGGTACCTGGTGCCGATCCCCGAGCATTCCGAACACGCCCCGTAGGGGCTGTTGAACGAGAAGTTCCGGGGTTGAAGATCCTCGAAGCTGAGTCCGCATTTCAAACAGGCCAGATGCTGGGAGAAGGTGAGGGTGGGACCGCCTTCGATCTCGATGTCGGCCACACCATCGGTCAGGGTCAGTGCCGTCTCCAGGGACTGGGTGAGACGTTGAGTCATCCCCTCCTTACGGACGAGACGGTCGACCACCACTTCGATGGTGTGCTGGTAGTACCGATCGAGCTTGATCTCCTCGGTGAGCTCATACACCTCGCCGTCGATCCGGGCCCGGGCGAAGCCCTGCTTGGCCAGATCCGAGAGCAGGCCCTCGTACTCGCCCTTCCGTCCTCGCACCACCGGGGCCAGCACCTGGAACCGGGTCCCTTCTTCCAGTTCGAGGATCCGGTCCACGATCTGTTGGGGGGTCTGCCGTTCGACAGGGGTTCCGTCGTTGGGGCAATGGGCGATCCCGATCCGGGCGTAGAGCAACCGGAGATAGTCATGGACTTCGGTGACCGTGCCCACGGTGGAACGCGGGTTGCGGGACGCCGTCTTCTGATCGATGGAGATGGCCGGTGACAGTCCTTCGATGAAGTCGACGTCGGGCTTGTCCATCTGACCCAGGAACTGGCGGGCGTAGGCCGACAACGATTCGACATACCGACGCTGGCCCTCGGCGTAGATGGTGTCGAACGCCAGCGAGGACTTCCCCGAACCGGAGAGCCCCGTGAAGACGATGAGTTGGTTGCGAGGCAGCTCGACCGTGAGGTTCTTCAGATTGTTCTCACGGGCGCCCCTGATGAGGATCGAGTCGGTGGACAACGCTCCGCCTGGTCGCCTGAGTTACGGCAGTGTAATCCAGATCAGGGGCGAACACTTGTTCGTTGCTAGGCTCGCCCGTCACCCTCCTTCAGACCATGGGGATCGGTGACGATGAACCCAGGTGGACCGATTTTGGGGATACAGTCTGGCGAGATGTGAGCCTCCAACTATCTGATCGAAGCGCATGAAGATCTGGATCGTGCTGCCGGCGTTCAACGAGGAGCTCGACCTCCCACATCTGCTAGAACGCATCGATGGGGCGATGGAGGATGCCAACCTCCGCTTCGAGATCCTGATCGTTGATGACGGGTCCACTGACAAGACCCATGAAGTTGCCGAACAGTGGGGCAACAAGCTTCCTTTGCAGGTTCGCCGGCACGAAACGAATCTCGGCTTGGGTGCCACTCTCCGAGATGGCTTGGAATGGGCATGCATGATCGCTCAGCCCAGTGACGTCATCATCACGCTCGATGCCGACAATTCGCATACTCCCGAGTTGATCCTTCGCATGGTTCGAATGATCAGGGAGGGACATGATGTGGTCGTGGCTTCGCGATTCGCCCCCGGTAGCCGGGTGCGTGGGGTTCCCGTCCACCGTCGGGTGTTGAGCCGACTTGCGGGACTCCTTTTCAGGCTCATGTTCCCGATTCGTGGGATCAAGGATTACACCAGCGGCTACCGGGCCTATCGCGCAGGCTTGCTCCAGGAGGTGACCGGCCAGGATCCGTACTTCTTCGACCAGGACGGGTTCCAGGTGATGGTGGACGTTCTCCTCAAGTTGAGACGAAACCCGGACCTCATCTTCGGCGAGGCTCCGCTGATCCTCAGATACGACCTCAAAGAAGGCGCGAGCAAGATGGATGTCGTTGACACTGCAACGTCGACTCTTCGCTTGATGGTCAAGAGACGGTTCGAGTAGATCAAACAGCATCGAACCAACACCTGATTACCTTGATTCCGAATACGGGACTACGAACGACAGAACCATCTCGGAAACTCGATCACAACCTGGGCGCTATCGATCGGCATGCAACTCACCCGAAAGGCGTTCTCGACATCGGCTGTGGGCACGGTGCCTTTCTCGAGCGGGTGACCTTCCGACACCTGACTGGTCATTACACGGATCCGACATAGACCCGCAAGGGATCGAGGAGACCGAGGGTCGAGTTCGGACAGCAAATCTTTCGTTGTCCTCTGCTGACGTCGTTACGGCTTGGGATGTTGGGAGCACGTCGACTCATTGGCTGACGACGCTGCGGCGGTCGACGCGCTCTAGACCGGGTGGTGTGTTGCTTTCGTGTTACCTGTGTACGACGGGATACTTGGCTGGTTGGTCCAATGACTGGACACGGACCGACTCACGTTCACAAGAAGGCGACTCCGAAGACAGGCGACCGCGATTCTTGTGGCGTGTCGTCGTTTTCCTCGACACTGAGTTCTCGATCAAAGAACAGACGTCGGTGCGACCTCAGGCCGGTGCGATCGGCAACGAGCTCTTCCGAGCATCGAGGATGGTGCTGATGGCCATCAGTCCGAGTATCAGAAACCAATAGTTCGGGAAGGCGAGACCGACCGCGAAGGCGACGCCGAGAGCCAAGCCCGCCCTTCCCAGAAGCAGCGACGACGACCTCGACCCAAGCCCCACCACAGTCGCGGCACCTAGCCCTACCGTCAACCAAGCCCATTTCGGTAGTTCAAAATTGATCCCCATCGCCCCCAGCAGACCGGAGATGCTCTGGCTGTCGGGTCTGAAACCGATGTCGGCCAGGTTCCCGATCGTCGCCCTGTAGAAGGAAACGGGGTCGATCAAGACCGCCGGCAACAAGGTCACGGTGACCGTGGCTGCGGTGGTGATGAGGCGCTTCATCCAGTCCTCGTCACGGTGAAGTAGAAAGAGAGGAGTGAGAAGCAGCAGATACTGTTTCGATGCCAGGGCCAGTCCGAGAAGAATTCCCGAGATGAGCGGCCCTCTTCGCCAGGCGACCAGAGCCAGGAGGAACAGAAGCAAGGTCAACGGCTCAGTCCAGGCGGAATACCAGAGGAGAGGCCATCCCGGTGCGGTGGCGAGAATCAGACACACTCCGAGGCTCGCCTCGGAGCCGGACGATCTCGATAGTGCCATCGCTCCGGTCCAAGCCAGTATGGCCAGCCAAGCAAGGGTCGACACCAACCTCGGGTCCGAGAAGGCGCCGACCAACCCGTACGTGGTCACTACGACCGGCGGATAGGGGTAGCCCTCGATGATCGTGCCCTCGGGAACATATGGGGAGCCATTGAGGATCCTGACCGCATCGGTGTAGGGATTCTCCCCTGCAACGAGCGCGGCACCGGCGGCCTTGTGTGCGTGATAGATGTCGGTGCCCACATCCGAGTTCCATTCGCCGGCGACCAGCCCGCCGGTGACGAAGAGGGCGCAACACAACGCAAGGCCAACCGCGATCGACCTCAGTGCCAGCTTCTCGGCTGCGAAGAAGGCGACGACGCACGCGGCGGCACCCAGGATGACCCCGGGGAGTTTCGCGTCGACGACCGAGTCGGGCACGTCCGCCCGGGAAACCACCAACGAAACGATGAGGACTCGTAGGTCATCGAGTCTTCCCGGACATGTCAGACGCTGCTTTGCGGTCGCGGTTG